>NZ_JBALFV010000069.1:0-133356 GCF_036916735.1 Nostoc sp.
TTGAGTCCCAATAGAATTATCAAAGTACTCTAAGACAAATTGATCTTTACCCGCACCACCGTACAAGGTATCACTTCCAGTACCACCTGATAATTGATCGTTTCCACCTAGCCCAGAAAGGGTATCATCACCGCCTGAGCCTTCAATAGTATCATTTCCAGAAGTGCCAACTAAATTATCGTTCTTGTTTGTTCCTTGAATAGCCATAGTTTTACTGTGCTTTTTTTAGGTTTAAAAGGTGCAGACAAAATTTGACATATCATGCAATATCTATTACATGATTTTTGTGGATTCAATAATTAATATTTAATATTAATTATGATATTGTTCTTCACTCTCAATCAATCTATTTGAAAAAAGTACGACAAAATGCAGGGTTAAACTTTACTCGTTTAACCCATGAAAACTATAAAGCGATTGCTTGCTACTGAATTGATCCTGATATTTAATTGATCCTGCTATTTAATTGATGGTATAATGAGCCTATTAATTAACTAGGTTAAGTATACAGATAATGGAAAAATAAAAATAAATTTCAGTATTTATTTAATACTTGATCATTTTCGGTATTTGACTAAAATTTAACCGAACATGATATTACTAATATTAAACTTGCCGTTTTCATAAGCAAATCGCCCACACCTGAATAACAAGTGTGGGCGATTCGTTACTACAAAGAATTAACTAAACAACAGCAGATACTTGCTGCTTAAAAAAAGCTTGCAACACTCTATCTGCTATTTGATGGCTAGTTAAACCTAGTTCTGTTTTAGATTCATTGGGTTCAGCATGATCTACCAACACATCTGGAACACCGAACCGCTTGACAGGAACGAAAATATCTGCATCTAGTAAAGCTTCAGCGATCGCAGAACCAAAGCCACCCATGACACAGCCTTCTTCTAAGGTGACAACGCGGCCGATTTTCTTAGCTAAAGGTAAAATCAACTCGGTATCCAAAGGTTTAACAAAACGCGCATTAATTACAGTTGCTTCAATGCCGTGTTCACTGAGAATTTCCGCAGCTTGCATTCCTGGATAAACCATTGTGCCATAGCCAACGATTAACACGTCATCGCCTGTACGCAGAATTTCTCCTTTGCCGATTTCCAAAGGTTCCCAACCTTCTTCCATCAAGGGGACACCATAGCCATTGCCACGAGGATAACGCATAGCGATCGGGCCACTGGTATGGTTAACGCCAGTTAATACCATACGTTGCAATTCTGCTTCGTCTTTGGGTGCCATTATTACCATATTGGGAATGCAACGCAGATAAGCAATGTCATACATACCTTGGTGGGTGGGGCCATCAGATCCGACAATTCCTGCCCTATCCAAACAGAAGAATACTGGCAAGTTTTGGATGCAGACATCGTGAATTATCTGGTCATAAGCGCGTTGCAAGAAGGTAGAATAAATGGCGGCTACGGGGCGCATTCCTTGAGTTGCAAGTCCTGCTGCTAGGGTAATTGCGTGTTGTTCAGCAATGCCGACATCAATATATTGATTGGGCAGTTTGGCTTGAAGTTTATCTAAGCCTGTCCCCGTTGCCATCGCTGCAGTAATCCCAATGATTTTGGGGTTTTGTTCGGCAAGTTTCACCAGAGTGTGAGAAAAGACTTTGGCATAAGCTGGGGGTTTAGGTTTGCTGGAAGGAATGGCTTTGCCAGTTGCTACGTTGAAGGGGCTTTGGGCGTGGTAGCCAACTTGATCTAGTTCGGCAATTTCATAACCTTTGCCTTTGACTGTTGCTACATGTACCAAAACTGGGCCTGGTATTTGATGTGCTTGTTGAAAGGTGGCAATCAATTCTTCGAGATTATGCCCATCGACTGGCCCAATGTAGGTAAAGCCGAGTTCTTCAAAAACTGCACCTACCTTGGGAACAGCCAAGCGTTTCATACCTTCTTTGATTCGTCCGAGTTCGGGAGACAGGGATTCACCCACGAAGGGAATTTGTTTTAATTGTTCCTCAAGATTATCTTTAATAAATTGCACCGGCTGGCTGAGGCGCATTTTGTTCAGATAGCGAGGAATCGCGCCGACGTTGCGAGATATAGACATGTCGTTGTCGTTGAGAACAACCAACAGGTTAGTTTTTGGCAGGTGTCCAGCATGGTTGATGGCTTCTAAAGCCATACCCCCAGTCAGCGCCCCATCCCCAATCACAGCAACGGCTTTAAATTTTTCCCCTTTCAAGTCTCGCGCTACGGCCATGCCCAATGCTGCTGAAATACTTGTAGAAGCATGTCCCGCCCCAAAGTGATCAAACTTGTTTTCACAGAGTTTGAGATAACCTGCAACTCCGTCTTTTTGTCTGAGGGTGTGGAAGCGATCGTAGCGTCCTGTAAGCAGTTTGTGGGGATAAGCCTGGTGTCCTACATCCCAAATCACTTTATCCCGATCTAAATCTAGTGTCTGGTAAAGTCCTAGTGTTAATTCTACAACACCCAACCCTGGTCCCAAGTGTCCACCATTAACTGCTACGGTTTGGAGATGCTTATCTCGAATCTGACGGGCAATCTGTTGTAGTTGGCGAACAGATAAACCGTGCAACTGATTAGGATGGGTGATTTCGCTCAGATGCATATTATAGGGTTTTCCTCTCTAACTTCAGGTTTTCGGTATTTTGATTTTCCCACGGTCGGGTTGTTCACATAATTCAGACTCTTACATTGTTACTAAGTTGTATCGGAAAGTATAACTTCGTAATTGATAATGGTAAAAAATTTGTTAACCGTTAACAATTCGTGCAAATGAGATTGCAATGAGTTAAAATATAGCCTATTTGTCAATAAGTGATGCTACTTAAATAAATGTACGGATCGTATAAAAAATAAGTTTTCAGAAAAGGTTGCGGAAATTCCTTAACTAAATCGCTCGCTTTTGCCATTTCAAGCTAGTAGAAAATAAAGTTAAATATCTTATTATATGTTCAGTATGATTTCGGGCAAATATTTAGCAATTATTTCTTATTTTATTAAGTAACAGCAGCTAATTTCCTCAGCGATC
Organism: Nostoc sp.; assembly: GCF_036916735.1. Lineage (GTDB taxonomy): Bacteria > Cyanobacteriota > Cyanobacteriia > Cyanobacteriales > Nostocaceae > Nostoc. Next base: position 3,016 of record NZ_JBALFV010000069.1, read on the forward strand.
GCTATTTTATGTAGCATTATAAATATGTACTTAATGCTACTTTATTTATTAAGGAAATTCAGTATTTATTTAATAAATTGAAGAAGAATTCAGAAGTCAGAATGGGCTAAACGCCCCGCTACCGCTAACAGGAGCAAAGCCGGAAATGCTCAGTTCCTAAATTCTATTTTGATAATCTTTAACAACAAGATTACCGACTTCTTAGAGAAGTCGGTAATCTAAGCCTTTGGATTTTTACAAATCCAATAGGATTGTTATATATCTATACTACAATACAGTTCAGTTTACGCTAAAAACCTTAAACTGTGTAGGTTGGGGAGCCACTGCACCCTTGCGGTTTCCCAACTTGTTCGCTCTTAGCGTTCCCGTAGGGTAGCAAGTCGCGTTTGAGGAACGTAGCAAGATTTTGCAGGGTAACCCAATATTTCCAGGGCTTTGCTTAACCCAACCTACACTTTTTCTTAACCTAAGCGTATTGATCTATACTCTATTTACCAAAAGCATCTTTGATAGTATCAACAGTACGTTCAACAACATTCTTTGTGTTATCTACTGCTTCTTTAGTCCGAGCGGAATCTTCGTCTGCTCTTCTCTGAATTGTAGCTGCATCTTTCTTGGCTTTGCGCTCTACAAAACTACCATTGTCTGTTGCTTGATCAACTTTACTGGCATTGCTCTTTGCAGCTTCCTTAACTTTATCTGCCGTATCATCGATGAAATTTTTGGCTCGTCCAGCATCTTTACTGGTTTTTTCTTGAACTTTATCGCCTGCGTCTGCTGATGCGATCAAGGTTGCAGTAGGAGCAGCCATTGCTGAAGTGTTCGATAAAAATGCCCCTTGCCAAACGAAAGCGATCGCTAACATACAAAACAGTGTTGTAGCCATCCAGCGTTTTACGGTAGAAAGCTGTTTTGTAACATAATTCAATTTCATACAATACAATCTCATGTGACTTAGTATACTCTTTTTACTTCATTTAGCTTATTTGCCATATCGTTCCCTAGATATAATTTCTTGCGTCATTAGTAATGAAATGAATTCACTATTTTGATAGATTGAATTTTGAGTAAAGATTTTTTTTGCTGATAATTAAGAAGCGAATTAAACAATTTACAAGTTGGGACGCTTGCGTTTTGATTTTTCTTAAGTCTAACTGCTTGAGCTAGATCGCTATCTGACCGATATTGTCCGTGAGTTAATTGCAGGTTGATGCAATGGCACTGTCAGCCACAACAATCGCATTGTTAGTCAAAACAATGGCATTGTCACCTGCAACAATGGCATTGTCAGCCAAAACAATGCTATTGCAAGAGATTACATTAGATAATGTGACGATGCAATTAGTATTGTATTATTCTGTAAACTTCCTGCACACACAACACTAAAAAACCATTAAGCTGACATTAATTGCTGGAGGCGCTGTGGTTCCTCTCCCAGCCAATCTGGATTTTGGGCAGTGCTATCGAAAATTGATGAGGTTTTGAAAGGCTCAAACTGACCGCGTGATGCCGCTTCTGCCGTTTTTGCTAAAAGCGATCGCACCTGCTGGTCATTCATTGGCTGGAACGTTCGCACTGCTTCAAAGGCTTGTTCTAGAATCTCCATGCTGTCAATTCCGGTAATCACAACCGATGTAGGCAGATTCAAAGCATAGTGTAAACATTCGATTGGCGTTACAGTATTTGACCGTAAAAGAATACCGTTTGCCAAGCTTTTCATACCTAGAACACCGATATTTTGTTTAACCAGTTCTGGCACAACCAGTTTTTCAAAGCTTCGATAGTGAGCATCCATTACATTGAGCGGCATTTGCGCTGTATTAAATTTAAACCCGTTAGTGGCTGCAACTTCGAGCATGTGCAGATGAACATAGGGGTCTTTATGTCCAGTGAAGCCAATATATCGAAGTTTGCCAGCTTCCCGTGCTTCAATCAAGGCAGCATTCGCCCCTTCTTCGTCGAAAACTCGATGTGGGTCTTCGTGCCGAAGGATTTCGTGGTGCTGAACGAGATCGATGCAATCAACTTGCAGGCGTTGGAGTGATTCGTCTAGCTGTTTTGCTGCTGCTTTTTTAGAGCGACCATCGATTTTTGTCATCAATAACACTTTGTCTCGATAACCATCGCGCAGCGCTTTTCCCATGCGAATCTCGCTGGCTCCACCGTTGTAATCCCAACTGTTATCCATAAAAGTGATGCCACGATCAATGGCTGTTCTAACAATTCGGATCGCCAATTGCTCATCAACATGCTTCAAGGCGATATGCCAACCACCCAATCCGATGGCGGAAACTTTCTCTTCTGTATTGCCGAGAACTCGATATAGCATTTCTGAATTTGACGTAGTTCCTGCCATCTATTCTCCAAATCTTTCAACTATTACTTATTTACATACAGCTATGTGCCAATTCAAACACAACGGCAAGTTGACAATATCTTGCTGAAGATACACTTTTCAACCTGATCGGGAAATTATCGAAGAAGCCAAAATACCGATGGCAATTTGGGATGTGTGAGATAAAAAATTGAATGGGTGAATTTCGTTTGAGAAGCGACTTCACACCAATAATAGCTATGTATCCCTAAGAACCTGTTTGTATTCAAAATAAAACCGTTACATAACAAGTACTAACGGTTATAACATATTCAAGTCTTGTCTCAATTCTAAATTTTGCACTATTACCAACTAGTTTTGGCAACAAGAGAAACTATTGGAACCTGTTTTAGGATCAGAATCTACTGATCTTTTTTGTTGTAATATTACCCCGATATGAGCGATCGCTTTGGATCAAAATCCCATTAATGGGGCACGGTTTGCCGTGCCCGTATTAGGGCTTCATACCAGTAGCTATGGGGTGTCTAGTAAATTAGCTGTTGCTGGTGAGTCGGTACAGGGCGTTTCTACTGTAGAGTGGTGGAACAAAGTTTCCAGATAGACTCGAGCAGCACGGCGATCGCTATCTCCATTTTGGAGTAAAAACAATGATAGCGCTGCCGTCAATACTCTGTTTTCATCCCAATCAGGATGGGTTTCTAAGTAGTTTTTTAAGGATTCGTGGAGTGTTTCGGGAATTTCTGTAAATATGCTAACCGTTGCTTTCATGAGATTTTCCTCCTATGAGGATAATCAAGAGGGACAAGTTGCTTGCGCTGAAGCGGCTTAGGGCTACTTCACACGCTCTTTCGCCAGCCCGCCAATCTCCGCTTACATCTGGTGGTAATATATTTTACACATTGGATGCTAACGGTTGAACGGATTACAAAAGCAAGCCGCATCATTGTGCGCCAAGAGGGGGTGGGTTTGTCAATGCTGCGAAATGTTAAAAAAGAGTGTATAAAAAATAAACCAAAACGGTAAAATAGGTATTTGAAGCCATTTTTCGTTACCTAACTTTATAATAACTCAGTCCTTTAAGTTCCTTGCCACTGTTAATCAACAATCCCCAATAAGAGAGTAAGAAGCCCATTAGTTCGTAGAGCGCCTGTGGAAAACTGTTAAAATCCCTGTGGAAACCTTGTGGAATGAGTGAGGAAAATAGCAGCCAATGATAAGAATTACAAAAATGTCATCAAATCATGACATTTAAACTTATGAAATTAGCTTCTCAATCGCAGTTATCATCGTGGTTGCCTTCGATACATCCCCAGATATGGATTTTTGCAATTGGTAGATTTCTATCGGAAGTTGGTACTGGCTGCACCCTGTTTTACGCCCCGATCTTTTTTGTAAATCAAGTTGGTTTATCTGCAATCAGTGTTGGGGTGGCCTTGGGTAGCGCTTCGATTTCCGGCGTTGTAGGGCGGATTGTAGGTGGTTCTTTGGCTGATTCTGAACACTGGGGACGCCGCCGCACTTTGTTGCTAGCCACGGCGATTTTAGCCATTGGTTCTCTTGTTTTAGCTGCAACCAGTAATTTTACTATTTTGGTAATTGGGAGCTTGATTAACGGTTTAGGGATAGGTTTTTATTGGCCGCCTGCTGAAGCTGTTGTTGCTGACGCCAGCCAGATTGAGAATCGCCGGGAAACTTTTGCGATCGCTCGACTAGCTGATAATCTTGGTTTAGCGATCGGAATTATGCTGGCTGGGTTTTTGATCGCGATAATTGGGAGTTATCGATGGCTATTTGTCATTGATGCCATCTCTTTTTTGATGTTTTTTGGGGTTATCTATGTGGGAATTAGTGAAACTGAACAGCAGCAAATAAAGGAATCTGAAAAGACAGAACTTTTTGCTTCTTGGATGGCAGTATTAAGAGATGGGCGTTTCCTAGTCTACATAGCAGTTAATATATTCTTCACAATCTATATTTCTCAAATCCATAGTACCTTGCCACTTTACTTCAAAAACTTTGTTATAAAAAGTACTACCGAAGGATTTGCTCAAACTACGATTAGCGTTCTATTTGCTTGGCATCTGGTGTTCGCCATCATCTGCCAGTTGCCTGTTACTAGCATTTTAAAAAGCTGCTCACACACACTTGCGCTTACAGTTTCCGCTATTTTCTGGGCAATTGGTTTTGGCTTAATTTGGATAAGCGGCAATGCCCCATCTCATCATCTGGTTTGGGTAATATTGGCATTGGCAGTATTTGCTGTGGCGATTGTCTCCTATACCCCATCTGCTGCTTCTTTAGTCACTAAGTTAGCCCCAGAAAATCAACGCGGCGTTTATTTTTCCATCAACGCTTTGTGCTGGGCTGTTGGCTCTTTTATTGGTCATCCCTTGGGTGGATGGGCATTAGATCAACCACAAATTATTACCAGTAGTTACTGGCTATGCTTTATCTTGAGTGTAGCGATCGCTGTAGCAATTTTACAATACCTGAGTCGAATTTTAGCTGAGTAGGGGCGCACATCTGTGCGCTTATTCTTCCCTCTATTGCCGACGTTCTTGCAACTTACGATATACAGATTTTAAATCAACTTGATGGTGAGCTAAGGCGACCAAAGTATGATATAACAAATCAGCCACTTCACCTGCGATCGCATCTGCTTCATCATCCTTAAAAGCCATTACCACCTCAGCAGTTTCTTCACCAATCTTTTTCAAAATTTTGTTATCGCCACCTGCAAATAGTTTGCAGGTATAAGAATTTTCAGTTGGATGATCACGGCGATCGCATATTATTTGAAACAATTGCGACAATGTATCCCCTGGTGGCGGGACAATTTTTCCTTCTATTTGGTGAAAGCAACTACGTTCTCCAGTATGACAGGCAACATCTCCTAATTGCTCTACCCCGATGAGTAGGGCATCACTATCACAGTCATAACGGATACTCTGCACTTTTTGAATATGTCCAGAAGTCGCCCCCTTATGCCAAAACTCTTGCCGGGAACGGCTCCAAAACCAAGTTTCTTCAGTTTCTAAAGTCTTTTGTAACGACTCTTGATTCATCCACGCCATCATTAGGACAGTACCATCCAAATAATCTTGGATAATTGCAGGGACTAGACCTTGTTCATCGTAGCGAATTTGTTCAACAGGGATAGCGTTATGCAGTGAGTGCGAATCGTTAGAAGACATACCAGCTAGTTTGCTCTAATGAGAATAAATCATGGATTCACGATATCATTCTCAATAGGGCAACTGGCATGTTTTTTTGAATTCAATTATCTTATCTAGCTCTAAACAAGAACATTCCGTTCCATAGCAGACTGCATCTTTACAGCACTCAACGCGACTTTGTGAGCTTTTGATGCCTCACCATACCAATGGATGGCCGAGTTAAAAGCTGCTCGGTAAAGATCCTGGTATGTTTCAGATAATCGAGTTTGAATATCTAGAGGCAAGTCTTTATTTGACTTGTATAACATATTGTTATTTTTTGGTTTAGCTATTTTTATAGGATAGAAATTCTAAGCACTTTTTGACCCTATCCTAAGATAGAGCTTTTTATTACCCACTATTTAGGAGAGAACCTTGGTAAATAGCACAATTAAAACAACAAAATCACAAGAAGTCTTTGCGGCTGCTCAAAACCTCATGCCCGGAGGAGTAAGTTCTCCAGTTCGTGCCTTTAAATCTGTGGGCGGACAACCCATCGTTTTTGACCGTGTTAAAGGCGCATATATTTGGGATGTAGATGGCAACCAATACATAGACTATGTAGGCACTTGGGGCCCAGCTATTTGCGGTCATGCTCATCCAGAAGTAATTGCAGCCTTGCATGAAGCTTTAGAAAAAGGCACGAGTTTCGGCGCTCCTTCAGTCTTAGAAAATGTTTTGGCAGAAATGGTCATCGATGCCGTTCCTAGCATCGAAATGGTTAGATTTGTCAACTCGGGAACTGAAGCCTGTATGGGAGTTTTGCGGCTGATGCGGGCTTTCACAAAACGAGATAAAATTATCAAGTTTGAAGGCTGCTATCACGGACACGCCGATACCTTTCTAGTGAAGGCAGGTTCTGGAGTTGCTACACTTGGCTTGCCAGACTCACCAGGAGTTCCAAAATCGGCAACTAGCACCACTTTAACCGCGCCTTTTAACGACTTAGAATCCGTCAAAGCCTTGTTTGAAGAAAACCGCGACGAGATTGCTGGTGTAATTCTTGAGCCAGTTGTCGGCAATGCTGGATTTATTGCACCTGACACTGGCTTTTTAGAAGGATTACGAGAACTTACTCACGAGCATGGAGCGTTATTGGTATTTGACGAAGTAATGACAGGCTTCCGTATTGCTTACGGTGGCGCTCAGGAAAAATTTGGTGTGACTCCCGACTTAACAACCTTGGGTAAGGTGATTGGTGGTGGGTTGCCAGTAGGAGCTTATGGCGGTCGCCGAGATATTATGTCAATGGTTGCCCCCGCCGGCCCCGTATATCAAGCTGGGACTCTTTCTGGTAATCCTTTGGCGATGACTGCTGGTATTAAGACTTTAGAATTGCTGCAAAAGCCAGGTACCTACGAGTATCTCGACCGGATTACTAAAAAGTTAGCAGATGGTTTGGTGCAAATTGCCAAAGAAACTGGTTATGAGGTATGCGGTGGTCAAATCAGCGCCATGTTTGGCTTATTCTTTACCTCTGGTCCAGTTCATAACTACGAAGATGCCAAAAAGTCTGATACAGCCAAATTCGGACGCTTCCATCGGGGTATGTTAGAGCGTGGTATTTACTTAGCACCCTCTCAATTTGAAGCTGGGTTTACGTCTTTCGCTCATACTGAAGAAGATATTGAGCAGACTTTAGCAGTTGCACGGGATGTAATGTCTAGCCTATAACCTGTTAAGGGATTTATAAATAAAAAGTATCCTGTTATACCATTTCATTAAATATCTGATACAAATGATTAGTCTCTAATTCTTTCCCCCTGCTGCCTATTTGTATCAATTTTAAAGTGAAACGGTATTACCTCTTGTGGGATGGGCATCTTGCCTGCCCCACTGGATGATTTATTTGCAAAACTACTCATCTTGGGAGGTCGGCATTAAAGAAATTTTTTAATAGGTTTGCCCTGGGCCGTCATCATTCAAGGAAGGTCACATCTCTGTCATAATTTCGCAATAGCTTTGTCAAGAGAATGTGCAATATTTAACCTACATTAAGGGGTGGCTGCTTGCGCTATAAATAGCAAAGATGCAATCATTCTCTGGTTATTTGACTTTGTAGACTATTCTGGTCCTGCTGTACCAAAATTAATAATGTGTTCAGGAAAGCCAAACCAAGTGAGATTGTGCTGATGCATGATGGTGGTGGAAATCGCTCTAAAACTGTGTAAGCTTTACCAGAAATTATTGCCAACTTTCGGAAACAGGGCTATAGCTTTGTTACTATCCCTGAACTGTTATAAATACAAGATAAAGAGCAAAGGCTGATTGCAAAAAATAATTGTTATTTCGATGGAAATCAGCAGCTCTATCAATCGCCATTTTGCAACTAAAAATAAGTTGAATTTTCTGGCGATTTTTAGTTTATTTATTTAAACTCAACTAATTATAAGGTTTAGCACTTTGGGAAATCATGAATAAAATTGTAATGGCTTTGCTTTGCTGTTCTACCTTTTTTGCCTTGACGTTCCTAACTGTGAATCCAGCTTTTGCCAAAGAGCTTTCTCTTCAGGATTTAACCTCTCCCAAGCTGAACTCAGACAAGACGCCGACAGTTAATACATCTATAACCAAAAAATCCCCCGAATTTTCATCAATCATCTCTACTCAATCACTGGAAGAGCTTGCTATACAGCAGTTTGGCTGTGACTGCCCTGCCTGTCAAGCTCGTGTAAGTCAGATGGTCTTGCAAGGTAGTTTTCCCCAGCTTAAATAAAACTGGTGTGTGAAATGACATTACCACAGATGATATTGAGAATTTTTATGGCAATTTATAGTTTTTTCGTCTAAGCTCAACTTCAAGATCAAGTCTACTATTAGTGTAAATCATGAATAAAATTATCATGGCTTTGCTTTGTGGCTCAAGCTTTTTGGCTTTACCATTACTAACTGTCAATCCAGCTTTTGCTAAAAAGCTTTCTCCCGAAGATTTAGCGAATCCTACCTTAACACCCACTGACACACAGACAGTTGCTACACCCGTTTCACAAGAATATCACCAATACCCATCAATACGTGCTAATGAAAGAGTTAAACAGCTTGCCATGCAGATGTTTGGCTGTGCCTGCGCTAGCTGTCAAGCTAAGGCAAGTCAGATGATACTACAAGGTAGTCTACCTATACCTCAGTGATTTTTCACCATTGTTACAAAAAAACCGTCCAAAATTAACATCTGAACGGAATTTTCTTATTAATATTTAATGCCAACCTAGTGGTCTGTTAGCTTTGAATTGAAGGGTAAACAAGTTTTTAGTCAGGACTTTAATCTTTGTTTTATAAGCACGCTTTGTGCTTACCACAAACCCTCAAAACTAGCTTAACAGACTACTAATCTGTTACAGATTGTACTTGTACCTAAAAACTACAAGTCGGGAGGCAAAATAACTTGATCAATTGCATGGATTACACCGTTAGTAGCTGTGATATCTGCCTGTGTCACTTTAGCTTCATTGACAGTTACACCAGTTGCAGGATCAACTTTAACGTTGATGGTGCCACCTTCAAGGCTTTTAACTTCACCAGATTTCAAATCAGTGGACAATATCTTACCAGATACTACATGGTAATTTAAAATCTTAAGCAATACTTCTTTATTGGCTGGGTTTAATAATTCTTGCAAAGCATCTTGTGGCAACTTAGCAAAAGCTGCATCAGTAGGTGCAAAAATGGTTAAGTTATCTGTGCCTTGCAAAGCTCCGGTCAACCCTGCTGCTTTCAAAGCCTTGGTTAAGGTTGTAAAGGAAGGGTTTGACTCTGCCAACGCTAACAAGTTTTTACCTTGATTGTCGCTTGCCCCTGGCCCTGGTGGAGTTATAGGTGGAGTTGTAGTAGGTATTTCAGTGGGTTGAGTTTGCGCCGGGGTAGGAGGGATAGGACGTGGGGTGCGGCGTGGAACTTCACTAGGTGTAACACTACCACCACCACGGTTATATGGCGGTTCATTGAAAATACTTGGTCTGGGATTTGTTACACCACCTGTCTGTGCTACTTGTTTGCGTTTGGTATTGCCCTTTTCTATTTCGGAAGCAGCTTCAACAGGTGTGTATTGAGCGTTTACTTGCAGACGTTGACCCTTGTTATAGGGGGCTTCGTTGAAAATACTGGGGTTAGGATTTAGTGCCTCTTTCGCTTCAGATGGTAAAGTAATAACGAGGCTGAAACTACTAAATCCTGCCATGCCTGCCAACGCGATCAGCAATTTGCTGTAATTTGTCTTCATAAATTTTGTTTGTCTTTTTGTCCACACATTACATAAAGATTTATAACATTTTGCTATGCACAAAATCTAACTTAACAGGTAAGTAAAGTTTTTCCCAGAACAGTTTGTGCTGGTCAGGTAAAATATCAAACGTCGGCTCACGCTGACAATTATGAAATATATTTAGCACATATTTTATGTAATGAGTATATTTTTATGAGGCCAAAAAGAGTTAAAAAGCTTCACTTGCTCTAGCGTCAACTTTCAGAAAGTGTGAAAATCTTACATCTACAAGGTTTGAGTCATAATAAGCTGTGAGAAATATTTTATTTACTTAAAAGCAAATTTATATACAATATTATACTGAAAAATAAGTGATTCAAAAGCGCTGAATCCCATAATGAATAAGGGAATGTCTCTGAATTAAGTATTAATTATTCAGCAAAAGCACAGAAATTAATTACTTAGATATCTTAAGGAATTTCAAATAAAAAAATAATCAATCGTTTTGGAGAGCAAGGGGAGGAGGGGAGGCAGGGGAGGTCAGGGGAGCAGAGGGAGAAGAAATCTAATACTTGTATTTAGATGCAGAAATTGAGTAATTTAATTTTTGGATGTCCCTAACGTAGTCTAAACAGTGAAGAAATTAAAGTTACTGCTAAAGACTTACAACTGAGCAGTTAAGTTATTTATGTATGCCAAAGTATGCCAAATTCAATTATTTTAATTTTAATATTTTAATTAAAAAATAAGACTTTTTAAATCGATGATTTTACTAAAAATCAGGCATAAGTTCAACCACAATCTCAATTAGATAGACAAAAAGCAACTAATGTAAAGAAAAATTACTTTAACTGAAGATACAATTGTAAAGTTAAGAAGTTGGCCAGTTATAAGGTATACAACATGCTGGAATTATACCAATGGGAACTATCTCAATACTCAGAGAAAGTGCGCCTAATTCTAGATTTTAAAGGACTAGATTACCGCAAAATAGAGGTTACGCCTGGGATTGGACAGGTAGAACTATTCCGGCTGACTGGTCAGAAACAAGTGCCAGTATTAAAGGATCGTAATAGATATATTGCGGATTCTACGGAAATAGCTAAGTATTTAGACTTAGAGTATCCTGATCGCCCAATCATACCACAAGATCCCAAAAAACGGGGTTTAACTTTATTAATAGAAGAATGGGCGGATGAGTCTATAGGCATCAAAGGTCGGAAAGCACTATTTGCAGCTATAAGTCAAGATCAAAATTTCCGCAAGTCTTTATTACCCACTTCAACACCAGATATATTTAAAAGTCTGGTTGGAGGAGTACCTAGTGATTTCCTGTCAGTGCTGGGTTTTGGCGTAGGTTACAGCCCAGATATAGTAAAGTCAGCGATCGCATCTTTAAAACAAGACTTGGAAGCGGTAACGTTATTATTGGCAGATAGTCCTTATTTAACAGGAGATGAGCCGACTTTAGCTGACTTGGCAGTAGCTGGGTTATCGATATTGTTGAAATTCCCTCCTGGTCCCTATTTGGATTTACCAGCTTCTATTAGAGGTAAAGGATTACCAATCTTTTCAGAAAATATAGATTATGAACCATTCTTTACCTGGCGCGATCGCCTTTACGCCCAATTCCGCAAACCATTAATCAGTACCACTCCACCAACGGGAAGTGCGCCAACGTCGATTCAGATTGACTAGTACCGCAAGGCAAAAGTCAAAAGTCAAAAGTCAAAAGTCAAAAGTTTTGTATATCAAGGCTTTTGTAAGTTTTAAAATGGTAGCTTGATTTACGCCAAGCTGTACTAGGTAGTGGGGCATTATTGGGCATGGTGGAAAATAACTAATGACTAATGACAAATGACTAATCAAATGAATTCGGCACAGCCATTAGGTTCGGTCATTCAAGGTTCTTTAACTGAAGGTTTAGAAGTACGATTGCATCCTGACATTTCTGTGGAAGATATGCGGGTAGGTAAGTTTCTTGTTGTGCAAGGGATGCGATCGCGCTTTTTTTGTATGCTGACAGATGTAGCATTGGGGGCTGCTAATGCCCGAATTATTGCAAATCCCCCTAGTTGGGAAGACACCTTTTTACGAGATGTTTTAGCCGGAAGTGGTACTTATGGTACTATTAACCTCGCGCCGATGTTGATGTTCACTCCCGAACCTGAAGAATCTTTCTCTTCAACAAATGGCAAATCGACAAATCCCTTCCTCCCATCCGTGACAGGTTTGGCTTCATTTGTGCCACAAACCAGTACTACAATGGAATTGTTACCTGTTAAAACTATTCCTAGCCACTTTAGCCAAGTTTACGATGCAAGTGTTGACGATTTTCGCCGGGTATTTGGTTGGGAAGATGACCCCCAAAGGCGGAATTTTTCTATCGGCAAACCTTTGGATATGGATGTGCCCGTTTGCATAGATTTAAACCGCTTCGTAGAACGGAGTAACGGGGTTTTTGGTAAATCTGGTACTGGTAAATCCTTTCTAACACGGTTGCTTTTAGCTGGTGTTATCCGTAAAAGTGCGGCAGTAAATTTGATTTTTGATATGCACTCTGAGTATGGCTGGGAAGCCGTTGCAGAAGGGAAGAATGTAAATACAGTTAAGGGTTTAAAGCAACTTTTCCCTAGCAAGGTAGAAGTTTACACCCTCGACCCGGAATCGACAAAGCGCCGGGGTGTGCGTGATGCTCAAGAACTCTATTTGAGTTATGAGCAAATTGAAGTTGAAGATATTAAGTTATGTAGCCGAGATTTAGGACTCTCTGACGCAGCCCTAGATAACGCCAATATTCTGTATAGCGAGTTTGGGAAGTCTTGGATTGTTCAGTTGCTGAACATGACTAACGAAGAAATTGAGATGTTCTGCGAGGAGAAGCGTGGACACAAAGGCTCGATTATGGCATTGCAGCGCAAACTCTTGCGGATGGATAGCTTGAAGTATATGCGAGCGGTTTGCCCTCAGAATTATATTAGTAAAATTGTCCAGTGCCTGGAATCTGGGAAGAATGTTGTGATAGAATTTGGTTCCCAGTCTAATATGCTCTCTTATATGTTGGTGACGAATATGATCACCCGACGTATTCACGAGCATTATGTCAAGAAAGCAGATAAATTCCTGCAAAGCAAAAATCCGAACGATCGCCCCACGCCATTGATGATTACCATTGAAGAGGCGCACCGTTTCCTTGATCCAGGAGTAGTACAAAGTACTATCTTTGGGACTATCGCCAGGGAACTACGAAAGTATTTCGTCACACTTTTGGTAGTTGATCAACGTCCATCGGGTATTGATAATGAAGTCATGTCCCAGATTGGGACTCGGATTACCGCTTTGCTTAATGATGAAAAAGACATTGAGGCGATTTTTACGGGTGTATCTGGTGGTGGCGGACTGCGATCGGTATTGGCAAAGTTAGACTCTAAGCAACAAGCTTTAATCTTGGGTCACGCTGTTCCTATGCCAGTAGTAGTACGTACTCGTCCTTACGACGCAACTTTTTACGAAGAAATTGGGGAACCAGCCTGGGAAGAAAAACCCGATGCAGAAGTATTCGCTGCTGCTGAACTAGCCAAAGCTGACTTGGGATTCTAGTACCGCAAAGCAAAAGTCAAAAGTCAAAATGCTTTAATTTTAGGCTTTATGGCTGTAATGAAATGGTAGATTTATTTTTGCGCTGACCTGTACTAGATAGTTATTTGTCATCTTAAGTTATTGTCTTCCAATGCCCCATGCCTAATTCGTAACATCCCTCCATTCTCACCGCAAATTAAGTTCGGTTATCCGGCTAGTTTTGGGCAACAGAAGAGGGGTTTTTAGCGTCACTATAGATATAGTCAGTAATTTCAAGGAAGTTTATTTTTTTGGCGAATCGGCAATTTTGAATTATAATTAAAGGTTTTATCTTAAATTACTTTACTATTTGCCTGATTTATCGTAATATAAAGATAAATGGAACTCATACCGACTTCGGATTTACCTGGCGATCAGTAACTACCTAAAAGAAGAATTCTCAAAAACAACCAGTGTGCTTATATAGAAATTGAAAATTTAAGAGATTGAAAATTTAGGGAAGGTAGGGGAACCTATCATTGGGAGTTTACGTCTCAACAACGGCTAGATCAATTGACTGATTACTTTTGATAGCTCCCGATATTCCGTGATAGATGTACTACCTTTCTCCAGTGATTATAGTAAGAAAAAATACATTGTGTTTACGGAGTAAAGGATAACACATCAATGCCTACTGTCAACACCCAAACGGAAAACCTCAACACTAAATTCACGGCTGATATGGTGCGAACCTATCTGCGAGAAATTGGTCGTGTACCACTGCTAACCCGAGAACAAGAGATTGTCTATGGGAAGCAGGTGCAACAGATGATGAAGTTCATCGACGCCAAGGAAGATTTGGCAAAGAAACTGCACCGCGAACCGAATATGTCAGAGTGGGCTGACCACGTTAAAGAATCGGAAACCGAGATTCAACAAACGGTGGCACAAGGAAAGCGGGCAAAGCAAAAAATGATCGAAGCGAATTTGCGCTTGGTTGTTGCAATTGCCAAAAAGTACCAAAAACGGAATATGGAGTTTCTGGATTTAATCCAGGAAGGAACACTGGGATTAGAGCGGGGTGTGGAGAAATTTGACCCAATGAGGGGTTATAAGTTCTCAACCTATGCTTACTGGTGGATTCGCCAAGCGATTACTCGTGCGATCGCTCAACAAGGCCGCACCATCCGCTTACCGATCCATATTACCGAAAAACTGAATAAAATCAAAAAAGTGCAGCGCGAATTGGCACAAACCTTGGGGCGATCGCCTAGTCCAGCCGAAATTGCCAAAGAATTGGAAATAGAACCTGCTCAGATCCGCGAGTACCTGAACATGGCGCGTCAGCCAGTATCTTTGGATGTTAAAGTTGGCGATAACCAGGATACTGAGTTGCAAGAAATGCTCGAAGATGATAGCCCATCACCAGAGTATTACACCAACCAGGAATTCTTACGCCAAGACTTGAACAACCTGTTAGCCGAACTAACTCCGCAACAGCGACAAGTTTTAGCCCTGCGCTTTGGTTTAGAAGATGGTAATGAAATGTCATTGGCGAAAGTGGGTGAGAGATTGAATCTCAGCCGGGAACGTGTCCGCCAGCTAGAGCATCAAGCTTTGGCTCATCTGCGTCGCCGTCGTGCCAATGTCCAAGAATACGTTGCTAGTTAAAATGAAAGACGCGAAATGCCGCGTCTTTCCACCACCTTGGTGATGCGCCTCCTGAATTCAGGAGGCTATTTTTTTAGATTAAGAAAATTAATGAAAAGTGCAGTAATTTAACAAATTTTCCCAATTTGGGACGCAAACGTGATGAACTTTTATCTTTGTTACGTGGCTTTGCTGTAGATGATTATCTGATTTTCGACGAGCTACGCCTACGCACTCAGAAGTCAAATTTTACTATGCTGGGGGGAGGCGATCGCGCAAATCTACTAAATTTTCACGAACAGTAACAGTATTAGGATGATTCACCCCTAACTGTTGCTCACAAATATCCAAAGCTTGTATATAAAGGGGTTCGGCTTCGCTGTATCTGCCTTGGGAGTAGTAGAGTAACGCTAGGTTGTTAAGGCTAGTGGCGACAGATGGATGTTCATTTCCGAGCAGTTGACGCCAGAGTGCCAAAGCTTGGATGTAAAGAGGTTCGGCTTCGCCGTATCTGCCTTGGGATTCGTAGAGTCCCGCTAGGTTGTTGAGGCAAGTGGCGACATCTAGATGTTCATCTGCGAGCAGTTGACGCCAGAGTGCCAAAGCTTGGATGTAAAGGGGTTCGGCTTCGCTGTATCTGCCTTGGGATTCGTAGAGATAAGCTAAGTTGTTGAGCCTAGTGGCGATATTTTCCTCTAACCTTAATTCTTTTTGCAATTCCAGCGCTTTATAAGTATACTTAATTGCTAAATCTAATTCTTGTTGATAGTCCTGGGCTTCACCTCTATTTAATCTTTGTTTGTAAATATTTGCCAATGTAGTATACAAACTTGCTAATTTCGCGTCTTTAATTTCGCTTTGCTGTTCTATTTGCTGAATTAATCTTTGTAAATCTTCAATGGGTAAAAAATAGTCATTATCACTATTAAAGTTTTCTAACTCCGTATTTATTAACCCAAAACGTATCGCCTCAACTTCTCTCGCAGAAATTACATTTTTAGCATGGGAAAAAAACCGAAATACTCCATTACGCCAACTCCAAAAATCCGGCGCTTTTTTGATTAAATTAATCATCAATTGATGCGTCACCCATAGGACAATCGCAAAGGTAAATTTACCCAAACCTTCCCTTGTCCACTGCAAATAACCAAAGAACTTTTCTTGTGCTGATTGTTCTTCCCCCACCCTGAGAAAAAGCAACTTTTCTGCACCCGTGACAGTTATCACTGCTGGTTGATACTGTTGTAGACATTCTTCCTTTTCTAAGAGTGTTGAATAGCGGCTTTTAAATTAGGTTTTTGTTCGTCTAATGTAACAGTATAAATACAAAAACGAGGTTTTAATTCTGTTTCATAACGGTCAATTATTTGATTCCGAAAATCAGCATGCTCACAAACACTAATAAGTAAATTAAATTTACCTTCTCCTGCTTCAATAGAGACAATTAAATCATCAAAAGCATCTTGATTTTTTTATCGGGGTTAATATTTTTATTCTGATTATTCGCTGTTATCAATTAACCCCTCCTCATGCAATAATTCGACAACAATAGGATGAACATCATACCAATTTTGACGGTTGCGATATTCAAGGACATAAAGCCCATGTAAGAAATCGATAAATTCTTGCTGTTTTGGGTCTTCTGGTTTAAAATTTTGATAGGTTGTTTGCAATATTCGATAATCTACACTACCTAAAGGCAAAGCAAAATCATTGCGAATATTATTAATTGCTTGGTCTATAATTTCATCATTGATTATTACTTTATCTTCTGGCTTCCGGCGAATTAGCCGCAGACAAATCCGACAACATTCATTAGAAACGCGAATTAATTACCGCAACACACCACCACTATTTAAAACTATTTTTTCTGCTGTTAATGATTCGAGTAAATTATTTGAGATTCGTTTAGTCAATATTTCACAAAGAATATTCAAATTTTTTGTAAATTGTGTAGCATTTGCTAAATGACTCTCTCCTTTTTTAAATAACTTTAAAACAGGCATTGCCACAACTTGGTCATTAGTTTCATTTTCAATAGTTGGTTTGAGTGCTGTTTCCCGCAAAGCCGCAATGGGGATAATATAAATAATCCTATAATTATCACCCATTTCTCCACAGATGGAAATCCAAACTGATCGTTACTGGGCAGAGGCATAATTTTATCCAAACTCCTACAAACTATCAAGATTGCGATTTAATTTGGTCACGATATTTACACCATTCAACTCTTTTTCAATCTGACGCACTTTCACGTCTAAACGCAGTCTTCCTCGATGTACGGAGCTAGCCGTAAGTATCATAGTTGCTTTGACTGTAGAACTATTGCTCATAATAGAGTAAAAAAGTTATCATTAAGACTCAGTACTCAGCTAAGGGGCTTTTCTATAAAAGCAACAAGGGAGCGATGCCTACGGCGGGCTACGCCTACGCAGAAATTGACCAGAAATAAAAAGGCCTCACCCAATGGCATGAATCTATTGAATGAAGAGTAAAGACTCTAAGTGGTGCTAATCTAAGGTTGTTGAGCTAAATTAAGTAAAAATTTCAATTTTTGACAGTTTTATTTTTTGGACAATAGTAATATAAGTTGTGAAGAAAGTCTTTAACAATTAAGACTTGGTGATAAATTAAGTAAGTTATAAAGAAATTAGTTCGTTTTTTAACAGGAGAAGTAGGGTGCTTAACAACTTTCATCAGTTCTTATCTCCCCGTCAATGGGGAATTTCTCTCGCAGGCTTAGGCTTACTTCTCGGTTTGGGCTTTATAGCCAAGCAGACTCAAGTAGTACCAGTTACAAATTCTTCATTATCATCGGCTCAAATTCAGAAAACCACCGACAACTCTCTTTTATCGCAGCTAAAAAGATTTCAAGAGCAGAGAAGTCAACTGAATGCGGCTTCTGGAGATAGAGGATTTTTTGCTCATAAGAGCCCAAAAACATTACCTACAACCACAGCGTTGGTTCCAGATTCTCAGGGAGCGACAAAAGACGCTAGAGTTTTACCAAAAGCGGATTTTCCTGTAAAAGATGGGATTTACCTCTATGGTCAATCCCCAAAATCAAACCAACTTGGTCAAGGTTACATCATATTTCAAAAGCAGCAGGATAAGGTAACGGGTGCATTATTTATGCCCCACTCAGAGTTTAATTGTTTTCAGGGTACACTCAACCCATCAGGAGAGTTGGCGATGACGGTTAATAGTTCGTCAAATGAAGCCAGTTCTACTCAGTCGAATCAGGTAGCTGCAAGCAATAGACTACCTCAAGTCAGTGAAGATGAGTTAAGTAGTTATCCTTACTCAGTGGCTCTGCAAGACTTTTATCATTTAAATTCCATCACTGCTAGCGATCGCCGCACGTTGCAAATGTGCAAGTAATCTTCAATTTAATACTCAATTCCTGGTTGCGCCTTAACGCCTTGATCGCGGAAAGGGTGCTTAATTAGGGTCATTTCAGTTACGAGGTCAGCACGCTCAATTAAAGCAGCAGGTGCGCCTCTACCTGTAAGAATAACGTGTTTGTTACGTGGTTTTTGCGCCAAACCCGCCAAAACATCCTCTACTTCTAAGTAAGACATTTTGAGGGCGATATTGATTTCATCTAACAACACCATGTGAAAGTCTGGGTTGCGAATATATTCTAATGATTTTTGCCAAGCGGCGCTAGCTTTATCGAGATCGCGATCGCGGTCTTGAGTTTCCCAGGTAAAGCCTTCGCCCATTGCGTGAAATTCTAACTGATCTTCCCAATTACTAAAAACCCGTTTTTCTGAAGGTTCCCAACTACCTTTGATAAATTGGATGATCGCTACTTTATACCCGTGACCTAGCGATCGTAACACCATCCCCAAAGCCGCAGTAGTTTTACCTTTACCATTACCAGTATTTACAATAATTAATCCTTTTTCTGGTACAGCTTGTGCTATGCGTTGATCCTGCACTTCTTTGCGTCGCTGCATCTTTTTGCGGTACTGTTCATCAGTCAGAGATGAAGACATTACCTGATCAATCAAGCGCCCAATCTCTTGATCTGCATTCAATTCTTGTGGTGTGTCGTTTGTCATCAACTTTATCTAGAAATAACTGTTAAAAGTGTTGAGAATGAACCAAAATCGTCTTACTTACCTAATTTCACTTAAATCACTTGATTGGAAATGTCCAGTAAGTTTTCATGTGAAATATTAATAGTGTGTTAGCTGGATTAACATGATTTATAGACAAGTATGGAAATCTATATGATATACAAACTCAACTTATAATTTGAGTTTACTATTACTGTTTTAAATAATTTAATATGTTCATTAAAGCACTTTACCACTAAACTTTTGTCATTCTCTGGTTTGGTATAGTCATGAGTTAGACTACCAACTGAGGGCGTTGGTTTAAGTGTCAGGGGTACAATGTTTAATATCGGGAGTTGTGCATTTATGGATGCTGTTGTTTCCATTTTTCCCATAAAGGCTGCATATCCTCTGGTTGCCCATCATAGTTAAGCAATTGGTCTGAAATTATCACCCATGACTGGGCACTGCGTGTCCAAACGTTACCTACTGGGCGTAACCAACTTGTATCATCTAACGTTCCGGGTTTGACGTTGATAGTATTTGGGTTGTAAGTCCGTTCATGGAACAATCGTGTTCCGCAGTCACCGCAAAACAAATTGTTTATTTCACGCCCGCTATCAGCTTTGCGAGTCCAAGCTTTTGGTTGTCCCTGAGCAATCACAACAGCATCTCGTGGTACGGTGAGAGACATTCCAAAGGCACTAGACGATTGTTTCTGACACTCCTTACAGTGGCATACGTAGAGGGTTAACGGTTCGACATGAATTTCATAACGAATCTGTCCACATTGACAACCTCCAGTATATGGAAGACTCACAGGTTTTATCTCCTTAAAATTTGTGTTGCTTCATCATATTAACTATAAATATGGGATAAGAGGAAGCAGGGGGAAGAAGACACAGGGATAGGGGGACATGAAGACATTTTCATTGTCCACATCTCTCTAAATCTCCCTCATTGTTCATCTTTATCCGATTCATCATCCTCACTCCAATACTGTTGAGGTGCATTCCCGTGAACTTCTAAAATCTTTGCTTTTTTGATTTTGTTATCAGGTGAATTAATAGCTTCTAACTGCACATCAAATTTCCAGTTATCACCAAAATCATAAAGATAGGTCATTTTAGCACCCGGTTCTAGAGACAAATCACCTATCTGCACTTGGTCAGCAAATGGGGGTGTTTCCATGTATGGATGACCTATTTTAATTGTGCGACCAAAACGGTCTTTATAACTAAACTCATATAAATGGTCGTAGTCAAAATCAAAAGCATCAAGAATTGTTTCTGCTAGCCAGCCTAATGGTTTTTTTGCTGGTATGGCAATGCGTCTCCAAGCCTGATAAATGGACACTTTAAAAATATAAATACCATCAGTAAAGCTTTGCTGTGGAACAAATAAGTTATGCTCCCATTCTGGAAAAAATAGTTGTAAGTGTGACTGCAATTTTCCAAAATTAACATTTATATCATCCTGTAATTCTCCTCGTATACCTAGCGGGAATAATAATTGCAACAGAGCATCACCAAAAGCCAAGCGCTGTAAACTGGTAATACGCCATCCTTTACCTTCTTGCGGTTTTCCCTGCTTGATAGATAACAATCCAAACAACTCTAACAGGGCAACGTTATGCAAACCTGGGTAATAACTAATATTGTGTTGGTCTTCATATTTAGGAAATTTTAAACCTTTATCTGGGACGCGAGACCAAAGTTGAATACATCTAAATAAATTTCCGAATGAGTCTTGATGTTCACCCAAAATTTCGTTATTTCCCCAAATCAACCAGGCTTCTAATAAGTTGAAATAGCGTTCTGTTGGGTTGAGATTTGACCATGATTCCAAGGTAGCTGTGTCTAATACTAAAATTTGCTTCTTACCTTGGGATCTAATTTGGGCTATCCCAGAACTGCGTAATAACAGATATAGTCCATTTATGTAGGGGTATGATTTCTGTACAGGGCGTTTGAGTTTAGTTTCAATTGGTTGACTTAACTGAAAATTAACTTCTGAGAGTACTTTCAGTGGTAAAAGGTTATTAACACTACTAACTTCCACTCCATTTGGTTGCAAGAAATCTATTAGGGTTTGAAAGTCATGCAGAATCGTACCAGGTTGATTTTCATCAATGCTGAGTTCTTGTAGAAGTTGTTGTTGTGAGTCTGTTAGGGAAGGCAGTTCAGGATTGAATGTGCGTTCTAGCCGCGCAAATAAATCTTCCATAAATAAAAGTTATAAATTCACAATTTAACCTGCCGTAAAACCCTGTTCTCTATACTATGACTTCAGCAGTTACCCTAATAAACCTTTACCTGTTAAGTATTATAGTAGGTCTATCAAGACCGTAAGCTTAATGAGATGTGAATAATAATATTTTCATTTTCTAGTTGATAATTCCAGGAATTTGATATGAATAGTAATACTTGTCTACAGATGATTTTAGCTGATACACCTATTGATACAGTATTAAGAGCGATCGCTCAACTAAATTTACCTAACTGGTGGTTAGTCGGTGGTGCAGTCCGCAACACCGTTTGGTCTGCAATTTTTGGCAATGAGTGTAAATTAGGTATTAAAGATTTTGATATTGCATTCTTTGATAGAGAGGGAAATCGTTCTCAAGAACTAGCAGCAAAGACAACTCTCACAGAACAATTTCCTCATGAACAGTTTGATGTAAAAAATCAAGCTAGTTTTGCTCGTTGGCGGCTTGGTAGCAGACTCTACACTAGTACAGAGGATGGCATTACAGATTGGCTGCACACTGCTACTGCTGTCGGAGTTCGGCTAGATGTACAAGGCCAATGGCAATTTTTTACTCCCTACGGGTTAGATGACCTATTTAGTGGCATTATTCGACCTACGCCAGCACATATTGATAACCTGGATGCCCATAATAAAGCAGCTACATTCTTGCATAAGTGTCCTTATCTGCGGTTGGCATAAAAGTTACAGTTGGGTTGTAGCTACCAGTTTTCTTTACAAGGTAAATCAGCTTTTTAATTTATAATCTAAGGGTTGTGAATCCCAATGTTAATAATTTTCTCCCACTGCAAATAATTAAACTAAAACCCTTTTACAACAAAACTAGTGGTCTGTCCCATTAGTTACGCCACTTAACCAAACTATAAATTTAAAACTTTCGCACTGTACGAATGCATCGTGATGTGAATTAACGATGCTCCCGGAAGTAAACAGGCTTTTCTTATACCATTTCTTTGTGAGGCTGCGCCAAATTTTCTTTCTTCCTTTGTGTCCTTTGCGCCTTTGCGGTTCGTTCCTTGTATAATTTGGCGCATCATTATACAGAATTGGTATTAATTACTCTGCGATTGGAAATAGACCATGCTGTAGGGGCACAGCATTGCTGTGCCCTTACGAAAGATGTGGTTTTTAAACTTATCCAGATTTGGCATTTCTTATCAATGGGTAAGTCCTAAAATCATTCTTTATTCTGTTTGATGCGTGAGTAGAGAAGTTCGCGATCGCTTTGAGGATTTACAATCAAGCATGGACTATTCCCGCCACTTGAATTACTTACAATAACTACAGTAATAGCGGATTTTGGACAAACCCCTAAACAACTGGTGCTAACAACCCGAATTTCTCCCCATAATCCCTCAAATTTTAAACGAGATTTTAACCAATTCTCTAAGTCTTCGGAAGCTGTTGAGCTTTTGCTAGTTGGATGAAAACTATTTGAGCGTTCGTTTGCACATTGTGAACACACAAGTACTAAACCAGATTTCCATCGGGGAGAAACACTCTTGATAGAAGTTTCTAAGGGACGAGAATTTATTAAAGGGGATGTCTGCTGAGAATTGGATGCAAACCTCTTGAAGATACGTTGCAGCAATTTTTTAATACGCTGGATCAGTTTTTTCATGGTTGAACTTTAGTTCAAGGAAGGGAGAGGTTTATTGAACAGGATAGTGTAAATTTCGTATTTAGTCTGTTCTACTAAATCATTAAATAATCAGCGTTTCTGAGCAATTTGCTGCAAGTATGCAATTAGCTGTTCTCCTGCGGTGTCTATGTGTCGTTTCAGTAATCTGACAGCAGCTTTTGTATCCTGCTTTTTACAAGCCTCTAAGAGTTGATAGTGTTCTTTTTGCGATCGCTCTTGGTAATCCATCTGCGCTAATTGTACGCGGACATAGCGATCGCAATTAACGTGTAAAGTTTTAATCATTGTCAGCAACCGGGGACGTTCAGCAGTGGCGTACAGCGTCGCGTGAAATTCCCAGTTGAGTTTCGCCAACACACCTGCATCAGTTGCTTGATCTGTCGCTTCCAGAATCACAGCAGCTTTTTCTATATCTGTTTCCTTAAACTTGGGTATTGCTAACTGCATCGCTTTTACTTCCAAGGCGCTACGAATTTCACAGATTTCTTGCGCCTCTTGTGCTGTCAACACCGATACGATCGCACCACGATTTAAATGCAGTGTTACCAATCCTTCTGCTTCTAGCTGCTTGAGGGCTTCGCGCACGGGAATGCGACTAACGCCAAACCCAGTGGCGATTTCATCCTGTCTCAAGGATTGTCCTTCCTGAAAAATGCCGCGCAGAATCGCTTCTCGCAAAGCATCGGCAATTAAATCTGGGGTACTGCGTTGTTGTTGCAGCACATTCGCTGCCAAGTCATTCAAGTTCATATTTTATATTGTATACAAAATTAGAAAGATTGTATACAATATCCAAAGTAAGTTTTTGAAACATCCCTTCAATACCACGGGAGAGAGTTATGAGCATCGCATCTCAACCAGACCGAGTTATCATCTTCGACACCACGCTACGGGATGGCGAACAGTCACCGGGCGCAACCCTGAATGTAGAAGAGAAATTAGCGATCGCTCATCAACTAGCTCTCCTTGGTGTTGATGTGATTGAAGCAGGTTTTGCCGTTGCTAGTCCGGGTGATTTTCAAGCTGTTAAAACCATTGCTGAACAAGTCGGAATAGCAGGTGGGCCAATCATTTGCAGTTTAGCTAGAGCCATTCGTCAGGATATTCACGCCGCCGCCGAAGCCTTGAAGGGAGCGGCTCGTTCTAGAATCCACACGATGATTTCTACTTCTGATATTCACCTGAAATATCAATTGAAAAAGTCTCGCAGCGAAGTATTAGCGATCGCAGCAGAAATGATTGCTTATGCCAAGTCATTTGTAGACGATGTAGAATTTTCACCAATGGATGCTAGCCGCACTGAGCCAGAGTTTCTTTATCAAGTTTTAGAAACAGCGATCGCAGCAGGTGCAACTACAATCAACATTCCTGATACCGTTGGTTACTGCACACCCAAGGAAATCGGAAATCTAATTCAGGGAATTCGAGAACATGTTTCCAATATCGATGGAGTGATTCTTTCCATTCATACTCAAAATGATTTGGGTTTGGCGACAGCTAACGCTTTGGCAGCAATTGAGTATGGCGTGCGTCAGGTGGAATGTACCATTAATGGTATTGGAGAACGAGCAGGTAATGCAGCATTAGAAGAAATTGTCATGGCCTTGCAGGTTCGCAAACCATTTTTCAATCCTTACTTTGGTCGTCCGGTTGATGCCGATACACCCTTGACTAATATTAAGACTCAGGAGATTTACAAAACCTCGTCTTTGGTTTCCCAATTAACCGGAATGTTGATTCAGCCCAATAAAGCGATCGTAGGAGCAAACGCTTTCGCTCATGAGTCTGGTATTCACCAAGATGGGATTATTAAGCACCGCCAGACTTATGAAATTATGGAAGCTGCTGCGATTGGTTTGCCAGAAAATCGCATTGTTTTGGGCAAGCACTCTGGACGAAATGCTTTCCGTACCAGGCTCAAGGAATTAGGGTTTGAACTGAATGAGGCGGACTTGAACAAAGCCTTCAATCGATTCAAAGATGTCGCTGATAAGAAAAAAGAGATATCAGATTGGGATTTAGAAGCGATCGTTCGAGATGAGACGCAGATTCAAGTAGAAAGTGGGTTCCAAATCGAACATGTTCAGGTAATCTGCGGTGACTGCACTTGCCCAACTGCAACCATTACAATTGTTACCCCCGATGGCAAAATCCTCACAGATGCGAATGTAGGCACTGGCCCAGTTGATGCAGTGTATCAAGTAATCAATCGATTGGTACAAATTCCCAATCAACTGATTGAATTTTCCGTCCAATCTGTGACTGAAGGAATTGATGCACTGGGAACTGTGACAGTTCGCTTGAAGCATAAAGAGCGGATATTCTCTGGACAAGCATCTGATACTGACATCGTGGTAGCCGCAGCTTACGCTCATCTCAACGCCCTGAATCGTCTTTATCGTTACTTGCAAACTGAGAAATCCGAGTTTCATGAGATATCTGCCGTTGTCTCTGGGTAGATCGGATGCGTTGCTAAATACAGACATGAATCGTTGATATAGAGACGTAAAGTTTTACGTCTCTACAAGGGTTTTGGTTGCACAAGTAAGTACAGTTTTGCAAAATCTTAGTGCATTAGTATTGCAGAGAAATGCATTGGCATTGCAGAGCGACGCATTAGCATTGTAGAGCAATGCATTAGTATTGCAGAGCGACGCATTAACATTGTAGAGCAATGCATTGGTATTGCAGAGCGATGCTAATGCATTGCAGAGCGACGCATTAGCATTACCAAATTAAATTTGCTACAAACCTAATAAAATGTTGTACTAAGGCGACTCAAACACGCCCATTGGCCCAAGCCGAATCGTCAGTATTTCTACATCCGTGATGGCTATATGAGGCCCTTGCTGGGTGTGGGCTGGCGTGAACCAAAAAATTCCAGCAGAACAACTCTTTCCCCCAGTTTCCACTACTCCTTTCATCACATAAACATACTCATCACAAGGATGAGTATGAATAGGAATCGTTGTACCTGCCTTCATTGTCAGCAGATGTATTGAACCTTGTGATACAGGCTCGGCTAGGGGGAAAAACTTAGCACCAGGAAACTGCTCAATGTCCAGCAATCGCTCAAAGTCAGTTTGAATAAAAGTCTGTTCTGACATGTTCTTTACCTCTTTGAATCAGTGTTTTAGCATTATGTCAGACAAAAAACACTGTTTATAAGAGAATTATGAATCAACAACTTGATCTAAATGAATATAAGCAACAGATTGCCGATTTATACAGTGGCAGAGGCCAAACTTATGATCAGGGCGATTGGCATCCTCGAATTGCTCATCGTCTAGTTGAATATGCACAGATTAGCCAAGGACAGCATATTTTAGACATTGCAACTGGGACAGGTATAGTGGCAATTGAAGCAGCACAGCTTGTAGGTTTTGCAGGTCGAGTTGTGGGAGTGGACATTTCAACTGGGATGCTTGAGCAGGCAAAACGCAAGATTGAGGCGTTGGGGCTGAATAATATTGAGCTTGTACTTGCGGATGCTGAGAAACTGAACTTTCCAGCCAACAGTTTTGATGTTGTCCTATGTTCCTCAGCCCTGATTTGGATGGCTGACGTTCCTGCCGCATTACGCCTTTGGCATCAATTGCTCAAACCTGGTGGACTAATTGGCTTTCATGCATTCGCAGACACCGCTTTTGTGGGAGGGGTAACTATGCAAAAAGTTGCCCAAAAGTATGGCGTTTCACTCGCATTCAGTAAACCAACAGGCACTATTGAAAAGTGCCATGATCTATTAAAAACAGCAGGCTTTGAGGCGATTGAAATTAAGTCTGAGCAAGACGGTAGTTATATTAGCCTAAAACAGGCAAAGCGGATGTGGTCTGGAGGTTCTCATCCAGCAGCTGGACAATTTCCAAATCCCATGAACCAACTCTCATCTGGGCAACTGGAGAAACTTAAGGCAGAATTTGAAGCAGAATTGGCAGTATTAGTTACAGAACAAGGCATTTGGAACGATGTCACAACTTTTTATACCTTTGGTCGCAAGCCAATAGACTAATACAGTTCAAATTAAAAATGCACTTACCGATAAACCCTGTAAAGAGGCAAAATCGGACTGGGCTGTACTCAGTCTCGCTACGCTAACGCCCCGCTTTTAACGTGTCTCTACACACCTGAAATTCTCCCTTGGTAAAAAAAACTTGACAGCGAAGTGCTTTTATAGTACATTTATACTATAAAAGCACTTAAGTGTTGCATAAAACTTTAATACTTCCGACTACGCCAACAGGAGAGCAGAAAATAAATGAAGCTATCTAAGGTAGACTTGAGCAGTTTAGTAGCGATCGCTCATTCTGATGGATATTTGCAGTTGTTGCTTGATCGAGGCGACGAACTAGAGTTTTTGGAAATTCCAGCACCGATACAAGCTTATGAAGGATTGCAAGAACTGAACGAGGCGATTGCCCAAACACCTGCGCTACCCTTTAAAGAAGAACCAATCGCTATGTTACCAGTTAGCTCATCAATGGCGATCGCTGTAGGCTACGATCACGACGAACACACTTTGCAAGTTGAGTTTCAAAATGGAGGTGTTTATCAGTACTTAGGTGTAGACGAGGATACTTGGGAAGATTTACATTCCTCTGATTCAATTGGCAGCTTTTTCAATCAAGAGATTAAAGGTAGATATGACTGCGATCGTCTAGATCATCCAGATTATACTATTGACTAATAACTGAATGTAAAGTTTTCAATAATTCTTGTGTTGTGTATGGTTTGGGTAGAAAAGCTGTATGTTCATCTGTTTTGTCCATTGGTACTTGTTCGCTTGTTGCAAGTCCACTAACAACAATAATCGGCAATAACGGATTGATATTTTGCAATGTCCGAATAGTAGTTGCTCCATCCATTTTGGACATTATCATATCGATAATTGCAGCACTAATTTTATCTTTATGTTGGGCATAAATTGCTAATGCTTCGACGCCATCACCAGCAGTCATTGCCTTGTAATTATAATTTTCTAGGGATGTTTTAGTAATTTCTTGAATGGTAGTTTCATCATCTACAACCAAAATACATTCTCCAGATCCAGTTGGTATTGCCGTATCTTCTAACAATGGCATTGGAACTTGATTAACTGCTGGTAAGTACACCTTAAACTTTGTTCCCTTGCCGACAAAACTTGATACGGTAATAAAACCACCGTGTTCTTTAATAATTCTCATTGCTGTTGATAACCCAAGTCCTGTACCTTTACCCAACTCTTTTGTTGTAAAAAATGGTTCAAAAATTCTATCTAATATTTCACTGTTGATTCCCAGCCCGGTATCAGCAACTGTCAGAACAATGTAAATACCAACTCTAGCTTCTATATGCATACTGGCATAAGTTTCATCAATCCAAATATTCTCAGCAGATATTGTTAAAGTTCCGCCTGTAGGCATGGCATCGCGTGCATTGACACACAAATTAATCAATACCTGATGTAATTGGGTACTATCAGCACAAATAGGTAACAATTTATCCTGAATTTTTATGAACACTGCGATTGATTTGGGAAATGTTTGTGAGATAATTTGCTGGATTTCTAAAAGGAGGTGTTTAACTTGAAGCACCGTGCTTTGGCGTGTAGTGGCTTGTCCTTGGACATTACCTTCAATTCCCCTAGTAAATGACAGCACTTGCTTTACCAAATCAGCACCACGTTTGGCATTGCTTTCTATTATTGACAGCATCGGATTAATCTGTTGATCGCTAATTTTAGATTTGAGCAGATGCACTGACATCAAAATTGGTGATAACACATTATTTAAATCGTGAGCAATACCACTAGCAAGAGTGCCTATACTTTCCATGCGTTGAGCATGTAAAAATTGTTTTTCTAGTTGTTTTTTGTGGGTAATGTCGGTATCAACAACAAGGATTGATTTGGCTTGAGAATGTTCATCATTTATCAGTGTCCAGCGACTTTCAACGATGAGGTTTTTGCCAGATTTGCTGATTTTCTGTAACTCACCTTGCCAAGATCCATCCTTTAATACAGTCTGATAAATTTCTAAGTTTTGCGGCCAAGATTCAGTGCAAAAAAGTTCATTTGACTGCTTGCCTATAGCTTCTTCTGACTTCCAGCCGTAAAGTTCCTCAGCATTTTTGTTCCATAATAAAATTTTGTTGTCCAAATCTTGTACAACAATTGCATCAGTGACAATATCCAGCAATGCTTCTTGTGCCTGCTTGTATTCCTGTTTAATACTTGCCAGTTTAGCGAATTCCCGCCGGATTTCTAGTTGTCTAACTATCAGGCGGCTAAGAGTTTGCAGTGCTTCTACCTGTTCGGGACTGATTTGGCGTGGTATGCGATCGACTATACACAGAGTCCCGATCGCTTCTCCCCCTGGTGCTAACAAAGGTGCGCTTGCATAAAATCTTATGCAAAGTCCAGGATCACTAACTATAGGATTCGTAGCAAATCGTTCATCAGCTAAGGTATCAGGAATAATTAAAACTTCGCCACTTTCTATACAAATCGATCCGAACCCAGTATCTCGTGGCATTTCCTGTACATCTAAACCCACCTTAGCTTTGAACCACTGACGGTTAGCGTCAATTAAATTAATCAAGGCGATCGGTGTGTTACAAATCTGTGTGGCTAAGAATGCTAGTTCGTCGAATGCTTCTTCTGGTGGAGTGTCGAGAATCTGGTACTGACGCAGAGCCTCAAGCCTCGATCCTTCATTGTTACACACTAAAGATTTCATTAAATTGTTCCTAACTATTGTTGAATGACAACTTGCCCTCGTGTTACTAAAAAACGTCAATTTAAAACGCTTTGCGTAGGAGATTCATCTGTCACTGCACTTGATAGCTCAATGAAATCACTATCAGATTATTTGAATAACTGAGCAAGCATATAGCTTAATAACTTTAATTATAATAATATGCCTTAAGAAGGATGAACAAGAATTTTGCTAATTTTAAGTCAAACTTAGAAGATTTACAGCCTTATAATTTTTTGTTAACAGATAAAATTATCTCCACTCAGATTAAGTAGGCGGTAATATATGCAACTAGTACCGCAAGGCGGAAGTGAAAAGGAGCCAGTGGGTTGGGCGGCTCTCTTGCCGACTTGTTCGTGTCGCGTTTCCCTTGGGAGAAGCAACTGGCTCTTAAAAGTCAAAATGAAAAGTCTTTTTTTTGAATTTGAGCGAAGTAAGTACTCCTACGGCTATACCTGACGTAAACGAAAAGCACTATAGCAAGAGCAACTAAACATACACCAGTAGTGTTTTATTCAGAGAGAATAGAAAAAGCCTACATAATACGATCGCGGTTATGACGACTACACTTATCTCTGCTGTTAAACCAAGAGCCGAAGATAGTTTTGCTATTAGCTTTGCACCATTGTCTCTTGAAGAAATCTATGCCTTGTCTAACGATCCAGCCAACGGTGCTGTGGTTATGATGAGTGGCGTAGTTCGCAATCAAACTGATGGTAAACCTGTAATTGCTCTAGAGTATCAAGCTTACGAACCTATGGCATTGCGGGTATTTTATCAAATTGCTGCTGATATTCGCTTATCTACGCCTGATGTGAATCGGGTAGTGATTCATCATCGCACTGGACGTTTACAAGTTGGAGAAATTAGCGTTTTAGTAGCAGTAGGTTGTCCTCATCGGAGTGAGGCGTTTGAAGCTTGCCAGTATGCTATTGATACCCTTAAACACAATGCACCCATTTGGAAAAAAGAACATTGGGAAGATGGTTCTAGCAGTTGGGTAAGTATTGCTGCTTGTGAAACATCAGAAGAAAATTGTTAAATAATTCGTAATGGGCTGCGCCCCGCTACTAACGTAGTTCGTAATGATGGTCGCAAACTCGCTAACGTAATTAAGTTTTGCAAAGATAAATATTTAGTTTTTATTAAAAATATTTAGATTTGCAAAACAACAATTTATGTTGCATTTGTTTACTGAAAATGCATGATTCTATTGAGGTTTGTAAAGAATTTGTATTTCTACAAGGAATATTCCTTTAGACTGATCTTCAACTGAAAAATGTGGGGATAAACATAAATGCATTCGTTAAATATATTTTGTCACGAATTTGTAGTTGCTGTCTCTTGTGTAGCTTGCATTGTTGGACTGGTGTTACTTTGGGACGGTAAGCAGCAAAAAAATGATATAGAAGAAACAGAACAGATTCTATTTAGAATGAGCTTTACTTACTGGCTAGTTTACTGTGTAGCCTTTGGTATAGAAAAAATAGTTTTACCCGACTGGGAATCTGTACTCATGACTTTGAGAATAACTACGGCTCTGTCATATTTCTTAACTTTTTCTTGCATTGTGAGTCTGCCACTACACAAATTTGCAGTCCACCGTGTCGAGGAATAGTCATGAGGCATGGGGCATGATTAAGATTTCATAGCGATCGCTAATGCCGTTTCCAATTCTGACTGCGCTAAAGGGGTTAAAATGAAGACCTCTTGTACCGTCTTCCCCTGCCGTGCAATTACTTTGTAGCCACCGCGAATCGGTACTGACACACGCAGTTGCATTTTTGGACAATGACCTTTTGCCCGCCCAATTACTCCCGGCGTCACGGTTTGGATCCCATCTTGCTGACAAAGACGTTCTAAAATGGGGATGAGACCAGAAAGGTGAGTCGAGTGATTCCAAACCAGTCTGCCAGCTTTTTGTGAAGCCGCTTGGAGGGAATCTGCGGTAGGTTTGCCCATGATAATTAAGCTGCTTCTAGAGGTGCCATTGTCAAACCTGCTCGGTGCAGCTGCTGATGATAGAGTTCCGCAGGTTCTTGCGGCCCGACCCAGACGATCGCTTGACCTTCATAGTGTACCTGATTAGTTAGATTCCATGCGCGATCGCCACTCATCCCTGGAATATATTTCATCAAACATTCAGCCACATGTTGAAATGTATTAAAATCATCATTTAATACAATCACTTTGTAATTCGGATAAGTTTTACGGATAACTTGATTAGACCGTTCAGGAGCTTTAGTTGGTGCTGTGGCCATTGCGTAAACATCTGCTGAAAGTGTCATAACCATAGAAGAATTAAGCAAGATAATTTTACAAAACTACACTACAAACAACTAGTTTAGTCCATTGTCAGTTGTCATTGGTCATTTGTCCGTTGTTCGTTGTCCTTAACAAATGACCAATACTTCTCTTCTTAGCCTGTGTCCTAAGCGTAGCTATGCCGCAGGCTTTACGGCAACTCTTAAAGACGCACTCGCGTTCGCTCAGTACAAGTGACCAATGACAAATGACTAATGACTAATGACTAATAACTAATAACTATCTACCGCCAATTATCCCAGTTTTCATTAAAAATAGATGTATCTGGGAAGGCTGTAGGGTTGCCATTTTGTTCCAAAAGCCGTTTGAGTGCTTCTAGTTGTGGCTCTTGTTTGGGTAAATTATCCACTAATTGGTAGGGTGCGATCGCATTTTTAAGGGCAAAACTAGCAACAGTTCCCACAGCTGCGCCAGACGACCATTCAAAGGAATGGACTCGATAGGCAGCAGCAGCAATATGACTAGTAGCAATGCTTTTGCCTCCTACCAGCAAATTATCAATTTTCTGAGGAATCATTGCCCTTAAAGCAATTTGGAAGGGATAGGCTTGACCAGCACCACGCCTTTCACCTGGACGTTCTGTATTACCAGGAGCTTCTGGGGGACTATTCACCATGCAAGGATGGAAATCTATGGCGTAGTGACCAATACCCACAGCGTCGGGGAAGATGGTAGAACGAGTCCGTCGCATTGCTTTTTCTGGTGGGACTTTACCTTCAATTACTGATACTGATTCCAAACCTGCAAGTGCTGCTCGTAGCCTCCGATACATATCTGTTGGCAGAGTCTGGGAATAATACTTATCGTTGTAATCTCGGCGAGAAATATCAATTTCCCAAATCCCAAAGCCACCAGGTTGTCCCCAACTGGGGCGGCCAATGATGCGCCGTGCTTCGCGCATATAGGGATATTTCGATAAGCCATGCACTGTGCCCATTGGGGAATTTAAACCTGAAACAAAACGGTTATTGCTTTGCAGCTGTTTGACACCATCCCCCAGTTTGGAATCCGTAATTCCAGCTACCAACCAGTAATAGAAAGAGAGGGCATTTTCTTCAGCTTTCCGGAGAGTTTCTGTTCGTAATCCCCCCATCCAACCACCTGGTTTTAACTGCCCAGTACTTTCTAACTGTTGGCGACTGTAAATCAGGTTATCTTGGGCTGTTCCAGGGCGGTAATCATTACCCCAAGTCCAGTTTTGCATGGAGATGTCCCCTGGTGTAGGAGCAGTAAAACTTACACCACCGAATTTTTCTGGTTTCCCTTTGTTTGGACTCCAAATGCGACGGTAGGTGAAAACTAAATCAAAGTTAGCCAGTCGCGTTAATTCATAGCTAAAATATGGGGCGTATTCTAAATAAAATGGGGGCATTGTCTGCGGTTGGGGTTCCTTAGTTGCCTCCATTGCAAAGGTGTAGGTAAATCCTTGAGGGCAATAAGGGTCGTTATTGGTGTCAGAAGCCGAAGGTTCTAGGTAAGAACGGGCATCAATACCCAATCGGTAAGGGACATCAGCAAGGGCAATAATTTCTCCAGTTTCGCTGGCGTCTACGACATACCACTTAGGAGCATCTCCTTTATCTGCCTTGGGAAGGAAACGGAGAATAGTTTTTGTAAATCGAGATGAGTCTTCATAGCTATAAGAATCTTCAATACTTTGAGATAAAGTAAAAGTATTGAGAGGTGGTGCGCCTTTTGCTGGTTGATGTTGAATAGCAATCGCACTATTAATTATTTTGCCATCAGCAGCGATTTCCAAATCCTTAATTACCGTGTTGGGAAACCATTGCAATTTCCCTTTGCCCTGCTTCTCGGCATCTTTGAGCATCTGAGTCAAAATGTTGTGAGCATCGCGGGGAAGAAAGCAGGATTCACTAACCCAACAGTCACCGGGATTAAGTTTACCGTATTTGCGCCCAATCCGATTTCGCAATTCTAGGTAGCCGCGAGAATAGAATTTCAAAGCTCGTTGAGTTGGGCGTTCGTCTAACGCAGATGTTCCTTGAGCAGAAATTTGTCCTCCCAGCCAGTCAGTAATTTCCGTGAGGCAAACTGTTCGTCCTGCTAGTAACCCCTCGTAAGCTGTGGCGACACCGGATAGTCCACCACCCACAATTAAAATCTCGCAATTCACACTTTTATCTGGGGTTCTCGGTACTGTGGCGAGTGCCTTTGACGTTGGCGCTGCGATCGCAAAATCAAATGCAACTAAACTAGATATTAAATTGAGACTGATCAGCGATGTCAAACTATAAGCTACTTTGTGTCTGTCCTTCATGGTAAAAAAAACCGCTCTAAATCCTGTGTCACCTTGTAGACGGTAGCATTCAGCGAATGTTCATTACAAATGGAAAGAAGCTAAAAACTGGCATATTAATTGAATTTGGACAGCAAAAGCGATATATTCTGCTTGTCAAATTATTATATAGAGTTAATTTCCATTTATTCATGGAAAGTAATCTGATGCATGAAATAGCTCATGTGTTGTTCAATCATAAGCCTGTTATTTGATTCGGTAACCGGACTACCAAAACGTAAACAAAACAACGAAGATGAAGCAACTTATCTATGTAGATGCCTTCAAATTCCCAAAAGTGGTTTATTATGGGTGACACAACGAAAGATATTGTTACTTCAGATTGCAGCACATTTTGGCGCTAGTGAAGCGATGGTGAAGTTTCGCACCAATGTAACTGAAGTGTCTGTCAAATGCTAATATATTACAATATTTGCTCTGCCAACAAACAGAATTCATTAATCAATAATTGATAATCTTTAATTAAAACTGTGATGATTTAATCTCGTTTTCTGAAATTAAAAACTGCTCTTGCTAAAAGTAGACAAGAGCAGTTTTTAATAGTAAAGCAAAGCCCAAAATAAGAATTTAGGCATCTTCAAGCTCAAATTGAGCCACCGTAACGGCGTTAAAAGCGAAAGCCAAAACTAATGGCATCGGCGACTGGAACCAAAAGGTAAAAACAACAGCTAGGATCGTGCCGATTACTGCGGACATCGACCACAATCGTTCTTCAAAAGTCAATCCTTTTTCGGCTTTAATCAATTTGAGAACATGAACTGGAATTGGTTCCGGCATTACCCCACCCGGAGGGAAAGCCCAAAAGTTGTTACGTCGCTCGACAAATAAATCTGTCCAACCATTTTCTTGGCACCATGCCTCAATCCATTGAAGTGAGTAATGATTCATCATCGGCTTTCGGAGTTCGGTTTGTGGAAGTTGTGTACTAGGTGAATGTAAACTCTTGGAGATTCCTGAACAACTAACTAATCGCTATAAAATTAACGCTAATTATCCAACTTTTAAGCTTTGTTAAGCAGTTGAGACGCATATAATTACGCTCAAACCTTGCTTTCATTAATTAAAAGACTAACAGTTGATGGGGGCTGTTGAATTTAAAAGACAATAAACTTTACTTGAAAAATTGAAAGTTAAGAATTGTAAATAAGCTCATAAGTATTACTGCTTAAAAAACTCTTTATATCCAGATATTCAAATCTAACAATGAAGAATTGTAAACAACTCCCCAAGCGTAGGCTCAGTCATAGGGGAAATAGAATTGCAAGTAAGCACAAAACGTAAATTTTTAATTAATTTTCTTTCTTAAGAAAGATGATTTAAATCTCTAGACCTCTCTGAAGGTAAATAGAATCAAAGTGAAGCTAGGGTAAAATATCTAAAGAAATAAAAACTTACTTGATTAAAATCAAATATATGTTGAGTATACTTTGGGGTATTGTTGTTGTACTGATTGCTTTTTGGGCATTAGGACTGGCACTTCATATAGCCGGAAATTTAATTCATGCAGTGTTGCTTTTAGCGATCGCCCTTGCTATCTATAATTTTTTCAAAGCGCGTGATGTGTAAATATAGTGGTTCCCGATTTAGTAAGGTAGGTTTTCAAAGTTACTAACCTTGTTAAAAAAGATTTAGGTGTATTTAAGTTGCTTAGGAAACGCTATATATTAAGTGCGATCGCTTTGCCAACGCCAAAGGCGATCGCTCCTAATATTGCCGTTCTCTGACTAGGGGTGAGAAGCGATGTCTAACACAGGCTACGCATCCACCCTTTTTGCGTTACAAAATATTAAGCTAGGGAAATATACTTCTCCCAAGTCCAGTAGCAAGACTGGGAGTCTCAATTAAGATGATCCGTCTTGCTAATATTCAAATGTGGAATTAAATGCAGCGATTAGACACCAAATTGGCTCTCGATATGTTATGGCAGCAAGGGTTAGCGTTCCTTCTAGGAATTATTATATGGTGCGTGGCTGATCCCGCACTAGCTGTAGACTGGACTCATCCGCTTTCATTTAGTAATGCAGAGTTGTCAAGACGTGATTTTTCTGGTGAAAGTTTACAAGCTGCGGAGTTTTCCAACGCCAATATGGAACTGGCTAACTTTTCTAACGCTGACTTGCGCGGAGCAGTCATGAGTGCTTCGGTGATGACAAATGCAAATCTCCACGGAGCAGATTTAACTAATGCAATGATTGATCAGGTAAACTTGACTAAGGCAGATTTGAGCGACGCAGTTTTCAAAGAAGCTCTTTTGCTCCGCGCCATATTTAATGATGTGAATATAGACGGTGCAGATTTTACAGATGCAATTCTGGATAGAGCGCAAATCAAAGAACTGTGCAATAAAGCCAGTGGTGTGAATTCCAAAACAGGCGTGCAAACTCGTGATTCTTTAGGATGTCAATGAAACGTGTTGGTGTAATTGGTGGCGGACAACTTGCCTGGATGATGGCGGATGCAGCACAGAAGCTAGGAGTAGAATTAGTAGTACAAACTCCTGGTGAACACGACCCGGCCGTGTCAATTGCCAAAGAAACTGTTTTCGCCCCAGTTGATGACGCAACTGCTACGGAAATATTAGCTAACAAATGCGATGTCATCACCTTTGAAAACGAATTTGTTAACTTAAATGCTTTATCTGTTTTAGCACACCAAGGCGTTTTTTTTCGTCCCAGATTAGAAGCCTTAGCTCCTCTTTTAGATAAATATCATCAGCGTTGCTATTTACGCGACTTGGGCTTACCTGTTCCCCAATTTTTCGCCATTGATGAGGTGGAAAATCTCAAATCAAAAATAGAATATCTAGGTTTTCCAGCAGTTCTCAAATCCCGCCGTCACGGTTACGATGGTCAAGGTACTTTTATAATTCAGGATTTTGCTACTTTAGAGCAAAAGCTAAGTTATGAAACCACAACAACTTTAAATCAATCACTTTTATTGTTAGAAGAATTTATCCCTTTTGAAAGAGAACTAGCAATAATAGCAGCTCGTTCTGTAGAGGGAAAAATTGTAACTTATCCAGTGGTAGAAACCCAACAAGAACAACAAGTGTGTCGGCGGGTAATTGCGCCTGCTGAGATTACACCCAATCAAGTAGCAGAAATAGAAGCGATCGCACATACTCTATTAAATAACCTAGAAGTAGTAGGCATTTTTGGAATTGAGCTATTTTTGGGTGCTGACGGTAAAATCCTGGTAAATGAAATTGCACCCCGTACCCACAATTCTGGGCATTTTTCTATTGACGCTTGTGAAACTTCGCAGTTTGAGCAGCACCTGAGAGCTGTTTGTGGTTTACCTTTAGGAAATCCGGCTTTGCTGTGCGCTGGCGCTGTAATGGTTAACCTACTGGGATATGAAAATTCTCACAGCGACTACCAAAGCCAGCGTCAACAACTAGCAGAAATTTCCCAGGCGCACGTTCACTGGTATGGGAAGACAGAATCACGTCCTGGGCGGAAGTTGGGACATGTTACCGTTTTGCTAGATAATCAGAATCGAGAATCGGCAAGTGCGATCGTCATCGCCCACAGCATAGAATCTATCTGGTATTCCAGGTAAGTTTTTCAGAAACTTTTGATGTTGAACACACAACATCTTTTTGAAAGCTATAATGAGTGAAGTTGCACTACGACGTTGGTGACTGCCATCAAGTTTTTTGATCTATGCCTTTAATGACAAGGGAGTCAACTGTTCTCGTGGCAGTAGACCGGGCATGTACCCGGAAACTTTAAACGAGGAATTTAGGTTCCCACCTGGATAAACCCAGGTCATAAACTTAGGTAAAACGGCGTCGCGGTGAACTTAAAATTATTAGCTCCTAAAGTCAATTAGAACTTAGGAGCTTTAACTATTTAAATCAGTAAAACTTATATCACTGCGACAAATGCCACTAGAATTTGGAAAAAATACGACTTTCTAGTAAGCCCTCCAAGCTTTCTAGATTGGTTGAGCCAATTTGTAAGCTCTTGACTTGCGTTTTTAGCGGTCTCAAGCACACCTATACGCTTGAACTAAGTTAAAACGTTGTTACATCAACAGTTCGGCTTCGCTCACTGTTGACCCTAAGCGAAGCCGAAGGGTCAATTTTTTTAACGAACCGCCAAGGCGCAGAGGACGCAGAGAGAAAAAAGAGATGCTTAACCCAAGCGTATTGTCAAGCACACTAGTTTTTACAGAAGTTGAACTTGCCTTTAAAGCATTTTTTCCAATAAGGAAATCAAGTGGTAAACTTTTTTAACTGATGCGCCTGGAAGATTAATAGGCTAGGAAAAGTCGCTATTGAAAGCGTAAAACCTTAAGTAAGAATTAATGCTGGCTGACGCATGTAGAAGCATTTTCAATTGCCGATTCCACGTTCTAGCCCTTTTGTTGACTGTGGAACTGGCCCCCTTGCTCGGTCGTGTCTGTATGTTGTGAAATTCGGGTTATCAGTCTTGTGCTTTATTAATGAATCGGTGTTCTAGGTTGCTCTCCAGCATTGTCTAATAATTTCGACACTTGATGGAACCGCCTAGACCGGGCCGGGTTGTCGCAGCTGCGGAGACTCCAATATACGGGCTTTCGGACTTCGCAAACCCCCTGGTCGGAGACCATTTGGGAGAGTGATCAGAATTAGAAATGTTGCCACTAGGTCCACGCTGCACGAAGCTTCCACTGGAGTTTTGCCATCGGTAGGTAACAAGCGTAATCGGGCGGCCGGTGTAGTTATAAATAGTCACCGATCTCGGTTTTACCTCTGGACTCGAGACACCTGGGGTGAGGTACTCCCAATCAACATATACACGGACGTAGCCGGAAGTTCTATCTTTCCCGTCACGCGTAGCGAGATGGAAGGAACACGGCGGATCTGGATCTGGATGAGGTTCCGCTTTTACAAGACTTGCAGGGAGCAGCATCGCTGCGGCAGCGAACACCGCCAGAGTTTTCTTGAGCATTTTTATCTCTGATTCTCTTAATAAATAATGTTGTATATTAATTGAAAAGGACTTAAATTTTTATTTCAAATTTATACTTATTAATAATTGGTTTTTCAGCTGCTCACGGTGACTACAATCGCTTAATTATTTGTCCTTGCTGAGTTAAACATGATTTTGTTTGAATACAAATATTCTCTGAAAACTTATTAATAATGAGAATCAAATAAAGAAGTTGGGAATGGCGTGGCAGGCTACCATAAAAGCTAGTAACCTGTGGACTAAAAGGTTTTGCGATCGCTAAAAATAGTACTTTATGATACAGTTTTTAGCTCGATAGGGTTTTAAAAAAGTACTTTTGCGATCGCTTGCTCTAGTCAGTCCCAGAAATATCGCCACAAACCCTTATTATTTTGTCAACTTACAAAAGAGTTAGGTCTACCAAATTTAGCGATAATTCTGATAAAAACAAAATTTGTATAAATTGATTCTAAATCAGGTATCATTCAGAGGTAAAATCACAAAATTATCTGAAATTGTGGTTAAAGCTACAGAAAATTGTCACAGCAACTAACTAATACAATATTTCCAGCCTCGGTCTTCCGACTAGACAGTGGTTTAACGTTTATTCATCAAGAAATTCCCACTACTCCTGTAGTTGTGGCGGATGTTTGGGTGCGTGCTGGAGCAAGCCGAGAGCCAGAACCTTGGTTTGGTATGGCGCACTTTCTAGAACACATGATTTTTAAAGGTACGGCGACGCTATCCCCTGGAATGTTCGATTCTAAAGTTGAAAACCGGGGAGGCGTGAGTAATGCGGCGACAAGCTATGATTATGCTCATTATTCCCTCACCACAGCTGCCCCTTATTTAAAAGATACTCTGCCGTACTTGGGAGAAATATTGCTCAATGCGGCAATTCCAGAAGATGAATTTAGCTGCGAACGAGACGTGGTGCTAGAGGAAATTCGTTCTTGTCAGGACGATTCTGACTGGATAGGATTTCAAGCGCTGATTCAAAGCATCTATCCGCATCACCCTTACGGACGTTCTATATTGGGTACTGAGCAAGAACTGATGCAGCAATCCCCAGAAGCAATGCGTTGTTTTCACCGCACTCACTATCAGCCGGAAAACATGACGGTGGTTATTGCAGGGGGTATAGCCCAGCAACCAGCTTGGGAAATGGTAAATCATTCGTTTGCTGATTTTGCCGAACGTTCTAATTGTCCGCAGTTTAAGGAAGTGGCAAAGCCAGTAATAACAGGAATTCACCGTCAAGAACTGTATTTACCACGTATAGAACAAGCGCGATTATTGATGGCGTGGCTAGTTCCTGGAGTAGAAGAAATCCGCGCTGGCTATGGTTTAGATTTGTTGTCAGTGTTATTGGCAGAAGGGCGGACTTCGCGTTTAGTACGTGATTTACGAGAAGATTTGCAATTGGTACAGGGAATTTGCAGTAGTTTTTCTCTACAACGGGAATCGAGTTTATTTACAATTACTGCCTGGTTGGAACCAGAAAATCTGGAGGAAGTTGAGTCCTTAATTTGCGCTCATTTGAATGATTTGCAGACTACAGGAATTAGTGAACAGGAACTTGCTCGTACACGTAGGCTGCTATGTAACGAGTATGCGTTTTCTACGGAAACGCCAAATCAACTTACAGGGCTTTATGGATATTACAATACCATTGCCCAAGCTGAATTAGCTGTGGCATATCCCCAGCAGATTCAGTCTTTTGATGCCAAAGAACTGCAAAAATTAGCTAAACAGTATCTCTCGCCGGAGAATTACGCGGTTACTGTACTTAAACCGTGTTAGTCATTAGTCATTAGTCATTAGCAAAAGACAAATGACCAATACTTCGGCTTTGCTCAGTACAAGTGACAAAGGACAAATACTTCGGCTTTGCTCAGTACAAGTGACAAAGGACAAACAATAAATGATAACCTTGCTGCAAAAATCGCCTATCCATCGTACCGTATTGAACAATGGCATTGTCGTGCTGGTGGCAGAAAACCCTGCTGCGGACATTATTGCAGCGCGAATCTTTGTGCGTGCCGGTAGTTGTAATGAGAATCGGGAGCAAGCAGGACTGGCACATTTGCTATCAGCAGTGATGACAAAGGGATGCGATGGTCTTTCTAGCTTGGAAATTGCAGAAAAAGTCGAGTCTGTAGGGGCGAGTTTAAGTGCAGATGCTAGCACTGATTATTTTTTGCTATCTTTCAAGACGGTAACATCCGATTTTGGGGAAATTTTAACATTGGCAGGGCAGATTCTGCGATCGCCTACTTTCCCCGAAACTCAAGTGGAACTAGAACGGCGTTTAGCACTCCAGGATATTCGTTCCCAAAAAGAGCAACCTTTCAATGTCGCCTTTGAACAAATGCGGCAGGTAATGTATCAAAATCATCCATACTCCATGTCAGTGCTGGGAGATGAATCCACTATGAGCAGCTTAACTCGTAAGGATTTAGTGGAGTATCACCAAACTTATTTCCGTCCAGATAATGTAGTAATTAGTATTGCTGGTAGAGTCACAGCCATAGATGCAGCAGCGTTGGTGGAAGAAGTTTTTGCTGATTGGCAAGCGCCAGCCCAAGCATTACCAATACTGAATCTACCAGAGATTAAGGTGGAACCGCAGGTAAAGCTGAAGCCAGTACAGACACAACAATCAATTGTCATGCTTGGGTATTTGGGAACATCGGTGAGTTCTGTTGACTACCCCGCCCTGAAGTTGCTGTGTACTTACTTGGGAAATGGGCTTTCTAGTCGCTTATTTGTCGAATTGCGGGAAAAACGCGGTTTAGCTTACGAAGTATCCGCCTTTTACTCCACAAGGCTATTTCCAGCCTCATTTGTGGTTTACATGGGTACAGCACCAGAAAATACCAGTATTGCCCTAGAAGGACTGCGTACAGAAGTAGATTTGTTATGTACCACCGAAATATCCCAAAGCGCACTCCAAGCTGCTAAAAACAAGATTCTGGGGCAATACGCCTTGGGTAAACAAACGAACGGGCAAATTGCTCAGATATATGGTTGGTATGAAATTTTGGGCTTAGGAATTGATTTTGACACAAAATTCCAAGAATTGATTGCGGCGGTGAGTGCGAAGGATGCCATCGCTTCAGCTTGTAAGTATTTAAAAGAGCCTTACTTGTCTTTAGTTGGTCAAGAAGAAGCAATTAATCGAGCGATCACATAACTGAAAATGTCTAATCGTAAAATGCAGCAGCTGTTTTTTAGACCAAGCGGCTGTACTATTAGCATGAGAATATTTTGGGAGTGAATTCCATGCAAAGCAGCCTGACAGCAAGTATTTTGAGTTACTTAAAATTACTAGATCCAACTGTAAATCGCTGTAAAATGGAAAAATGGCCAAAAGGTTGGTGGTCAAAGAGGTCTAAATCTTTATTAGCCATTGAAATACTCTTGTTCTCCACTACGCCTTTCTTGATTGCCTCAACGGCTGTAGTATCAATAGCAGCGCCACAAAAAATTGCCCAAGTAAATCCTCAAGATAGCATCAACCGCCCTATCCTCAAAGTTGGTAGCCAAGGCGAACGCGTGTCTGAACTTCAAGCAGCTTTGAAACTTTTGGGTTTTTATTCTGGTGCTGTAGATGGTACATATAGTCAGAATACAGCCAATGCTGTTACCCGGTTTAAACAAGCTGCTGGTTTGAATCCAGATGGCATTGTTGATGCCAGCACTTGGCAACGACTTTTCCCGAATCAACCAGTTGCAGCATCAACCGTTCCTTCATCCCAGCCAAGATTTAACTCAGCTACGAATTTTCCTGTTCCAACCCAAGCTAGCAATGTTACCAACGTTGTAAATTCTAATCCTCCAAGACAAGCTGTAACACAAGTTCCGACTAGCCCCGAACCAAGACCTACTACCCCAAAAAAAGC
Source organism: Nostoc sp. (assembly GCF_036916735.1). GTDB lineage: Bacteria > Cyanobacteriota > Cyanobacteriia > Cyanobacteriales > Nostocaceae > Nostoc. The sequence continues at coordinate 46,167 of NZ_JBALFV010000069.1, forward strand.
TGTAACACGAGTTGCGACTAGCCCTGAGCCAAGACCTGCTACCCCAAAAAAAACTACATCAAACACACAAAAAACGCCAAATCAGACTACATCAACTACTCGAACTCAGTCAACTACACGGACTGGGCAAACTACTCGAACTGGGCCAAACACAACTACTAAGCGAACCCCTGGTATTCAATACACCTCAGAAGGATTACCAATTTTGCGTATAGGATTACGTGGTTCTGAAGTTGTTAAATTGCAACAACAATTGAAAAAGCTTGGTTTCTTAAAAGGCGATGCCGATGGAGACTTTGGCCAGACAACCGAAGCAGCTGTGAAAGCTGCACAAACGCGCTATGGTTTAGAAGCTGACGGTGTAGTTGGTGGCTCTACCTGGGAGGTTCTTTCGCGGCGTTAGCCCTAACAGCGTTAGGCTGATACTAAAGTTGCCATCCACTATAGTGCAATTTTGGCAGTTCCCTTAATCACTTTGGAACTTGCTAGTACTAAATACCCTCTTTTAGGTACAGGGGTTTCTCGACAAAGAGAAACCCCTATAGGAGTTTTGCTGCTCATTTCATTTTTAATGAATTTAATTCGTGGTACATCCTGCAATACGATAAAGATACACTCATTAAAAGTATCTCTTTATGCGATCGCTGAAAAATTACATTGCTTTTAGACTGACAAAAAATGATGGCAACTTTAAGAGTCAAGCAGAACGACACCTGGTAGTGTTACAGATCACAACTGGCAATAGTGAAATTAATTAAACTTACTGCTAATTCCTTTAAAAAAACTTATGCAACACTTTTTATTAACTTGGCTCGGTACTGCGGTGGCGTTATTTCTGACCGCTAATATCGTTCCGGGATTCTTTATCAAGAATTTTGTGACTGCCTTGATAGCTGCCCTTGTTATTGGTCTGGTTAATGCATTTGTTAGACCAATTTTGCAGATTTTGACGTTTCCAATTACCTTACTCACCTTTGGTTTATTTACATTGGTGATTAACGCCTTAGCCCTTTGGCTGGCAAGTGTCCTAACTCCTGGTTCTGGTTTTGAGATTCAGGGCTTTCTACCTGCTTTGTTAGGTTCAATTGTGCTAGCTATTGTTTCTAGCATAATTAACTATTTTTTGAGAGTTGTTGACTAGAAAAATTAGAAAAATTTTGTAATACTAAATATTTAAAGCTTGGGCAACAGCAAGAGTTACCGCTCCTGGTTGCCCTTGTATTTGGAAAATTTGTTTAGGAACTAAGAACTTCACCTGCAATTCCTCTATCTTTGTAAACGGAAAAACAGTCAATGATGTAAGTTGAGAGGCTGCAAGAATAGCAGCTGCTTCTGCTACGCTAGGTGTACCTACTTTATCGTCGGTAATTGTGGCAGGGTTGGGGACACAGACAGAGCGAAGGATTTGGGCAGAAAAGGTTTTTAGGGGGAAATTGCGTAGGTTGCAAAGTTCTATCAAACCAACTTCCGAGGCTTTAGTGTCAATGGTAGCAAGACCTGCGATCGCACTTTGAAAAAGTTGATTTTCTCGACATATTTGCTCAATTGCCCAATCAATCAACTGCCACGAGGTTCCCCGTTTACAACCGATTCCTACCCATAAAACCTGTTGCACTTGGTGTATTTCCTTATTCAATTCATCAGGGTTTGGTTTACTCCAACAGCCAACAAAATAAATTTCCTACTGTCAGCCTCAACTCACTTGCAAAATCTGGCACAGGGAGTAAAGCTTCTAATTCATCCAACATTATTGGCTGTTGATTGCGGATGTACACAAATACCGTTTGTTCTTCTGGATCAATCAGCCAACCCATTTGTGTTTCATAATTGAGGCAATGTAAAATATTTTTTGTAACTTTCGTTTGTCTTTGGTCAGGTGATAGAATCTCGATAGTCCAATCGGGAGCTGCTTTGAAGACGTTGGCAACTTGGCCATTTTCATCACGAGGAATTCTTTGCCAAGTAAACACAGAAACATCTGGCACTATTGATCTTCCGCCAAAAGTACACCGCAATTCTGGATACGCTCGTGCAATTCGCTTGGGCTTCACCGTTAAGTTAATAGTGCTAACCATTTCACCTTGAATTGTACTGTGCTTCCCCTGTGCCATTGGTTTTTGAATAATTTGACTATCGATGTATTCACTAGCGGGTTTCGTTTCTGGTAAAATTAGAAACTCTGCCAAAGTTATGTTTTTAGATGATGTCCGTAGCATTTGCGATCGCCTCCAAATCCAAAAATTATGATTAACAAACCGCCAAGACACAAAGTACACAAAGAAAAATCAGCATAACTCTTACTCTGCGTACCTTTGCGTTACCTCAGTACACCTTAGCGTTAAAAAAATTACATCCTCTCCAATACCTGAATTCCCAACAAAGATAATCCCAACTTCAAAGTTCTAGCAGTCAAATCACATAAAACCAAGCGTGATGTCCGTTGCGGTTCCTGTGCCTCCAACACTTGAACTCCCTGATTGCGATCGTAAAACTGATTAAACTTTTTACTCAGTTCATACAAATACTCACACAAACGATTAGGCAGCAAATCTTGCTCTACACTACTAATAACTTCATCCAGTTGAAGTAGATATTTTGCCAGCGCTAATTCTGTTTCATGCTCCAACAAAACAGCATTGTTTCCCAACTCCTTAAAGTTAATATTACCCTTGCGGCTAATTCCCTGAATCCGCGCATAAGCATACAACATATAGGGCGCAGTATTACCTTTGAAATCCAGCATTTTGTCGTAGCTGAAAATGTAGTTACTGGTGCGGTTTTGGCTTAAGTCTGCATATTTAACTGCACTGATCCCAACAACAGAAGCAACTTCATTAATAAATTCTTCAGTTTCAATACGTTCTTCTTCTTGTAATCTAGTTTTTAGGTCAGCATGGGCACGAGCGATCGCTTCATCTAATAAATCCCGTAACCGCACAGTATCCCCAGAACGAGTTTTGAATTTCTTCCCATCTTCTCCTAACACCAACCCAAAGGGCACATGCACTAATTCCACATCATCGGGAATCCATCCGGCTTTGCGTGCAACCTGGAAAACTTGAGCAAAGTGGTTCCCTTGTCCAGAATCTGTTACATAAATTATCCGCTTTGCTTCATCCTTCTCAATCCGGTAGCGGAGGGATGCTAAATCAGTTGTGGCATAGTTATACCCGCCATCTGATTTCTGCACAATTAAGGGTAAAGGTTCACCTTCTCTATTTGTAAACCCTTCCAAGAAAACGCATTTTGCGCCCTGATTTTCTACCAGTAACCCAGATTTTTCTAAATCTTCCACAACGCCAGATAGTAAAGGGTTGTAGAAAGATTCACCTCGTTCAATTAATTGGACATCCAACAAATCATAAATTACTTGAAACTCCCGCCGTGATTGTTCACACAGCAGTTTCCAAGCATGAAGTGTATCCTCTGCACCTGCTTGTAATCTTACGACTTCTTGCCGTGCTGTTTCTTGAAAAGCTGCATCTGTATCAAAGCGTTGTTTGGCTTTGCGGTAAAAAGAGACTAGATCACCAATATCTAAAGCATTAGCGGTAGTAAGCGCGTCTGGGTAAACTTCCCGGAGATAGGCAATTAACATACCAAATTGCGTACCCCAATCACCTACATGATTTAACCGCAAAACATCGTGTCCAAGAAAATCTAAAATCCGGGCGATGGAATCACCAATAATCGTAGAACGTAAGTGTCCAACGTGCATTTCTTTGGCAATATTCGGACTAGAAAAATCCACAATTTCTTTTCTTGGCGTTTTTGCGACTGGAACTCCTAATCTGGGATCAGCTTGAATATGATTCAGTTGTGCTTCCAGGTACGCCGTTTTCAGTTTCAGATTGATAAATCCAGGCCCAGCGATTTCTGGCGGTTCGCAGATTTCGGATACATCTAGTTTATCAACGATCGCACCTGCGATCGCTCTTGGTTGCAATCCTTTCTTTTTACTCAGCGATAAAGCCACATTCGCCTGATAATCACCAAATTTAGGATTGCTAGCAGAAACCAAAATTGGATCTACTCCAGCAAAATCAGCGCCAAAAGCCGCAACTATTGCCTGTTCAAGCTGAACTTTTAGTTTTTCTTGTGTAGCGTTCATATATAAATTTTATCTAAGAGAGAGGGAATCTAGCTCTGCAAAAGCTTGATTATTAACTTTAGCATTTCATTTTGAGCCACTAGATTCATGAGAGATATTTTTGTCCCTCTACTTAGCAATGCTGAAACCCATGATAAAATCTGGCGTTGCTGATTCCATGTATGAAAATGATTTTGCATAATACCAAAATCCCTGTAGAGACGTAGCAGTGCTACGTCTCTACGTCGTACCACTTTGTGGAAGCTAGCAAGAGCGTCTCATAGAGAAGTGCGGGCTACACCAACGCATTTGTTATTTCGGCGAACGCATTTGTTATTTTGGCGAACTCATTTGTTATTTAGGCGAACGCATTTGTTATTTTGGCGAACTCATTTGTTATTTCAGCGAACTCATTTGTTATTTCGGCGAACTCATTTGTTATTTTGGCGAACTCATTTGTTATTTTGGCGAACTCATTTGTTATTTTGGCGTACGCATTTGTTATTTCGGCGAACTCATTTGTTATTTCGGCGAACTCATTTGTTATTTTGGCGTGGACATAACGCACCCTACGAAACTACTAAAAGAGTTGAAACCTATGCTGGTCATACTTGTGTGTACACGGTAGCCTTTTAGGAGAGAGATTTAGAGAGAGGTTTTCCAGATGCTGTGAAAAGTTATACCATTTCTTTGTGAGGCTGCGCCAAACCCTTTTAACTTCTTTCTTTGTGTGCTTTGCGTTCTTCTCTAACGAGACGCTGTGCGAATGCGGTTCGTTTTTCTTGCTTCTTAGTCCGGTAAGCCAAATGTGGATGTGCCAATTGGTACTCTTAAAAATATCTGGAGACAAGCTCAATTGGAGGAAGAGTAATGCGTTATACAGTTGTGATTGAAAAGGGAGAAACTAGCTACGGCGCTTATGTCCCTGATTTACCAGATTGTGTAGCTGTGGGTGAAACTTTAGAAGAAGTCAAGCAGATGATTACAGAAGCTATTGAATTTCATCTAGAAGGAATGTTAGAAGATGGTTTACTTATTCCTAAACCTACAAGCATCGCTCATGAGGTTGAAGTTGCAAACTACATCAAAATATAATTATCGGAAATCATTAAACTACTACTTTATCTGTAACGGAAATTTCAACTGTATAGATAAGTAGTGATATGAAAGTACGTGATGTAATCAAGGGAGTGGAAGCTGATGGTTGGTATCTTGATAGAACTAAAGGTAGTCATCGACAGTTCAAGCATCCTGATAAACCAGGTTTAGTTACAGTTCCAGGTAAATTGTCTGACGACTTAGCCCCTGGTACTCTCAGTAGCATTTGGAGGCAAGCACAGTTATAAGGAGAACGGCAATGCATTACGTAGTGGTGATTGAAAAGGCGGATAGTAATTACTCTGCTTATGTCCCTGATTTACCAGGTTGTGTAACTACAGGTGCAACCTTAGAAGAAGTCAAGCAGATGATTGCAGAAGCTATTGAATTTCATCTAGAAGGAATGCTAGAAGATGGTTTACCTATTCCTAAACCTACAAGCATCGCTTATGAGGTTGAAGTTGCAAACTACAGCAAAACATAATTATAGGAAATCACTAAATTAGCGCTAAACAATCCTTCTAGAATATTTAAGTTTATGTAAAATGCGATCGCATTTTACATAATTCATTCAGTGTGTAGCTGCAAGTCACACAGTAAATGAATTAGGCAAAGGAGATGAAAGAATCGAGTTGTATTTAAGTTTCTCTGCTTTTGCCCAATCAAGGCATAACTGACGGAAACGATCGCCCCGCACCTCAAAATTCGGGTACTGATCGAAACTCGCACAAGCCGGAGATAGCAGAACCACAGGCGCTTCATACTCCTTAGCTAATTCCGCCGCTCTAGGAACTGCCCTTTCCATAGTTTCCACAATATGGTAAGAATAATACCCCACCTCTTGGAGACGTTGGGCAAATGCAGAAGCAGCAGAGCCAATCAATAAAACAACAGCAGCTTTAGTTTGAATTTGTGCTAGCCAGCCAGTATCATCACCTGCTTTAGCTTCTCCACCAGCAATTAAAATCACTGGACTGTTAACGGATGCTAAACCAACTTCGGCAGCATCGTAGTTAGTAGCTTTACTATCGTTAATGAAATCAATACCTTCCCAAGTGCAGATATGCTCCAAACGATGAGCAACACCGGGGAATTCAACAATAGCACGCGCGATCGCATCACAATTAATTCCGGCTAATCTTGCCGTTGCTACTGCCATCAAAAGATTTTGTTGGTTATGTTCTCCCACCATCCGCAAAGTAGATACTTTCACAATCGGTTCTGGTGCAGAGGTTGCAGTCAATTTTTCCACAACCCAGTCGTCCTCGATGTAAAAGCCTTTTTCGCTAATCAGAAAATCTTTTCCTTTGACACTTGTCCAATAAGCATTAGGCCAAGCACTTAAACCTTGCTTCCTCAAGTAAGCATCATCGCCATTAAATACTTGTAACTCTGACTGACGCAACAACTTGGCTTTGATATCGTAATAATTCTCTAAAGTCTTATGGCGACTAAGATGATCCGGTGTGAAAGTCGTCCAAACACCGATACGTGGTGCAAGAAAGACGGAAGATTCTATTTGATAGCTGCTAATTTCTGCAATCACCCAATCAATATAATTTTGGATTTTAGATTTTGGATTTTGGATTAGAGTTTCTCCACCTGTCCCCTGAGATAGGGCAACATCACAAGCGGCATAGCCAATATTACCGCAGGCGGGTGCATTTAAACCTGCTGCTTGGAAAATGGCAGCAATTAAAGCTGTGGTAGTAGTTTTGCCGTTAGTGCCAGTAATTCCTACCCAAGGTAGCGATTGCAAATTTCGCCAAGCCAGTTCCATTTCCCCAATGGTTTCAATACCTAATTGACGTGCCTTGATTAACACCGGAATATCCCAAGGTACACCAGGACTAACGACTATTAACTGGGGTAAATTAGCACTATTCAATTCTAAGGATTGGCATAGTTTTACGGTTATTTGCTCGGCAGCGAGTTCTTGTTGTTGTTGTAGGAGGGTTTCGGAGGTGTTGCTATCACTTAGCTCTACCTCCCAACCTTCCCGTTTCAACAATCTCGCCGCAGCAACACCGGACTTTCCTAATCCAATTACAGTAGCTCTGGACATAGATTGCAGCAGAGTGTCCCTGGTTAAGCACTCCTTATAGTAGCGTTTATTGGCAAAAATTACACAATTTTTTGTTGATCTACGCTACAGATTTTTGACGATCGCCCCAAAATCAGCTAAAACACGCGCATGATTGCGAACTAATCCCAGCAGATGTAATCGATTACGCTTAACTTCTGGATCAAAGTCCATAACTAAAACGCTATCTGGCCCATCGAAGAAGTTACTAACTGTCGGAGCAATTTTTGTTAGTGCTGCTACTAATAGTTGATAATTTCGTGTCTGCTGTGCTCCTGAGGTAAGCGGTACTGATTCGATTAAGGCTTTATACAAAGCTTCTTCAGAGGGCTTTTGGAATAATTCTTGACGGACTACGGTGGTTGGTTCTAGCTGTTTTGTATCCAAATCACCTTGAGCGGCTAATCGTGTAGAACGGTTAACGGTTTCGTAGATGTTATCTAAGGTACTGTCATTGCGGATTTTTTGTAAGTATAAGGCGCGATCGCGTACATCCAATAAATCTTTTAGTGCCCGTTCTGTGTATTCTGGATCATTTTCTCCCAAAACTGCATTTACCAAGTCGTAATCAATCTGCTTTTCTTCTTGTAGTAAAGTGCGGATACGTTGCAAGAAAAACTCTTGTAATGCTACGGTTAATAATCCTTTATCTTTGTGATATTTCGCTGCAAATTCTGTGGATATTTGTGCTAATAAATCATCTAACTTTATCGGCAAATTATAGAACCAAGTAATTTTAACTACAGCATTGGCAGCACGGCGTAAGGCGAAGGGATCAGAGGAACCAGAGGGAATTAAACCTAAACCAAAGATACTCACCAAGGTATCTAATCTATCTGCCAAACCGACAATTTGACCTGTGAGTGTTTCGGGTAAAATATCACCTGCTCCTGTTGGCAAATAATGTTGATAAATTGCCTTTGCGACTTCCGCATCTTCACCACTGGCTAAGGCATATTTTTCTCCCATTATCCCTTGTAATTCAGGGAATTCATACACCATTTGGGTAACTAAATCGGCTTTACATAATAAAGCAGCGCGTTGGATTCTTTGGCTTTGATTTTTCGCTAATTCTAATTGGGTGCTGATTAGCTCGGCAATCTTAACTACTCTATCTACTTTGGTACGCACAGAACCCAATTCTTCTTGAAACGTGACTTTTTCTAACTGTGGTAAAAAGCTTTCTAAGGGCTTAGTTAAATCAGCTTCGTAGAAAAATCTGCCATCAGCTAATCTAGCACGAATTACCCTTTCATTTCCAACGGCAACAATATCTGATTTATTGGGATCAGCGTTAGAAATTGTGATGAAATTGGGCAATAATTCTTGCTCAAAACTATCTGGTTTGAAGACAGGGAAATAACGCTGGTGAGTAACCATCACTTCAGTAATTACCTCAGTTGGTAATTCTAAAAATTCTGGTTCAAATTTACCGACAACTGTAGAAGGATATTCTACAAGATTGGTTACTTCCTCTAACAAATCGGGGTAAATTAATGTATACCCGCCTAAATTCTTTGCTACTGCCTTTACTTGCTCTTTGATAATATTTGCCCGTTCTTCTGGGTCAACGTTGACATAAGCAGACTTGAGAGCGGTAACATAATCAGTAGCTTGAGCAATTGTCACAGGATCAGGATGCAAGACCCGATGACCTTGAGAAATGCGATCGCTTTGAATCATTTTAGAACCATTAACTAATTCTAGAGGTAGCACCGTCTCGTCTAATAAAGCTACCAGCCAGCGAATTGGTCGGGAAAACCTCGCATCCCCATTTCCCCAACGCATTAACCGCTTACCTTCTAAACCCCAAATCCATTGGGGAATAAGTTCTGTCAAAATTTCCGCCACTGGACGACCGGGAATTCTTTTTTGCACAAAGACAAATTCCCCTTTGTCAGTGGGGCGAAGGAACAACGCATCCAGTTCCACGCTTTGCTTTTTGGCAAAGCCTACAGCAGCAGCAGTGGGCTGACCATCTTTAAAGGCAGCTTGGGCGGGGGGCCCTTTAATTTCTTCTTCTCGGTCTGGTTGCTGGGATGGTAGACCTTTAATCACTACTGCTAAACGCCGGGGAGTACCGTATACCTGGACACTTTCGCCCTTGAGGCTGTTTGCTTCCAGGCTTTGGGGAATGCGCTTTTGCCATTGCACTAAAGCATCACTGAGAAAACTTGCAGGTAGTTCTTCTGTACCAACTTCTAATAGAAACGCAGGCATATAACACTGTTTTCAACTTTGCGTAGCTCAACTTTATCAGTTATTCTCAAGCGATCGCTCGTGATTTTTAGTCAGCCTTGCCAGATACATCTTGCTTGATGAAGTCGAGCTTAGGTTTGTTAAATAGATTTGGTATTTTATCCAAAACTTCATAAAAAAGTGTTTACCTTTATAAATTTATTACATTTATTACCTTAATTTTATGCGGTATTTACGTATACATATTTCTATCGTAAGCTTAGTTTTGTTTGATGCATTGATATCTGCATCATTTCAACCAACTTTGGAGTTATGACCATGAAAAACATTTTCACCAAAATCGCCGCGATCGCAGCCACCAGTGCTGCTTTTAGTGTTGCGCTCGTTGCTGCTAACAACTCAGCCCAAGCTATTGAATTAAACTTTAACTGGCTAGGTGATGCTGGTTACTCAGCAACAGGGTCATTCAGCTACGACGAAACTACAGCACCTACAATTATTTCAGAAAGTGGTAGTGGAGCCACCAACTTTTTACAATCCTTGAATGTCTCCTTCTTAGATCCATCTAAAAATCTATTGGGAACTTATAACACCGTTGCTGGTGGAGTATCACAATCTGATTTCTTTAATTTCAATTTTGATACTTCCACTCAAACATTGTTTGGCCCCTTTAATGTAGCAGGAGGAACAGGTGTAGTTGGAGAATATTTCTTTCAGGGAACGGTTGGCGACTCTTTGTTCTTACGTCAGGATATCGATCAACAGTCAGCATTTAGAACATTAGATCAAAATTCTGGTTCTATTCAGGTATCCAAAGTCCCTGAACCTGCTTCTCTGTTGGGTTTGGTAGCATTTGCTGCCTTGGGTGTAGGTTCATCTTTGAAGAAAAAGCAAGCCTCTTGCTAGAAATTAGGGCTTTCTAGTGAGAGCTTGCTAAATTTACTGAATTTCTATTCTAGCCCTATTAGTTTAGTTAACTGGTAGGGTTATCATTCAAACTCATTAATTCTCATTAACACTATGTGCCAGTTTAAAGGGCGGAATACGGGTTATATGCACGAGCTTAAATATGATGGTACAATCCCTCAAGTGTAAATTTAAGCATTAGTTCATAAACAACCAAGACAAATATTGTCATAAATAACCAGAAACTAAAAACTATGTCAAGAAGAGGATGTTTTAAAAGGGTATTTTACTCTTCTTGTGAACACAGCGAAGCAGTTCAGTATATAACTGAAAGCTGATGTTTTCGTTGTAGTTCACCCAAGTCAGAACCAAAAAATTATACCTTCTGAAACTTTTAAAACAACCTCTAAAAACCTAAGCTGTTTACACACAATGATATTTTAATTTTTAAGGATTTTATGCAGGATAAAAATTCTCTTTTAAAAATAACTAAAAAATTCATCAACAATGTTTAACGCGCTGTTAATGAAGCCAAGTTACTAATTTAAATAAGTAATAAAAGTAGCAGCCCATACTGACTATTAAGGAATAAATCCGATTATATCCGGCTGTCTTCACAAAATTCACAAATAGCTCATGCACATTCTGATTTATTCCTATAACTATCATCCAGAGCCGATTGGTATTGCTCCGTTAATGACTGAATTAGCAGAAGGATTAGTAAAGCGAGGTCACCAAGTGCGGGTGATTACGGGAATGCCCAACTATCCTCAGCGCGAAATTTACGATGAGTATCGCGGTAAATGGTACGTTACTGAACAAATAAATGGCGTCACCATTCAACGAAGTTACTTGCGAATTAAGTCTAAACCGAATCTTCTAGATCGGCTGTTATTAGAGTTAAGCTTTGTTTTCACGAGCTTACCCCAAGCCTTTAAAGGTGGACGCCCTGATGTGATTATCTTAACAGTTCCACCTCTTTTTGGTACTTTACCAGTAACAATATTTAGCTGGTTATACGACTGCCCAGTAGTTCTGAATGTGCAAGATATTCTACCAGAAGCTGCGGTACGGATCGGGCTATTGAAGAACAAGTGGATGATCCGAACTCTTGCAGCCCTAGAAAAATTTGCATATCGAGCTGCACACAGTATTAGTGTGATTGCTGATGGGTTTCGTGATAATTTAGTGAATAAAGGAGTACCTGTTAATAAAATCGTTTGTATTCCCAATTGGGTGAATGAAAATTTCATCTACCCCTTACCAAAACAAAACAACTCCTGGATATCTAGCCATCAACTTGATGGAAAGTTTGTAGTACTTTATTCGGGCAACATTGCTCTAACACAAGGTTTAGAAACAGTAATAGAAGCAGCAGTTTGCTTGCGTCATATCAAGGAGATTGTCTTTGTCATCGTTGGTGAATCAATAGCATTGCAAAGGTTGCAGAAATATTGTCTTTTAAATGGAGCAGATAATGTTTTGCTGCTACCATTGCAGCCGCGAGAAAAACTACCTGAAATGCTAGCAGCATCTGATGTCGGGTTGATTGTGCAAAAACGCAATGTGATTTCGTTCAATATGCCTTCAAAAATACCGTTATTGTTGGCAAGTGGTCGCCCGATTGTGGGTTCAGTTCCCGCCACTGGTACTGCTGCAAAAGCGATTAAACTCAGTGGTGGTGGGATAATTGTTGAGCCAGAATCACCCGATGCAATGGCTGCTGCGGTGCATGATTTATATACTAATCCTACTCTTGGGGCGAGTCTAGGTAATGCAGGAAGACAGTTTGCTGAAGAAAACTATTCTTTAGAGCAAGCACTTAATCGATATGAAGGGCTGCTTTCTCATATTGTTGCTAACCGAAAATCAATTCTAGGTATCTTGCCTAAATTAAATTCTAAGAAATCAGTTGTGGATGGTTAATATGTCTGGATAATGGAAATTTTTGACAAAAATGGAATGCTTTCTTAATCAGCGAAGATTAAGCTACTAAGAAGACAAAACCGTAATTAGGAAAAATTAAATCACCCATTCGGGTGAGTTGAAAATCAACCGATCGGGTGACCTAAATGTAGGAAGTTGAGACTGCTCAAAAATAGGATTCTAGAGAACACTAATTGATTGCACGTCGTTCTTGGTGAGGATAACTCAATGAAACTTGCAACCTTGTTTAATAAAGCTAAGTTAACAGTGTAGGCAAGCCTGCCGTTATTACGTTTCATACTTTTCTCTTCCTTAAGATCAGTGTTCATTACTACTTAAGAGCGATAAACTCATTTTTAACTTATACTGGTGTCGTCTTTTATGTGGTTATAATGCAAGCAAGCACTTGCAAACGCTCATGGAAAACTTAGTATCAAGGACGGCACAAACTCATGCACGCTTGATCAAGGCAGCAACTCAGGTGTTTGCAACAGCAGGTTTAACTGGAGCGACAACGCGAGAAATTGCTCGTGTTGCTGCGGTCAATGAGGTAACTTTATTTCGTCATTTCCAGACCAAAGAGCAACTACTAGCTGCTGTGATTACCGAAGCGATCGCTTTACAAATAGAAGCTTTAGCTCATCACAACGACTGGACTTAAGACCTATACATTGACCTCAAGAATTATACAAAGCTTTGCAACTAGATGATAGAGGAGCATGAAGACTTGATTCGGACATTTATTGGGGAAGCGAAGCGACATCCCCAGACCGCCCGTCTGATTTTATCCGAAACTGACAAATCGCTGCACGAGCAGCTAGTTGTGTACTTGCAAAAAAGTCAAGAGAATGGCACGGTATCTTCAGATATAGATTTGAAAGCATCTGTGGATAGTTTCACGGGTATGTTGCTTCACGGTATCCTGCGTTTTAGCGATATCCCCACCGCACTAGAGTACAGTCGTGAATCATACATGGAAACTTGTGTGAATTTATTTGTGTGCGGTATTAGCACTTTGCCGTTGCAGAAGGTAGGAGGTTTAGTTGATTAGTCTGCAACAAGATTAACCCTGTTTTCTTTTTCAGCTAAGGCACTGCGTTGAGACTACCTAAAAAAGTTTTTATAAATTACACTTTGAAAATAATTTGACCTAAGTAATGTACAAAATAGCCATAATGTGCTGAACAATATTTATTTCAGGTGCTAGACAACGTGAGCGATCGCCTAAATACCCAAATATCCCAAATACCCAAATATATATTTGTGATCAACATCACAACAATGCTTTTTTAGCGACAAGTAGATTGCCCAAGTCTAAATCCACAAGACGAGAAACCGAATATGTCCCATTCTGAGTTCCCTGATTCTACCCTGCCTGTTGAAACAGAACAGCCTGTTGTTAATGATTCTAGTCAAGAGTCGCAACCTTTGCCAGAGCGATCGCCAAGGCCACCTAAAAAGCGGCGTTGGCCCCTGCTGTTGGGAATCGTCTTATTAGTTGCAGGTGTTGGTATTGGTTGGCGCTGGTGGCAAACTAGTAATGCTAAGAATACACCACCGGGCGGGCCTGCTGCTGGTCAACAGATGGCAATTCCCGTCAAGCTAGCGACTGTGCAAACTGAAACTGTGCAGGACAGCTCAGAGTTTATTGGCTCTTTAGAGGCTCCACGTTCAGTATTAATCAAGCCACAGATTGAAGGACGAATAACCCAGATTTTCATCAATGAGGGCAACCTTGTTCAAAAAGGGCAAGTCATTTTTAGCCTACAAAGTGATGATGCTGAAGCCCAGCTACGACAAAGACAAGCAGCATTAGAACAAGCACAAGCAAATCTTGCCGAACTTAAAGCAGGAACTCGAAGAGAAATAATTTTTCAAGCCAAAGCCCAACTAGATCAAGCCCAAGCAAAATATCAAGATGCTGTATCTGGATCGCTACCACAGCAAATTCAGCAGGCTGAAGCTCAAGTTAATTCTGCCCAATCCGATTTAGTACTAGCACAAGCACGAGCAAAGCGATACCAACAATTAACAAAAGAAGGGGCAACATCTCAAGATACCCTAGATGAATACCTGAAAAACAAAACTAGTGCTGAAGCGGCGCTGGTTGCAGCTCAGAAAAACTTAGAGCAACTCCGCAAAAGCAGAACTGCTAATATCCAACAACTGGCTGCTGCCTTAGAACAACAGAAACAATATTATAGAGAGCAGGTGAACGGCAACCGCCCAGAAGATATTGCCCAAGGGCGATCGCAAGTAAGTCAAGCAGCTGCCCAAGTCCAAGCTGCCCAAGTCCAACTGCAATATACAAAAGTCCTTGCACCTTTCACTGGCATTGTTGGTGATATTCCAACAAAGGTGGGAGATTATGTAGAAAAAGCAGATCAACTCACCACACTGACTAGAAACGACTCTTTAGAACTAAATATTTCCGTTCCCCTGGAAGATGCCAAAAAACTGCGCTTGGGATTACCAGTGCAAATGCTAAATGCCCAAGGCAAAACCACAGCAAGGGGTAAAGTGAGTTTCATCTCTCCAGATGCTAGTTCAGATTCCCAGACAGTTTTGGCTAAAGCCAACTTTGGTAATTTTAGAAATCAACTGGTCAATCGCCAGTCAGTCCAAACCAGAGTAATCTGGAACGAACGTCCAGGAATTTTAATTCCAGTTACAGCAGTATCTCGCCTGGGTGGAGAGACTTTTGTCTTTGTAGCTCAAGCGCCAGAACAAAAGCCGAAAGCTGAAGCCTCAGCACAAAAGCCGAAAACTCAAGCACCATCCCCATCTTTAGTAGCTCAACAAAAACCCGTGAAATTGGGAGTTATTGAGGGAAATAATTATCAAGTTATCGCAGGACTAAAAGCTGGGGACAAAATTGTTGTTTCCGGTATTCTCAGTCTAACCAATGGCGCTCCCATTACTCCTGCACCGCAAGAAGTGGGTAGTCGGAATCTTTAGGTGAAGAAGAGGTGAGGAGATGAAGAAGCACAAAGCAGAGGAAGAATAAAAAATTAGCTCTTTCCCCTCTGCTCCCTGCACTTTGCCCCTCTGCCTCTTTTCAATGCCTAATGCCAAATACCAATAATGCCCAATTTTTTAAACCATGTTTGTTGACTTCTTTATTAAGCGGTCAATCTTTGCATCGGTCTGTGCGATCGTCATTCTTTTAATTGGATTAATCAGCATTCCGTCACTACTGATCGCTAGGTTCCCAGAAATTACTCTCACTCAAATCAGTGTAACTTCCAACTATAACGCAATACGCTTGGGTTAAGGCTAAAACTCTTCGTCAAAGTCAACAGTTCGGCTTGGCTCGGCTTCTCTACTTCGACGCGCGAGAGTACAAGTCGGCACGAGTCGCTCACTGTTGACCCTTCGGCTTCGCTCAGAGTCAATTTTTTTAACGTAGACGCTTCGGCTTCCCGCAAGCTACCGTAAAGGACGCATTAGCATTGTCAGCCGATGCATTGGCATTGTCAGCTGATGCATTAGCTTTGTCAGCTGATGCATTAGCTTTGTCAGCCGATGCATTGGCATTGTTAGCCGATGCATTGGCATTGTTAGCTGATACATTAGCATTGTCAGCCGATGCATTAGCATTGCAGGGTATTGCTAAATTTAATTCGCTACAAATTAATGAAATGCTGTACCTAGTAAAGCTGGTGATAGGTTCATGTTATAAAGGTGATACCCAACTTCCTGAAGCATCTGTAACCCAAATCATGGTGCTGTGTTGCTGGACTCAATATTTTAAATCTCGCCTTTTTATTCCTATCAAAATATAGATTATATGTCTACTTTTCTGATAAAAGTAACTTGGACAAAAATAAAGTAATGCAATTAACAAATATTTACATGAATAGTTATCCTAAAATTTTAGCTGCAATAGCTGGTACTTTCCTAAGTTTAGTAACGATAGATGTTAACTCAGCACAAGCTGGCAACTTTACGTTTACATCAATCGTTAACGTCAGGGATAATTTTAAGGACTTATTTGGTGTCGGTGGTGGCTTCCCCGATACCAATTTCGATGTCGGTGGTGGCCCTATCAACGATAATGGTACAGTAGCTTTTGGTGTTAGCACCTTTCAAGAAGAGCAAGGCATCGTTGAAGGCATCTTTACTAGCAACGGTGGCGGAGCATTTACCACTGTCCTTAAACTATCACACTCATATTCTATAGATGGTCTTGAAATTAATAATAGTGGTACAGTAGCCTTCGGAAATATTAGTGAGCCTCAAAATGAACTGTTAATAAGTAACGGTGAGAATGTTACCACAGTTGTTACATCAAGCGACGGTTTGTTTGTCCCCAGTGTATCATCCGGTGCGTTCAACAATAGTGGCACATTAGTTTTCGGTCTTTCAAAGGACTTTGACTTTGATAATGGCGCTATTGCTACTGGCAATGGTGGCCCTTTGACAACTGTGGTGGATACTAACGGACTATTTAGATTTTTCGACCAACCCCCTGCAATTAATGACGCTAATGTAGTGGCTTTTCAAGCTTCATTAAAAGATGGAATATCAGGTCTTTTCACGATTAAAGATGGGACAATTACAACGATCGCTGATAATACTAGTTTCTTTTTGAATGCATTTTTTGATGTTAGCATTAATAATACAGGAACAGTGATATTTAGAGCTTTACTAAAGGACGGGGAAACAGGGATATTTACAGGCAATGGTGAAGAAATTACCACTATTGCTGACACTAGTAGCTCCTTTAGCAGCTTTCTTGGTAACGCAATTAATGACAACAATCAAGTAGCTTTCGGCGCAACATTACGTAATGGGGCAGAAAATGTTTTTAACGACGGTATTTTTACAGGATCAGACCCCGTTGCAGATAAAGTGATTGCCATTGGGGACTCCCTTTTAGGAGGTACTGTTACCAATCTTTTGTTCGGGGATCTAAATAATTCTGGTCAAATCTCGTTCTTGGCAGACTTTATAGATGACAGTGGTAAGACTTTCAGAGGTGTTTTCCGTGCCGATCCAGTTTCCAAATCAATTCCCGAATCTACTTCCACATTAGGTCTACTAGCTTTTGGCGCTTTAGGCACAGGTTTAACTCTCAAAAGAAAACTAAAACAGATATAACAATTCAAAATTCACGCATTCAAAATAAATAGTTAAATATAAAAAACGTAAACTAAGGGCAGTTAAAAAAAGAGGAATACTGCCCTCTACCTCCTTTCTCCTACCGAATTCAGCCAACCACAGAGGCGCAGAGAAGCCAGTGCGCCCTTGCGGTTCCCCGACTTGTTCGCTCTTAGCGTTCCCGTTCGCGCAGCGTCTCCGTCAGGAGAAGGGTAGCAACTGGCGCGACACAGAGAAAAGAGTGCTTTATTTCAGCAATCTTAGACCACTAAGGGTAACTAACACTGTAGAACCTTCATGCCCAATCACGGCGATGGGTAGGTTAATATTTCCCAGAAAGTTGCCCACCAAAAGCAACATAATCAAACACAATGCTACGAATATATTCTGTTTGAGTATGGATTGCGATCGCCTGCCTAAATGCATCGCTACAGCAATTTTTTCTAACCTGTCTGCCATCAGTACTATATCTGCGGTTTCTAATGCGACATCGCTACCAGATACACCCATTGCTATACCCACAGATGCTTGGGCTAGAGGTGGTGCATCATTAATCCCATCACCCACCATTGCCACAGTTTGATATTCTTGCTGTAGACGGCGAATAACATCAAGCTTATCTTCTGGTAAGAGTTGAGCATACACCCGATCAATTCCTACTGCTTTAGCGACACTGTGAGCAGTTTCTTGATTATCTCCGGTTAACATGACAATTTGTTCAACTCCCAATTTCTTTAATTGGGTAATGGTTGCGGCTACTTGCGATCTTACTTCATCTGCGATCGCAATTATACCCATTACCTCTGCTCCCCTGGTTCCCTGTGCTACCCAAACGACAGTTTTACCTTCTTGCTCTAAAGATTGAGCCATTTCTCGCAATTCTTTAGGTAAAATTGTGACATACTTTTGTACAAAAACGGCATTTCCTACAATTACCTGTTGTTCTTGGGCGATTCCGACAATTCCTTGTCCAGGTATGGCTTGCACTTGGATTGTACCAACCCAATCCAAATCACCAGCCGCCTGCACAATTGTCTTACCGATGGGATGTTCTGAATAAGATTCCACACTAGCGGCGGCTTTCAATACATCTGCTTGTATGTATGCACTAGCTGAAATTACTTGGAATATCTGCACCTGTCCTGTTGTGAGAGTACCAGTTTTATCAAATGCGATCGCTCGGACTTTGCCAATTTTCTCCAACTGCGCCCCATTTTTAAACAAAATCCCCTGTCTTGCACCATTGGCAATTCCCGACAGCAGGGTGGGCATAATTGCAGCCATCAGCGCACAGGGAGAAGCTACCACTAGGAAAGTAAGGGCGCGATAAATCGTCGTTTCCCAATCCCAACCCCAAAAAAATGGCGGTAAAGTTGCCAGTAATATCCCAGCTACTACAATGACTTTGGCATATCCTTTTTCAAAGCGATCAATAAACTCTTGCGAAGGTGGTGCTTGAGTCTTTGCCTGTTCTACCAAGCGAATCACACGCTGAATTAAACTACTTTGGGCTGGTTTGTGTACCCTAATCTGCAATGCACCATAGCCGTTGAGTGTGCCGGCAAATACTTCTTCGCCCACTGTTTTCTCTACAGGTAAAGACTCGCCTGTGATTGCAGCTTGATTGAGGGTGCTGTAACCAGATAAAATTATCCCATCGGTAGGAATTAACTCTCCAGGTTTGACGACAATTTGATCGTCCACTTTTAACTGACTGATAGGAATTTCCTCTTCCTTTCCCTGAAGCAAAACCCTGGCTGTATCTGGTGTCAAGCTCATTAAACTTTTGATACTTTGCTCAGTTCGCTGCATAGCATAACCTTCTATTGCGCCACTGATAGCAAAAATCAGAATCAAAATTGCCCCATCAATAATTAGATGATATTCTCCTCGCCATAAGCCCAGACTAGCAGCACCAATAGCCGCCACAATCATCAGCAAATCTACATCGAGTTCTTTTTCTTTGAAGAGAGTAGTCAATCCCTCCCGCGCACTTTCGTAACCACCAATTACATAAGCAGCAGGTAGTAGCAGGAATGCCAATCCCAACCAACCGAGATGCAAGGCGAACCATCCGAGAAATAATAGGAATCCACACAAAAGTGCAGCTACGGTATCTGCGTGTTCTCTGGTGAATTGGCCCAAACGTTGGGGATAAAGCATGAGAGGTGAATTAACAGGGACTCTCTTAGGCTAAACTTTGACATTAATGTTAATGTCAAGGGTTATAATTATTTTGAAACGCAGAGTAAGTAGGTTCGCAGAATGATTTTATCTGTAAGTGTGTATTTTATTCTGGGTATGGTGCGCTAATTTGTAAACCTTCAAATTTCTGATCAGAGGATGAAAGCAATTGCCTGTGGCACGCTCCACGATCGCAAAAAAAGTGCTAAATCTTGTTGATACCAGTGTTAAAGTTCAAGATATAAATGACTAATAAATATCTGTAATAGTCGGAGTTATCTTGCTGTTAGAGACTAAAAACCAACCAAATTTAATTCTTTATGTAACCAAGATTGATGACAATCCCCATCATTTTAATAAGTTATTTAAACTCAGGGATGAAATTGAGCAGCTACCCCAAGATTGCTTAAATATCAGGGTAGATTTTCACTACTGCGAGTTCTTGGGACACTACGGCGTTGCCTTTTTGGGGGGACTATTCCGTCTTATCGAAGCTCGTGGCGGCTCTGTCGCTTTCGATTGGAATACACTTCCAGACAAAATTCGGATGAACTTAGCTCAGAATGGCTTCTTGTATGATTTCGGCTTTGACAGGAAACCCTGGGATGGCAACTCCATACCTTACCGGAATGATCTTCAGCAGGATATGAGTGCTATTGCAGATTACCTGAAATATAATTGGTTCGGCAAAGATTGGGTCAACATTAGTCCAAGACTACAAGATGCAATTACAGGGCGAGTCTTAGAGATATATTTCAATGCATTTGATCATAGTCAATCTGCTATGGGGGTGTTCAGCTGCGGTCAGCACTACCCCAAACTTGGTTTTCTTCATCTGACGGTCATCGACTTTGGTATTGGTATCCCTACTAGTGTTCGCTCTCTACCTCAGAACTTAGACAAGACTGCTAATGAGGCTCTACAGTGGGCGTTCAAGCCGGGAAATAGCACTAAGCAAGATAGTATCTAGTATCTCTCGTGGTGCAGGCTTAAATTTATTGCAAGAGTTCATCGTAAAAAATCATGGAAACCTTACAATCTTTAGTAATGACGGATATGTCAATATAGGCGATAATATTATATATCAGAACAAATGTACTAAGTTTAAGGGAACCCTGATTAATATTGCACTTCGGTGTGATGAATCTTACTACTGCCTAGCAACTGAAGCTCATCAACTTAAGAAGCGGTTATTTTAAATAGGGACATAGAGGAATGACATACAAAATTTTTGATTTAGTCGGGAAATACGCCATCAGCGCTGAGAGTGGGCAGAAGGTATATGACCAGATTCATCCTGTTCTGCTTTCTGGCAACCCTGTAGAATTAGATTTTACTGGAGTTCAGGTCTTTGCGTCTCCCTTTTTCAACTTTGCGATCGGTCATCTCTTGAAGGATATTCCAGCAGATAACCTTAATCGGTTGGTTGAGTTCACTGCTATAAATTCTGAGGGGTGGAATGTTCTTGAACGTGTGATTGCCAATGCGAAGCATTACTATTCTGATGAGCAATTTCGTAATGCGGTTGATGCAGCGCTCGCAGAACAGGCTGCAACTTTTTAAAGCATGGTGGTCAATCTTAATATCCAAGCTGATATCATCGACATCAAAACTGATAATCCACAGCAGGGTGATATTTTTCTTGTAGATACTAACGTCTGGTTTTGGCAGACTTATACAAATGCTGGGTTTGGTACTCAAACTTCCAGATTCAGCAATTATCTCAAATATATCAATCAAGCTCTTTTAAATGGAGCCACACTGACATATTCTGGACTAATTTTGGCTGAACTTGCTCATATCATTGAGAAAACTAAATATAACATTTATACAAAATCAAATGGGTCTTTGCCACTTAAAGAATACCGTCATAATTACCCAAATGAACGGATGAATGTTGTTGCCGAAGTTCAGTCAGCTTGGAGTCAGGTTAAGGCGCTTGCTGTTCCTGTTGATCTGACAGTAGATGACGCAACAACCGATGCAGCACTAAACAGATTCCAAACCCAAGCTGTTGATGGCTATGACTTACTACTTCTTGAAGCTATTAGCAGAGCCGGAGCGGGGAAAATTAAAATTATTACAGATGATATGGATTATGCTGTTGTTCCCGATATTCAGGTATTTACGAGCAACAGCAACGTTATCCAAGAAGCTAATAGGCAGAAAAAATTATTGGTTAGCAGATAGTTTAACTAAGCTAGGTTAAAAGCGTAGACACGCAGTGGCTTGTCGTCAGACATCGCCTTTTCTAAAAGCCCCTTTGACAATAATTAATCTTTATTAAGACCATAATTCGTGGAAATCAAAAGTAACGAACTGACAATTAAGCAGTTAACGCACCTGGTAGGCGGCGGTTTAACTGCGCGGATGGTGCGACATTACCATCAATTGGGACTGCTACCGCAACCAGTGCGATCGCCTAGCAATTACCGTCTCTATACCAAAAAAGATGTTCTCCGGTTGCAAAGGATTGTAGCACTCAAGCAGCAAGGGTTTCAGCTAAACCATATCCGCAATATTTTGGAGGTGGAACCAGAAGCCGACACAACTGTTAACCTGATGGGACAACTCCAGCAGCAATATCGGGCGGTGATGCAACAAATTTCTCAACTGCGACAAACAGCATCAGCATTAGAAGGATTATTGGGGCGCGATCGCCATTGTCAAATTATGCAGGCGAAAGTTTTGGCACAACTGAAGTTACTTGATGTTGAAACTCAAGCCGGATTGGGAGGATTGGAAAATCTCTGGAGTGGCTTGGATGCTGAAATTCATACGCACTCGGAAGCTTTTTCAGAATCCCTACAACGCTTATTACCTGATTTATCTCACCGTTCGGAAATTGAACAACACTTAATTTCTCAGTTAGTTTTGGCTTGTGGTGATGTTAGTTTGGTGTCCTTTGTTAAATTGAGTCGAGATGCGATCGCAGCCAGTCGAGAAGCTTTATCTTCAAGCTGTCAAATTGTTGTCGATACCCAAACGGTTGCCGCTGCTTTGGATCAAACCCGATTACTTCACTTGGGATGCCAATTTGAAACCTTGATTGATAATCCGCATATTACCACCGCCACAGAGGCAGAAGTTGCCTTTTGGCAGCATCAAGAATGGCGAGAAAAATTGCAGCAAGTAAGTAAGGGTTGTGTGTTAGTAGTTGGTTATGCTCCCTCAGTACTTGTAGAAGTTTGTAAGGCGATTACCAACCAGAAAATTCAGCCTGCATTAGTAATTGGAATGCCCATTGGCTTTAGCCATGCTCCCGCAGCCAAGCGACAACTGATGCAACAAGAGATACCTTTTATTACAGTTGCAGGCACTTTAGGAGGTGGCGCTTTAGCTGCTACTGCCCTGAATACCTTGGTAGAGTCATTGATTGATAAACCAGATTGTCATTGTTATCTCAATCAAAATAATTCATAGTTATAAATTATCAATTTTTAGTAGCTCTAATCTTACTGTTTTTTATATAGAACATAAGATTTATTACAGTAAGCAACTGGCATATTTAAACGATGTTGAATGCGAGTTACTAAATACGAAGCATGATATTTTATGATTAGTGCCTTAGCCTGGTCAGTTGTCAAATTATTGTAGCCGTCTGTAAGTAGTTTTTCATTAAATTGAGTTAATGGATCAACCCCATTAAAGTTACCACTCAAGTCACGCATCCGTGAAAACCATTCTAATGTCCCAGTTTTAGTCTGAGCCATGAGCTTATATTTAGCAATGGTTGGACGCTCACTCAGCCAGATGAAGTTAGCAAATTCAACTGGTGAAGATATAAATATGGCATTTTTTGGGGTATTTTTTCGCACCCAAGCAGCCATATCTTTCCACTGTGGATCTACCTCCTGCACTTCGTTAGGAAAATTAAGTGTAGACTGAAAATCTTTCTGAAAGTTATGGAATCCTTTGACAATGCTTATACTTAGCGCCAGACTACATAGAAATAACAACGCTTTTTGTTGTTTTCTACTTGTGAAGATTTGATCCAAAGCACAGATAAACAAAAAACAGGCGTTGAGGTGCAACATTACATCACCTACGCGGAAAAGGTAATATTGTAGCAAGCTTCCTTGAGAGTCGAATGGAGCAATCACTACTCCCAGTAAATAGGGGATTAAACTGATCAGCGTGAACTCAAATAGTCCTATACGAGCTTCGTACTTTTCAAATTGTTCAGACAGCTCTTTAGTTGGACGATTGAACCAAAGGACGCCAGCACTGCTCACAAGCATTACAAGAAAAAATATCGGAATTATCCACCAATATGCAGGCCATGATAAGGGATTCAGATGGTGGGACATCCTAAGAAAGACATATATATAAGAAATCGATATGGGGCTTGTAGGGGTTGGACTGGACAGGTCTTCGATTATCGCTTTTAGACCAAATACACTTGTTATCAGGTATAACGGAACAATAAATCCCAATTCCCGCATACTAGGAAAACGGGTTTTTCGTCTTAAAATCACCCACCCTAGTACAAATAGAGTTGTATAACCGCCTACCAAAACATGGAATGAAGTTCCTAGCCCTAACAGAAAAGCCGTCAGCCGATAACGTTTCCTTAACATAAACGCTATAGCCAACAAAACCATAGCATAAGCAAATATCTTCGTTTCTAACGCTCCTATAATCCTTTCCCCAGCAGCAACACCTTGATCTCCTGAGAAAAACATTGCAACAGCCAACATCAGTAAAAGCAAATTCAATCCCAGTCTTCGACCTATTAGTACTAATCCCCAAGCGATCAAGCTATAGCAAAATAAACGTCCTATTATCGAACTAGCCAGAAACCCCCAGCTTCCTATGAGCCAGCCAAATAAAGTTTGAAACAAAACTCGATAAACAGGTGGTTGGTTAACAGACCAATCTCCCGGAACCCAGCTAGGATAAGCGAACTGTCTTGCTAAAGGTAAAGCATCAATATCATTTCTTGCCATGATATCAAACAACAATTCCTTCAGACAGATTAATGCCAAGACTGCAATGATTTCTAATACTAGCCAGACCGGATCTGCCAAAGCTGATTTTTTGTGTAGATTTTGTTGGCTTATTACTAGCAATTTAAACATCTTAGAAAGACCTAAATTGTCTAATTATTACACTATTTAAGTAAAGCTTAAACTAGTGATTAGTCAACAGTTATTAAGTGGATAGTAGGAATTTAAAACAGTTATAGTTAACTGTTTACTGATATATTGGGGCACTTAAACCTAATTATTTTAACTAGTAACTATTTAATTTGATGCCAAACAATATATTTAATCTGTTTATAGCGATATCTCATTTCAATGGGTATTGGGTAGAGACATGGCAATGCCGTGTCTTTATGAGTATGTGTGTTCATCTGTGGTTAATTATTTTTCTCAGGACTTACGCAGTACACTTATTCGTTGAGTTAGGCATAGCGCAGCGTGGAATGGGGCATCGGTGAATTTTCCATGCCCAATATTTCGACTACGCCCTTCGGCTACGCTCAGGACAAGCTCAGTACAAGTGCCTAATGACCAATGCCCAGCCCAAACCCTTGATTTTTCGTTGCTGATGTGTAAGTCCTATTTCTGTACCTTACTCATGCGAGAACCGCTATATACTATCTTTATTATTTATTTAGCTAATTTTTCAACCATGACTATCATTAGACATCTGGTGAAAAATAACATGTGAACCCAAGATTTATTTAACTAAATTTTGTCCAGCAAAGTAGAAACAGTTAAAGTCAGACCAGGTATATAGTGACCGAAGAGACAGGGGGGAAGAGGGAAGGGAGCAGGGGAGCAAGTCCTTCCCGCCTGCGGTGGAGCAAAGCAAAACAGGGGTATCAAGCCCCGTCATAAAGGACGCCTTGGGTTGGGCAAAGTACAAGCTCCGTCCAAGCCTCCCCCCTGCTCCCCTGCCTCCGGCAGTGACACAAATATTTACAATAACTGATAAGAAATATAACAGGGATGTATAATTAGCGCGTCTCCTGCATAATCCATAAAAAGATAAAGATTAAGGCAGGCTTTCTATTTTTTACTTTAATAAAGGGCTTATGTGGCAACAAGAAAAAAAAGATACTTCGATAGTCAGATTGGTATTATGGCTTACCTTAGCTACCACCCCTATGGCAGCAAGTTTACTGGTGTCAGAACCCATGCTGGCACAATCTAAACCTGAAGCTCCCTCTTTTACACTGCCGCAAACAGTGCAGAATGGGGCGACAGTGCGGATTGATGGTTCAAGTAGCTTGGGTGCAATCAACCAAAGCCTGAAAGAAAATTTTGAAAAACAGTTTTCTGGTGCAAAGGTTGAAGTTGCTGCTAACGGCACTGATACGGCATTGAAAGAATTGTTAGATGGCAAAATCGATATAGCAGCAATGGGGCGTGGGTTGACGCCAGCAGAAAAAGCCCAAGGACTAGAGCAACTTCGCTTGCACCGTGAGAAAATTGCGATCGTGGTTAGTGCAGATAATCCTTTCAAAGGAAACTTGACTAATAAGCAATTCGCCCGGATTTTCCGGGGACAAATTACAAACTGGTCACAATTAGGAGGTCCTTCAGGGAAGATTCGGTTAATCGATCACCCTAACACCAGTGAAACTCGCAATACTTTTCGCTCTTATCCAGCTTTCAAGACTGCTGAATTTGCCACAGGGCCCAATGCTACCCAACTAACTGAGGATAATACAGCAGAAATCATTAAACAACTGGGCAAAGACGGCATCAGTTATGTATTAGCTAATGACGTGTCAAAATTGAAAGGTGTGCGAGTTCTGCAATTAGATAAAGCCTTACCAGATGATGAGAAATATCCCTTCTCGCAACCTTTAGTTTACGTTTACAAAAAAAATCCGAGTTTAAGCACAGTAGATTTTCTCGGCTTTACCCTTGCAGACCCAGGAAAGAACGCTATAAAACAAGGTAGAACTACCGAAGCAGAGGCGATCGCAACCAACGCATTACAACCTGTCACGGCTTCCTCCGGTGTGCAGACGACACCTGCTGCTACACCTTCCCCTGGTGCAACTACTTCTGCATTTGCCGAACAGCCATTTGTGGCTCCCGCTACTGCACAGCCCAGTCCAATTGTCAATAGAGAAACACCATTTTGGTTGCTTTTACCTTTGTTTTTTGCTCCTGTAGCTGGAGCGTTTCTATGGTGGATTCTAGGAAAACGCCCATTGCCTACCGAGAAAACAGACAACTTACCAGAATCAGATCCTCGTCCACCCAGCACAGAAGATGGAGCAATGGCAGTCCTCAACGCCAGCACATCTCCCTCCATTAACAAAACGATGCTTGAGGAGCAGCCAGTGCCGCACTTGCAAGAGCCAGAAAGCCCTGATCGCACTCCTTTCAACATCTATGCTCAACAAACAGAATCTAACCTAACCCAGAATGCTACTCAAGGGACATCAAATTTAGTCCGAGAGGGAACTAATGGTACTTCTAATTCTTATGAAGACACAACATCAGGCGTAGCTAATGGCTCAGAAAATAACAACTTGGGAGCAGCAGCTTTAACTAATGGTGCAGCTCTAGCAACGGGTATCGGGGCAGCTAGTTGGTCTGCCTTTAACAACAAAGAAACAGAAACAGATGCAATTTATGAGACGGAAAATCTAAATAATTATACTGAGGAAAACAATCATGAGTCCGATTCTGATGAAATTGAATGGGATATAGAAGCCCCAGCAGCTGTAGTAAATACTTCATATCCTCACCTGCTTAATATTCCAGAATCTGATGCAAAACTGCCTTTATCTGAGGAGACAGCTCCACTTCCAGAATTACCAGATGTGCCAAAAGTAACATCTGATTTTGGATATTGGGACACAGAAATTAATGAAGATCAGATAGATGAGCAACTTCAAGCAGAATTGAATTGGTTAGAGAGTATTACTTCAACTGAAGATACAGACTCAGTAGATGAATTGCTCTCATCAGAGTCTGAGGAAGTGACAGCCGATGTAGAAGCATCAACAGCACAAACAGCTTCACTCCTCGACGATTTGCCAGAATTATCAGAAGAAGATGTATTCAATGTAGTAGCGGATGCAGCTGAACCCACTGTCAATTTGCCAGAAGAATCTCAAGCAGAGCCCATTGTTGAAGAAGGTATTGCTGAAAATGACTCCACAAATTTAGCGGGTGCTGCGGCTTTAGCAGCAGGTGTAGGAATTGCAGGCTGGACTACTATTTCTGGATTAGATGCCAAAGAACAAACTGATACTACGGTTGAAAATTTGCCGAACACAGCCCAAACAGCTGTTGATTTGCCAGATGCAGAAGAGAGCAGTATTTTGCTCACACCGCATACTTCTACATCGGCTCATGTCTCTTGGGAGATATCCGAAACCAAGAAGGCAATGCTACTTCAACAGGGTGGTTCTCAATTGGTAGTGCGGCTTTACGATGTAACTGGGATTGACTTGAGTTATGAAAGTCCTCACCTGATACAGCAGTATGAATGTGAGGAGACAACACACGATCGCTTGGTGGAAATTCCCATCAGCGATCGCGACTACATAGCTGAAATTGGCTATGTCGCTTATGGCGAGTACTGGTTGTTCATCGCCCGTTCAGCAATTGTTCGTGTCTTCAGTCCAGTGCATCCAGATCCCATAGTTGATCATGTGGCAATTGCGGATGAAACAGATATTCACTTAGGAGACACTCAAGAAGATATCAGTGAAGAAGAAAGCAGTATTGTCCTCACACCTCGCACTTACCAATGGGCTGATGTCTCTTGGGAGATTTCCGAAACCAAGAAAGCAGCGCTGCGCCAACAAGGTGGCTACCAATTGGTAGTGCGGCTGTATGATGTAACTGGGATTGACTTAAGTTATCAAAATCCCCAGTTTGTCCAGCAGTATGAATGTCACGAGACAAAACATGATCGCTATGTGGAAATTCCCATTAGCGATCGCGACTACATGGTTGAAATTGGCTATGTCGCTGATGGCGATCGCTGGTTGTTCATCGCCCGTTCAGCGATCATTCGTGTCTTCAGTCCAGTGCCTACAAATCCCACCGTTGAAGATGTCGCATTAGCAGGCGAAACAGCTATTGTTCATCCAGATTCCACTATTGAAGATGTAGCATTAGCAAGCCAAAGAGCTATTGTTCATCCAGATTCCACTATTGAAGATGTAGCATTAGCAAGCGAAACAGCTATTGGCTTGGCAGATATCCAAGAAGAGAGCAGTGAAGAAGAGAGCAGTATTTTGCTCACACCCCGCACTCCCAAATGGGCTTATGTCTCTTGGCACATTTCCAAGGCTCAGAACGAAGCATTGCGACAACAGGGCGGCTCTCAATTGGTAGTCCGGCTCTACGATGTGACTGGGATTGACTTGAGTTATCAAAGTCCCCAGCTTGTACAGCAGTATGAATGTGAAGAGGTAACACGCGATCGCTTTGTGGCTATTCCCGTTAGCGATCACGACTACATGGTTGAAATTGGCTATATTGCCGATGGCGATCGTTGGTTAGTCATAGCCCGTTCACCTAATATTCGGGTTTTCAGTCGTTCCCCCGAAGATTTTTGGTTTGTAACAGATGCTGAGTTGATTATTCACGGAGCAACCCAACCAAATACAAGCGTAAATATTGGTGGCCATTCCATCAAAATCAAACCCGATGGTACTTTCCACCTACGTCTTCCCTTTTCAGATGGTTTAATGGACTATCTCATAACGGTAGCTGCTGATGGGGAATCTACTAAAACTATCCATAAGAAGTTCTCCCAGGAAACTTCCGAAAGCTAGTAATTTCCTAAATTATCCCTTCGAACCCCTATTCTCCTTTTAGGGGGGAAGGGTAGTTTCATACGAAAAAAGAAAAATGCATAAGTCTTGATTTCTCATTTTGTGGCATGGCTTTTTCCCTCACTTCCATTCCTCTCCCCCACGGGGGGAGAGGCTTTGAAATCCAGTTTCAGTTTTTTTCTGCTTGTATGAAACCACCTGCTTATTAAGAATATAAATATTATTTAGGGTAGGTAAATAATCTCGCTACATAAACAATTAAAGTATTATTTTACTATCTTTTAAGAAACAGTAGTCAGTAATAACCTTTTTGTGACAGTTAGGGTGCAGAATGTGGGTTTATAAAGTAAATCTTAAGTAGGGTGTGTTACGCCATAGGCTAACGCACTCCTCATAACATGGTGCGTTAGGCGCTCATGTCATGTTTCTCGTGACACTTGTATCGAAATATCCGCCTAACACACCCTACAATAATTTTATTTTTACTTTATAAATGACCTCTAATTTACTTTTGTTCATTTCTGAAATTTTGTCTTCGCTCATCTTGACGTCTTCTTAGTTTATATTCTTCAACTGCTTGTTGATAAAGAGCTGAACCCTGGATAATAAAATTGGCACTAAGTCTAATATTTTTCTCTCCACAAGCATTATTAATAAATTTCATGTTTCTTACTTGAGCTAGAACAGTATTATCTAGTTGGGCATTACCGCTAGAACTATTTAAGTTTGCCTTAATAACATTACCCTGTTCATCAATATCTAAAACTACTGTTGCTCGTCCTTCAATGCCTTGATATCTTAACTCGTCTGTATATTTAAAATTACATTTTATACAATCAACTTTAGCTGGACTTACAGTTACAAAAACTTTTGGTAAGCTCTTGTCACCCGTTACTACAATACTAACGCGATCGCTATTCTCAGAACTCACACTAATAGATTGAATTCCTATTACTGGATTATCTCGACTGAATCTACTACCACAAGGTAAAGACAATTGAGCTTTAGCTATATTAAATATACGTGTATTATCTTGTATCATAGGAAAACTTAGCAAATTTGTCAGCGTAGGAGTAACTAAGATAACTTCCAGACCTTTTTCAGTTAATTTGTATTTAATTCCAGTAATTTGTGTAACTTGCGCTAATGCAGGTTGAGCAATCAATACTAAGAAGCTAGTACTCAGAGAAAGCAAATAAAATAGATAATATTTCATATACTTATTGTGATATTTTTACTAATCAGATAAACATATTAGTAAGCGTGACCGGAGGTTTTCAAAGTTTGCAAATCGAGATCATTGGCGTATAATTAGCTTAATTTTATTATTTATTCCTTCCATAACACCACTGGTTATTCTATTAATAAAATAGTCACAGATTCCGTCTAAATGAGTGTGAAGTGTGGCACAGCTTTTCTGTAAAAGACTTGAGCTTGAGTCAGCCACTTGGACAGAAATTATTCCACCAAAGTTAAGTTTTTTTGTAATTAAAAATCTTCAAAGCCTTATCCATCTTGATTTATACGATTTTATGTTGCTACCTTTACTCAATATATAAATATAACTTATCACAATAAGTAGAGGAGAACCTCAATTACTGT
The DNA here is from genome assembly GCF_036916735.1 of Nostoc sp. Taxonomy (GTDB): domain Bacteria; phylum Cyanobacteriota; class Cyanobacteriia; order Cyanobacteriales; family Nostocaceae; genus Nostoc. The sequence continues at coordinate 77,121 of NZ_JBALFV010000069.1, forward strand.
GTCATCAAAAACTAGATATGCGTAATCATTCATTTGAATCATATCTCTAACATTATCCCAAAGTAACCGTGGCGTTAATTTTTCATTCTTGAGATAGCGATTAATTTTATCATGACTAATCTGTTCTAAATGCTCTGCCGAATTTGTGAGAGTATAATTAATCTGACTAGTTAATAAGTACCTAATTGTTAAGTTTAGTAAATATCATAAAATAGCGATCGCACTGTGCCAGTTACATAAGTCCTGAAAATTAATCAGACAGACCACTAAAATTAGGCATAGGGCATGGGGCATTTTACACTTGTACTGAGCATTGCCGATTATGATTGACGAGTATATTCGAGCCGCAATGACTCAAAACCAGATTCCTGGACTTTCTGTTGCAGTGGTGCAGTCAGGTGAACCTGTTTTAGTTAAGGGCTATGGACTGGCAAATATTGAACACTCTGTTCTGGCTACTGAACATACAGTTTATGAAATTGCATCTGTTGGTAAAACTTTCACTGCTACAGCCATCATGATGCTAGTGGAACAAGGGATAATTTCGCTAGAAGATGCGATCGCAGATTATCTCGATGATCTACCCCGAACGTGGCAAAATGTCACAATTCAACATATTCTGTCTCATCAGTCTGGAATTCCTAGCTATACCGATGCCCCAAACTACTGGGAAATTACCCATCTTAATTTATCAAAATCTGAAATTTTGGCTCTAGTTACTCACCTACCCCTCAAGTTTCAACCGGGTGAGTTTAGCGCCTATGACAACACAGGCTACTATTTACTGGGTTTGATCCTAGAAAAGGTAACAGGACAATCTTATGGAGATTTGTTACAAAAGCGGATTTTTGCTCCTTTGGAAATGAAGGCAACTGTAATGAATGATCCCAAAGACATAGTGCCACACCGGGCTGCTGGCTATCGGTTGCCAAACAGCAAACTCGTTAACAAACCTTACTACAGTCCTTCTGTTACCTATTCTGCTGGAGGCCAACTTTCCAGTATAGAAGATATGGTGAAGTGGGAACAGGCGCTTTGTGGTGCAACTTTGTTAAAGCAATCAACCCTTGATTTAATGTGGACTCCTCATTTTCCCAATCAGGGCGATGATTGGGAAAAGTTGAGATATGTTGCAGGTTTAGGTTGGTGGGTATTCAATTATGGTGATCGCCGAGTAGTTGGTCATAATGGTTCGATTTTAGGATTCGCAAGTAACATTACCCGCTTTATTGATGACAAAATTACCGTAATTTTACTTTGCAATCTAGATAAAATTTCTCGACCAGATGCGATCGCTAAAAAAATTGCTGAATACTACTGTCCAGTTCTTACAGAACTAGTGCTTCAGCCTCCATTAGCAAAGAAGGAGTAAAACTAATTACTCTTGACTCTGCTAACCCTTAGAACTAATCACATAGATTACTAGTGTTCAAAATTCAAAAAGCCTTTGGGCAAGGCAATAAAAGAGATCAGTTTATGGTATCAATTGAATACTTTAGTCTGTAGAACTTTTGTATTCAAAATACTAGGCTTTTTCTTCATGCAGCCCAGTAAACTAGACCAAATTTTAGGACTAGAACTACAGCGTCATCGCACAAAAAAAGGTTGGTCACAGGAGTATCTTGCAGAAGTGACAGGTCTGCACAGGACTTACATTAGCCAGCTTGAGCGAGGGCTAAAAAGTCCATCTGTTAGAGTTCTCAGTCATATTACCAATGCTTTAAATATGACAATGAGCGAGTTTTTACAAGCTGTAGAGGAATGCCTCAGTGTTGACGGACAACGAGATTGAAAGATTAAGCCAAGCCATTATTGCTACCATTGCATCTCCAGTCATCGGCTCGATAGAAGATTATACGTGGGAAGCAATTTTTCATTATGTTAAAGATATTCCTTTATCAGATCCCGCTTTAGGACGTAGCAAGCTTCTCTACGATGCTGTTGACTTGGTGACTAAAACTGGTTGGTCACTCAAATCCCTCCAACTGAATAGCCTCAACTTTACAAATCCATTTTTGTTTGTAATTCAGAGAGCAGATGTCATAAAGAAGGCTGTTCAACTGGGTTTTCCTGGTCTGACTGAGCAATCCTTGCCTAATGAGCTTGGATCAGCCATTATCCAACATTGGAATCAGAAGATTATTTTGAGTCAGGCAACACAAAGCGTTGTAAATAGTTATAAAGGCATATTACTGAAAACTATCAAAGGCTACGAGTATATTTACTGTGAGTTTCCACTTAATCCTCTTGACCCAAATACTTTTTCTTGGGCTTGGACAGTAGATAGAACTACTGGGGTATCGGGGGCTGGATTACAGGGAAGCGTTGCAGGCAAAATAGAATTAGTTTGGTATAAAAATCAGAAACAACTTTTTCAAGCTAGAACTATTCCTACACAAGCGATTCGCATTACAGTTGAAAGAACTCGTCTCACGCTTGATCGATATGTGGAGACAGTTCTCTCTGCTTTGCAAGATCAAATCAATACCCAATTTTCTGAGGATAGGTCTGAAGAATAGATGAAGCTATGACTTTACCTAGTAGAGGAGGTACAGATTCACCAATTTGAGAAGCCATATCAGTATATGTTCCCAAAAAGTGGAAATCATCTGGATAAGAATGTAATCTTGCAGCTTCGCGTATTGTAATTGTTCGATCTTGAGTAGGATGAAAAAACCTACCTGATCCTGGATGAAAAACCCATCTGGTGATGGTTCTTGCTGGTTTATCCCAGTAAAGCCTCCCGTATGCACCACTGTAGTGTTTCTTGGGAGCTAATTCAGAAGGTAAGTCCCTAGCATCTTGTCCTTCACAAAGAGCACGAACTCTTGAAAATTGAATTGGACTCAAAGCACGAGCAACATGATTAACAATTTTTATGCTTTGATGACGCATCATCGCTTGATATGTAGTTTGTGGAGCGGAAGGATAAACTTCAGCCTCATAGTCTTGTCCTGCATCTAGTGGTGGTAAGTCTCCAATCGCATCTCTGACTGAGACAAGTGGAGAAATATTTACCTGTAATAAATTAAGCTGATTAGAAGATTTTGTAGTTCTATAGTCACTCCTAATATCACCAAAATGTGTTGGTTCAGGAAAATGAAGAGAGCGATCTAGACTAGCTAGAAAAAAAGCTCTGGTTCTCGTTTGTGGTACACCATAATATGCAGCATTCAATGATGAAGAGACGACTTTATAGCCCAATGATTCAAGTTTTTCTGTTATTTCTTCTCTAATTACACCATTGTAAGCTTTCAAGATTTCAGGCACGTTCTCCATTACAACATAAAGGGGTCTAAACTCCTCTACGAATTCCAAAAACGTTATATATAGCAGGTTACGGGAATCATTAAGGTATCGATAACCGGCAGGAATATTTCTAGAAAATCCCTGACATGGAGGGCCGCCAATCAACAGTATTGGTGCTTCTCGCCGTAAGCCCAACGCTAATCGTAATTCATTAGGACTAACCTGACGTATGTCTTGATGAATGATTTTAGTTTTTGGGTAGTTCTGTTTGTATGTCGCCAAGGCTTTTGCATCTACATCGATTGCACATAGAGATTCAAAGCCCGCCATGTGAAATCCTTTTGTCAAACCACCAGCACCAGCAAATAAGTCAATAATCTTGTGTTTCATTAATGAATACTATAGTATTCATTAACTATCGTCAAGCAACTCCTTTATAAAAGATAGTAATCCCTAGCTCAACTTTTATTGAGGTATCTTAGCGGGTTTTAAATTTCTGGCTTTATAGAACATTTCCAAACTATCGCGATCGCCTACAAAACGCCAGTGCCACGGCTCATAACTCACGCCTTGAGCATTATCTTTAGGAAATGACATTTCAAAGCCAAAACGCGCTGCATTAGCTTGCAGCCATCGATAAGCCTTGGTATGGTCAAAGTTAATTTGGGTATCAGTTGCTGGTACTGCTCCGTCTCCAACATCCACAGCATAACCTGTGTGATGTTCGCTATAACCAGGAGGAGCGCTGAGGGCAGCTCGTTCTGCTGGTGTTTGATTTCGCTGGGCGCCGACACCAAAAAACAACTGATCTTGGTTTTTGACTGGGCGAAAGCCAGAAATTGGTACTAAAATTACACCTGCACTCCGCGCTGCTGCTACCATCTCCTCAAACTTTTGGGCAGCAGCTTTTCGCATTCTAATGCCCCTATTTGGGGAGATGGTTACTAGTTCTGAATCAGGGGCTTCTGGGTATGGAAAATGCCCTAACACAGTATCGCTGGAATTATTAGATGCTGTTGGAGTTGTAGGAGTAGAAGTAGCTGGTAAAGGTTGAATATCGGCGGTTTTTTTGGGTACTGTGACGAAAAACAAAAAAACGCCAATTAATGCCAGCAAAACAAATCCTGCAACTCCCCCAATCAGCAAAATTCGGGGTTGCAACCAAATTTTAGGTGTTGCATCAGGGGTATCACGTACAGCCACTGGAATATCATCACCAAAGTCATTCGATGAATTTTGCGGTTTTCCAGAAAACCCTGCCTTATTCAAGGGTAAACTCCTGTTTTTGTGGGATAGCCATAACAGATTTTGCACTGGACAAAAGTAAACGTAACAGGTAGGATTTTACATCTGTGGTTCTTAGGCGCAATCTTGACAAACCTTTTAGAACTATACGTCAAGCTGGGAGGATTAGTCCTGGTAGGTTTTATTCTGGGACGCAAACTACCTGTAACAGTTCCTACACGTTTAGGACAGTTTCTTTTTTGGGTGGGAGTACCCATAAGCATAGTATCGTTTTTGCGTCAATCTAGTTTGTCGGGGCAAATTTGGATTGCACCTGCGATCGCTTACCTAGCCATTTTATTAGGAGCATTTTTAGCTTGGTTAGTGATTAAAGTACAAGCCTATTTTAAAAAGACTGTCCCCCAACCACCAACTCAGGCTAGCTTGATATTAGCAGCAATGTTGGGTAATACAGGATATCTTGGTTTTCCCATCTCCTTAGCAATACTAGGCAAGGAATACTTTGCTTGGGCGCTATTTTACGATTTGTTAGGTTCATTCCCAGGAGCTTATAGCTTGGGTGTTATAATAGCAGCCCGTTTTGGCGGCGGTGTCCAGAATCGTTGGCAGATTATTAAGGCCATCTTAATTAATCCTGCCCTATGGAGTTTCGGATTTGGTTTGCTGGTTCGAGAAGCGACAATTCCCACAGTAGTAGAATTCTGCTTGGAGAAATTTGCTTGGAGTAGTGTAGCTTTATCTCTAGTGTTAATAGGAATGCGACTAGGGCTACTCAAATCTTGGCGTAGCTTACCACAAGCAGGCATAAGCTTGGGAATCAAAATGCTATTAGTTCCCTTGATATTGGGCAGCATTTTACCACTGTTTGGATTAACTGGTTCCACAGCGAAGGTAATTATTTTACAAATGGCGATGCCTCCAGCTTTCGGCACACTGGTAATTGCTGAGACATTCAATCTTGATCGTGATTTGGCAGTTACAGCCCTAGCTGGTGGGGCTATACTATTGCTGCTTACTCTTCCACTTTGGCTGTGGCTATTTTGATTTTGGATTTATGGACTGTGATCAATCCTTAAAACTCCAGGAAAAACATATCTTATGAATAAATTGGGGCTGGCTACAGAATAAGAACTATGTGAGAGGTGTTCTAACCCAAGAAACGCTTGTATCCTTGAATCATCGCTGCATACCTCTGGTTAATACTATTAATAAATTCAGTCTGATTGTACTTCTTGGCAAGACTCCAGAAGTTAACAATCAAGTCAAAATTTCCATCGCTGTTGACTGACCAACCAACATCATAGTTGCCTTCAAGAACAGCAACAATGTCACTTCTGACTGTCTGTCCATTAGAGCCACGGACATCAGCATAAGTTTTGACTGCGATACCTAAACTATGCAGAGATGCCTTCAAGCATTCAGGATTGGTAATTCTGGTACGCAATGTACTAAAATGACCTGTCTCTATTTGTATTCCTCTTCTCTTCAATCTGATATTTCTGAGATCCTTTTTCATCAAGCTCATGTCTATTTCATTATTTAATATTAAACTCATGTCTTTTTCATTATTTAATAGTAATTGCAATTCTTTGAGATTTATAGTGCCTTTCAACTCCTCAATAACTCTATCAGAGTTGATAGCTTTTTTAAGAAAATCTAGAGTTTTAGCATCAATCTTATCGAGTAGTAACAACTCTATTGCTGCTCTTACATTGCCTGACCGAGCAAGAGTTTTAAGGATAGATAACGTGTCAACATCGTGTTGCCAATTCAAGTACTCGTGATGCTTGGTTATAGAGTTTTAGACGATCTCTAGGTAGTTCCTGATTACGGTTAAGAATCGCCATCATTGTCAGTAGCAGAGGATTTCCTGCTAGTTCCCGAATTGCAGACGAGGTATTGATGGCAGCTTGGAGGCGATCGCGCTTTCTGATTTTTTCAGCCTTATCATTGAAAGTCAATTCGTGCCATCGGTGAATAAAGTCATCAATTTGGTACTGCTCTATATCTTGCAGCATAAAGTGACGAAACCCAGCATTTCCGAACCGTTGTGGCTTATAACCAATTACCCGAGATGTTACGATTACGCCTTGATATTTATATAAGTCAAAACCTGGGTTGATAACAGCAGTTCTTTCTATGTTTTCATTGATTGTTTCCAGGATGTAAGAATTATAGATATCTCTAAAAGCATTGGATGCTAAGACAATTTATTTAACTTTTATAATATACTTATTACTTAGCCTCTTCCAGTTAAAATCATCCGGTAGAAGTAGCAATTTCAGTTCACTCCAGATTTTTTCTAATCTCTTCGTCTCTAAAACTTCAGATTGATGATTTAAAACACTAATAAAGACACTTCCTAATAATTTTTTAACAATTTCATGCTCTAGAAATTTCTTTAGTGGCTGGTTATACTGTTTAATCTGTTGTTCAGATAGTCCACTATCTTGTAAATCATTTTGCACCAACTCCAGAAATTCCCTCACTGTTTTACCAGCAGTAATTTGTATTTCTTCCTTTTTAAATCTCTGTGAAAACTGCGTAGGGATGCCCTTTAATACGTCTTTTAATACATCTTTTGCTAAATCTTTTCCTAAATTTTGGGCAAACTGTTGCATTACGGGTTGAAACAGAAAGCCGATAGCATTACTAACTCCCCAAACAACTAACCAATCCATAATACCCTTGCCTATCTAAATTTTCGATTCTTCCCTTAATCCCAGCAGTGCCTGAACATTTTATACATTTTACTGAAAGCTATGCTTTAGTGATCGCCTCCTGCTGGGTGGAACATCGTTACTCGTTTTTTGTCTAACTTCAGAAAATCGCGTTGCTCCCTCTTATCATTCTAATTTAACCTCTTCCTTCTCTTACTTTGCGTTCTTTGCGTCCTTGGCGGTAGCCTGCGGCAAGCCACTTTGCGTCTACGTAAAAAAATTGACTTTGACAAATAGTTTTAGCCTTAAACCAAGCGTATTATTCTATAGATAGGCTATTTGCGCGCGATTCATTAGGATTATTTAGAACGTGGCGAATAGATTGACGTATGTCAGTTAAAAAAATTCTACAGGATGCTGTCCATAATATGGCAAAGCCTCTGACCAATTAGGAAATTTGCCCTCTTGCCAATCGAGATTAGCTAGTTCTAAAATACTCGTCACCGTCGCTGCTAACCCAGATTGAGCTTGAATCAACTGATAATCATTGTTCCAATTCGCTAAAGTTTCCTGCCATGCTTCTGGTGTCAACACTCTATCTGACAAACACACTTTTAATTTAGAAGTATCTGGTTCAAACTGATAAATAGCAGCAAAAATTTGACCTCGTTGTGCTGGCATTTCCACAGCAATAGTTTTTATATTTTGATTTTTGCCTGCTTGTGACCAAGCTACCGCAGCTAAAGTTGAAATCGCAAATACAGGAATATCTAACTGTTGCCCCAAAGTGCGAGCAGTGACAACGCCAATTCGAGTCCCAGTAAAGCCGCCAGGACCTTTTGCAACTGCGATCAAGGAAAAATCTGCCCAAGTTTGCGGTTTGATAAATTCAATTAAATATTGATGCACTAAGCTAGATAAATCACGCCCCAAATTCCAAACTTTAGAGCGAGTATCGCCTGCAAAATTACTAATTCCCAAACCTAATTCTGGTGTGGTGGTATGTAGTGCTAAAGCGTATTTATTTATGGCAAGGTCGTCTAGTTCCGTTATCAAAGTTATTTAAAATAGCTATTTTTTAGAAAGTTAACATGAATTATTCAAGCATATAACATAGCGGTTCTTAATTGAATAGACTACATTTCTTTTCTTCTGCTTTAGACAGTAGTCTTAGGGCAAACATTTTCCTGTTTCTACAAAATTAGAACGCGTAGGCGTAGCCCGCACTTCTCTACGAGACGCTCTTGCTAGCTTGCTTCCCCGTAGGGGTACGACAAAGCTCAGTGATCACCACAGGCATCGCAAATGTTCGCTTGCTGTTCACTCTCTAATAGCGATCGCGGCTAAGATGGGGGATTTTGATTACCGCCTTGTTGTCTCAGTAGATAGTCTAAAACTCGGTCAATTCGCTCCAAGGCAGCACCAGTAGTAAGTTGAAACTCCCGAAACTGAGATTTTTGTTCCTCAAAGCTTCGGTCAAGCTTTAGCATGAGTGCTTCTAATCGCTCAGTTCGTGCTTTTGTTTCCTCGATCTCACTGCCTGCCTTTATAAATAGGCGTTGCGTGTGAGTGATAAAACTATCAACTTTATCAGAAAGTTGGTCAACCTTTGCCCCTACCCGGTCAATACCTACCTCTAGTTGATCGAGGTGAGATTGGGTACGGTCTTGTTTTATCGTCAACTCATCAAGGTGAAATTGAGTACGGTCTTGTTTTATCGTCAACTCATCAAGGTGAAATTGAGTACGGTCTTGTTTTATCGTCAACTCATCAAGGTGAAATTGAGTACGGTCTTGTTTTATCGTCAACTCATCAAGGTGAGATTGGGTACGGTCTTGTTTTATCGTCAACTCATCAAGCCGCCTGCCTGCTGATTCTGCGTAGCTAGCAGTAGACACTAACAATCGCTTAACAGTTTGGAGTTCATCTTCTACATGGTCTAGTCGCTGTGCGTTGGTCATGCTGGTTTCTCTTGGCTGGCTTCTTTATTTTCTGCGATCGCTTTGGTGACATCTCCTCCCCATACCAAATCATTACAGCAGAAATCATGTATTTGAAGCACATCTGTGGTAAGGGCACAGTAATGCTGTACCCCTACGCCTGATCTATTTACCTGAAAATAGCTGTAAGATACACCAATCATTTTCTCTCAAGTGGGCACTAATTCACCCGGACGCAATTTCGACCACTTACCTGTTTCCCGCTTAAAGCTTAGACAACCAACAACATCCCATTCCATTTCAATTACATCATCTTTAGTCCGAATGTTGACATTGATAGAAGGTTCATTCGGATCAAAATTTGGTATTTCGGTCAAGTGAGGCTGTTGGTGCTGCCCTTCTACGGCATGATAGGTAACACATCGGTCTACATAGTGGCAATTCACGCAAATACACATAATAGAACCAACTCCAGGGGCCTTTATTGTTAATCTAACGTAAGCCCAACTCTTATTCATGAGTTGCTGGGTTGATTTTTATTACAATGCTTGAAGAAGAATTCAGAAGCAAAGCCGGAGACGTTTGTGTTGCTTTGGTCAGAATTTAGGAGCAGAGCAAGGAAAGTCCGTGTTCAGTCAAAATCAATAATAGCGTAGGGGATTCAGACCCGCCACTGACAGCGTAGCCTCTACTCTTTCTCTACAAGATGCTACTCGTAGCTTGCTTCACCGTAGGAGTACACAATCTAAAATCTAAAATCCAAAATGGTATTAGCTCCCAAAAATTGGCCTTTCAGCTTGGAATTCTTGCCACAACCCGCTTACATGGTAGGTGGCGCTGTTCGAGATGCTATCCTTGGCAGAACTCGCGGATATCTGGATCTAGATTTTGTTATACCATCTAAGGCGGTAAAGGTAGCAAGAGCGATCGCTCATCATTACAAAGCTGGTTTTGTGTTACTCGATGCAGAACGACAAATTGCGCGTGTGGTTTTTCCCCACGCCACAGCTGACTTTGCCCAACAGGAAGGAGATAGTTTAGAAGTTGATTTGCACAGACGGGATTTTACAGTAAATGCGATCGCTTATAATCCCCATACCCAAGAAATCATTGATCCTCTGCAAGGTTATGCAGACTTACAACAGGGCATTTTGCGAATGGTATCACCTGCAAACCTAGAAGATGACCCTTTGCGGTTAATGCGAGGTTATCGCCAAGCTGCCCAACTAGGTTTTACTATTGAGCCAGCTACCCAAGCTGCAATTCGTTCTTTGGCATCACATATCAGCAAAGTTGCAGCCGAACGAGTTAGGGTAGAAATTGGCTATCTACTGGCAAATTCTCAGGGTACTCCCTGGATTACAAGTGCTTGGGAAGATGGTTTACTTGCGCCTTTCTTCAAAAATGCCACCCGTGAAAGCTTGATAAAATTAGCAGCAGTTGATGAAGCCGCCGCCTTACTCAGCCAAAATTGGCAACAATTAGGAGAAAAACTGCAAGAATATGTCCGCGATAGTATCAAAACCACTTGGTTAGGTATTGCCAAACTTGCTTGTCTTGTCAACCCAGATCCAGAATTAGCAGAAATAGAACTACAGGAACTAACTTATAGTCGTGCCGAAATCCGGGGTGTAACCACTGCCTTGAAACTGTTACCGCAGCTTCAAGTAGTCGATATGTCTTTGCGAGAACAATACTTTTTCTTTCATGACGCAGATATTGTCTTTCCCGCGATGACAGTCTTAGCTGTAGCACTTGATATTTTGGTAGAGGCGATGTCTAATGACAAGCCACTACACATAGCAATGGAAACTAAAGCAAAATGCTGCCTTCTTTGGACACCTTTGATTAACCGCTACCTGAACCCTGATGATCTGCTCGCTCATCCCACTCCACTAGTGAGCGGGAAGGAGTTGATTATAGCATTAGATATTCCAGCTTCGCCAATTATCGGGCAACTGTTGAGAGAAATTGGTGTAGCCCAAGCTGAGGGGAAAGTTTTAACAAGAATAGAAGCGATCGCTTATGCACGTCAACTACTTGAAGGTTAGATATTAAAATAATTCGTAATTCGTAATTAAGTTTTGCAACGGGGATTTAGATCGCACCACAAAACTTGCCGCTTGTTAAGTAGAACGACTTAAATAATTCACGCTATGTCATTGCGAATGAAACAAAGTGTAATGAAGCAATCACAGGGGTTTCACTGATTTTACATTATGTTACATAGTTTGATTTATTTTCACCGACTTACTTAGTTGCGGGGGACTTAATCAGAATTAATTCTGTTAGCGGTAGCGGGGCGTTTAGCCCATTCTTACTCCTGATACCAATTCCAGAAAAAGAAGAAAGCTGCTCAAAAAATTGGTTGCAATTTAATCGTTAACCCCACAGCACAAGAAGTTTCTTAAAATAAATCAGGGGATAGCGTAGCAAGCTTTCCGGTCAATGATATACCAAAATGAATGCGTGAATTACTCAAATGAGAAAGCAAACTGGGGTTTGAGAAAGTAAAAGCTGATTTTGCTTGCGGAAAACACCAAAATGAGAAAGTAAAAGCTGATTTTGAGAAAGTAAAAGCTAATTTTACTTGCGGAAAACACTAAAATGAGAAAGTAAAAGCTGCTTTTGAGAAAGTAAAAGCTGATTTTGCTTGCGGAAAACACCAAAATGAGAAAGTAAAAGCTGCTTTTGAGAAAGTAAAAGCTGATTTTGAGTAAGTCAAATGGCATTTTGAGTAAATAATCAGGCATTTTTCCTAACTGGAGTTTAGACTAAATAGAGAAAAAAGCGGTCAGTCTTGTTGAACTGACCACATTTTGGTCAATGCTGAGATTTAAAGAAAAAATACAGCTTGACCATGACATTTGATAAGCGTAAAACTTTTCCGTACCAAAGTGTACACCCTGTTAGGTAATGCCAAAGATGCGTTATTTGACCTGATGGATGCAGTGTTAGTAACACGTAGTGCGTACTCGTTCGTCGAGTTATCAACATCACCAGTGTTTCGACGGCAATGGTCGAGCATTTATGAAGCCATAGAAGATGGCTTACCACCAAGATTTGAATTGATGCAGTTGTACATTGCACAGTTACCGCAAACAAGACAACTGGTTTTAGCAGGAGATCATACGGCTTGGTCAAGACCACATGCTAAAACACTAAAAGACCGTACCTACGAACATCAAGCTCAACCCATGTCTGGAGCAAAACCAGTGACAGTAGGGCAAGGTTACAGCACAATAGCCTGGATTCCAGAACAATACGGAAGTTGGGCATTACCATTGTTACACGAACGCATCACTAGTTTTGACAATCCTATTAGCAAAGCCGCGGCTCAACTCAAACTTGTGTGTGAAAATCTGCCACAGCGACCAATATCATTGTGGGATGTCTCGTTTATTTACCCTCACCAATTAGCATAAATCCTGCCCAATCTCTAGGATTCGGATATTGTTCCTTTGTTTTGAGCATTGCTTGGCGTAAAGCTTGTGCTTTGTCGTGTGTCTGATTCAACTGGTTGTAAAACTCTGTCATGAAAGAGGCGGTGGGCACTTCAGGTGATGACCACAAGGGTATAATTACACTTGGTACTCCAGCAGAAATCAGGGACAAGGATAAACCACTAATTCCGTCACTGCTAATCTGACTCTTGCCTGTTTCTGTGGCACTGATCACAAATAGTGTCGTTTTGAGTTTTAAGTCTAAAATTTCTGCGGCACTGAGCACTCCACCATCGCTGTCACTTGGAGCAAGGGCGATCGCACCTGGGATACCTTGCCGCTTTATCCCATCTATTATCCCATAAGTTCCTAGATGAACTGTCTTAGCTTTGTTTAATTGTTGTAAAACAGTCTTCTTCGTTGCAAGATTTGCAATCAAAGGTTTAGTCTTGAGCAATTCGGCAACTTCTAAGGCTTCTCGTTCTGCATTTACAAGGGTTGGTAAAGGTTGCGGCGGTTGCCCAATAAAGAGCGGAATTCTTGGCATACTAGGATTGCCTACTACTAGCGCATTATCTCTGGAAAAACGCCGTTGTTGTTTATGAGTTAAAGCTAACACTTGAATAGCAGGAACCGTGACAATTGTGTACTTTTCTATTAGATATTTGCCAAATATATCAACTAGGGCTGGAAAAGGAACCAAAGAAAGTTCTTGTTGGGGAATAAATATGAGACGGTTAGCAGTTTCTTTTGGCAGCAAATCAGCAATTGGTTTAATTAGTAACTGATAAAGTTGCAATAATGGCTTGATTTCAATATTCACTTTTGCAGCAGCTTCAGTTTTACCTTTGATTCCCATAGATTCGCCAACATTAGCAACAACATTGGCTAAGGAAGAAACAGGATAGATTGTATGTTGAGATTTGATATCAATGCGGCGAAACTTTACTTGGCCTGATGGCTGCACAACCCAAACATACAGCCCTTCATCAGGAATAATCGAATACTCAATTAATGTGGCATTTTGCTGTTTAGCGATTTGGCGAATTTGGGCAATTGTGGGAGGATTGATTTCGCGAGGAGCAGTTTTGGCAGCAGCCCATACTGGTTCAGAAGACAAGCGCATTCCTAGTAGCTGGGCAATAGACCAAGATTTACCACGTTCTGCCATTTCTAAGGCGGCTTCCGGTTGATTTTGGGCAATCAAAAGTTGTTGCCAAATTTGATAAGTAGCGGCTTGGTCTTGAGTATAGTTAATACTGTTGCTTCCTACTTTTGACCGGATTTTTTCCCAAACATTTGTAGCATTAAGCAGTGTTTTTTCAGCTTCCGATAGTTTGCGAGCTTTCAGCAGAGTTAATCCGATATGATTGAATACTGTTCCTATCTGTAATTGTTTGCCTTGGTTGCGAGCGATCGCTAACTGCTGTTTATATACTTCCAGGGCCTGTTCATATTCTCCACTCTGACAATAAATGTCTCCCAAATTGCTCAGAGACTTCATTTCTCCCAGGGAGTCTTTGATATTTCTTGTTACTAACAACTGCTGCTGATATATTTTTATCGCTAGCTGATATTGTCCTTGTGTTTTGTATGCTGCTGCTAGTTGACTAAGTAAATCAGCAACGCTTACCGCGTCTTTATTTTGCTGGGCGATCGCCAATTGCTGCTGATATAGTTCAATTAACTGTGGATATTTTCCCTGCGACTGGTAAACCTGTACCAATTTGTTTAAGGAATTATCTATTGCAGCAGTATCATAATTTTTTTGAGTGATTGCTAACTGCTGCTGATAAAGTTCAATTGCTTGAGGAAATTGTTCGTGGGATTCGTAAGCTAACCCGATGTTGCCTAAAAAAGCAGCTTCTCCTTGAGGAGTGCCAATTTCTTTTCTAATTTTTTGGGCTAAATCATGCAGTATTTTCGCTTGTTTGATATCTCCTTGATAAATATAAGTATTACTCAAGTCCTCTAAAGCTTGAGCTTCCCCTTCGCGATCGCCAAGCATGTGAAAAAGGGTTCTCTGCTGTTGATAATGCTTAATTGTTTGCCCGTACTGCCCTAAAGTAAAATAGATTTCCCCCAAAATTCCTAAAGTATTAGCTTCTCCAACAGCATTATTTTTCTGCTGATAAAGCTGCAACGCTTCCTGCAAAGACTCTAAAGCCGCTGCAAATTGAGCAGTCTGATGCTGCCTAATTCCTAACTGTAGCAGTAAATCGGCTCGATATAGACGATTATCTACAGCTTGAGCCAAACCAACTGGTGATAAAAAAAGTGCTGCTAAATGCAATGAAATTAAAGAATGTAAAACAAATAAAATGAAAGTATATTTTTTCTTATTAACTGATAAAATTTGCATAATTTTTGGAGATAGTCATAACCTTTTGCCTCTACCTTTGTGAATAACAAGCTAGGAGTGAAGTTAATTTCCCTTTTATGAGGCTACCTTGTCAATTAGCTAAAAGTCGGGTTTTTGCATTAAAAGGGAACAAGGAACGGGCAACAGGCAACAGGGAAATCCTTATAATTAAAATTAAGGGATTTTTGTCTACAAACAGCTAACTTGAGAAACCAGAAAGAAAAACTTATTATGCTGTGGTGCGTAATAAGCGGACAGGTTAAGGAGCAGCAAGAAATTGGAAAACGCTTGAACGTTACGATACCTCTACTGTGACAAGATGGTTGCAAAAGTATAGAGCAGGTGGGCTATATGAATTACTGGAAATAAAAAAAGCTCTTATTGTGCAAAATGCAAAATTCATGAAGTAGCGATCGCACAGGGCGAACCCATCTTATTTACTAATAAAAACTAATAAAAAATTCCACAGAATATAAATAATTGTAAAGCTTCAGGGAATTATAAACTAAACAAATCAAATATTTACTCAAATGTAAATTAGCTTATTTTTAAATTAATGGCTATTAATTAATACTAAAATAATTTATTTATGGATACATAAAAATATATTTTTATAGAAAATAATTAAACCTTTAATGTTAACCATTCAACTCAAGTGCCGCAATCGCCTCAAGGCGACTTAGATGACTCAGGGGGACATCAACCCAGCCGCTAAATCGGTTGGCTGCATTCCAAGTACTTTTGTACAGTGACTTTTTATTTGTCGCTGTGCCAAATTAATGTCATCGAGGGTATGAAGCTTGAACTCTCTAGCGTTCAGCCCAGAAGCAGCACAGGGAACTTATAGGCTATATCAACACAAATTGTTGCAAGCCTAAAGTGGGTAAGGCTTAGTTTGATGACACGAATTTGCCTCAACATCATTTAATTTGTCACTGTACAATCCTGTCTCTTCCTTAGCCAATGTTGTTGCTAATATTGGCGAATCTATGGGAATCAAAGGTAAAACTGAAGCTGCTGCAAAAGTGAACATTGAAATTAAGCCATTATTGCAACTTCATTCAAATCGAATGGGCTGTATCTCATTGCTGTTTAATCTTGGCGATTTCTGACACCCAAAGCCGCCGATTTGCATGAGGTAGTGTCAATATCTTCTCTAAAGACCAATGAAAATAAAAGGCAATAAATGCTACCTCTTCGTGCAGTTGCTCCAAGGGGTAGCTTATGATTCCCCCGACAGAGAAAACTCCACTTGAAAATTACTATTACAATGGGGACACTCAACCGGAATATAAACATCGCCGTCTTGATTAATCCGATTGTAAAACTCCCGTAAATATGCCAAATCTCGCGTAAAAAGACCTTCCAATAATTCAGGCGTGACTAAAGATAAATTTCCCAACCGCGTAATTACCTGAGATAGCATTACCAAGACACCATAGGCTGAACTTTCTTTAGTGCGACGATGTTTCTGCACATATATTTCATCCTTTGCCGTTGCCAAGCGCATCACCCCAAGGCGATGAACCATCCCTTCGGTTTCTACCAAACCTCTAGGCAAGATAAATTCAAATTCTGTGTCTGTGATCTCGTGACTGTCCATGAAAATTCCAATTTAAAAACAAAATTTAGCTTAACTAATATCTATCTGCTCTGATGGCAGTTTCGCAGTATTTGGCGACGCTTCATCTTCCCCATCAAGTTCGTTAATCTGACGATAAAATCGTTGCAAATAATTGAGATCGCAGGCAAATAACCCTTCTATAACAGAAGGAGTTATTTCATCTATTGCTCCCAATCGTCCAATAACGCGAGCCAGAATCACGACCGTAGCATAGGCTGGATTTGATTTTACACGGGGATCTCGCAGAGGAACTATTTCATCAATCGCTTTAGACAAACGCATTACACCTTTGCGGTGCAGATTGCCATCCGTATCTAGGTATCCCTTGGGCAAGGTAAATTCAAACTCTGTTTGAAACATTACTTACTTACGTTTGTTCGCTTAAATTCTTCAACGATTAATTCAATCTCTTCAATTTCTAGCTCATTAGCAGAGGCTTTGACATCAGTAATTGTATAGCTAGTCGGCCATGCACCCTTGAATTCAAATGTTGCCTGTGCTTCGGCTGCTTGGTTATAGATAGTTAAAATACCATCTCGCCGCTGTTGCGCCCAATTTCCCTCTTCTACTGCCTTCAACCAGTTCCACAAGGTCATAGATGATGTCATACCCCGACGTAGCACTAAATTACTACTTTTGAGATTACCGGGAATGTGGGTACTGACAATCCGACCAGTTTTGGCTTTACTCCAAACTTGTGGCGTTACTTCGGAAATAGGAATTACTTCCTGCGTGCGCTTAAAACCCTGACACTCCATAAAGTAGCCATCTGCACTATCGATGCTACCGTCAAGTTTGAGTTCCAGGTAAAAACGGCAACTTGTGAGAAATTCGGGTTGTTTTAGCACAGTTATTGCAATTGAGTTAATTAGCTTTATTACTACACCACTCGAATTACGCTCGGTGGCTAGGGAATTTAGTAGAAGACAAAAAAGACATGAAATGCCGATTAGCTTCGCATTTTGCAACGATAGAGAGATTATTGTGCGGGCAAAGCCACGTCTTTTGAAGTAGCACGTCAAATGCGATCGCAATTTGTGCATCTGACGTGGCAATAGATACCCAACCAACTATTTATTTTGTGCGTTGCACATAGGTATAGGAAAAAGATACGGTTTCTGTGAGCGCTTGGTTGCCAGCAACATCCAGGTTTGACATTTTATATGATAGGGGCATCACACCCTGGAAGTGCCAGTTAGCTGATTCGCTGCCATCTTGTTTAAAGACTTTAATATCAGCAGTTTTTAGCTCACCTCTAGTCTGAGTCCCTCCGCCTGAATCTCTATTGGAGTGAGAATTGTAAAACCAATCTGATACTGCTTTGGGTTTATCGCTATTGGTGACAAATGTGATGGTTATATTTTCGTTTTTGACTGCGGAAGCAGCTTGTTGTGCAGTCACTTTGCTGCCCGCAGTAACCCCTAATGGCCCATCGGTAGCAGTAACTTGAATAGACATTTTTAAACCAGAAACTTTCTGAACAAATAACTTGTCATCGAGTCCATCGGCGTTAAATTCAAACCTAGCCGATGCTAAATATTCTGCCATTTATTTACTCCTAGTTATATGCATACAAACTCTCTGGCATCTGTCTCACTTAAAAGACTTTTACTCAAACGCTTTTATTTATTTTGATCGCTGGATAGTTTGACAATTAAATTCAAATGATTCCATCAAAATATTGCTGCTAGCAACATCAAAATCTGACACTGAGTAACTGACAATTTGACATTGTTTGAGATCGTAACTCACTACGTCATTACCGCTAGCATCTAAGATGGTTATTTTGCCATCAGTATAACCATCATTCCATTTGCCACCGCCGCCGGAATATGTTGTAGGTAGAGCTTTAGCCCAAATGTCGAATAGTTTCTTGTTGCCATCTTCCAGAGCTGCCTCGATAGTAAAGTTTTTATTATCGGTGTAACCACTAGAAGTTGTCTGGTAAATTACCTGTCCGTTGGCACCTACTGCTATAGGAAGATCAGCAGCAGCGATTTTTGCCTCCACATCTATACCACTGAAGCTCTTGATTGGATAAACTGTGCCACCAAATTCAAAGGCAAAATTACTAGAAGAAATTACTTCTACTGCCATATTTTACTCCTTGCAAACTGTTTAGTATTCCTAATTAGCAGTAAGTAATTGGTAATTAGTATTTGTAATTACCAATTACTAATTAACTATTGCCCTGGAGCCCACTGACTAATGCGGAAGATCACAAATTCCGCAGGGCGTACAGGAGCAACGCCGATTTCGATGTACAAGCGGCCGAGCATCATAGTATCTGGAGTATTGAGTTCTCCATCGCACTTGACATAGAAAGCGTCAGCAGCACTTGCTCCCACTAGCGCTCCCTCGCGCCACAGGCGTTCCAAGAAACTGGAGACAGTAGCGTTAACGCGACCCCAGAGTCTAGAATCGTTCGGCTCAAACACCACCCATTGGGTACCAATTTCAATCGATTTTTCGATGTAGCTCATCAGGCGGCGAACAGGAATGTAACGCCACTGAATGTTATCCGGCTCAACCAGGGTGCGAGCGCCCCAAATCTTAATGCCTCGATTGAAGTTAGCAAAGTTGCGGATGCAGTTGATACCTAACGGGTTCAACAATTCCTGTTCGCGGAAGTTGGTTTCGTATGCTAAACCGATGACACCGCGAGGAGTGTCGTTAGCGGGTGCTTTGTAAAGTCCTCTAGTTTCATCGGTACGGCACCAGACACCCATCATGTGACCACAGGGAGGAATAGCAATCGGTCTACCGCCATTGCGGGGGTTAGCAACTTTGATCCAGGGATAGTAGAGAGCGGCAAACTGGGAGCGGCGGTTAAAAGCGCTCAACCACTGCGCTACATGCTGCGGCTTAACTTGTTCAGCTGGTACTGCTGCACCATTTTTGCAAGGAGGCGAATCGAGAACTACCATGCGGAAAGGGGGACTGGGCGAGGAGTTCTCACACCTGCTGATCATCATTTCCATGATCCCGTGTACCTGATCAAGGTCTATTAGTCCCTCTTGGTAGACCCGCATCAGGTCTGGGCAGGCAATCATAGCAACGTCGTCAATTTCAAAAATCCCCTGGACGCCACTGCGATCCTCGCGTGTCCCTTGCAAATCGCGGGGGAAGCGGTCTGGAGTAGAAATATGAGGAGGTGGGCTGACCTCGTACATACCATTTACAGGACGGCGGGATAGAGATTGCCCGCTTTGGGCGATATCCTCAATAGTCAGGAATTCAGATGTTTCCAGAACCGTAACTACATAGTCTGCTACCTGTGTATCGATCGCCGAGTTCATTGTCAGGTGCTCGTACCGTTCAAGCTCCTGCTCACCCCGCTTGACTACGACAGTGAAGAATTCGCCTGAGTCTAGTGGCGGTTCTGTACCTTCGGGTGCGTCTTCAGGGAGAGGTTTAGGCGTACTGGATTGAATTTGCACGGTCAACCGGGGGGTAGATCCTGGCAGAGCGAGTGCGCTTTCTTCTTGTTCAGATGGCTTAATAGAGAACCGCAAAGATGGACGACCGCCTGAGTTTAACAGCTTTGTAGCACTTTCTTCAGCAGGTGGTGCTTCCGAACCAGGCAGCTTGATACCGATGCTAGAAACCCAACAGCGACCACCGCCATTCAGAAACCAGCCGTAAACCGCAAAAGGCAGATAAGCATTGAAGTCTGTAAAGCCATCAGACCCTTGCTTGCCAAAGTATTCCAGGTATTGATCCCAACTGGTGACCATCATCGGTTGGAACAGTTCGGCCTCACCACGTACATCTTCGGTAAAGCCAATAAAACCAGCAACACTCAGGCTGACACCTTCTATCGGGCGACTGCCACGGTCTACTTCTTCGACGTAGACTCCAGGAGCAAAGTAATCTAATCTGGGCATAAGCGCTCTTTTTATATTTGCTACGAAGTTGGTAATGAATAGGCACTAGTACCGCAAGGCGGAAGTCAAAAGTCAAAAGAATTGTATTACAGGCTTTTGCGCTATTTTAAATGGTGAACCAGCGCTCTTGGTAGGGTTTCCCTCCGCAGGCGACTGGTGTTAGCGCAGCGTAAAGCCTACGGCATAGCTTCTCTACGAGACGCTACGCGAACGCTTAGAGCGACGAAGGAGCGTCACCCGAAGGGTATGTTTATTTACGCCGTGTGTACTAGACTTGCGTTTAATTAGTCTTTTAAGTTAATTAAATCTACTTGGATGTATTTGTTCTGCTTTTAGGTGCAAGGGTATTGTTACAGTCACATATAAAGCTGGACGTAACCTGACACCCAAAGCACTCCACAAAGCTAATGCATCTAGAGGCTTAATGGCACAAACAAGCAATTGTAAGTTGCCATAACCACGCAGTGTAGGATCTAGCATCTCTTCTGGCAGCAAGCGGTGACCCAATAATAGCCTTAATGCCTCTGACAGCAGACGTTGCTCCCCCAGCGCTGTAAACCCCCAGACACTTACCAAAAAAGATACATCAATCCAAACAGTTGAGTATTTCTCAGAGGTTATATCCTTTGTGTCATAACTATTTCTGTTCTTTAGTTGCCAAACTGAGTGTTGCCCTTTGTTATGTTCCCGTATGTCATAGCAGTATAGGTTCAGCAATGGCTCTATACCCTGTTGTAGACCAGGGTGGTTAAAATCTATTTGCTCTGTACTGATTAGAGAAGTTCCACTAGCCAGGATCTTTGCCAACGTCTGAGTAACAGCAGGGAGCATAGAACATACTGGGCACTTAGTTTGTATAAATCTAGATTAAGGATATATATACCTGCTGGTTATTAGACTTTGGTCGAAAGTTTAAAAATTGTGTCCTAATTAACTAAGCAGCAGAAAACACTACTAATCTTAAAAATAAGTATTCATAGCTTGCGGTGAATCACATATTTTACGTATTAGAAGATGTTTGAAAAGTGTTTGGCTGTGATTTTAGGCACTTATTGTCCCCCTAGCCCACGCCAGTCGCTCCACTTGGGGAGACCCCAAGACCGCGCTGGCTCCCCTTAAAAAGGGGAGCCAGCGCGGTCTTGCGGCTCTGCCGACTTGAAGCACGTGGTGTGGATTTAGAGGGATATAGAACGTTTTGATACCCACAAGAAGACTTTTCAAATATCCTCTCAGACCTATTGCAAAATTATTTTGTGGTAGATTGAGGGTTTTGTATAAAATGCACCTTTAAATCGGTGCAGACAACTTTTATTACCTTGTTGAAATGTCTGATTCAAATGAGCCGCAAGCTTTAAAGTTATCAATTATACCATTTATTTATTTTAGATATCTATTGCCATAGCGTATGTAATCTTCCCAGTGAGGAATTACTAATTTAGTATGCAAAAATCACTATCCCAGATGTATGCAGCTTCTTCAACTATACCTTTGTCTCATCTATTAAGCTATCCAGATATGAGAAGTATCTGTCAGCTACAAGTTGAACAGTTAGCAACACAACTACCAAGCATTGCTGTCTGGAGTGTTTACAATGACCTAGATCGAGGAAAGAGTCGGATAGTGGCAGACTACAGACAAGAACAATTAAGTTCTTATTCAGAAATTTCTTACCTAGAGTCAGAATTGTGGTGGGTAGATTCTTTACCTGCTTTGCAGTTGAGCAAACTGGCGATCGCAGCAACCCCCTACAATGCCTACGTCTTCCCTCTGTGTCAACAAGGATCTCATCCTGAGTATCTTTTGGTGTTAAGCTATCAGCCTCTTTCTGTGTTCCAACAACAGTGTGTAGAGCAATCGGCTCAACTATTGAGCCATTATCTAGCCCTTTATAAAGAATATTCTCGGCAAAAGGCAGAGATTCAACTACTTGAGCAAGCTGTACAGCGTTGTGAACATCAAATACGCAATCCTCTGGCTTTGATCGCTCTCTATGCCGAAAATCTTCGGCTTTCTTTACCCACAGGTGCAGGGCAAGAACAAGCAAAAGTAATTGGGGAAACTGTACAGAAGTTAAGTAGTAACTTGAAGAGTTTGGTTTACTGTGGGCAGCAGGCCAAATTGCAAATTACTAGTTGCGATTTGAGGCTGGTATTGGCTGAGAGTATTCAAGATTTGCAACCTTGGCTGGAGCAAAAACAACTGCATATATTGTATCCGAATACGCCAATTATTTTAGCAGTGGATCGGTGGCAGTTAAAGCAAGTTTTCGACAATTTGTTGAGCAATGCTATTAGTTTTAGCCCTGAGGGGGGAACAATTAGCTGTCACTGGCAAATATTTAGAAATGAAGCAATTTTTCAAGTGCGCGATCGCGGCCCTGGAGTTCCCCTAGAGGCTCTAGAACAAGTATTTGCGCCTTTTTATACTCAAAGACTAGGAGGAACAGGGTTAGGATTAGCGATCGCTAAAAAAATTATCCTCGACCATCGCGGCAGTCTTTGGGTAGACAATCTCCTTGAGGGAGGGGCACAGTTTTCCTTTACATTACCTTGCTAATCAAAAATAGCAATTACAGAAATTAGACCATTTATTCTAACAACTGAGTCGCATCAATTTAAAAAATGATTGCGATACATGAATTTATAGAACCTAGACATAGAAAGCTAATTCCCAATCCAAAATCTAAAATCCAAAATGGTATCACCTGTTTCAATTGTCCTGGTAGAGGATGAACCGCTCTTTCGAGCAGGTTTGCTAACTCTGCTGAATTTCTACAGCAATAGTGGCAATGCACAGTTTCAGGTTGTCGGCGAAGCAGATTCGATGGATACAGCCTTAAACTTAATCGCACAGCAACAGCCAAATTTGTTGTTGTTAGACTTGGAATTAGCTCAAGGGGATGGGATTACTACCCTGACCCGCTTGAGAGATTTATCTTACAAGGGTAAAGTGTTAGTCTTATCTGGACATAGCGAGGAAGAATGGATATTTCGGGCAATGCAAGCTGGGGCTTATGGGTACGTTTTGAAAAACCATGTGGCTACACAACTTTGTGATGCGATCGCTACTGTCCTGAATAATCAGATATATCTTTCCCCAGAAGTATCAACTCAGTTTTTCTGCTTATTTCACTCTTATACGCAAGCTACCTGGGAGGCAGCGCAAGGCATTCACTTAACTGAGCGGGAGAAAGAAGTTTTACAATGGCTAGTCAAAGGTGCAGCTAACGAGGAGATTGCCCGCGAACTTTATATTACAGTAGCTACGGTTAAAGCACATTTGACGGCTATCTTTGAAAAATTAAAAGTTAACAGCCGCACTCAGGCGATCGTTAAAGCTTTAAAACTTAACTTAGTTTCTGCTTAAAAGTAGGGGCGCAAGGCCTTGCGCCCCTACTTTCGTCGGTAGCAAAACGTTATCGATCCCCCCAACCCCCCGATAAATTGGGGAGCTTTACAGCGATTTTCAGGTAAATAGACCACGCGGTAGGGGCGCAAGGCCTTGCGCCCCTACAACAGATGTGGTTCAAATACATGAATTCTGGTGTAATATCGGTTTTGCCTTTTTAATGGGGGTTTTAATTCCGGTTCTTTCCTTCTGCCTCCTGCCTTTCTCGATAATCAGAAGGAACGATTTTTTCTGAGCTTTCAGGAGTTTACTTGAATTGTAAAAAATAAATTTATTTACACTGAACACAAAATAAATAATAGATAACAAATGAGTAATTATTTAGCGATTGCCACTGTAACAGCAGTGCTACAAAGAACTTTGCAGGCAAGCATTCAACTAGATGTGGATAACGCTAGGGTAACAACAGTTAAGCCTAGTAATTTGGGAAGCGGTACGCCAGAAACAGGGATTAATTTATTTCTTTACCATGTCACGCTTAATCATCTCTGGAGTAAAAATAATGGACATGCCTATGGAGAGCGGAATCGACAGTCAACCAAACGTAGCCAAAGAGGTTTAGACCTTTACTACTTGCTGAGTTTCTATGGTAATGAAATCGAGTTGGAACCGCAACGTCTGCTAGGTAGCGTTGTACGGACGCTGCAAGACTATTCGATAATCAATCAGCAGATGATTCAGGATACGCTGGTTGATTCAAGCTTTAGCTTTTTGGCTGATTCTGACCTCGCTAATCAAGTAGAAACAATCAAAATTGAGCCACTTGATTTGTCATTAGAAGATTTATCTAAGGTCTGGTCTGTACTTTTCCAGACTCCCTATAATTTATCAATTGCCTACCAAACCAGCGTTGTTTTAATTGATGGGGCGGAGTCGGCTCAAAAAGCATTGCCTGTGCGGGAATATAAACCTTTACTCGTGCCTTTTATGGCTCAACCAATGGTAGAAAAAGTTGTGTCGCAAGCAGGTGTATATCAGCCGATTTTAGCAGACAGTTCTTTGATGATTCGAGGTCAACGGTTAAAGGGCGATGTCACCCATGTGCGGATAGGTGATGTGGTGGTGACTCCAGAACAGGTAAGTGAAAAGCAGATATTATTGCCTTTGTCAAGTGTATCTGCTGATGATTTGCGGGCTGGTGTGCAGAGGTTGCAAGTAGTTCATCAAGTAATGACAGGGATACCGCCAGCGCTTAGAGGCAGAGTGGAGTCAAACGCAGTCGCTGTTGTAGTGCGCCCAACGATTTTACAAGTTAAAGTATCTAAGATTCAAGGGAGTGGAGATGAACTGCGATCGCTTGAGGTAAGTATCAAAGTTAATCTTAAAATTGCTAAAGGGCAGCAGGTAGTTTTGTTGTTAAATGAGCGTTCGTCAAATGATCCTGTAGGTTATATGTTTGAAGCTTCTAAGCGACGGCAGGAATATACTAATTTGATTAAATTTGTTATCTCTGGAGTCAAGACAGGAGAATATTTAGCGCGTGTACAAGTGGACGGTGCGGAAAGTATTTTGAGCGTGGATACAAATCCTGATAGTCAAACTTTTAATCAGTATATTAGTCCTAAAATAACGATTAGAAATAGGTAATGATGTTATTTGTAATTACCGCAATTCTATATGACACATCTGTCGTAGGGGCGCAAGGCCTTGCGCCCCTACCGCGTGGTATATTTACCAGAAAATAGCTGTAAACGTCAATGCAGTTAATCGAACGAGTCACCGATGATCGCATTCTCGCACAAGCTTTTCGTAATTACCACAATTCTATATGACACATCTGTTGTAGGGGCGCAAGGCCTTGCGCCCCTACCGCGTGGTATATTTACCTGAAAATAGCTGTAAACGTCAATGCAGTTAATCGAACGAGTCACCGATGATCGCATTCTCGCACAAGCTTATGAGTGGGTGTGCGAACGTCGGCTGCACTATCACTACAATAATGATGTCTGGCAGTTGCGGCGGTGGTGGGATGAGAAAAAACCGCTGATTGTGGCGCAACTGCGGGCGGGAAATTATCGGTTTCGGGAACAACGGCTGGTGACGGGGCAAGGAGAGGTCAAGGAAATTTTGGCGGCGCAAGATGCAATGGTATTGAAGGCTTTGGCGATCGCACTGCATGAGGAGTTGCAACCCCATTTGTCACCCCGCTGCTTTCATCTGGCTGGGACGGGGGGACTGAAAAGGGCGGTGCGGGAAGTGGCTACCCAGTTGCACGAGAATGAGTTTGTGTTTCGCACGGATGTCAAAGGCTACTATGCCAGTATTAACCACGAGATTTTATTTAATTTGGTGAGTCTGTATGTACTTGATGAAGTGGTGTTGGATTTGGTGGGGCAGTACCTCAAGCGGTTTGTGTCCGATGGCGGGGAATATACGGATATCGAACAGGGGATCTCCTTGGGGTGTCCGCTGTCGCCGCTGATGGGGGCACTGTACCTGAAGCCGTTGGATGACCGGATGGCAGAATTGGGTTGCTTTTACGTGCGGTATATGGATGATTGGGTGATATTGGCCCCGACGCGCTGGAAGTTGCGAAAGGCGATTAAGGCGGTGAATGCGGTAATGGCGGATTTGCGGGTGGAAAAGCACTTGGATAAGACGTTTATCGGGCGGATATCACGGGGCTTTGATTTTTTGGGTTTTTGGTTTTCAGCGTCGGGTTTGGGGGTTGCCCAGAAGACGGTGGATAGGTGTTTGGAGAAGGTTTCCCGGCTTTATGAGCTAGGTGCGTCGGTTGGGCGCATTGGGGAATATTTGGGGCGGTGGTGGCAGTGGGTGAGGAGTGGGGTTGATGGGGTTTTGACACTGGGAGAGAGAGTCGAAGGGTGTTGGGTTTCGTTGCCTCTACCCAACCTACTACAGGCGATCGCACTACGTACACACTACCTTCCGAGACTGGCGATCGCACTGTCGCTCGTAGGGTGCGTTAGCATCTGCTTTTCGCACCGGAAATCAACTTTGACTTGCTGCGTTACATTTCATTAACACTCCCATCCCATGCTGCGTACGCTCTTTTGCTCGTTCCGTGCACATAACCTTCCCATCCCTCTCCGTATCTAACCTCTTCTTCTATCGTCGGCTTTCCTTGTTTTTCGCTGACAAACTCTCCCTGCCTCCAATATCGCCTGCCGCACTCCCCCGCTTCCATTTTCACTCTCTCCATTCTGACTCCACCTCTATCTCTCGTTTTTTTTCGGAGTTTTGCCTCACTTTCGTTTCCCTTTTTTCTTTTTTTCTGTCGCTTTATTTGGGTTGCAATGATAGTTTACATCGATTCTCTTCTCCCTATTTTTATACACTCCATTCACCTCGAAATCAATCTCACCTGGTGCTATATCATACTTGCCTGCCGATACACTCCTTCCCTGTGCATTAATTATTCTTTCCGCATTTTCTCTTCCCCACTCTATTACCATCGGGACAAAATATTTTTTGTGGTGATCTAAATCTACATTCTCGGGAAAATAACTGCCGCTCGTACCGTCCATCATACCGATTTCCCGTATCTTGGTACTCTGGTGTTTATTTTGATGCGAATCAATGGTTACCCGGATTGTTACTCCGTCTCTCCATTCCACACCATCTATTGCTATATAAACCTCCCCTCCGCGCGCTTCCGGACGTTCCTCTGTTTCTGCCACCTTTCCTTTTCCTTTATCCCCCTTTTTTACCCTTTGGATTTTCTCTCCTCCTATCCCTTCACTCTTCCTTTTTACCTTATCTCCATTCTGCTGCACTACATGAGTCAACTCATGTGCCAACAACTCCATTCCTTCCCGACTCTCCGGATTATATTCCCCCTTGCTAAATAACACTTCTTCTCCCGTCGTGAAAGCACGCGCCTGAATCGACCTTGCCAACATATCTGCCTGCGCCCCTGTATGCACGCGCACGCCGCCAAAATCCGCCCCAAATCCACGTTCCATCTGCTCTCGAACCGTCTGCGACAACGGCTGTCCCCCGCCTTTGGCACGCTCCAACTCCCCTTCCCACTCGCTTGAAATTTCTCCCCCTGCATCGCTCGCCGCCCGCACAGTTATCTGCCGTTGCACCCGTCCCGCTTCGCCGCCGTTGGCTATTCTCTCCCCTTCCGACGTTGTATTCCTTGCTCGGAATGCGGAACTGGGAATTTCATCTACCACTTGCCGCGCCACCCTGTCTGCCTCTTGCTCGTACACATCGCCCACTGTGCCGAGGGTCAGCTTTGCTTGCACTCCTCCCAGTCCCAATATCTGTGCATGTGCGGGCGGGCTGGCTGATGCGAGTGAGCGGTTGATATTATCAATCATCCCTCCCGGCGGACTATCTTTCTTCTCGGTGCGGTCAAGGCGCGCTTCGTGTCCCTCTTCCTTTCTCGCAATCTCAGGAAATGGTCTGGTGGAGAATCCAAAACTTGCTGTTTGCACTGCGGGGGGCTGCCACCATTTCGCTTGTACCTTACCAGTGTGTTCGGACATAATTTTTCCTCACTTCGCTATATATATATGTGAGATAATTTTCGGGGAATTGCAGAATTCCTACTATAGCTGAAAGTATAATCTTGCACTCTTCTATAATAATTAATTAGTGTTTTGGCGAGGCTTCTGGATACAAGCTTTATCGTTTTGTTACAAAGGTTATTGCCCAATTGTTCGGTGAAAGTTTTAATCTTTATTTTGTGGAGGTGTGGGTTGAGCAATGCGAAACCCTACAAATAGCGCTTCTTGTTTGGATGCAATACTTTTTCTCCCTATCCTAACCTCTCTCCTAAAAGGAGAGAGGCTTTGAGGCTTACTTCCCTAGCCACTCATCGAGACGTTGCGCGAACGCGAGGGTTGGGGCTGGAGGTTTGGTCTGTATCTCGCCCAATTGAGAACCGCTATGATTCGTGTTGGGTCTCCTTAGGTAAACCATACCTACAATTTTTTTGCTTTTTTTACAGCAGTTTCTTGTCTTTGAACCACATCTGTCGTAGGGGCGCAAGGCCTTGCGCCCCTACCGCGTGGTCTATTTCCCTGTATTGAGCTGTAAGTCTAGACTCTCTGGGGTGCGTTTTGGACACGCCAAATCAACAAATGAGTTCGCCGAATCAACAAATGAGTTCGCAAAAGTAACAAATGTGATCTCCGAATCAACAAATTGATTCGCAAAAGTAACAAATGTGATCACCGAATCAACAAATTGGTTCGCCAAATTAACAAATGGCTTCGCAAAAGTTACAAATAAGTTTACGAAAGTTACAAATGGGTTCGCCAAAGTAACAAATGGGTTCGCGAAAGTAACGAATGAGTTCGCAAAAGTAACAAATTCGCCATGATTGCAAGAATTTCGCTTTCTCCCGCCAACGTAACGCACCCCAAATCTATGCTAGATGGTGTTTTTCCGACTTGTGTAACCACCATCGCTTACAGCAGTTTTCTCGTGTTTGTTCCACATCTGTTGTAGGGGCGCAAGGCCTTGCGCCCCTACCGCGTGGTCTATTTACCTGAAAATAGCTGTAAAATGCAATACGGTTCGGTTAAGATCCCCCCGCCTGCGGCGACCCCCTTAAAAAGGGGGTAAAGCAAGAAAATAGCCCACCAATTTATCGGGGGTTGGGGGATCTTCGCTCGAAAAACAAGCTAACCTCGCCGTATTGGCTTAAAATTGGTGGCTCTCAATTCTCTTTTACCCCCTTTTAAGGCGATCGCCCCAGGCACGAGTATCTTAGTATTGGATTGCCGCAAAAATGCTTCTCCCCTACAGAATTTCAAACAATCTGCGCCCACATTTACCAACCGCATCTTTTATACCAAGCTATGACAAATACCGGACTACCAAACTGGTATCAAACCAACTGGCAAATCATTCAGCAAGAAATCTTTCGCATTCGTCAGTGGTTACAAACATATATAGAATCCAAACCCCAGGACGCAATACCTGATACAATCTCCCCAACCAGTGCCTTAGCTCAAATCTGCTCAAAATTTAATCTCTCTGCCTTTGCACGGGATATTCTCTTGCTGTGCGTGGCTATGGAAATCGACCCCACATTTGCCAACCTTTGCGCCGAAGCCAATGGCAACAGCGATCGCAATTATCCCACCCTCAGTTTAGCCCTTTCCGTTTTTCCAAGAGCCAGTTTCTCTGTCCTCTCTCCCCAAAATCCCTTACAACGATGGCAATTAATTGAATTCGCCCCTGGCTTTTCCCTCACCCAAACGGCGATTAGAATCGACAAACGCATTCTCTGTTATCTGTTAGGGGAAGTTGCCGTTGACGAACAACTCTTAGGAATTGTCACTTTCCCGGAATCAGTTCCCCAAACCCTACCTTTGCCTCCTTCCCATGCCGGAATTTGCGATCGCGCGATCGCCACTTGGTCGCAAGCCCCCCACTATTATCCGCTTCTGCAATTATGCGGTTCCGAATCTACCACCAAATATCAAATCGTCAGCAATATTTGCGACACTCTCGGCTTTAACCTCGGCATAATTTCCGCCGCCGTCCTTCCCAGTCTCCCCCAGGAACTGCATCAACTCAAGCAAAAGTGGGAAAGAGAAGCGATATTAGGAAATCGGGTATTGTTACTCGACTGTGACTCCATCTCCACTGCCGATCCTGTTAAAACAACAGCGATTTCTCTATTTATTGAAAATCTCCAAACCCCGGCAATTATCAGCACCCTAGAACGTCTCCCGACTCGACAACAAACTTTCGTCAGCTTTGATGCTCCTCCCCTCAGCTTCCACGAACAAAAAACCCTCTGGGAAATTCATCTTGGTACAGCAGCAAACCAACTCAACGGACAACTGAACAAGCTGGTATCCCAATTTAACCTCAGCCCAGCCACCATTAAAGCCGCCTGCCTTCAAGTTACCAGTTCTTCAGATATTTCCCCCCCAATTGAAGAAGGGCTAGGGGGAATCTCCTCCCAACTTTGGGATTTTTGCCGCACTCAAGCCCGCCCTCGCCTCGATGACTTAGCCCAACGCATCAACGCTACATCTACTTGGGATGACTTAGTGCTACCAGAAGCCCAACGTCAGGTACTTTCCGATATCGCCACTCATCTGCAACAGCGGTCTAAAGTATACCAAGACTGGGGCTTTGCTGGCAAAAGCAATCGCGGTTTTGGGATTACCTCCTTGTTTCACGGCGAAAGCGGTACAGGTAAAACAATGGCTGCGGATGTATTAGCACAGCAATTTCGCCTCGACCTTTACCGCATCGACCTCAGCGCCGTTGTCAGCAAATATATCGGCGAAACGGAAAAGAATTTAGCGCGGATTTTCGATGCCGCCGAAGCCGGAGGAGTAATCTTACTTTTCGATGAAGCCGATGCTTTGTTTGGCAAGCGTTCGGAAGTTAAAGATAGCCGCGATCGCCATGCTAATGTAGAAGTAAGTTACTTGCTTCAGCGCATGGAAGCCTACGGCGGTTTAGCAATCTTGACCACTAACTTAAAAAACGCCCTTGATACCGCTTTTTTGCGCCGCATCCGCTTTATGGTAGATTTTCCCTTCCCAGCCGCCCAATATCGCGCCCAAATTTGGCAGCGCATTTTCCCACCGCAGACACCAACCAAAGGACTAGACTATCAGAAACTCGCACAGTTACAAGTCGCTGGAGGCAATATTCGCAACATTGCCATGAATGCCGCTTTTATCGCTGCTGATGCCGATGAACCAGTAATGATGAAACATATTCTCACAGCAACGCAACGAGATTATCTGAAGTTGCAAAGACTTCTGACAAAAGAAGAAGTCAAAGGCTGGGTATAAGTCAATAGACCACGCGGTAGGGGCGCAAGTAGGGGCGCAAGGCCTTGCGCCCCTACTTGCGCCCCTACTGGTAGGAATTAATTGGGATTATCGGGGAACAATACAAAAATATCGATATTAATCTTTATAACCTGTGAAATACGATCGCAAGAAACATCATCGTCAATCGATCCGTCTTAAAGAATACGATTATACGTCTGCTGGTCGTTATTTTATCACCATTTGCAGCCACCAACGAGAATGTTTGTTTGGTGAGGTAGTTGATGGGATAATGCAATTAAATGATTTCGGGCAAATTGTCGCAGAAGAATGGGAGCGATCGCCTAATCTCCGTCAAGAGATTAAATTGGATGCCTGGATTGTCATGCCCAACCATTTTCATGGGATTGTTTTTATTGAACCTGTCGCATACCTTGGGGCAAACAATCATGACGTTGGGATCAATGACCACGCGGTAGGGGCGCAAGGCCTTGCGCCCCTACAATCCAATGGGTTGGCACAATCCGATGCGCCCCTACAATCCAATGGGTTGCCACAATCCGATGCGCCCCTACAATCCAATGGGTTGGCACAATCCGATGCGCCCCTACAATCCAATGGGTTGGCACAATCCGATGCGCCTTTACCAACCAATATGCCGAACCGAAAACCGCGATCGCTTGGCTCTTTCATTGCTGGGTTTAAAATGGCCGTCACAAAGCGAATTAATTTATTGCGAGGGACACCAAGAGTCCCGATCTGGCAACGCAATTACTACGAACACATCATTCGCAATGAGGCAGCATTATACAAAATTCGTGAATACGTGGAGACAAATCCAATATCTTGGAATATAGATCAATTACATCCCCATAATGCTTCAAAATGGTAACGTCAGTAGGGGCGCAAGGCCTTGCGCCCCTACTACAATCCAATGCGCTTATAGCCAACCACTTTTCAAACAACCTGTTAAATAATCAAAATTAAATTCCCGGAATTTCAGATACTTTAGACTTCAACTCTTCAACACTGAAGCTAGTAACTTCTTTCCATTCTTCAACTGTGAAGTTATAGCCAAGGTCTTGAGCTAGCTGAACAAATGTTTCTATATTTGGTGCTGAGTTGAGCTTTTCCCGTAAAGATACATTAGCTTGAGCATATCTGAATAGTCTGGTTACTTCTTCTTTCGCCATAATTCTTAATTTTAATTCCTAGTTATTCAGCCGTTACAAATGCACAATATTTTGCAGCTATTTTGATAATATATGTAGATTAAATTATTAGCAATTAAAAATCTTTAAATTTTGATTTAATCTAGCATATACTATCCTAAAGGCTAAGGCGATCGCTCTTTATGTGCGTAAATTAAGGATAATTTATCAAAAAAATTCGACTATAGTCTAGTCGCTAAGATAAATAGTAAATGCGAAAATAAAAAATTAAATATACATGCTCCCCTACACATATTTAGATTTTTTCATAAATCAAATCGGATTCCTATATTTCCCCTATTATCTCTAATCTTTAGCACCTTATTTCTTCTCTGTGCCGACAAAAATTCCCCAAAATTTACTTAAAGCCTACTTGCTGAGGCACAATCCGCCTGTAAGGCTGAATCGCTATAACTTGCTAGGGCGATTTTTATGGCTTAAACCCATTTTGGAAGAAATCAAACCAGAACTATTTCCCCTAAATGTTGAAGAAGAAACTGCAATAACAGAAGCTGTCGTTCCATACGAACTGCTTTACATCCAGTATCATTGCCAAACTCGCAACCCATTAAACTGCCCTTTCCCTCAACAAGCAGTGCAGTCAGATGCAACAGCTACGTACTGCCTAAAATGCAGTTTCCCAGCCACCTTAGCAGAAAAAACCAAACTCAAAGGTAATCGAGGAACTTACACAGTTGAAAATTTACTCGGCAGGCGGGGAATGGGGCGTTTATACCGAGGCACTCAACTCGATGACAACCAGCTAGTAACGATTAAAGAATATCTACTGCCGCAAAAAGTTTTCAACAACGAGGAATTAATTCAGCGCAAAGCCGCTTTTATCAGCTTGGCCGGATTAAATTTAGCTGACGGCAGAATCCAAGACTTTCGCTTGATCTTACCTTGGGAAGCGATCGCCGATCCTACCAATCTAGTTGAAGAACGCTGCTACCTGATAAGCAAAACCAAATTAGATACTTATCCAACTCTTAGCAGTTACCTTGGCTTAAATGGTCCCATGACTCCTGTCCAAGTACAGCAAGTTCTCAACCAAATTTTACAAACACTGGAATTTCTTCACGAACAGAAATTTTCTCTGCCTTCAGGCCAAATCCAACAAAGATTAGCCCACGGCAATCTCAATGTCCACAGCCTACTCATAAATGAAGAATCATTTTTTATCTATCTTTGCGACCTTGCTCTCTGGGAAAATCTATTTAATTCACCAAATACTCTAGTAACCAAACCAATACCAGCAGATGACTTATCAGCATTGGGGCACGTTGCTTTCAATTTACTTATAGGCAAACTAGTAGACCCTGTTTCTGGAGAACCTCTTAACCCCAAAAATTACCTCCAGTGGCCGCCAATCAGCCCTGAACTCAAAGAATTTATCCTGCGCTTGATTGGGATGGGTATTCCTTTTGAAAGTGCCAGCGCTGCCCGCCAAGCCTTATTGAAACTGTCACCAGAAAAGCAAATTGCAATTAATTCTTTGATAGTAGAAGAGGAAAAGCCAGAACAAGTTAGATTTTATCGTACTCCCTTAATCATTTTTGGTGCTACTCTTAGCTTGCTCTTGTTCGGAGGACTAATTTGGTTTTTAGCCTCGAAATTATCCGCTAAGGAGACAACTGAAAGCGACTTTCTTGTTTGCTGTATTAAGGACGCGCCGCCACTGCCTAATGGCAGATTTAATTATACAGGTGAAGCAGACGGAACCTGGACTTATGTACTGCAAAATTCAAATCTAATTGCTAAAGACGAAACTTTAGAAAGAGAACTGCAAAAACGTCTGCGAAAATCGCAACTGATTTATGAACCTATTGATCATATAGCCAATTCATCTGCCACTAAGGATGCAGTTATTAAACAAGTCCGTGCAGGAAAAACTGACTTTGCTATCACAACCTTAGTCGATAAGCAAAGTGATGACTTAACTTATAAAGAATTTGCTTACGATGGCTTAGTAGTGTTCGTTAACTTCAGCTATTCCAAAAGGCAAGAAAGTCTTCCTAACGCCTTGAAGGGAAAAATTACATTTGAGCAATTACGTAAATTATATACAGGACAAATCGAAAATTGGCGAGAACTTGGAGGCCCGGATTTACCAGTTAAACTATATATCCCAACTGAAACTGAAGCATTGCAAATATTTGAGCAGCGCGTACTCAAAGACCAAGCATCTATTGATACTTTTAAAAGTTTGTGGCAAAACAGTAAGAAAGAAACTAATTCATCTAAAAATATACTAGCTTCACCAATTACTCAATTGTCTACTTTTGCTACTTTAACAAGGGTGATTAAAGATTTTGAGGATGATGGAGTTGGTGGAATTGCATTTGGGACACTCAGCAAAGTTTTTGGTCAATGTTCTGCTTATCCTCTAGCTATAGTAAATCAAGGAGAGCCTATTCAATCTATTGTCCAAAATAACGGCTTACCAATAAATCCAACTACAGACTTGTGCAATAACAAAGGTAGCTATTATCCTAATTTACAGCTTTTTAGTACAGGAAAATATCTCTTGGCGTATCCGATTACTGTAGTCTATGCACGAGATAATAGACGTTCTGCTGTTGGTGCCAAGTTTGCTAATATCCTTAAGACTAGAGAAAGCCAGGAACTTCTTAGCAAAACAGGACTGATACCGTTGCAACCTTTAGCTAAAAATTGATTTCTCTAGAAATGAAACGTGTGCTATCTATAACTCAATACGCTTGGGTTAAGGAAGATTGTAGTAGCCTTTCCCTGTTCCCTTTGTAATAACTTCGACCTTTGTCTAATATCAAAAACGAACCTATCTTTCTATACTAACAGTCAATCTAAGTGTTTCTTTATGGTCAAGAATTCTTCCCAAGGCAGCGATCGCCAAGATGACCTAACTATTCTGTCTGAGTTAGCAGATCAAGTACTCCGCGATCCACAGTTACTGCGGCAGATCAGCCAACGGGTTTATCAACTGATGCAGTCAGATATGCACAGCCAAAGCGAAACCACCAAAAACTACACAAGATTGTTTTAATGTTTGCATCATTTTCAGCTAACAATGCCAGCCAACAACAAATCTGAAAAAAATGGCAATAACACCCGCGAACTTAACTACGTTACAGCGAATCGCTTTTATGTAGAAATAGAAAGTAGTATTACTGCCTGTTTTATTGAGTGTTCCGGTTTGGGTGTGGACTTGGAATACAAAACTCAATATGAAGGTGGTGTTAACGATCAGCAACGGGTTTTTTTAGGTCAAGCCAAATTTTCGCCCGTTACACTCAAACGCGGCATTACTAACGATCTGGTTTTTTGGTATTGGCTAGAGCAAATATTAACCCAAAAAGATCCCAGTCGCAACAATGTTAGCAGCACTAAAAACCGCCGCAATGTCAATATTTTGCTCTTCAATCAAGCGGGGGAAACTATGCAGCGTTGGACACTTATTGGTGCAGTTCCTGTTGGGTGGAAAGCCCCGTCCTTAAATGTAGATAGCAGCACTGGAGCAATTGAAGAATTAACTTTAATCTATGAAGGATTAAAGATCAGTAATCAGCAATCAAATTCTAGCGGCAGTGGTGCTTCTATTCTTACGGACGGACGCGACGATAAGGGATATTTCACTAGTTACTAAAATATGAGAGAAGCATTCAATTATAAACCCATAGGTGGTAAGTCTGAAGGAGAGACGAAATTATTAGAACCTCTGGGTATCAAAGCTCCCTTACTGCCAGCTAGCATACTAGGCCAAAATTGGCTGCAAATACAAATCGTTCCTATAGAATTG
This sequence comes from Nostoc sp., assembly GCF_036916735.1. Lineage (GTDB taxonomy): Bacteria > Cyanobacteriota > Cyanobacteriia > Cyanobacteriales > Nostocaceae > Nostoc. The sequence continues at coordinate 113,649 of NZ_JBALFV010000069.1, forward strand.
GTTTGTGGTGAAATCCTGGAAAATATCACGATCGCCGCATCCACATCGAAATCTCAATCCTCAGAGAGGATAATCCCGGCAGTTGCACAATCTCAAGAAAGAGCAATTGAAGTCAAACTAGAGTTAGAACTACCACAATTACCTCAAGTTTTGCAAAATTTAGCCCTCCTCAGTCCTTTGGTTATGGAATCTGACTTTCTCCAGATGCAACCTGCTACTAAAAAAAATTTAGCGCAGACTGACCAGAAGACGGTTAAGATTGTACCGGGCGATCGCTTACCTTATTCTCCCATACCTGTTTTTAGCAGTCGGCAGGAAACCAAGCCCAACTTAAAATTATCCACTTATACCACAGCACCAGAAGCTTGGTCAAGCATTACTGACTTATTAGGCAAGGTTGATAGCGCAGATATCGGAAATCAAGGTCACATCTCAGCAAATCCCTATTTGTTAAATCAGCCACCAACTAAAACTGTAATAACTCCTCAACAGCAAACGGAAACTTTTACTCAGCAAATTACTTCTTTACATCGCTCTTCGCAAAAACCAGACCAACGTAATTTAGAGCTTCTAGCTAAAGAAGTTTATGCCTTTATTCAACAGCAATTACTGATAGAGCCATTTCACAGTCAATTCTCTTCAGGCCGACTGCCTTGGTAAAGACTTTCTTACAAATGCTGCAAAAGTTTTCTAAAGGAAAATTGTATGTCACCTTCTAGTCTGGTTAAAGCCAAACTGATCGCCTGCGATCAAGGGATCGAAGATATCGAATTTATGTTCAACCCCATCCAGCTAGATTTTGGGCAAACGATTAGTTTAAACAAGAATCCCGGAGCAAGAACTGGTAGAGGATTGCCAAAAGTGACTTTTGCCCATCCAGAACCTTGTACACTTAACATCAGAGATATATTTTTCGATACGTATGAAGATGGCACCAGCGTATTAACTTACATCAGCAAATTTCAAAAAGCCATTGACTTCGCTCAAGCCGGAGACGGCAACGAGAAACGCCCACCTATATATGTATTTACTTGGGGAGATCAAAAGTACATACGTTGCTTTGTCACCAACATTAGCTACAGCTTAATGATGTTTCTGCCTGACGGTACACCAGTACGAGCCAAGCTAGATTTGACTTTAGAAGAAGTAGATGAATCAATTTCTCAACCTGGTATGGGTACTCCGGCAAATGTGAATCGTGGAGATAGCCGAAGATAGAGGCAGCTATTAAAAATTAACATCAAATAAAAACTAGGTTAAAAGAGATTGTAATGGGAACTTATATTGCAGAACCAATGTTGCAGATTGATGACAGCGATGCTTCCTCGGAATTACTTGAGGATATTCTCCAAATATCTGTTGAAGAAAGCCTGCATCAACCTGGAATGTTTACTTTAGTCATTCGCAACGATTACTTTCCTGGTCGAGAAGAGGATTCAGCTTGGCGTTACCAAGACTTATTTGCAATTGGGAAATCAGTAAAAATTGGTTTTAAATCTAGCATTACACAAGCACAAGAATTTTCGCAGCAGGAGCAAGGCTACATTCTCCAAGGGGAAATCACAGCTATAGAAACTCAGTTCAATAGTGAATCCCAAGCACCCCTAATTATTCGCGGTTATGATACATCTCACCGCTTGCATCGGGGGCGCTTGAATCGCTCTTTTCAGAATGCTAAAGACAGCGATATTGCCAAAAAAATTGCTGGGGAAGTGGGAATATCTATCGGCACTGTTGATGATAGTAGCGGTCCTCACGGTTTTGACGATCCTCCTGGATATATTTTCCAGAAAAATCAGACTAATATGGAATTTTTACACGAGAGGGCAGCCAGAATTGGCTTTGAGCTTTTCGTACAAGATAACAAACTGCACTTTCGCAAACCTATAGCAGGGGATACTTTAAACCTCAAATGGTTAAAAAATATTCACAGTTTGGCAGTACGTGTTACAAGTGCCGAACAAATAAATTCCGTCCAAGTCCGAGCTTGGGACTACAGCCAAAAGCAAGTAATTGTTTCTAATAAAAATGCGCCTCAAGTAGTTACAGAAATAGATTTTGGTAAAGGTAGTAGTACTAGTGACAGCTTTAGCGGTAAGCCGAGTTTGCCGACAATGATCATCGTTGATCGCCCGGTTTCAACTGTTGATGAAGCAGATGCGATCGCCCAAGGTGTATGTAACGAAATTGCTGGAGAATTCGTTCATGCCGATGCTAAAGGTGAAGGCAATCCTCTATTGCGAACAGGAAAAGTTGTAAAACTAGATGGAATGGGCAAATACAACGGAAGCTATTACGTTACCCAGACCCGTCACTTATATCAAGAAGGTAGTTACACGACAGAATTTACCGTCCGAGGTTTGCGAGGAAATAATTGGTTACCTCGCGTTACCCAAAGTAATTTGCAACCAGGTCAAACTCCTTTAGTGGGCATTGTTACTAACAATAACGACCCCCAAAAATGGGGTAGAGTAAAGGTAAAGTTTCCGACTCTGACTGAAGAACATGAAAGCAATTGGGCGAGAGTCGTGGGAACAGGAGCAGCAAGCGATCGCGGCTTTGACTGCCTGCCAGAGGTGAATGACGAAGTACTGGTAACTTTTGAGCATGGCGACATTCATCGCCCTTATGTAATTGGGGGAGTTTGGAACGGTAAGGATACACCACCAGAAACTGTAGAAAAATCAGTTGCTGATGGTAAAGTACGCCTCAGAACATTTAAAACTCGCTTAGGTCATAAACTGCAATTTGTGGAAGAAGATAAAGATAGCAGTAAATCTGGCTGTTACATGGAGACAACAAAAGCTCATAAATTTCACATGAATGATAGTGATAAGTTTGTGGAAACTAAAACTACAGACGGTCATTATGTGCGTTTAGACGATAAAAATAATAAGATTGAAATTCAAACAACTGGTAGTCATCAAATGCTGATGGATGACCAAAATAAAAAGATAAAAATTCAAACGAATGGCGGTCATCAAATAACGATGGATGATATTAATAAAAAAATTGAAATTCAAACCAATAACGGTCAAAAAATAACTATGAGTGATACAAGCAATAGTATTAGCGTAGATGCACTTCAAACAATTAGTATAAAAGCGCCTATGGAAATTAAATTAGAATCAGGCCCTAGCAGTATAAAAATTGCCCCCAGTGGTATTGAGATGCTAACTCCAGCCAAAGTCAGCGCTCAGGCAGGAGGAATATTAGATTTTCAAGCTGCGGGCACTGCAAGTATGAAAGCTGGAGGCGCAATGTCACTTCAGTCTGGAGCTACTGCTGCTCTAATGGCAGCTATCACTGCTAGCGTTACAGCACCTTTGATTCGACTTAATTGTTAAAAGACTTTTTACTTTTATTATGAGATAGCAATATAGAGCGTATACCTACTAATGGCTAATAGCTGAGTAGCAAAATGCAATACATAATGAACGTTTAAATCTATCAATTTACAATTAGCAAAAGGAAGATTTTAATGTTACCAGTCGCACTATTAGGGGATCTAGCTGGTGGCAGTCCGATAATTGGCCCTGGAGCACCAAATGTCCTAGTTATGGGAAGACCTATAGCTTGTATGGGAGATGCGGTAGCAGGGCCAACAATTGCCACTGGGGTATTAACTATGCCTTGTTCTGTGACTGTTCTTGCTTGCGGACGTCCCGTAGCGCACATGGGGACTATGGCTGTAGGAGTGACTCCACCAATACCAGTGGCAATATCCTTGCCTGTGATTGCAAGCGGGGTAACGGTGTTAGTTGCACCTTAATGCGCCTTAAGTAGCTTTTAAAAACCAATTGGGTTAGGACAACAACAGAAGGCATAGGTTTTTTGCTACAAGGTTGCAACCTATATCTGTCTAACGTTTCTTTCCGTTGTTATAACTCGACCTTTGGCTAATAGTCTTGACAGTTACTCTACAGTAGAGTAAACGCACAGTTAGGCATCAGAGTGACTTGCATGCCAGATGCAACTAATAATCGACAATCCCACCTGGGTACAGGATGGTCATTTCCATTACGGGTGAATGTACAGGGAAGTATCCAACTTAGTTCAGCAGAGCGAAATATTGAGGAATCTATTTGGTTGATCCTGGGTACGCAATTAGGCGAACGGGTCTATCGGCCTAACTTTGGGTCGCGTCTTTCAGAATTAACTTTCGCACCGATGAATACTCAAACTTTACTGCTGCTGCGACTCCATGTTCAGGAGGCTTTGAAAATTTGGGAGCCGCGTATTGTTGTCGATGCAGTGCGTACTGAACCTGATCCAGTTCAGGAGCGAGTAGAGATTATTTTGGAATATCACCCCAAGGGAAGCCATGATGCTCGTAGTTTGGTCTATCCCTTTTATTTGTTGCCGCGAGGGAAGTAATCATGGAATTTGATTTTCTACCCAAGTTACCGAAGTCGGATTTAGACGATCGCACTTTTAAGGACTTAGTACAAGAGTGCATTCTCCGCATTCCTCGTTACTGTCCTGAATGGACAAATTACAACCCCAGTGACCCTGGAATTACCCTGATTGAACTATTTGCTTGGTTAACAGACCAAATGATGCTGCGGTTCAATCAAGTTCCCAGACGCAATTATGTTGCTTTTTTGGAGTTACTAGGAATTCGCTTGCAAGCACCTGTACCCGCAAGAACTGACGTTACTTTTTATCTAAGTGCGGCTCTGCCTGAGACTTATACGATTCCTGAAGGAACAGAAGTAGCAACACTACGAACAGAAACCGAAGAAGCGATCGTCTTTAGCACTGATCGCCAGTTAGAAATTGGCAATCCCAGCATTCGTCATTTTCTCACGGCACAGATTGCAGAGAATTTTCCGCAAATATTGCGGGATCGCTTTACTGGATTGTGGACACTCAGTTCTGATGGCCAGTGGAGCGGCAGAGAGCTAGCATTCTTTAACGAACAACCCCATATTGGCAATTGCTTTTATCTAGTGTTCGATCCAGGACAGCCGATTAACGGCAATGTCATTGCAGTTAAATTTAAGGGAGAAGCCGCCACATCTACTGGCATCAACCCAGAAGCACCGCCGCGTCGCTGGGAAGCTTGGAATGGCAGTTATTGGGAACCAGTTTTACTGCGAGAAACAGACGATCGCACTAAAGGTTTCAGTTTCAGCGAGATAGCTCGTGCTGGTGGCAATCCGCTACAAGGTGCAGATATCGTGCTGCATATGCCCCAGTTCTGGCCGGTGACCCAGTTTTTAACTTATCAGGGTCGCTGGCTGCGCTGCATTTATACTGACCCATTACCCAATCAATCAGGCTACATTAGCTCTCCTCGAATTGTCGGCCTCTCTGTGCGCTCTATTGGCGGCAGTGTGGCAGCAAGTCAAAGCGAATTAATCGCCAATGAGCCTCTGGGAGAAAGCAATGGCAAACCTGGGCAAACATTTCAGTTAATGGGTTTTCCTGTTCTGGAGCGACGAGAAATAGAATACATCCTAGTTACTCCGCCTGGGGAAATGCCTCAAAGATGGCACGAGGTGACGGATTTTGCAAATTCAGGTCCTCAAGACCGCCACTACATCATTGACTCGCGCACCGGAACCGTGCAATTTGGCCCATTGATTCGTGAGCCGAGTCAAATTCAGCAGCAGACGCTATTGCGTGCCAGATTCCAAATGACAGAACCAGCTATAAGAGAACGCCTGCTCAACTCAGGAATAGGTGAGGAAATAGTTAACTCTTTAGAGCGGCAATATGGAGCTGTACCGCCTAGAAGTTCCTTGATTAGTATGGTTGCCTATCGTGTTGGCGGCGGTGTGAAAGGAAATGTCCAAATTGGCTCAATCAGAGTTTTGAAAAATTCTGTGCCTTACGTTGCCAGCGTTGTCAACTATAAACCCGGACGCAACGGGAAGAATACAGAATCTTTAGAAGAAGCAGCAATCCGAGTGCCAGCAATGCTTCGCACTCGCAATCGCGCTGTTACTCCTGAAGATTTTGAAGCTTTAGCCATTAAAGCATCTAGCGGCGCTATTGTCCGTGCCCGTTGCTTGCCTGCCAAAGCCAGCAGCGAAGCTGGTATAGTGCGCCTGCTGCTATTACCGCAAGCGAATACAGATGGAATTACTCGCGGTCTAGGTATGGAGCCAGAGCAATTTGCCCTCAGCTCCCAACTGACCGAGCAAATTTTTGCCTATCTCAATGAGCGGCGATTATTGGGGGTGCAGGTACGCTTGCAAGCACCAGAGTATGTGGGAGTGGCAGTACAAACTGAAGTAGCGCTAGAGCCAGAATATAGTAATTCTCGCGCCCAACAAGAAATCCTTTCAAAATTGCAAGTTGCCCTTTACCGCTTTCTCAATCCCCTGACTGGGGGACCAGAAGGCAAAGGCTGGCCATTTGGTCGGCCCGTTTATCCTTCAGATATTGTGACTTTGTTCCAGCAAATTTCTGGGGTTCGCTACTTGGGCGTAGTCCAGTTGTTCGAGTTACGCAAACAAGGTACAAACTGGGTGCGATCGCTGCCGCAAAATCCAGTCATCGATCCTGGGCCATTGGGTTTAGTTTGCTCCTGGCAGAACGCCCAACTCCGCTCCGGTCACATTATTAACTTGATTTAACCTGAAATCTAATACCTGAAAATGTCCCAAGCCCGCTCTAGTTCTTCCTTATATCTGCAACTTACTCCCATGCAGATCCCCGAAACAGCTATATCAACGGGGATAGGAGGAGCCGAGCTCCTAAGGCACGATCGCAAAGTGTCTCTGCCCCATGAACATACCCCTGCTAGTAACTCCTTGGTTTTGTACCCCGGAGAACCCAGTGAAATGGTAGTAAAAATTAAAAATCTGGGAACTCGGCTGTTGGAATTGCACCTAGAAAGTCAAGGGAATTTTCCAGCTTTTTGGTGTCGGACCCATCTGGAAGGGCAGACAATTGCGCCTGGTCAGGAGATTTATGCATTGCTATACTTCCGGGTGCCAGAAAATTTCTTTGAGTCAGATTCGTCTTTAGCTGCTGACCAGTCTTTAGTTCTCGATTATCGTAGCCGAATTGATGTTAGCTATACAGAGATAAATAGCGATCAGCAAGGGTTAGAAACTGCAAGCTTCAGCTTACATGTGCGACCGCGCAGCCTGTACCTCGATTTCTTGCCAAGCATCTACCGCGAAGCAGATTTTATCGATCGCTTTCTGCACATTTTTGAACAGGCATTTGAACCGACAGTGGAAATTCTAGATAGCTTATCGGCTTATCTAGATCCGTTAACCGCTCCAGAAGCATTGCTGCCGTTTCTAGCTTATTGGGTAGGTTGGCCGATAGACTCTCGCTGGAGTGTTATGCGCCAGCGTTATCTGATTGGTCAAGCTTTAGAGCTTTACCGTTGGCGGGGTACACGTCGCGGTTTGCGGTTATACCTGCATCTTTATACAGACTTGCCCTTAGATGAGCATCTGCCTGAAGCTCAAAAGCATATCAGTATTGAGGAAATCTTTAGTGAAGGCTTTGTTTTAAAAGGAACGCGCCTTGGAGAAAACTCGCTGTTGGGGGGTGGGCGTCCCTATCACTTCATTGTCCACCTGCGTCTCGATCCAGGTAAGCAGGTAGATCCAAGTTTGGTGCGAGAGGTGATTGAACGAGAAAAACCAGCTTTTTGCACATATGACCTCTTCATTGAACAAAGCAATTAGGAGTTGCCTACAGACTAAATTCGTCGGGCCAATCCAAAATCGTTCGACTGAGCGTTCGCGCAGCGTCTCGTAGAGAAGCCGAAGTCTAAAATCTAAAATCTAAAATCGCATGACTGAACAATTTCCCTTACCGCCGACTAAGATTCTCGAACGCTTGCTGGTTACTGACGGATTACTGATCAACGCCGATCACTGGCGAATAGCTCATGAATACCACCGTCAGCGCCAAAATATTCATTATCAATCTCTCAATCAACCAGGAATTGTTTCTGGGTTGGGGGTGCGCTTGATATCTGCTTTGGCAGAAGTTCCAGCAAATTATCGCGATCGCCGTTGGGTACAAATTCAACCTGGTATTGCTATTGATATAGTTGGCAACCCGATTATTGTGCCGCAGCCAGAAACTTATCGCATTGCCACCCAAGCACAGCAAGAAGAATCACTGACTGTATATTTGGTCCTTAGTTACGTAGACCCAGAAAGGTTGCGCCGGAAAGCAACCTCTGACATTCTCCAAGAAACTTTTCGTATTGACGAGAAGCTCACCCCCCCAGGAGAAACAGAAGTAGAATTGTGCCGGATTTTGCTCTCACCTGGAAAAGTAGAGTTGGAAAATCCCGCAGATGTGTTTTTCCCTGGTCCTAACCAGCTAGATTTGCGATATCGCCACCAGGTGCGATCGCGACCCCAAGCAACTGTGCGTGTTGCCCAAATCGCCAATAGTGCAGTAACAGAGCGCAGTGCTGACAATCTTTCTTATTTACTCCGATCTGTTTCCAGTCTTTACCCAGCATTGAATGCTCAACAAATTGGGTCAATCAACTTGGAAATTAAAGATATTGATTCTCAAATAGAAGTTTGCGATTTACTATTTCTTGCAACTTGCGAAGCATTTTCTTTAGACCAGTTAAAGTTTGCAATCCTTAAAAATTATTTAGATTCAGGAGGCGTTTTATTAATAGATACTCCAAACAATGGAGATTCCACAATTGCCAGCATCTTAGACTTGGCAGAACAGTTAGGAACTCCTTTACAAGATGTAAAAAAGATGAAACTCAATCATCCTTTGCGGACAGAACCTTTTTTATTTGCTGCCTTACCTAGTGTGAATCAAAAACAGATTAATCTAGGATACGGTGGCGGCATAATTTTAGTAGTCGGCAACCTTTCATCTGCATGGGGATTAGATGATGCGCTTTTATTATCGCGAGAAACTATCCGCGCTGCTCAAGAGATGGGAATTAATATTTTACATTTCAGTTGGAAACGACGACAAATAATGCAACTACTAAATGCTGGCACTCAAATTGCCGCATCCAGTTTCCAACTTCGTACAGATGAGAGTGTATTTAATAAATTTAATATTTAATACTGACATTAAAAAAAATATTGCAATATTCACCAAGCAAACTATTAATTAAATATTCCGTGAATCACGTTGAATATATGAATATAACAGCCCACATATAAGAAATAAAGTTAATTATCTTGAGTTCCAGGCGCGTTGGGTATATTGGTAATGGCAAATAGTATTAGTACAACAATTTCAGAACAGGTTATTAAATTTAAGCCAGGTGGAGCGCCTGCCTCTTTTAACATAACTGTGACAAATGACAGCGATCGCTTCGCTGCATTTCAATTAGAGATTATCGCTGCTGGTGCTGAGGTAATTCCCGGTCTTCGTTGGTACAGTCTTTCGCCAGAAGTAAGTGCCAAAAAACCACCAGGCGATAGCACGCGATTTACTACTATGATCACGGATAGTCCAGTTCCAGGATTTACTGGCATCATGAACCTAACTGTGCGAATTTTCTCATTGGAACTGGGAGAAGAAACAAGAGAAGTAGTACGTCTGGTTATAGAACAAAGCAAAGAACTTACACCTGTAAAATTGACTCTGCCTGTAGCACAATTTCAGGTTTTTCCTAGCTATTTGCTAGAAATTCCTGTTAGTGTCTACAATCCAAGCCAACTAACAGCTAATGTCGTCCTCAGTTTTTTGGGTGTAGGTATGAAATGGTTGGTTGACGGTAGCGAAAGACGCTTGCAAATTCCACCTGGAGGTAAAGCAGAGACAACTTTCTCATGCCAACTGCCAATTCCTAGCCAAGTTCCCAGTCAGGCATATCCCTTCACTATTGAAGCTAACCTAATTGACGGCCCTTTATCTAGTGCGACTGGAATCATCAGAGTTCTGCCTAAAGGGTTTGTAGAGTTTAGCTGCATACCTGAAGAACAGCAAATGCCGCCATCAGCTTCAGCGTGGTGGGTACTTAAGTGGAAGTGCCACTCTGCCATCTACATACTCAAATTTGACAATGCCAGCAATTTCAAACCGGATGTAACGGTGCAGGTACAACCAGAAGCCGGACAGCGCAAAAGCACTTGGGAACTTATTCCAGAGAAGGCCCAGGTCTCTCCTGGCGAAACTACAGAATTGCAGCTAGTGATAAACAAGCGCAGGCACTGGTGGGGGGGAAGCAAGAAATTGCAGTTTGAGGTCAAGGCTAGTGCGTCAGAAACGGACATAGATATCCGCAACGATACCCAATTTCTAAAACTGAATGTGCTGCCCGTTTTGCCGATTTGGATGCAACTATTGATAGGTGCAGGCTTGCTTGCACTAGCTTGGGCTTGTTCCTGGCTGAATCCTGATAACCCCTTTTTCGGTCACAACGCTCCTGTCACTTCTGTGCAATTCAATGGAATGGGGGACAAGGTGGTGAGTGGGGGTAATGACAACAAAATAATTAAGTGGGACAGTGGAGGTTTCCTCAATCCACTGATTAACCAATTCCAGGGTAACTTGGGCGACCTCGGCAAAGCAGTGCGGGTGGTTCGCTATCGCCCGGTGGACAATAATCTTTTAGCGGCAGGATTAGAAAATGGCGAGATCAGGTTATTTAATCTGGCTGGTGATGGCAACAAACCTATAGATTCTTTCTTATTTCGCAAAGATGATCGCGTATTTGCTCTAGAGTTTACTAAAGACTCGCGCTTTTTGTTTAGCGGTCACGGTAGCGGTTTAGTTTTGCAGTGGGATGTCCAAAGCAACCTGGAAAACAACGTCAGTGTTAATAACTCGCCTTTTAAACAAAAAAAATTCGATTTCGCGGTCTATGCTCTGGCTCTAGCCGGAAAAGCAAATAAAAGTCTCATGATTGGCGGTCGCTTCAACCAATTGCGGATGTGGGATTTTGCAGCTGATAAAGTCCGTTCCTTGCCTTATCAGGAAGGCAGCAAAGACGACTACATTCAAAGTTTAACAGTTGCCGCTTATAAGCCAAATTTAATGGCAACAGCCGATACTCAGGGATATATTACCTTGTGGAATCTGGATAAATGCTTGAGCAAGGATGTTAAGTGTACCATTGTTGATCGCTGGGGTAACGGTCATGGCAACAAGCCAGTGCGCTCTGTGGCTCTAAATAGAAATGGTTGCTACTTAGCTAGTGGGGGAGATGACGGGCGGGTGATGCTCTGGCCTTTAAGTGTTGGCGGCAAGCGCCACCCCCAATTTGCCAATGGTCAAGAGCTGGCTAAGTCTAAAAAACGAATCAACAGTGTCGATCTCAAAAGACAAGGCAAAGATGTCTTTGTGCTCAGTGGCGGTGATGATAAACAAGTGAGAATTAATACTACTTTACAAAGCGATACGGGCTGTAAGTAAGATTATAAGCGTCAGAGTCAAAGGAAGGTAAAAATGACGACGGCAGAGCGCCAAAGCAATCAACAAGTCAGCAGCCTAGAGATGGCTGATATTCTGGCGCTGCCTGATTCTGAGCGGCAGATTGTGCTATGGATGCTGCAAACAGCAGAAGCAGTCAGCTTGTCTGAAGTGGCAGCTTATATCGGTGAAGATAAGGAAGTTACCTTCACCATGCTTGACTATTTACTACAACGCAGTTTTCTTCAGTTGTTGTCAGGGGAAGGCGAACCAAGCTACAGAATTCGCTTTCGCCACCAAACTTCCAGCGAAGACGTTACTGCTCAACTATCTCCAGGTTTGCCTTTAGCGCTGATAGTCAATCCTTCTGGCGCTCAAACAGTTGTCGCTGGGTCTACCTTTGAACTCTGCGTCACTGTTATCAACAAAGGAAATCAAAGCGCCTTGATTGATCTCTTTCTTGATGAAAGCTCTCATACCGTGCGCCAATGGTGTGCTGAACCTAACAAGCGGTTAGCTTTAGACTCGAACAGTAGTAGCGAAGTAATCTTCGAGTTTCAGGTGCCTGTGCAAACGTTATTAGGTATATACAATTACACTCTTGTAGTCGATGCACCACAGCACTACCCAGAAGATACTCCTATACCGCACTTGCAGCGACTGCAAGTTTTGCTCCCAGTTGAAAGTGCCGTTCTAGTTAATGATCCTACCTTTACGCTGCAACCAGTCACGACTTCTCAAACACCTGCTGCTGTGCGATCGGGAGAATCGTTTTCTGTAAATGTCAGCGTTTATAACCGCTCTGACCGGGTAGACCGTTTTCACATCACTTGCCCAGACATCCTAGAAAGTTGGTATAAGGTCATATATCCCCAAGGATTGGAACAAATCGGGATGACGATAGCCCCGCATTCCTTAGACCTCAATCCAGGCGCTAGGGGTGATATCCTATTGCTGCTTACTCCCCCGTTTGATGCTGTCGCTGGAACTTATTTTCCGACCGTCCGGTTGTATTCTACCAACAATCCATATTTGATACTGCTGGATGTTGTGTATTTGCAAGTTCTTCCGGTTTATCTGATAAATGCAGAATTCTTGATATTAAGAAGCAGGGTAAGAAATCAGGAAGGTATATTTCAGCTAAAGTTGAGCAATGCTGGCAACACAACGCGGGAAGTTTTTATCCGTACACAAACTGCTGATGAAAAGGAGCTTTGCACTTACACTGTAGAGCCAAATTGGGTGCGCTTATTGCCAAAAAGTTCAACTAATATTGATTTACGGGTCAAACCTAATAAATGGTGGCGCAGACCTATCTACGGAGCGCCGGAGCTAATCGAGTTTCGAGTTGAACTTGAAGATACCGAGCAGTTGCCGGTGCCTAATTATATTCCTCAAGGAACTTTAATTTGGGAGCCGCGCCCTTGGTGGCAGTTCCTGCCTTTATTTATAGCAGGAGTCGCAACTCTAGTAGCGATCGCTTTCTTGATTTGGTGGATATTTTTTAAACCGCCTGCTCAACCCAAAATTGTGGAATTTGCTTCTGCAAACAATTTATATCAAGAAGTTAATAATGACTTCATTCGCCTAAATTGGCAAATCCGCAATCCGCAGCAAATTTATCTATTGACTATAACGGGTCAGTCAGCTGACGGTACTGCTTCTGTAGCGCCGATAGTTTACGACTTTAAGCAAGGTCTACCTGATGAACTCAAAGAATTTTGCAGTTTCCGCTCAGTACTAATTTGTCAGAATGTGCGTACAGATGCAAGTCTTGCAGGGGAATATATTTTTGATCTCAAAGTTTTTTCTAAAAAGAACAAAGAAACAGTAGCGGATTCATTGAAGACCAATCCCATAAAAATTGCCCCATTACCCATACCAAAAATCATTGAATTTAGTTCTGCTCAACCAATATATGAAGAAGCGATATTAAATCCCAGACCTATTGTTAAAGTAGCGAAAAGCAAAAAAAATCAGTTTACAAATATAAATAATAGTATTTTATTGAATTGGAAAATTAGTAATCCAGAACAGGTCAATCAACTAAATATTATTGCTAAAGCAGTTGATGGGACTAATATTCCAGTTAAATTATATGACTTTAGCCAAGGAGTTGACCGTAACCTTAAGCAATTCTGCAAAATAGGAGATACGTTAATCTGTAAAAATGTTCATACAGGAATTAAAGACAGGGGAAATTATACATTTACATTGATAGTTTCATCGCAAAAATGGCAAGAAAAACCTTCTGATTTGAAAAGAATAGATAATATTCAGATTAAACCTCAGCCACCTCAAATTGTGGAATTTAAGGTTAATGGTAAAGATGCTTCAGCAAAATATTTAATCCCAATTGGTGGTGTAAATGCAGCGAAAAATATGAATATATCTTGGAAGGTAGAAGGTGGAAAAGATGTGAAAGTAGAGCTACTGCCTGCACCTGGAAGTGTGCCTTTATCGGGTAGGGCATCTTATCCCCTTGGTGACAAGGCGGGTAGTTTCACGATGACACTGCAAGTCAAAAGTTCAACTGTCGAACCAATTACTAGATCTGTAACAATCGAAACTTTCGCTTTGCCAATTCTTGCACCACCAACAATTAAAACTTTTGCTTTGCCGCAATCGCTGAAACAGCCAACTTTGCTGGTTCCCACGTCACCAAGCGCGGCAAGTACAGTGCCGCCAACACCCCCAGGAGGGAAAGCTGGGGCATCAGATGCAAACTCAAGCTCGCAGCCAGCGCCTAATTCTGGCGCAGCACCGCCTCCTACTGTCGGTTCGCCTACACCTTCGGAACCAGATTTGCTTTCTCCCTCTGAATTACCACCTAAATTTGATTAACAAAATTAGAAAAAATTCTAACTTTTGGCTAGATAATGAAAAATATATTGAAATTGATTAGTTTAACTAAAGAAAAGATCAAAGGTAAGGCTTTTTTATTTTGGCTCTTGTCTGTTTTAGTTGTTAATTTTTGTCACAATGAATCGGTATTAGCTCAAGAGGAGTTAAAAGACTTTGATTACTGGGCGAGTTTGTGCGATTTGCTTGGCAGTGAAAACAAATATACCGATGCGATCGCAGCTTGCGATCGCGCTCTCGGATTGAATCCCAAAAATCCGAAAATTTGGACGGCGCGGATTGAACCACTACTGAATTTAGGCAAGTACCCAGAGGCAATTGTTTCTGCTAATAGGGCGATTAATTTCAAAGCTGATTATTCATTAGCTTGGGTTTACCTCTGCCAAGCTTTTTCTGGATTGGGTAAATATGAAGAAGCGAGTGCAGCTTGCGATCGCGCCCTGCAAGGAGATGGCAATTGGGGTAAAGAAACAGCAGCATTAGGTTGGTATCTCAAGGGCGCAGCTTTAGAAAAATCGGGCAAACTTGAAGATGCGATCATGGCTTACGATCACGCCCTAGTTGTTAACCCCGATTTTTCTTTAGCCATGACTAGCCTATGCCTTGCTTTCTCGAAATTAGGTAAATACAAACAAGCGATCGCAGCTTGCGAGTTGGCGCTGAAAATTAACAAAAATTGGGGCAAAGCCACACCAGCACTGGCTTGGTACAACAAAGGATTGAATCTACGAAAGTCAGGCAAGTATGAAGCCGCCCTCGCCTCATACAACCAAGCGATCGCCATTAAGATTGATGATGCCTCTACCTGGGCAGAACATGGCTTTGTGCTAGGGATTTTAGGAAAGTATAGTCAAGCACTTCTTTCTTATGAGTGGGCATTAAAAATTAAACCCGATTACTCTCTAGCTTTAGCCAATCAGTGTACAGCCTTAAATCGGGTTGGCAATTATAAAGATGCCCTCGCTGCCTGTGATAAAGCGCTGCTTGGCGATGGTAACTGGGGGGATTTCACCCCGGCTATTGCCTGGAACCAGAGAGGGAATGCGCTAATTGGTGATGGTAAATACGAAGAAGCCCTAGCTTCGATTGAACGGGCAATCGGCTTAAAAATTGATTATGCCGAAGCTTGGAACAATCGCAGCGTTGCCCATTGGTATTTGGGTAGATTTCAAGATGCCTTGGCTTCTAGCGATCGCGCTATAAAACTAAATCCTAACTACTCGATGGGTTGGTTCAATAGAGCCAGAATCCTCAGAACTCTAAAACAGTATCCATTGGCCTTAGCAGCTTACGATCGGGCGCTGGCAGGGGATGCGAAGTCAGGCGATAACCTAACCCTGGCAGATATCTGGGCAAACCGCAGCGTCGTACTGTGGTATTTAGGACGACAACCTGAAGCCCTGGCTTCTAGCGATCGTGCTGTCAGCATCAGTCCCGATCTATTTCAGGCATGGTATAACCGAGGTGTAATTTTATCGGAGTTGAAACGCTATCAAGAAGCGCTGACAGCTTATAATCGGGCAAATGCTATCAAAGAAAACGATCCTAGTGTCTTGGTAGGTAAAGGTATAGCCTTAATGAAATTAAACAATGAGGTTGATGCGATCGCTAGTTTTGATGCTGCTTTAAAAATTGACGGGAACAATATTGTCGCGCAGCAAAACAAAGAGTTTGTCCTACATAAGTTAGAACAAAAAAAGATACCAACACCGCCAAATATCCAAATAAAAAAACCTTATAGAAATCCTATTTGATTTTTGAATAAGCTCCGTACATCTGTAGAGTGTCAAAATCAAAGGTAGTGTGTCTATGGACTTCCAAGGAATAAATTACTCAGAAAAATCATAAGTTGATATCCAAACCATAATGATAATCATTCTGAGGGGGGGGTGAGTGGTGATTGCCGTCGGCAACCACCACTCACCCCCTCAAACACTCAATAGAGAACTCTGCACTCTTTTGATGAGTTTTTAACTTTGAACGCTCTAAGTGTAGTGCTGCTATAGTTTCCCATAATTGAAGAAGTGATTGCCAGGCAAATCAAATCCGGGTCACAAGTGATTATTGCACTGGATAGAACACAATGGAAAGAAAACAACGTATTAATGGTGAGTGTAATTTACCAAAAAATAGCATGGCCAATATATTGGTGCTTGTTAGAGAAAGATGGGTGCAGTAACTTACAAGAGCAACAAAAAGTTTTACGCCCAGTAATTCGGTTGTTAAAGAAGTACAAATTAGTGATTATTGGAGACAGAGAGTTTCATAGCATAGAATTAGCTGATTGGTTACATAGACAGCATCTCAGTTTTGTATTTTGCCAAAAAAAGGACACTACTTTTCCTGAAAGAGGTAAAAGATTTCAGTCTTTGGATAGCATTGAAATTTATCCAGGGTGTCGCCAGTTTTATTCCGAAGTTAATTTTACTCAAAAACGAGGTTTTGGTCGCTTAAATTTAGCCATTTATTGGAAAAGAAAATATCGAGGTAAGCAAGAGAAGTCAGCTTGGTCTTTATTAACCAATCTGCCTGATTTAGGGGTGCGAGTAGTAATGGAACAGAAAACCGGGATAAGAAAAAATCTTGGAAAATTAACTGTTCAGCCATGTATATACATGATAAAATCACATTGGCATGTATAACTTGCGGATATGGATCAATATTCAGGGACTAGACAAAAATCTCAAAGACAACCACGTACATCAGATGGTAAATTTGAAACAGATTATGGGGATTCACCAAAATGTTTAAGGTCTATTCGCTTAACGGATGAAGCATGGGAAAAACTGCTGGAAATAGGAAACAAAAATCAAGTAACCAGAAGCGAAGTGATAGAAATTTTCGCTCGTGGGGGCGATTTATATTAAGTGTTATCCCCGTTTTTCGTTAAAAATATCGTACTATTTAGAACAAAAAAATGAGGAATTATATTTTGACAATAAATAGTATGGTGTTAATTGTTACATAAATACTCGTTGAATTTTTAAGTGAAGAACAAGAAAAAAGATATGGTTGCTATGCGGGAGAACCGTCACCCGAACAATTGGCAAAGTACTTTTATCTAGATAATGTAGACTTTAAGTTAATCAACTCTCGACGCGGCAATCATAACCGTTTGGGTTTGGCGTTACAATTATGTAGGGTGCGTTTTTTAGGTACGTTTTTAACTGACCTGACCGATGTACCAACAGTTGCGATTGAGTTTTTAGCCAAACAATTAGGGATCAATGATATAACTTGTTTGTCACGTTACGGCAGTTCAGAAACCAGATGGGAGCATACGACATTAATCAAACAACGCTACTTTTACCAAGATTTTCATGCTCAACCATGCCATTGGAAATTGGTACGTTGGTTGTATCAAAGGTCTAGCCTTGGTACGGAATCTCAAAGTCTTTTATTTGACCTAACTACTGCTCGACTGGTAGAAAGAAAAATTCTTTTACCAGGTGTAAGTGTTCTGGCGCGGTTAGTTGCATCTGTTAGGGAACGAGCAGCCAATCGTTTGTGGAATATTTTATCTAAACTCCCGTCGAAACAACAAATTGTTGCTTTAGAAAAGTTACTATTGACCCAAGTTGCTTGTTACTTCTGGGCCTACGCTTGGCACAGGCGTGTCGGGCGACTTTTCATAATAAAATCCCCTCCAAGCAGAAAAAATGGAGGGGAATATGCTAAACGAAATAATTACCGTTTATACTATCATCGACGACTTGTTGAAAGCCATTGGTCATGATGAAGATTGTCGCAGAGAGATGAGCGATGCAGAAATCGCTACAACGGGGATAATTGTGGCAATGTTTTTCAATGGCAATCATTGCAAAGCTTGTAACTATATGAAAGACCATAATTTCATATCAAACATGTTAGATAAATCACGATTTAACAGGCGATTACACGGTATTTCGATGTTAATGAATGACCTCTTTCATCAAGTGGGAATGATACTAAAAAAAACTAGTGATTCTACCGAATATCTTTTAGACTTTTTTCCAGTGCCAATGTGCGATAACATTCGTATCTTTAATGTGAAGTTAATTAAGTCAGAAGATTTAGGTAGAAATTGTGATATTTAAATAAAAAGTTGACAAGCGATCGCATTGGGCTGTGCATATTTGCTGTTTGTTCGAAAAAGGCAAGCGGGCCATCCTTAACAAACAAAATTTCTTCCAGCAAAGCTGGCTTTATTTTAAGGATGAGTCGAATGAAGTGAACTAGGATAATCTGCTCTAACGTAGTCATCAAATATCCTAAAATACCTCCAGCGCCTAACTCTTCATCAATAGCTTCATGTAGCCTGAATACATCTGTTAAAAAAATTTCAGTGCCGCAATGATTACAGAAAAAAGTATAGTCATTGGTCATTTTTTCTAGGTGAAGGGGAATACCTGTATTTCTGCAAACTGGGCAGCTTGCTAAATTCTTAGTTGTTAAACTTATATCATATTCCTGAAAGATGAACCATCTTAGTGTTGCAATCAATTCCTCATTGCCTATCTTCTGGCAGAAAAAGTTATGAATAGTTCTACGTACTGAGTTTACAAGTGTACTTTCATTTTTAAATTGGGCGTTGCTGAATCCAAGTATGAATCATGCGATTGTCTCAAGCTTGCGGGCGCGTAGCGCCCACAGCACTACGGAACCGTATTTGAGATAATGTATTACTAATCGAATAGATAGCTTAAGCATTTCCTCGGACTTGGAGTAACACTCATGTTTTCCGATGTAGTCTTGCCAAATAATGCCTAAAACGGCTATTTTCGCAGATCACGAGTCTCATATAAGTCTTACTAACAATATAATCTTCATTGCTGATAAAACCAGGGTAAACTGCGGAGCCTCGTGTCACATAAAAATAAGGATGCCAACAGCTTATAATTTGCCACAAAAGCTTAAATGTTTTGGAACTGCGGTCTTTTAAAACCCAAGCTATAACTCCCGGATTATGCTCCTACAACTGCTGTCCACAACCAATGAGTGTTTTTTTTTACCTACAAAAGTTTCGAGTTGATCAACTTGAGTAATTTCTGGTATTTGATTATATTCAGGTGAATTAGGCAAGGTATTTCCCAGAGTTCTCACCCAATTTATTACAGTCGTATGATAGCGAAGCGTAAAGCCTTCTCTACGAGAGGCTGCGCCAACGGCATAGCTTCTCTACCAGACGCTACGCGAACGCTTAGAGCGAGTCTGCGAGCGTCGTCTGTACTTTCTTTACTCGCTCAATGTTTGCGCTGGCTGGCATGATAGTTTTACACAGCGTCTTTATTTTTATCCAGAAATAGCTTACAAAAACCGTTATCCAGAATTTGATGAATGGTATACACCCCTAGAGTTCCCACCACAAAAGCAAGAACTATTTCATGCTTGGCAAGAAGGGTTAACAGGCTTTCCCCTGGTAGATGCCAGTATGCGGCAACTAAAAACAGGACTTACGCAACTGTCACAAGCAATGGCGCGGTTACACCGCGCCGCGCGCCAAACAATTAAGCGACAAACATAGGAACATCCGGACGTTTTA
>NZ_JBALFV010000070.1:0-113254 GCF_036916735.1 Nostoc sp.
AAATCAGTCGCTAAAAAATTTTGTGTATGCTAACTTCTGGTTACCCTAATTTTCTCTCATCACAATGAATTAGCCCTGCTTTTTAAGGGGGTCGCTGTAGCTGGGGGGGTCTTAACTGAACCATATTGGCGTATTGGCTATCTCATACTTGGCTTATTTACGCCAAGCTGTACTAGTCCCTTTTATCTTCATTGCCTAACATTTTCAACAATTTTCTTGCAACTAAAACGCCTACAACTCCTGCGCCAACTACTTCTACTGCTTGTACAACTTTTTTACCTACATCATTAGGGTCAAGGTGGTGGTGAAAAATCTCTTCATCCAACCATTCACTAGCAGCTTTGAAATCATGAATTGGAGTTGGTAATAGGGTTAAATAAGTGCCTTGACGGATTAAATGCCCAGATTCGCCTGCAACTTCTAAAATATTGAAAAGGTTAGCAGCAGCGTCATTTAATCCCAATTTTAAGAGAGTTCCGCGTATATTTACCTTTGCTGGTTTAAGGTCTTGGCCTAAAGCGATCGCTTTCAAATTTCGGGCGATATTGGCTCCTTGTTGATAAGCAACTTGGGCTGTTGGCGGTAGTGATTTATCCTGAACTGCTGCACAATCCCCGCCTGCAAAGACTTCTGGAAAGTCGAGTAGTTGCATTGTAGGAGTAACTAAAAGGCGGTCGCGATGATCCCGATGTTCTTGAGAAATTGGTAAATCTTTAATTAGTGGATTAATAGAAGTACCAGCTGTCCATATTGTGGTATATGTTAGTAATCTCTCAATTTGCTCATTGCGTTTATATTCAATGGCATTGGCATGAATAGTAGTGGCTTCTGCTCCAGTAAGAATTTCAATTGGTATCGTGCGTTTTTGTAATTCTCTCTCAGCAGTTGAGCGCAGGGGATAGTTAATATCACCGTTGAGAATTTCTTTACCGTGATTGAGCAATACTACACGAATTTCACTAGAATTTCCTCCTAAAGCGCTATACCAATGTGGGAGTAAATCAGCTAAAGTAGCTGCCATTTCTACACCACTTGCACCACCACCAACCACAACAATTGTTAGCAGTTGACGACGTTGTTCTGGGTCTTCAGTTTGTACAGCTCGTTGCAAACAGTCGTGTAAATGTCGGTCAATAGCGATCGCATCTTCTTGTGTCCAAAAAGGCAAAGCGTATTCTTGGGCACCTTCAAGATGATGATAAGCAGTAACACTACCCAAGGCTAATACTAAGTTACTGTAGTTGTAGGAGTTTCCCGAAGCTAATTTGACTTGTTGTTGATGCAAGTCTATCGATTGCACTGTATCTTGAACAAAGATGACACCACTATCTTTAAGTAATTCTGAAAAACGTGGTACTACTTGAAAAGCATCCATTTCACTACTGAAATATTCGTAGAGTAGCGGCTTAAAGCAAAAGCGTTCATTTTTGTCAATCAAAATTACAGAGCGAGGATAATGTTCGTGAGCCAGGTGTAAGGCTGTAAATAAGCCAGTGAAGCCACCACCGACAATAACAGTTTGATAAACTGGGCTGTTCATAAAATCTTCTCCAAAGTGTGGTTAAATTAGGAATTTATTAGGATTTTACACATTTAAATCATATTTTTTGTCTCATGCAGAGGCGCAAAGAAAAAGTCTAAAATTAAGACCTTTCTAATAACTTTATTAGTCATTGGTAAATCAGAATAACTAAGTAGGCGTAAATAATTAAAGGTTTGTTGTAAGGAATTTAGCTTTTAAAATAGGGCTAAAGCCCTTACAAAACATCAATCAATTTAATTATTTTTCTACTGTGTAACATAGTTTGATTTATTCTTGACCACTTACTTAAGTAATGACTAATCAATAATGATAAATCCGCTATATAAAGAAAAATAAACCAATTAAAATCACGCTGAGGAATAAAGCGAAGGCAATAGCATATTCGACTCTGCGACTAAAAAATCCTACAGCAGCAATTAGAGCGATCGCTAGCCCAACAATGCCAATATATTGCTCTTTTTGCAAACCTTGTGCAATTAGTGGGTCTTTAACTGGTGCTGGAGTTTCTTGAATTGTTTTGGGGGTGAGTTCTGAGGCTGGTATATCTTGCAAGAATAAATTCATCAAATTACTCCTAAAAATACTTAGAATTTCTGAACATTTTTATGCTCGCCAAAGATAGAGAAGCGAGAAAAGAAACACCCAAACTACATCAACAAAGTGCCAAAATAGAGTGGTAGCACTTGTCCCGAAGTGAGTTTTATTATAATTGCCTGGAATGAATGAGCGAATCAGCATAATTATCTGAAGCACAACACCAGCCAAAACATGTAAGCCGTGAAAACCTGTGAGCAAGTAGAATGTGGAACCAACTAATCCTGTATTGAGCTTGAAATCAAGATTTTTCCACTCAATTAATAGACCAATCAAAAAGTAGGTTCCCATTGCGATCGTTATCAGCCATAGCCAGCGAAATTTACTAAGTTGATTACGCTTGAGGGCATTTTCTGCTGGTTGAATCACAAAGCTGCTAGAAAGTAAAACTACTGTATTAATAATCACGAGTTTAGACAATTCTGGCCCAGAAATACCGGGTGGTAGCCAATTAGTAGTATTCAGTCGTAGAGCAACATAAGTAAAGATAAAACTCAAAAAAATGATACTTTCCGACAACAGGAACACAGTAAATCCGAACATTCCTTTGCCATGATGATCTTGATGACTTCCGCCACCACTTGGCACAAAGCGCTGTAACCAATTCGGTAAGCGTCGTCGCCACCGCTCAAAAGGGATCGGACTTTCATCTATATGGATGCTGCGACCTTGCATGATTTTGGGCATTGAGAATTGAGAATTGGGCATTGGGGATTGGGCATTGAAGAATTTATAGTTATATCTTTTTCCTAGTACACAGTCCCTAGTCCCCAGTTTCTAGTGACTTGACTCACTATCATTAGAATTTTCCACGAATGAATATTTTGGATCGCCATAATCGTAAGGAGGTCTGTTGACAACAGGAATCTCTTCAAAATTATCTCGCAAAGGTGGTGAGGAAGTTGTCCATTCCAGTCCTGTAGCGTGCCAAGGATTATCAACTGCCCTCACTCCATATAGCCAGGAACCGACAATGTTAGCAATAAAGGGCAACGTGGATGCTCCCAGTAAGAACGATCCCAGGCTAGCGATGACGTTCCATCCCTGATACTGGGGATCGTAGGATGAAATTCGGCGTAGCATCCCTTGTAAACCTAATGGGTGCATGGAGAAGAAGGTGATATTGGCAGGAATAAAGGTCAACCAGAAATGCAGTTTACCCCAACCTTCGGCGTACATCCTTCCAGTTATCTTGGGAAACCAGAAGTAAATTCCGGCAAAGATTGCCATCGTGATGGTATTAAAAACAATGTAGTGAAAGTGACCCACTACAAAGTAAGTATTATTGACGTGGATATCAAATGGCGTGGCAGCAAGCATTACACCAGTAACACCGCCAAAAATAAACATCGCTGCACCTCCCATCGCAAATAGCATTGGTGTCTCTAGATGCAACTTACTTCTCCAGATGGTGGCAGTCCAAGCGAATGCTTTAACACCAGTGGGTATGGCAACTAACATTGAGGTGGCCATGAAGGTCATTCGCATCCAGCCGGGGGTAGCACTGGTAAACATGTGATGCACCCAAACGAAGATGCTGACTACAGCAATACCTAAAGAAGCAAGAGCAACTGATCGATAACCAAATAGGGGATTGCGAGAAAAGGCAGGTAGAACTTCCGCAATAATACCGAAGGCTGGTAGCGCCATGATATAAACTGCTGGGTGGGAGTAGAACCAGAATAGGTGCTGGTAAAGGATGGGATCGCCATTTCCTTCAGGTTTAAAAAATTGTGTACCGAAGGAGAGGTCAAACAACAGCAGTATCAATGCAGCCGTCAAGGAAGGCAAATTAATCAGCTGCAACAACTGGGCGCTAAAAACTGACCATACAAAGACGGGCATTCTGAAAAATGTCATCCCTGGTGCCCGCATCCAAAAGATGGTGGTAACAAAGTTGACAGCCCCCATAATCGAAGAGATGCCTATTAGTACTAGGCTAACTATCCATAAGAATTGACCGTTAATCAACTGATCCCCTGGAACTTGCAGACTAACTGGTGGATAAGACCACCAGCCAGCTTGTGCAGTCCCATTAGGTAGCAAGAAGCTAGATATTAGTAGAAGACCAGCTGGTGGCAGAATCCAAAAAGAGATAGCGTTGAGCAGGGGAAAAGACATATCCCGCGCTCCAATCATCAATGGTACTAGGTAGTTAGCAAGACCTGCATTAAAGGGGATAATCCACAGGAAAATCATGATTGTCCCGTGCATGGTGAACAAACCATTGTAGAGGGGGCGGTCAACTAAATTTGATTCCGGGGTGAGCAACTCAGCCCGGATAATCATCGCTAACAGCCCACCAAGGAGAAAGAAAATAAAGGTCATCACCATGTACTGAACACCGATCACCTTATGGTCAGTGCTGAAGCTGAAATATTCCCGCCAGCCATTGTTAGGTTCTCTATCCTTGGCTATAGCTTCACTCAAATCATGTGTCATTATTTATCTTCCTTTGATTCGCTACAGCAGGTTGTGCAGGTGTGACGGTGTGCCAGCCGCTTTGAAATAATGTCTTTGGTGGTTGGATATTTTCGGCAACTGCTTGATTTTTAGTGGTAGCACTTTCGCCGCTAGAAACCGTTTGCGTGAGCCATTGATTATACTTCTCAAGGGATTCAACGTATACATCTGCTTCTAGTAAGGCAAAATAAGCACCACTGAATTGAGAATCTTTTAGTCGATATTTACCTGGGCGAATGGGTGTTAGCACAATGTCAATCTTACGCCCTGGAACAATATCCTGCTTTAAGCGAAACTCAGGAACGTAGAAACCGTGGATTACATCTTGTGCTTGCATATTTAAGCGAGTGCTGCGATCAACAGGCAAGTGTAATTCTTTACTAGTAACATTATTTGGATAATGGAAAGACCAATCCCATTGCTTAACAAAAACATCAATTGTTTCAGAGGCAGGTTTGGGGACATCACTGACGTTTGCGGCGTAGGCGGGTGCAGATTCTAGAGGTGTGTGCAAATGCACAATTTGGTTTAGACCGAGAATATTTAATTGCTGATAAATATTGAAACTTTGGAAGGCAATCCATACTACTAGCAGAGTCGGAGTGGCTGTCCACAATATTTCTAACCTAGCATCACCTCTAGAAGGGTGTCCCTCGCTGTAGTCTGCCGGGCTGGCGCGGTGGAAGACGATCGCATAGACAATAACACCAATAAGCCCAAGCAAAATGAATGCTCCAATTGAGACTAAAAAGCTAAATAAATTATCTACTCGTTGTGCTTCTGCTGTAGCCTGGAGAGGCATCCAAGAAAACGCTTGCTGGCCAATCCACCGACTGACAACAAGCAGCACTGCTACATAAAACGCTATTAGTACATATTCAAAAAAACTAAACATAATAATTTCATGTAAGAGTACTTCCCGCTTGATTATTTGGGTAGTAAATTTGGGCTTTTACCTTCTTGGAGTAACTTCGCAGCAGTGACATGAATTCCAAACTCTTCTCCCAATTGCGCCCCTAAAGTTCCGTGGACAAACAAGATGCCCATTATTACAATACCTGCTAACAAGTAACTCCACTGCACTTGCCTAGAAGCATCCTTACGCCAGCGATAGCGTTGCAATCCTCTCCATACAGTCATGGCTGCGATCGCCCCCAACAACAAAAGGCCACCCAAACCATGCAAAAGCATTGTCCACCCAGCATTTAACCCCCAAACACTCTTTTGATCGATTGGTGGATTTGCTAGCAGTAGCTCGAAAAAACCAGCTGCAACCGTGAAAAAAGTGATAAAAGCTGCTCCTATGAGGTTGTACCAGCCCACATCAAAGAAACTAGAACGTATGGCACTAAGACCGAGAAATTTGAAAATTGGTCGTTCTATGGGAAAAATAGCTCCTGCTATGTCAAACAAAATAGCAATAATGAGCAAACCCAATGTCAGATGCACCAACTGTGGATGTATGGGAATTTCGTAAGGCAGTCCATTTGCACCAAATCGCAACCTCAAAGAGTCAATCAGTTGCGAATTCATTGTGAAACTCCCTGCTTCATTGCTTCAACGACAGGCTCGACGTGCAAACCGTATACCCAGAACAGCTTGCTTCCTAGATACACTTGCAAGAATACCAGACAAATCAAAAACGCTGCGACACCAAGGTAAGCAGGTGGAATTTTCCGTGGTGTGCGGTTACGAATTACAAAACGCCAAGCTGTGATCGCAACAACAAGCACCGCCAGCGACCAACCCATGACTGTGTGAAAATTCAGGGTTGGCTGAACAGATCCATAATTATTTGCTAAACCTGCTTCAAATTGACCAAAGATAACCGCTAAGAAAATAGCTCCCGAAGCAACAAACATATTCCACAAGCTGACTTCAAACAAACGCACGTTGTGGGAGAAATAGCCTACCACATCGCAGAAAAACGAAAAAAACACCATCGCAATTACAAAGTGGACGATGATGGGGTGTATGGGGTCGGGGTATGGGAGATTTTGGTTATTGAGAGCCAGACCAGGCATCATTTTTTCCTTAAGGTATCCATAAGCCTATGATGACTTTTTTTAGTAAAAATAAAATTCAGTTTGAAATTTTTTAAGTATTCTATAAAAACCAAGAAAAACATACTATCTTAGGGATGATTTATATAACCAAAATACATATTAATTTTTTGATAAGATTAATTTTGAATTTTTCTATGATAACATAAAAAGTATACTTACAAAAAATTTTATTTGATTAGCTTTATAAAACTTTTTTAATAAAAAAATATCTCTATAAATAAGTTGAGAGCAAAAAAAATAATTATTTAATAGTTTTTAACTCTTGTACTAACCACAGGCAATATAATAATTCTGCTGGATTGATTTGGTAACTTTGCGCTGTCAATTGCCGAGACGTGGAACCAGGAAAAATTAAGATACGGTTATTACCTTGAGCTTCCAACATTCTGGCTAAATTTGTACCAAATCGACTTTCGTCAGCAAAAATCAACCAACTGCTAGGTAAGGCTTTGGGTGATTGTTTAAGAGTGCGATCGCGGGCTAGGGGTTGTTAAATAGTTTGGCACAAAAGTAGTAAATCCTCTGACGATGAGCTTTCTACAAGCTTCTCTGGATTTACTTGCTTACCAACAAAACCAGTAACTTCTGCAATTACCTGTCCATCTCCATGAAATAATTGGATATCTGCGGTGAGATCGTTTGGTTCTTCTGTGGCTTGAACAGATGCATAACACCACAAATCATAGCTGTTCGGTGGCTGGAAAAACCGGAACTTGTCGATACTTAAGGGAAGAAAAGTTTCTGTACTTTCAGGATAAAGGTGAAATTAAAAACTGAGAACCACCATAGCCTCAAATCAATACCCGCCGCCAACTAATTCACATGCATCCCTCAAAAGAGAGAGATAAGAGCCTAAACCCTGTTATAAAATAGACATATAAGGATTCGGGGGGCCATTTAACTGGTCATAAACGCCTATAGAAACTATTTTTGGAAATCTCCAAGGTCTGAAGTCCAGCCAGCTGAAGCAACTACAGCGGCTGTATCACCAGCGTATACCGGGCGATCGCATCACTACGTCCGAGTTTTCCCAGCGTCTGGCAGCAATTAGCACAGAAGTCAATCAGCCTGTGTGTGCCTACATCAACCGTCGTGGACAAGTGATTCGCGTCGGGGTAGGTACACCACGTCAAACGCAAATACCACTCTTAGAATTGCCCCGTTATGGTGCAGAACGACTCAGTGGTATTCGTTGCATCGCTACCCATCTCAAGGCAGAACCGCCAAATGAGGCGGCACTCACGGCGATGGCACTGCAACGCTTAGATGCCCTAGTTGTACTAAACATTACTGGAACGGGATTTACACGACGGGGAGGCGGTGCGACTGGATATGTCAAAGAAGCTTATCTAGCTCATTTGACACCCCAAGAGTCTCGCACTTTGATTACTAGTCCTGCTGCTTTAAAAGTAGAAGAGAGCCAAATTCAATCCCCAAGTTGGAATATATCGCCACCTCTGGACTTGGATGATCTGGCAGAGCAGGATTTAGTAGACCTAGTAGAAAATCTAGAAGCAGAATTCCAGCGCGAATTTGTCGCCCAGGAAGTAGATTCTGACCATGATCGCGTGCTAATTGTAGGGCTGATGACCAGTGAGATAACTCCTCTACAATTCCAAGACACCCTAGTAGAATTGGCGCGTTTAGTTGATACAGCTGGGGGAGATGTATTACAGACAATACAACAAAAGCGATCGCGCGTTCATCCCCAGACAGTAGTTGGCGAAGGTAAGGTGCAAGAAATTGCCCTAACAGCCCAAACATTAGGAGTCAATCTCGTCGTTTTTGACCGCGACCTCTCACCCTCTCAAGTCCGCAACTTAGAAATGCAAATTGGTATCCGGGTGGTTGACCGCACCGAAGTAATTTTGGATATCTTTGCTCAACGCGCTCAGTCGCGTGCTGGTAAATTACAAGTAGAACTAGCACAGTTAGAATACATGCAGCCGCGACTTGCTGGTAGAGGTCGCACTATGTCCCGATTGGGTGGTGGTATTGGAACTCGTGGTCCTGGTGAAACAAAACTGGAAACTGAACGCCGTGCTATTGGGCAGCGCATATCCCGGCTGCAAAAAGAAGTGAACCAATTGCAGGCCCATCGTTCGCGGTTACGGCAGCGACGACAGCATCGAGAAGTTCCCTCAGTGGCTTTAGTTGGATATACTAACGCTGGCAAGTCCACTTTGCTGAATGCTCTCACGAATGCAGAAGTTTATACAGCCGACCAGCTATTTGCCACTCTCGATCCTACTACCCGCCGTCTGGTAATTCCTCATGGCGAAGCTGATAAACCTCAAGAAATTCTGATTACAGATACAGTAGGGTTCATACACGAACTACCTGCATCATTAATGGATGCCTTCCGCGCCACCTTGGAGGAAGTCACAGAAGCCGATGCTCTACTACATTTGGTGGATTTGTCTCACCCCGCTTGGTTGCGTCATATTCGCTCAGTTAGAGAAATCTTGGCGCAAATGCCAATAACTCCTGGCCCCGCGCTGGTTATTTTTAACAAGATTGATCAAGCCAATAGTGAGACACTAGCTTTAGCTAGAGAAGAATTCCCTCTAGCGGTGTTTATTTCTGCGAGTCAGCGCTTGGGATTAGAAACCTTACGCCAGCGTCTTGCCAAGCTAATTGAATACGCCGTTGACAGTAGATAAATGTTTAAATCTAATACATTTTAAATTATAAAAAGCCCAGTAATAATCCTGGGCTTTTTATTTATATAAGCTGAAAATGAAGTATTTTTGAAGATATAACCTGTATTATAGACAACCTGTTGTTCAGTATTTAGAGTGGTGTAAGGCTTCTTTTAAGGATTTTTGACTTTGATGGCTAGCAAGCAGCCAATTCCCATCTTAGCAACTAAGTATTGCCATTCTATTTAATACTAATTTAATATGAAGCTGCATAGAAAAGAGCTTCTAAAATAAAGTTATAAGAAGAAACAGATATTACCTGCTCAAATGTAAGTTGCTCGAACAATTGCTGTATGCGAACGCGTAAATTTTGTAGAGAAGAAAATAGTTCATTTTTGAGCGATTTTTTGAGGAACTGCCAAAGCCTCTCAATCGGATTAAGTTCGGGAGAATGAGGGGGTTGAAGTAAAGGAATAATATTTTCTGGCCAGCGAATGGCAGAACTGGTATGAGCGGGAGCTTGGTCGATCTGTAAAATTGTATAGTCGCGACCTAATTGCACAGATAACCAGTCCAAGAACTGTTGAAAAGACTCTCCATTGAGTTTGGAATATTCTTGTTGAAAATGTTTTCCAGTCATTGGCTCAATTGCGCCATAAATCCAAAAATTGTCTCGTTGCCATTTCACCTCAACAGTCGGTTTAATTCCAGCAGCAGTAATGACTTTTCCTGTTAAAGTCTTGAGTCCAACTCTAGTTTCATCTTGGCACAGATAGTGGACACACGAACCCTGTGCCAAAAGCTTTTCAAGACTGCTCAGAATGATACCGAGTTTTTTTTAAACTCTGATACCAACTTATCGTCTTGCTTGTAGCTTTTAGGACGTGGTACTTTTAGCTTCGCTCCTAATTGATATCGAACTAAGGCATAAACAGTTGCATACTCGACATCAAGCTGAAGCTCTTTTTTCAACCACTCGACTATCGCACCATAGCTACTAAACCCTTTTTCTGTTTTTAACTCTTCTTTGAGTGCTGCGATCGCTACCTCAGGAATTTTCCGTTTTGCACAAAAAGAGCTTTTTTAATTTTTAATAATTCAGATAGCCCACCCGTTCTATACTTTTGCAACCACCTTGTCACTGTTGAGGTATCTTTTGCCAAGCGTTTTCCGATTTCTTGCTGCTCCTTGACTTGTCCACTTTTAATCCACCACAGCATCTGTAATTTTTCTTTCTGGTTTCCCAAGTTAGCTATTTGTAGACACTTTTTTAGTTCTTCTTCGCTTTCTGCTATTTCAATTTCAAAGGGCGGCTCATGGGTATTTTAGTTTATCGGGCTTGTTTTTTATATTATATGCAGCTTCATATAAAATTGATATAACTTATCAATTAACATTAAAAATCTCTTTTCAACTTCAGCAGTACCATCTTTTTTAGGTGCAACTGCCGTTATATTATCATCCTCTGTTTTTTCCCCTGCTAATGCCGCTTTTTTTACATATAACCTGGATTGCGTTATCTCTGGAACTGTAGGTACAAAAACTTATTATGGTGGAAGTACCTGTGCTAAAGTAGACACCTCTTTCGGGACACTTACCATTAAGGACAATGCCACCGATGCAAAAAAAGTAGATGTTGTCATCGACCTAGCAGGAACAAATAAGAATGAAATTCAAACATTTGATTTTGAATTACGACGACACCAAATTTAATAACAATACTTTGTTTCAAATATCGGCAGCTTCACCTTATGCTATGGGCATTAAGCCCATTACAGTAGACGAAAACAACCAAAAAGCAAGTGGCTATAAAGGTAAGCTAGATTTAAATATTAACCCATCATCGACTGGCGCAACCAATGATGGCTTCACTGCCACAATTTCACTTAAGAATTTTGATCTCAATGCAGCAAACTTTGATTTTAAAGATACTCTTAATCAAATATACGCAGCAGTTCAGATAGGAAATTACGGTGATAACCCAGGAGTTTCTGGTTGTGATTTAATCTGGGTAGGAGCGAGTTCTTATTATCAGGCTCCACCTAAACCTAAATATGTGCCTGAGTCAAGGATAACAGTTGCTCTAGCTTTATTTGCTTTGGGTGCTTTGGGACTTCTCAAAAAAACAAACAGTCTGCATAAGAGTCAACAACACTGCTAATTTAACTAAGGTGGTGAAGCACAGAGGTACTTCATCACCTGTTATTTATATAGTGGTAATTATTTGCTTAAGTAAGCCTTGTACATAAATACTATTCTAAGAGAAAGTAAACTTTAGGGACTTTCAGGAAAAAAACATTCCATCATTGGGTAGTACATCTGTGCTACCCTAGAAACTTACAAAATAATTTGGGATAATTTATTTTTTGGAAGCCTTTTAGACATTCATCTGATACAGGTAACTCCCTTGGATTATTAACTACATTTATAAAATTAGTTAATATATAAAAAATTTGTATATGGTTTGAGCAAAAATATGATAATGAAGCTAGAGTTAGTACCAACGTTCTAAAATTAAGAAGCATGAAATCAAGTTGAGGACATCATGGCCGCAAAAGTAGAAATTTACACTTGGAGAACTTGCCCGTTTTGCATTCGTGCCAAAAGTTTGCTCAAGAACAAAGGAGTTGAATTTATTGAATACAGCATTGATGGAGATGAGGCAGCCAGAAATAAAATGGCTCAAAGAGCAAATGGACGGCGTTCTTTACCGCAAATTTTCATAAATGATGATCACATAGGTGGTTGCGATGATATCCACGCTTTAGACACTCAAGGCAAGCTAGATGAGCTACTAACTTCTAGCAAGAGCGTGTAGGTTGAGAAGATATTGCTAGAAGCTAGCGACAAGCCGCTACACACGGCAGTCGCTACAACTCTGGAGAGCTACGCCCTGCCTTGTTTACAGACTTTTTTCTCACAAAAGCGATATCTGTCCACAAGACTTTACCTACTAGGTTCTACTCAGCAGTACATATATACGTCAATTAGTGAGAGCATCAAGAGATAATAATTGAATAACCATTTAATTTCTTGGTGATTGAGGTATAAAGGGTGAAACTGGCTTTTATCATTGATCCCATCCATCTGCTTGACCCGTGTCATGATACCAGTGTTGCCCTAATTGAAGCAGCGCAAATCCTGGGACACGAAGTTTGGGTGACTCAAGCAAATCTCCTAAGTGTGGTGGAGAGCAAAGCTTGGGCTGTTCTACAGCGAGTTGAAGTTGTGCCAGTGCAGTTGGTGAAAGGACGCTGGATAGCGGCGAATCCTTGGTATAAGTTGAGCGCTTCCTCCTTAACTTCTTTAGAGACAATGGACGCCGTATTTATGCGGACAGATCCACCTGTAAATGATTCTTACCTCTATGCCACCTACATTTTGGATTACATTGACCAAAATAAAACCTTGATAATTAACAATCCTAGCGGCATCCGAGGGGCAAATGAAAAAATGTACGCCCTCCAGTTTACTAAAGCAATTCCAGAAACGATTGTCAGTGCTGATAAACAGTTTATCCGGCAATTTGTCGAAGCCAAGGGAGCTGCGGTTCTCAAACCACTGGGTAACAAAGCTGGAGAAGGAATTTTATTTTTGCAACCAGGCGATCGCAATTTTAACTCTATTGTCGAACTCAGTACCCTCCAAGGTCGAGTGCCTGTAATGGTACAAATCTATTTACCGGAGGCAAAAGCAGGAGATAAGCGAATTATCCTACTCAATGGCGAACCAATTGGTGCGCTCAATCGCCTTTCTAGCGGAACTGATTTTCGCAATAATATGGCAACTGGTGGCACAGTCGCTCAAACCGAAATTACTCCAAGAGAGTATGAAATTTGTACTCAAGTAGCCGAACGGTTACGCCAAGACGGCTTAATTTTTGTCGGTATTGATGTTATTGGTGGCTACTTAACTGAAGTTAACGTCACTAGTCCTACTGGAATTCGTGAGATTGATCGCCTAGATAAAACTTACCTTGGTCATCAGGTTATTCAATGGATTGAACAGACAATAAAAAGCAAAAAATAATTTACATTTATTTTTTTGCTTCGAGTTTTGAGGGTTTGGAGTAAGCACAAAGTGTGTTTAGAAGATTAGGACTAAAGTTCTTACCCAACGGGAAAGTTAGTCACTCATGGGGAGCCAGTGCGTTGCGGGGGTTCCCCCCGTTGTAGCACCTGGCGTGGAAACCCCCTACAGCCCTTTGGGCATCCTACGGCAGGCGCTATCCTCTCACGAATGGGAGAAGACCGCGCTAACTTACTAGGAACTTGTTTATACATCAATCCATCAATTTAAACTTGACGCACTACTATTTTCCAGGAAACAGACTTTCTTCGGACGCTTGTGTGGGCGAGTGACCCACGCAACTTTATTTAGGTAAATATACTTCCTTATACCGTATATGAGTTTAATGAATTGTGGGGGTAGATGTAGCGATAACTATGACGGGCTATGACGCTCTCTACGAGACGCTGCACGTAGCTTGCTTCCCTGTAAGGGTACGATAACTCGCTATCGGCGTTGTATCTGTAGCTGGGCAGCTATTCTTCTTTATATGTTCCAAAAGCATAGCTAGACATGTGAGCCAGCAGACTCCTGCCCAAATTGATTCTATTTCTATAAAGTAGCGTTAAGGAGTTTTACCCATTAGCAAGATTGGGGATGGCAATAGATTGCTTACCCCTGCCCTTAGTAAAACCCTGGAACCTCAGCATAACCTGAGACTGCTAATTTAATCTAAAACCTCAAATCCAAAATCTTTTAATTCCGTGGTGTACGTCGTTTTTTCAGAAAATCAGGTATATCTAATCCAGATTTTTCTTGTGGTTCTGGAATTGGAGTTGGAGTTGGAGTTGGAGTTGGAGTTGAGGTTGGAGGACTAACAGCTGTTTGCTGTGTTGTTGGTCGCTTAGAAGTATTAGATGCTACTCGAACGTTTGCTACACTTTGTTGTACCGCAGCTTGCACTTCACCTGTAAATCCGGTGGCAATTACAGTAATTCTTACCTCACCTTGGAGTCTGTCATCAATTACAGCCCCAAAAATAATATTGGCGTTGGGATCAACTACTTCATAAATTGCTTCTGCGGCTGCATTCACTTCATGCAAAGTCAGGTCAGTACCACCAGTAATATTAAAGACAACCCCTCTGGCACCTTCAATAGAACATTCTAGTAATGGTGAAGAAATAGCTGCGATCGCAGCTTCTCTGGCTCTAGATTTTCCAGAGCTAACGCCAATTCCCATTAATGCTGATCCCGCATCTGCCATTACAGCTCGAACATCAGCAAAGTCAACGTTTACTAAACCGGGGATTGTAATGATATCAGAAATACCTTGTACCCCTTGACGCAGTACATCATCTGCATAACGAAAAGCTTCTTGCACAGGTGTTTGTTCGGGGATCACTTCCAGCAGTTTGTTGTTGGGGATAATAATCAGTGTATCTACCCTACTTTTTAGTCCTTCAATACCTTGTTCCGCTTGGCTGGTACGGCGGCGTCCCTCAAAAACAAATGGACGTGTGACTACACCAACAGTAAGAGCGCCCATTTCCTTTGCTACTTCTGCCACAATTGGGGCTGCACCTGTTCCAGTACCACCGCCCATACCAGCAGTGATAAATACTAGGTCTGCACCCTCTAAAGCTGTAGCAATTTCGTCTCGTGATTCCTCTGCTGCCTTTTGACCAATCGCAGGATTACCACCTGCTCCTAAACCCCGCGTTAGCTTCTGTCCGATTTGTAATCTACTGGGAGCGCCAGCTAAGGTAAGAGCTTGGGCATCAGTGTTAATTGACCAAAACTCTACCCCAGAGACATCAGATTCGATCATGCGATTAACGGCATTCCCACCGCCACCACCGACACCAATCACTTTAATGTTGGCAACCCGGCCAGGAACAATCTCGCCAATTCGACTATTTTCCGTAGAAATCTTCTTATTCTCGTGATTTTGTCCGAAGTTCAACCCAGAGTTATTAAAGGGATTGGTCGAGTTAACTGCCAGAGAGAACCCCGGCTGTCCCGTAGACTGGGAATTTTTATAGTTAAGTCCTTGGTTATTATCAAGTGTCATTGGATTTGTCAAAGGGTAGATAAACGACTTTTTCAGGTGTTATTCACCTAAGAGTCAACTTTAGTTTGACAGTGCCACAATACTAGGGCACTGTTCTTTATTGTTTTCACTACTGCCAAGCCTAACAGAATTGGCAGTGCGAAAATTTGCTATGGATGAGCTTTCAGGGCAACTGATCGCACAGCCAATTCTAGAGAAGTATACCTACATTTATCTAAAAGTGATCTGTATAACATCAAAGAGACATTAATCGCTTCATTATTCTCAACAGAGGGCAGAACTTGTAAAGACACAC
This sequence comes from Nostoc sp., assembly GCF_036916735.1. Lineage (GTDB taxonomy): Bacteria > Cyanobacteriota > Cyanobacteriia > Cyanobacteriales > Nostocaceae > Nostoc. The sequence continues at coordinate 15,685 of NZ_JBALFV010000070.1, forward strand.
TACAGCGCATCTTATCTACCTCAATAATATTATTAATAGATTTCACCATTGGAAATAGCTGCAACTTTAGACACAAAATTTACCTTATACTTACTTATCCCTAAGGTTGAAGTAAGCAAAAATTTACTTGTCAGACTATACCTGATTAATTTGTTGTTTGGGAGGTCTTAATGGACACTTTGTTCCAGCAATAGTCTATCTTACGAGAACCCCCACCACTGTGGTCAACAAATCAAGATTTTTCCATAGGTTTTGTAACCCAATAGGAATTACGACACAGAATAGTCTAAACTGATTGCCCAGAAGCAATGCTCACGCAACTTTGGGCGGCATTTTCCTTTACAGATTGAAACTTTGGTAAACTGTCTTTGGAATGGAAGGCGTTTTGCACGCCATAGCCCATCATTAGATTGTTGGACATCTTGCACCCTACTATTAGATGTTAGGGGTCATAATTGAAAGTGTTTTACTCGTAATAGAGATTTTAAGATTTATCTTCTCATTTTAATTAGAAGTTAATGCCGATTTTCGTGCGGTTTGCTCAAAAACTAAAAATAATAAATTTATTTATCAGCATAAAGTTTCTGAATTTACTAAGAGCTATCAATACATTAAACACTCTAGTACCACAAGGCAGAAGTCAAAAATCACGCATTCAAAAGAATTGGATTCCAGGCTTTTGCGCCATTTAAAATGGTATGTTTATTTGCACGGTGCTGTACTAGATGTTTTTAAGAGTTTTGGAAGTTAATTTTTGTTCTTTTTGGTTCATCTGTACTAATGGAAATTCGGGATTTTTCAGATCAATATACTCTATTTGGCCGGAATTTAGTTTTGCTGCTAAAGGGCGCATTTGGGCGAGTACTTTAATTTGTTCAGACAGTTGGGGACCTGGAACACCGAGATGCACATTTCCTAGTTCTGTTTTCAAAATTAAATTCGCTGGATTTTGGCAATCAATTTCCATCACCTTTATGGGGCTTTGGCTTACAGCTTGATGAAGTTGAGTCCAGTAGAGACAGTATTGTTTGGGCAATCCAATTACTCTGAGATTGGGTAATTTCTTAGTAGGATTCAATGATGTATATTTTTCTAAAGGCATCCAGGCCCCGCTTGCATCTAGTAAGCCGATTGTGACTTTTTTGTTGCCAGCGCCTTGATTTTGCCCAGTTGGTGTTTGAGTCATGGCTACAGGGACTCGTTCTTGGATTTCGATGTTTAATCCAGGAGGAAACAAGCGACGTCTAACGATGGCTTGGGCAATAGTTGGTTGTTTCTTCAAAGAATTAGCGATCGCTGTTGGTTCAATCCGCCACAAAGATTGGGGGTAAGATAGGACTAACAGTGATTGAGTTGTCTCATCCGATAGGGACTGATTGCCTGATTTGATCACTACTTGTTTAGGACTTTTTAGCACCCACACTGGTTGAACTGCCATCCACAGCAATCCCCCCGCAAAACTGGTAATGGCAAAAGTTCGCCAAATAGCTTGAATAATTTTCATCTGCCTTTGCCGACGTAATTTCTTACGACGCTGGGCTAGATCGGTGCGGGAAACTGATATTATGCCAGCCATTCAAACCCCTTTCTGGTTACAATCCAAATTCCTTGACGCGCTTGTATCATAATTAATCTCAGTAAACACTGTTGGCACCTGTTAGCCGTTCTCCTCAAGACTTTTTTATTTTTAGTAACACTTTACAGTAACTACACAACGAACGTGGCGCTAATCATCCTTCCAATTAAAATTTCCGGTGTCCATTCTTAACTTACTGTTGTCTCTTTGACAAGCGATCATCAGATATCTAGTCTCTAAAGATTACAAAATATTAATTTATATATCTATAATTTTGTTATCTTGACAAATTTAATTTTAAATGATAAATGATAATCTTAATCTCTGTATAGATTGCTATAATTCATACCAGCTCTTATCATTAGTTATCCAAATTGGGAACTATATGATGTAGTAGTTTTTTTACTGATTAACTTAGCCATAAAGGTTTGGGTTAGGTCAAACAAAAGCTACAGATTGTCAAAAACTCAATAGCAGGTGTAAAAAGGACAGATACGTTTAAGGTTACTAGGATCAACTGAATCTCTACCACACTATTGACAGCGATCTGTAATAAGTGCTGTCTTTTGCAAGATACTAACAACTTGCGAAGTAATCGTGTGCCTACATCCACGCTAGAGATTTTTGGTATAAAAAATACAATTTAACTGCATCTACACACACATCAACATACACCTCTAGATACATGAAAACGACATTAAATTTATCACGTTTTTATAAAGCATGTAATCCAAGCTACACGCTTAATATAAGTAACGTGTTAGATCGTCAGTATTACATAGATTTTGCTGATGTCCGTGGTTGCAAGATTGTCGAAGAATTGCAGCGGACTATCATTCGGATTTCTCCTGATGAGCCAACCTGCCAGTTATTTACAGGTCACATTGGCTGCGGGAAGTCAACGGAATTGCAGCGCCTCAAGACAGAACTAGAAGTGGCGGGATTTCATGTAGTTTACTTTGAGTCCAGTCAAGACTTAGATATGGCGGATATTGATGTCAGCGATATTTTACTGAGTGTAGCGCGTCAAGTCAGTGCCAGTTTAGAAGGCATTAGCATTAAACTCAAACCTGGTTACTTTACTAATTTGTTTAAAGAAGTAGGCGATTTTTTGCAAAGCCCCATAGAGCTTTCTGGACAAGCAGAGTTGTCGTTAGGTATTGCCAAAATTACCGCTAAAACCAAAGATAGTACCCAGATGCGTAATCAACTAAGGCAATATCTGGAACCACGTACCAATAGTATTTTGCAAGCAATTAACGAAGAAATTTTAGAAAAGGCTGTTGAACAGCTAAAGCTGCGGGGTCAAAAAGGATTGGTAGTCATTGTAGATAATTTGGATCGAGTAGATATGCGTCCTTTAGCATCGGGGCGATCGCAACCAGAATATCTTTTTATTGACCGAGGCGAACAGCTACGCCGACTCAAATGCCACCTAGTTTATACCATTCCCCTAACCTTAATTTTCTCCAATGAGTATGAGACACTAAAAAATCGTTTGGGGGGAGGGATTGCGCCAAAAGTACTACCGATGGTATTAGTGCGCCAAAGAGATGGTAGCGACTACGAACCAGGGATGTCACTAGTGCGCCAATTAGTTCTAGCAAGAGCTTTTCCAGAAGTTCCTTTGAATGAAAGGCTTTTATTAATTACAGAATTATTCGATCACTCCCAAACTTTGGATCGGATATGTCGCGTTAGTGGTGGTCATATTCGTAATTTATTAGGTTTACTTTATAGCTGCCTACAACGAGAAGATCCACCTTTTTCTAGAGACTGCTTAGAAGCCGTAATTAAGGATTACCGCGACGATTTGCTATTAGCTATTGATGAATCTCAGTGGGAATTATTGTTTGAAGTAGTGCAGCAGCAGAGAGTTAAAGGTGAGTCTGATTACCAAAGCTTACTAAGAAGCATGTATCTGTTTGAATATCGCGATCCTTTGGGGCGATGGTTTGGCATAAGTCCAGCCTTAGCAGAAACAGAAAAAGTTTTAGCTTGGCAGCAAAAAAAGTAACAATTACGGTAAGTCATTAGTCCTTTGTCCTTTGCCATTGGACTAATAACTAATACCTCATTTGCCATTCCCCATTCCCAATGCCCAATAACCAATGACTACTAACAAGCAGCTACTAGTCTACACAAAAGAAAATCAACATACTTTACAAAGACTGATTAGAGCGATCGCACTTTCCAAAGGTCAATTTGCCCTAATTTTAGTTCGATGTAATTATAGGCAATTACGTGAGCAAATGTTAGAAAATATTCGCTCCATCACCAAAGACATTTATATCAGAGAAATCATTCTGCATCCATCAACTACTTCCTTACACAACACAATAGTCTCAGAACTATCTTTAGATAATCCTGCTGTCCTTACAGACTGTTTGCCATCATCTGTGATGATTTTCGGTATTGAGTCAACTATCAACCTGGAAAACTTACTTACAGGCATTAACCAAGCACGAGACATATATGCCGTGACTTTTCCATTTCCAGTGGTATTGTGGCTACAAGATGATGTGGCATCATTGCTTTCAAGATTAGCGCCTGATTTTAAAAGCTGGGCTGCAACCACGATTAAATTTGAAATGGCAAAGGCAGATTTAACTGCTTTGATCCACCAAGAGGCAGAATCTTTATTTGCCAAAGTTTTAGAAGCAGGTGCCGAAACATTTTTATCTAATGCCTCCCTAGATTTAGATCCTAAGTCTCAACACCGCCACGAAATAGAATCAGCTCGTAATGATTTGCTGCGCCTTTACGGCTTTCAATTAACACCAGGATTAGAAGCTAGTTTAGAATTTGTTTTAGGGCGGGATAAATACGCCAACGATCAAATTAATGGTGCTTTAGCCAATTATCAAAGAAGCCTAGCTTTGTGGCAGCAGGAAACGAAGAGAGTAGCAGGGTGCGAAAGTAATTCTTCTTTATCCCTCTCATCTCCTAACCCTACCCTTCCCTCTTCTTTACTCAAGCAAGCAATAGTACTATTCCATCTAGGGCTGTGTTATCACCGAATGGCAGACTTACACCAAAATAGTAATAGTAGCTATTGCGAACATGCTCTGTTGTGGTTTAAACAATGCCTAGAAATATTAGAGGAAGTGCAAAGAGAAGACTTGGTTGCTAAATTTATTTTGCCTGCTTGTGAAATGCTGCAACGTTTACAAGCCTGGGATGACTTAAAAGAATTAGCTCAAAAGTCATTACATCTACATAAAACTTATGGAAGTCCTGCACAAGTTGCTCAAGATTATGGATTTTTGGCAAATGTGGCAGCTTCTAATTCAAATTGGATACTGGCTCATGAATTAGCGAATACAGCACTTTCTATTTCCGAAGAAGTAACACAAGCTTCTCTGCGAGACGCTTTGCGAAGGCGACGACAAGAAAGTTGGTATCTTCTCTTAATAGCACGGACACAGAGGCATCTAGGTGAGCCAGAGGAGGCTATCAATAATCTGGAATGGGCAAGGGTAGTTTGTGAGCTACAACATGAGCCATCTCTTTATTTAGAGATTTTAGAGGAACTGCGATCGCTTTACTTTTTTGAGCGTCATGACTATACAGAAGCCTTTAAGCTCAAGCAAGAAAAAATTCAAATAGAACATCAGTATGGCTTTCGTGCCTTCATTGGGGCAAGTCAATTGCAGCCACAACACTCTAGAATTAACCCAGCATTGGAATCTCAAAAAATACCGTTTATTTCTGAGGGAGTTGCCCAAGAAATATCTGCTTCTGGACGGCAGCAAGATGTCAATCGTTTGATTGAAAGAATTACTCGTGCAGACTACAAGCTCACAGTAATTTATGGCCCATCAGGTGTAGGTAAAAGTTCAACTCTCAAAGCTGGTTTAGTCCCAGCGCTCAAAGGTAAAGTTATCGGTGAACGCATTCCTATACCTATTGTTTTGTCTATTTACACTGATTGGCTCTCAGTTTTGATCAGCAGTCTAAATCAAGTACTGGCATCCACAGGAATATCGGTTAATCTTGACTCTACACCCACTGTACTGCTAGAAAAAATTCGTTTAGCAACCGAGCGCAATTATACAATAATTATTATATTAGACCAGTTTGAAGAGTTTTTCTTTATTAGTAATCTTCCAACAGAAAGAATTGAGTTTTACCAATTTTTTAGTGAATGTTTAAATATTTCTTATGTCAAAATTATTCTGTCTTTAAGAGAAGATTATTTACATTATTTACTCGAATTTGAAAGATTGAGTCAAAAAAAGAGTATTGGACTATATGATTTAGGTATAATTAATAAAAATATTCTCGATAAGGATATTCGTTATTATCTAGGAAAATTCTCTAGCCAGGATGCTAAAGCCATAATTCATAGTCTTACTCAGCGTTCCCATTCTGAACTGAGTGATGAATTAATTAACCGATTAGTCCAGGATTTAACAGGAGAACTAGACGAAGTACATCCAATTGAATTACAAATAGTTGGCGCTCAACTACAAATAGAAAACATCACCACACTCGGACAATATAAGCTTTGCGGCGGCTCGGCAAAATTAGTAGAACGCTGGCTTGGGGAGGTTATTAAAGATTGTGGTCAAGAGAATGAAGAGTTAACTTGGAAACTCTTATTTGAGTTAACTGATGAAAAGGGCACGCGACCGTTAAAAACTAAAGCTGATTTGGCGGCAGCATTAGTTAATAATCATGATATAGATACAATATCAAGCTTTGACACAGTTGGGGAACTGATTTTAGAAATATTGGTGGGTTCAGGTTTGGTGTTGCGAGTTAGAGAAGAGTTAGGCGATCGCTACCAGCTAGTTCACGATTATTTAGTTGAACCAATTCGCCAAAAGAACAATTATGGTATGCTCGCGGAATTAGAAAAAATCAAACTTGAAAAAACTCAAGCTGAAGTCGCTCAACAATTTAGTCAAAAGCAACTCAATTTGGTATTGCAACGGCGACTGCGAGAAGCACGGATAGCAGGCGCAGTGCTGGCAATCATGGGGGGAACAATAGCAGCATTATGGTGGCAAGCCGACTTGCAAAAAAGAGCAGCAATCCACCAAACTCTACGAGCTCAACGCAGTGAAAGCAACTTGAACATTAGTGCGATCGCTGCTGCTAGTGAAGCTTTATTTGCCTCTAATAAAGAATTTGATGCCCTATTAGAAAGTTTGCGGGCTTGGAGAGAACTTAAACAGACTGATGGAGTGCAACCAGATACTCGAATGCGGGTGGTGACAGCTCTGCAACAGGCAGTTTATGGGGTAACAGAGGCTAATCGCTTGGAAGGGCACGCTGATATTGTCTGGGGAGTAGCTTTCAGCCCAGATGGTCAGTTGCTAGCATCAGGTAGCCGAGATCGGACGGTGAAAATTTGGCGTCCTGACGGTACTTTACTCCAAACCCTTAAGGGTCACACTGATGCTGTCACTTGTGTAACTTTTAGCCATGATGGTCAATTTCTCGCCTCCGCCAGCCTCGACAAAACAGTGCAAATCTGGCGCAAAAACCGAGTTACAGGTAAATTTGACCGCAAGCCATATAAAACTCTCAAAGGACACGGTGATTCTGTTGACAGCGTTAGTTTCAGTCCTGATGGCGAGTTATTAGCTACTGCTAGTCAGGATACAACCGTCAAAATCTGGCGCAAAGACGGTAGTTTAGTAAAAATCCTCAAAGGACATCAAGGGTGGGTTAACTGGGTAAACTTCAGTCCCGATGGTCAATTCATTGCCTCGGCCAGTGACGACAAAACTGTAAAAATTTGGCGTCGGGACGGTAGCCTTGTTACAACTTTGCAGGGACATCAGCAGAATGTGATGATGGCTGTTTTCAGCCCAGATGGTAAAATGTTGGCGTCAACAGGTCGAGATAAAACAGTAAAGCTTTGGCGGCGGGAAATTAACAGTACTAAAGACGGTTTTGACTTTCGTTTTTACAAAACTTTACGGCAGCATACTAGGAGAGTGTGGAGTTTGAGTTTTAGTCCCGATAGTCAAAAGTTAGCTTCCGCAGGTGAAGACAATACCATAAACCTCTGGAGTAATAATGGTACTTTACTCAAAACCTTCAAAGGACACAGCGATGCTGTTGTCAGCATCGCTTTCAGTCCAAATAATAAATTTCTAGTTTCAGGAAGTTATGACAAAAGCATAAAACTATGGAGTTTAGATGCTCCAACACCGTCTATTCTTCAAGGGCATCAGAGGCGAGTTTTGAGTGTAGCTTGGAGTCCCGACGGTCAGATGCTAGCTTCTGGTAGTAGCGATCACACTGTCAAACTTTGGCAACGATACATCAGTAGAGGTAAGGTCAAAACTCGACTTTACAAGACTTTAGTGGGCCATACAAATCAAATTCCTAGTGTCAGTTTTGACCCAAAGGGTGAAATGTTGGCGTCAGGAAGTTATGACAAAACTGTGAAACTTTGGCGGCTTGACGGTACTTTAATCATGACTCTCCACGGGCATACTGATAGTGTGATGAGCGTAAGTTTCAGCCCCGATGGTCAATTTTTGGCATCAGCTAGCAAAGATAAAACAGTCAAACTTTGGAACCGTGATGGCAAGTTGCTCAAAACCTTAGTAGGGCATCAGGGTTGGGTAAATAGCGTGAATTTTAGTCCTGATAGTCAGATTTTAGCTTCTGCCAGTGACGATCAAACTGTGAAACTGTGGCGACGGGATGGGATGTTATTAAAAACCTTTTCGCCCCATGACAGTTGGGTGTTAGGTGTTAGCTTTAGTCCCACTGACGAGTTACTGGCTTCTGCCAGCTGGGATAACACTGTGAAACTGTGGCGACGGGATGGGACATTATTAAAAACCTTATTAAAGGGGTACAGTGATAGCGTTAATGCCGTTACTTTCAGTCCCGATGGTGAATTGCTTGCCGCCGCCAGTTGGGACAGTACAGTGAAACTCTGGAGCCGTGATGGCAAATTAATTAAAAGTCTTAATGGGCATCACGCTCCGGTATTAAGTGTCAGTTTTAGCCCAGATGGTCAAACACTAGCATCAGCCAGTGATGACAACACGATAATTCTGTGGAATTTACATCTTGACGACCTCCTTGTTCGTGGTTGTGACTGGGTGGGCGATTACCTCAAACACAACCATAATCTTGAAGAGCGCGATCGCCTTCTTTGTGATGGTATAACCAGTAAAAACCTTTTTTAATTACGAATTACGTTAAATAGCCCAACGTAAAGCTTTCTCTTCTCCTATCAAAGACGCTATGCGAACGAGACGCTGCACGTAGCTTACTTTTGCGAAGTGGTACGGCATGACTTCTCTACCAGACGAGACGCTACGCGTAGCTTGCTTAAGAGCAGGGGTACGCTTAGAGCAAGGAATGAGCGTCGTCGGAACTAGCGTCAGTAGAAGCCTGATTACGAATTAAATTCAAGCCTCAATGAGTAACTGCTCTTGGTTTAGCGGTTGATGAGGCGATCAGAGTTATTAATTTACAGCTAGAAATTTATTTCAAGATGATCACCCGCATGAGCGATCACTCTCCAAAACTTCATGATTATTTTCTGCGGGAACCTCTTGTGGCAAATTCGCTAAAAAGGCTTGTAGTTTCATGCGCTCAATATAAGGCCAGCCTCCCTCAGACTCAATATCTTTCAGTAGTGAGTAGAGTTGCCGACGGTTAACAGGCAAACTCTCTTGAAAAACCCCATCTCGGATATATCGGTGTAAATGCTCCAATTGCCTAAGCATTGCTAAAAGAGCTATACTGTCGCCTTGGTAATCTTGAACTGCATCATACACTACAGTTGCAATCGCTTGCAATTTACAGGACAACTCCCCTGATTCAAGATTTTTATTATTGTTCATGCCATCCTTTCCGTATAAATGAGGTCAACTCAAATTTACCGGAGATTTTTAATTTTCCCTAGTTTGCCAATATTTCCTCTAGAAAATCAACCTTCTATAGGCTCCTACACAAAGCGATGGCTACGCTTGCCGTTGGCGAACGCGAGTAGCGTGTCGCAGACAAGCCTTTCCAAGAGTTGGCATCACAGAAGTTTTCGGTCTACTGAGATTTGTATCTTTATCAAAAGTAATTGCGATCGCTCGTAAAAGAGCGTAGTAACCTTTATCATAGCCTCCACAGCAGCTAGATGCGATCAGAATGAAACTTTGTTGAATTTTGAGTACTTTGATTTTGAGTTAAAAAAAATCGTATGATCTGGCTGATTTACCCATCAAACAATGGGCTGTATGTAGTGGCGTCACATACATGATACAACAAGACTTGGGCGACGCCGCTTTTGCTATATGCAAGAGCAAAGTGCGAAGCAGCGACACGTTTAAGTACGTTTAGCAGAGAAAAGTTTGAGTGGCGACTGCCAACCTATACGCCTGGACACTTGTTTCAACTCAAGAATCAGAGCAATGCAATGTCCGATAAAGGATGGCTTCTCGTCAAAGATCAAAGCTTCGATGCAGTTTTACAACTTAGATATTAATTTTTGAGATTGAGGTTGACCATGAGGTATCGCGCTTTAATTGTTGCATTCTTGGCTTTGTGCCTGGGACTAATAACTGCTTGTAGTGATGCTCCTGCTGTTAGTAGTGGTAGAGATGTACTCACTTACGATCAAATTCGCGGCACTGGCTTGGCTAACAAATGCCCCCAACTAACAGAAACAAGCCGTGGCTCTATTCCCATTGATTCTAGCCAGTCTTATGCCATCAAAGAACTTTGCTTAGAACCAACTAGCTTCTTTATCAAAGAAGAACCTGCTAATAAACGCCAACAAGCAGAATTTGTTGCTGGCAAATTGTTGACTAGATACACTTCCACCATTGACCAGGTGCAAGGCGATCTAAAAATCAACCAAGATAATAGCCTCACCTTTGTGGAAACTGATGGTCTTGACTTCCAAGCCATCACTGTGCAACTTCCTGGTGGTGAGCGAGTACCCTTCCTCTTCACTATCAAAAACTTGGTTGCTCAAACCCAACCCAGTTTGAGCAGTATTAACACCTCTACGGACTTTGAAGGCACTTTCAAAGTTCCTTCCTATCGTGGTGCTGCCTTCCTAGATCCAAAGGGTCGTGGTGTCGTTAGTGGCTACGATAATGCTGTGGCTCTCCCCGCCCAAGCGGATGATGAAGAACTTACTCGTACTAACGTCAAGCGTGCTGAAAATCTTAATGGCAAGATTTCTTTGCAAATCGCTAAAGTCGATAGCTCTAGTGGTGAAATTGCTGGTACTTTCCTGAGTGAACAGCCATCTGATACTGATTTAGGTGCTGGCGAACCTAAAGAAGTTAAGATTCGCGGTCTATTTTTTGCACGGGTTGAACCGACTCGTGCTTAAACTCTCTGGAGCTAGGTAACTGACTGGCATTCAGAACTATACTTCTCTAAGCATCAGGTTTCATAACAAAAGTTAACTTTTTTGCCTCCATTTTCAGGGCTGTTTCATTCCTATAAAAGCACTACAGCGACGAAAAGAGACAAAGGTTCAAGGAAAGACAAGAGAAAAATTCTTCCTTACCTTGTTCCCAGCTTTTCAAAAGGCTTTTAAAGAATGAAACAGCCCTACCTTTTTTAGGTGTTTTTTACAAAGAGGGGGAAGGTTAAATCCAACAAAGGGCATCTCCCCTTTTGTGGAATTTTTTGCGTAAATTTACTTACTATTTTATGAAAATATTAGTCATTTTTAATTATTAGATAGATTTTGGTTTAATAAACACGTAATTTTACTGTAAATCAAATTTTTGCTTATGCAATAAAATTCCGGCTACTGTTATTTTGTTTATAAAAGTTAGCTTGAGTATTAATTAATTAAAGTTAAGTACAATCTCGGTTTGATATTTGGTAACTAATTTTATATTTTATTTCTATGTAGTTTTAAAAATAACTACAGATCATACTGAAGAGCAATAACCAACTAAATACCAATTTTGCTTATTTAAACTTTGCTCGATTGTCAAGCAAGTCTATGGAATTTTCTTTAGAAAAACGTTGTTATTTACTAGAGAATTTGCTAAGGCATATAGCACAAGATTATCTTTGAGATCGTGCGATCGCAGCTGAGTTTAAAAGAGAAAAATTAATTGTTGATTTACTTAATAAACAAAGGTCTATGCCTACCACAACCACCAATGAACTGAAACATGAAATTTGGCAGTTGTTGCGAGAATATCAGCAATCTCCGTCAGAAAATGTTCGCAATAAGCTGGTAAAACTCAATTTTGGACTTGTGAGAAAAGAAGCTCACTACTGGACGAATCAATGTCATGAAACCTACGATGATTTGCTCCAGGTTGGATCTTTGGGTTTAATCAGAGCGATTGAAAAATTTGAACTTTCCAAGGGACATGCCTTTAGTTCCTATGCGCTTCCCTATATTCGGGGTGAAATTCAACACTATCTCCGAGATAAAGGTGTTACGGTGCGAATTCCTCGCAAGTGGTTAGCACTGCAACAGCAAGCAATAGGAGTGTCACGTTCTTGGCGTGAAAAGCATAATCGCCAACCAACAGACTCGGAATTAGCAACAGCATTAAAGATTTCTCCAAACGAATGGCAAGAAGTTAAATTAGCATGGATAAATCGCGCTCCCTTAAGTCTTGATGTGCCAATCCAAGATGGAGAAGAAGACTCTACCTGTTTGGGAGAATTAGTTCCAGATCCTAACTATCGCAGCTTTCAACTAGTACAAGAAGACCAACTTCGTTTGCAACAAGCATTGGTTCAGCTAGAACAACGTACCCGCGATGTGTTGGAATGTGTGTTTTTACAGGATTTAACACAAAAACAAGTTGCACAACATCTAGGAATCAGTGTAGTAACAGTTTCCCGAAGAGTTAAAAAAGGTCTGGATTTGATGAAACAGCTTATGGGTGTGGCAGAAGATTGATTCCAAATAAAGCTCAAGCCGCAGTTATGCCCAGGAGGCAGTGCTAAAAATAACCCTCAAAATGTAAAAAGTTAGGTTATAAAGGGAACATACTTAGCCTTTGATCCAAATTTTAGGCATGTTGATTTCCACTTTCCAATTTCTCAATGGCTTTTGAGAACAACTCATGGGCAGAAATTTAAAAATTACAATTGCAGCTATTTTAACTTTAGCGATCGCTGGATGTGCTTCTGAAGATACACCACAAGCGATTAATCCTGCGCCGATTCCCAAAATAGCAGCAAAGTCGCCACCAACGGCTCAATCCTTTAAAAATCCAGTGATACCAGCTAAAGAGGTTTCACAAATTACTTCTGCATCTGCTACCTTGATTCAATCTACAAATGCTACAGAGCGGGCACGGTTTGTTCAGGTATCAAAAGACCGGGCTGACCCATTTGCACAACTTTTCGGGCAGACGGTTCTCGCAATGCCTAAAACATCTGGAAGACCTGTTCCCGTCTTGCCTAAGCTACCTACTCCATCCATAACAGTCCGAAAACTTCCAACACCCACCATAGTCCGAAAACTTCCAACACGCACCATAGCTTTAAATCAGAAAAAAAATAAGATTGCTTCTGTAAATCAGAAAAAAAATAACGTTGCTTCTGTACCAAAAAAAGTTAATCCTACTTTGATTTCAGTCTTACCTAAAGTTTTGCCTCAAATTGTCCCCAACCCATCTTTAGTATCTGTATTGCCACCGCCAGCACAACCTGAGTTAGCAAAGGCAGTTGTTGTGACTGGTGTAGTTCTAATTAGTAAGGAACCACAGGCAATTATCAAAGTACCGGATGAGCCGACGAGTCGCTATGTGCAGGCGGGACAGCGATTAGCAAATGGCGTACTGATTAAACGGATTGAAATGAATCAGGGCTACAACCCCATCGTGATTTTGGAACAATATGGTATTGAAGTTGCCAAAATGGTAGGGGAAGGGGCTGTCAATTCAACGCCGTCAGCCGCATCTACTAGCGGCAATCCGGTTTCAGTGACAACGCCCCCCTCAAATCCTTTTAATGTTGGAGCTTCATAATGATGGAGACTAAGGAAAAAATTGAATTCGCTGGTTTGCCTTTAGCTGTCTATAGAGAGATAGCTGCTCATTTACATCAAGTCGAAGGGGTAGAAGTGGATTTAATTCCCCAGTCATCCCAACAGTTTGATTACAATCAAAGTCAAATTGGTGGCTTGTGTATCTCGTGGACAGCAAACTCTGGTTCAGAAAGTCGGCAACGAGTTAACCAAATTTTGGCTTACTATCAAAATCGCTATATGAATCCTATTTAATTTGTGAAAATTGAAATTTTAGATTCCCGACTTACCAAATAAATCGGGAATTTTGTTGTTCATGAATGACTAAGTAGAGCTATAGTGTATGACGACTTCAGACTAATTCTTTGTGAAACTGCACAAAAGCTTAGGAATAAGAATTAAATAACATACAATTTATGTCCCTGGCTTACTTCACCCTCAATCCCTCTCCGATATATTGGAGAGGGAAGCTAGATACAGGATGAAGTTTTGCATTTTATTTAATCCACGTTCCTTAGTAAGACAACTTGCTCTGAGCAAATTATTCGGGAGCAATCTCACAAGTAATTGGTTTTAGTTAATATCAAATTATTGAATTTAAATAAGTAGGTACAATTAAACCGAACGGTGTAAACTTATGTAAAGGGCTAGAAACGCTTTGAATAGAAGCTTTTAAGTAATTTACATTTCTTAATTTAAGTATGTTTTTTAGCACCCACATACTGATCTGAAAACTTGTGTACTCAAAAACTAGCAATCAGGACTAGCAGCGATGGCACCTGAAAAAGAAGGTATAGCTGTTAACAGTGTTTTTACTGAAGGTGGCGAAATTGTCAGCCTGATGCGATCGCTCGATTGGTCACAGACTGCTTTGGGTGATGTGGCTGATTGGCCCTGGAGCTTACGGAGTGCCATTAGCATCTTGCTGGCTTCTAAAGCTCAGATTTGCCTGTTCTGGGGTTCGGAATTAATCACGATTTATAACGATGCCTATCGCCTTGCCCTTGGCTCAAAACATCCTTGGGCCCTCGGTCGCCCTGCTTATGAAGTGTGGAGCGAAGTCTGGAATGTTGTAGAACCTTTACTCAAGGGAGTTGGGGCGACAGGAGTTGCATTCTGGGCGCAAGATCATTTATTTTTTTTGAATCGACACGGTTACATTGAGGAAACTTACTTCGATGTTTCCTACGACCCCGTGCGAGATGAAAGCGGGAAAGTTGGCGGAGTCTTTTGCATTGTTAGTGAAACAACAAAACGAGTGCTGGGCGATCGCCGTTTACAAACCTTGAGCTTATTAAGTAGAGAAACGGCTCAAGCAAAGACTGTACAAATGGCTTGTCTGTCTGCAATTCAAGCCTTAGCAACCAATTCTTATGACATCCCATTTGCGATGCTGTATCAGGTAGAGGCAGATGGCAGCAGTGCAAAGTTGGTTGCAACTACTCCAATTGAGGAAACAGGAGCAACTCTATCGAAAGTCAACTTAACTCAACAGAGCGATGCATGGAAATTTACACAAGTTTATCATACCAGGGAAGCAGCAATCGTCGATGATTTAACAACTTGGTTTGGGGCTTTACCCACAGGAGCTTGGGACAAGTCCCCCTCTGCTGCTTGGGTCGTGCCACTCATCCCAGCTGGACAAAAACAAATTTTTGGATTTTTGGTATTGGGTATCAATCCCCACCGGGCTTTTGAGGAGGATTACCAAAAGTTCTTCGATTTGCTGGTAGGTAACATGACGATTGCGATCGCTAATGCCCGTGCTTTACCAATGCTCGATGAAAACAGTCAAATTATTCGCTGGTATGGCACTTACACAGATATCAGTGAGCAAAAATTTGCAGAATCATTCTTACGCCGATCTGAGGAACGCTATCGAACATTGTTTGAGTCTATTGACGAAGGATTTTGCGTGATCGAAATGCTATTTGATGAAAACGACACGCCGAACGATTATCGCTTTTTAGAAATCAATCCGTCCTTTGAAAAACAAACGGGACTCAAAGACGTACAAGGCAAAAGGATGCGCGATCTGGCTCCGAATCTGGAAAAGCATTGGTTTGAAATTTACGGCAAAGTCGCTATGACGGGGGAACCCGTTCGCTTTGAGAATCGCGCTGTTGCCCTACAACGTTGGTTCGACGTTTATGCATTCCGCATTGGGCAGCCACAGCAGCGACAAGTCGCCATCCTTTTCAAGGATATCAGTGATGCCTATCAGCAAGCTACGCAACGCCAACTTGCCGAAGCCGCTCTGCGAGAAAGTGAAGAGTTAAAGCAACGAATTTTGGACAGCAGTCATGATTGCATCAAAGTTTTAACGTTAGATGGGCGGGTACTCTACTTGAATCAAGGCGGGTTGCATCTTCTAGATATTGATGATCCTGCGTCCTTTCTTGACGCTGAGTGGATTAATTTATGGGAAGGCGAAGACCGAGAAAATGCCGCTTCGGCGATCGCTGCGGCCAAAATAGGTAATGTCGGTCAATTTCAGGGCTATTGTTCCACAGCAAAGGGCAAGCCGAAGTGGTGGGATGTAATTATTACTTCCGTCCGAAATGCATCAGGAATTATTGCACAACTCTTAGTCGTTTCACGCGATATTACCAAGCAAAAGCAAGCAGAAGCTGAACGCGAACAACTTTTATTGCGTGAGCAAGCTGCGCGTGAACAAGCTCAGACAGCGAATCGGATTAAAGATGAGTTTTTGGCAGTGCTATCACATGAATTGCGATCGCCCCTTAATCCTATCCTGGGTTGGTCTAGGTTGCTTCGCAATGGAACATTAAATGCCGCAAAAACAGCTATTGCTTTGGAAACAATCGAGCGCAATGCCAAACTCCAGGCACAATTAATTGAAGATTTGTTAGATGTCTCTCGGATTTTATCTGGCAAACTTAATTTAGAAATGGCTCCTGTTAACTTGGCATCGACGATTGAAGCGGCTATTGAAACCGTGCGTTTAGCAGCAGAAGCGAAGTCAATTCAAATTCAGAGACTATTTGACCCAAATATTGGGCAGATTTTGGGAGACTCTGCTCGTTTACAGCAAATATTTTGGAATTTGCTTAATAACGCTGTAAAATTTAGTTTCGCTGGTGGACGGGTCGAAATTCGGTTAGAGTGCCAAGACTCGCAGGCTCAAATTACTGTTAGCGATAAGGGTAAAGGTATTAATCCTGACTTTCTGCCCTACGTCTTTGAATCCTTTCGTCAGGCGGATGCAACAACAACTAGGAAGTTTGGCGGACTAGGGTTAGGGCTGGCGATCGTGCGTCATCTAGTTGAACTGCATGGGGGTACTATTCAAGTAGAAAGTCCTGGAGAAGGACAGGGAGCCATCTTTAATGTCAAGCTTCCCTTGATGAAAGCACAAGGTTTTAGCCAGAAATTGCAAAAGGACTGCTCTTTTTTTACTTTTAATACCTCACCTCTGACAGGAATACGGTTACTAATCGTTGATGATGATGAAGATATCCGTGATTTTTTAGGCTTTGTCCTTGAGCAGGCGGGAGCAGAGGTTAGTATTGTAACATCGGCAATAGAAGCACTGCAAGCAATAGAGCAATCACCACCAGATATTTTGTTGAGTGACATTGGAATGCCAGAGATAGATGGCTATATGCTGATTCGACAAATTCGAGCCATGCCACCCGAACAAGGAGGGCAAATTTTGGCTTTAGCCCTCTCGGCTTATGCTGGAGAAGTTAATCGCCAACAAGCTCTAGCCGCCGGATTTCAGCAGCACGTCGCAAAACCAATAGACCCAGACACATTAGTTACAGTCATTCTAGATATAATCGCCAAGAGAAATTAAATTTCAAGATAAGTGTGTAAAAGCTTCTGCGGCTTCCCGCAGGGAGGGTCGGCTTGCGACCATCAATTAGTGATTTTAAATTTTTAATTGGAGCAAAATAACTATGACTGCTGTCTTTCTAGAAAATGTCTACAAGTTTTACAACAATGTACCTGTAGTCAATGACCTGTCATTCCAAATTGAAGCGGGGGAAATATTTGCTTTACTAGGTCCGAACGGTGCGGGTAAATCAACCACAATTCGGATGCTAACTACACTAACAAAACCCTCCCAAGGACGGATAGAAGTAGGTGGATATGATGTGATGAGCCAAGCAATGCTGGCAAAACAGAGTATTGGCGTAGTCTTGCAGCAAACCAGTGTGGATAATGATTTAAGCGTTTGGGAAAATATGGAATTTCATGGGAGACTACATCACATTAGCAACCCACAGCGACAAAAATTGATTAATCAATGGCTAGAGTATGTTGAGTTAGCAGAAAAACGTAATGATTTGGTAAAAACTCTGTCTGGGGGTATGAAACGACGATTGCAGATTGCCAGAGCTTTATTACATCAACCGCAAATTCTGTTTTTGGATGAACCAACGGTAGGACTAGACCCCCAAACTAGGCGACGGCTTTGGGAAATTATTCGAGATTTGAATAAGCAGGGAATGACGATGCTACTGACGACCCATTATATGGATGAGGTCGAATTCTTGTGCAATGCTTTTGGTTCTACCAAGCCAGGACGCATCGGTATTATGGATAGCGGTAAGCTGATTTCTTTAGGAACTTTACAACAGCTGCGTTCAGCTCACGGTGAAGGTTTGGTGATGAAACAATTAGGTCTATCTAATGTGGGAAGTGATGGTGCTCGTAGTTGGGAATATCTGTTTTTCCCATCTTTGGAAGCAGCAAATATCTATTTTAATGAACAGCTCGATAAAACCGGAATGATGGTGCGTCCCTCTAATCTGGAAGATATTTTTGTGGAATTAACGGGACGCCAGTTAGATTAATTTCATCCTCCTAACTGTCGCAGCATGGCTTCTACCCTGTTGACGCCATCTGAGTCATTGCGCCGCTTGTACAAGTCACGGGCTTTTTGAAGCAAGCTGTTTGCTTGTTTGGTTTGTCGGCGCTGTTTATACATCGAACCCATTAACTCATAAGTCTGGGCGTTATTCTTATCCAATTCGATTGCTTGTTGGTATGCCCAGCTAGCAGCATTATAGTCTCCCATCCGAGATTGTGTTACAGCCAATCCTAAATAGGCGTTAACGTTGTTACGGTTTAGCTGTATAGCCCGACGGTAGCCTTCTTTTGCCCCACGCGTGTCACCCAAATTCGCTTTGATGTAAGCCACGGCGTAGTAAAAATCACTATTGTTAGGGTTAATAGCGATCGCACGACGATAAGATGTTAATGCCGCCTGGTAATTTCCCTGTTGTGCGTATAAATACCCAATACCTGAATGAATTTTAGCATTTTTGGCATCTAGCCTAGCTGCTTGCTGATAAACTGCGATCGCACCACCATAATCGCCCGTATCCACTAACCTCCGTCCTTCTTCTAGTAGTTGTTTCAACTCTGGGTTTTTGCCTTGCGCCACTAAGACCTGAGCCTGAGCCACTGAAGGTATAGTCAAGGAAAAACATCCTAATAACACCACACTCAGCACAAATGATGTTGGCTTGTACACAGTAAATTTCCTGAAATTTTAGAGGACTTTTTTCTTGTACATTAAAACAAAAATATGGACTTTTGAAAACTGTATTTCTTCGTATTAATTAAGATGTTAATAATTCATTGACTCTTTCTTTTACATCAGCACACATTACAGAGTTTTTACTGAATTATGAAGTGTAAGATATCAAGTTTGGATTAATTTACTTACATGTAAATCCGTATGCTGGCAAAATTACATTTTTATCAGTATTTATACGTATTAATTAGAAAAATCCAACAGGCATTTAGCTGAATTTTAGAAAGCTAGCCGCCAATTTCAGTTGTTTTCTTGAATAATTTGCTGAGTGTGTATTCAATTGCTCACACTTTTCTACTACCCTTTAAGAAGCTGCTATCGAGGCGCTTATATCCTTTCCTGGAGATCACACGATAAGATCAATTTAACAAGCTAAATGTTCCTTAAATACTAGTTTTTTATCCCTAAGTAAGAGCGCAAATGTGTTTTTAATCTAAAATTGCGTGAGAGAATGTTTATTAAGCTTGTGTCGATACAAACTAGTTTTGTATGTGTGTTTTAATAATAAATATTAACATATATGCCATCTAGGAGGCTAATTTATGATTATAACTACCACTGATGTAATTCAAGGAGCTGTTATTGAGTCATATTTAGGTATTGTGACAGCAGAAGTAGTCTACGGCAGCAATTTCTTGCGAGATTTTTTGGCAGGTATTCGAGATATTATTGGTGGACGCACTGGTAGCTATGAGCGTCTATTTGAGCAAGGTCAACGCAAGGCATTAGAAGAATTAGAACAACGAGCACAACGTTTAGGAGCAAATGCTGTGATTGGGATTGAGATTGATACTGGCACAATCAATATTGACCAGTCAGGAGTTCTTTTGCTGATTACCGCCACAGGCACTGCTGTAAAGATGCGTTAATCTTTTATTGGTTGTCTAATTACTTTGTTAGGATTTTTTAATAAGAGTTCCAAAGTTTTGTATTAAGTCTAATTTTTCAAAATCTCAGAGCAATTCTTGTAGGAAGTTAATAACTGTATTTTAATTTAATAGTCTATCTATAAAAGCTCTAAACAATCATTAAATAATAAATATAGAGTTGTATTAAAAATTGTTAAAGTTTTTGGTTTTTTCTCACTAAAGATAGATTAATTAAATATTTCTATTGATAGATAGAAAAACAGATGATTTAGCTATTTAATAATTAGTAGAAACATAAGTATACCTGAGCAGCAGCTTTGCTGAAACAGCACTGGAGAACATAAGCTATGTCATACGTAAATCGCACAGGTAATGAAGGTATTCCTACTGAGTCTGTAATAGCAACCCGAGTCAGTGAATATCATGATCTTGTTCGCTGGGGGCCGATTATTTCCGGTTTATTGGTTGCTTTAGCTACTCAATTAATTTTGAGCGCTATAATTGGTGCGGTTGCGGCAGGCACAGTTGAAGGTTCAGGTGCACCCAGATCAATTGCCCCTAACGCTGCGGGTAATGCAGGGCTTTGGTCGACTATCGCTTTACTAATTTCCCTATTTACTGGTGGTTGGGTTACAGCCCGTGCTTGTGGGCCGATGAACCGCAATACAGCTCTTCTTAACGGCGCAATTCTTTGGGCAACGACTTTGGCAGTTAGCTCATGGCTGTTAGCAAGCGGAGTCTCTGGTGCTTTTGGTGTAGCTGCTTCTAACGCTGGGGAAGTCATAAATCAGGTACAACAGCAAGGTGGTATTAATGTACCACAAGCAAACATCAGTGCCCAACAAGCTCGTGATGCAGCAGCTAATTTACGTTCAGGATTGTGGTGGTTTGTATTCGGTTCATTGTTGGGTTTAATAGCTTCTATGATTGGAGCTGCAACTGGAACTCGTAGTCCTCGGACTAACAATTATAATGCTTAAATAATTGTTTGATAAACAAAATGTTATCAACTTTAAAAGCACCTTTTTCCAGGTGCTTTTTGTTTATAGTGGTTCCCATATAGGTAAGGTACAGAAAAAATAATTAACCACAGATAAACATAGAACAAAAGGTGATTACTGTTGGCGTTACGTAGCAATACAGTTCAGTTAAGGATTTTTGGTACTGATTTTTGACCTGTAGAGACGCGAAATTTCGCGTCTCTACTGAACGGTATTGCGTTACGTAGAGCTATTTTTAGGCTATACCGAAAATGCAAACTTTAGTACCACAGTTCACCATTTCAGGTATGAACCTTCAATTCCCTGCTCACGTCGAATTTTGCCATCTTTTTCAAACCAGGCAATTACTTGTTGTGCTGTTAAATCTTCAATATCAATACCGTACTCTTGAGCAATATGCTTCAAAAGCTTCAGTGATGAAATTGTCAATCTTGTTAAAAACTTTTCTGGGGAAGACAACAAGGCAGCATCTACTTTTGCTGACTCTTCTAGAGTTAAAAATTGTGCTGATGGTTGCTGTGGTGGTACGTCCATAAATGAAAAAATAAAATATTATCTCAAAGTTAGTTGGGTATTGAGCATTAGTTATTAAAAAAGGACTAATGACAAATGAGTAATGACTAATGATGGCGAACTTGTACTGAATACCCACAACGATGTTGACCATCAATAATCCAGTGGGTGCGTTTTACGGTACAATCAGGTAAGACAGCAGCAAACATTTCTAATTCGTGACCACAAATGCTGGGGAAAGACTCGGCAACGTTGGAAATAGCGCAGTTATGCTCCATTAAGATAAAGCGATCGCTCTCAAAAGAATCATTCACATCAACAGGATGATACTCTGCCATGAAGCCTTCTGCTTTTCTCAACTCGACTAAGTTAGCTACACGTTCTTGCAGTGAACCATTACCCACGCGATCGCGATATTCTAATGCTTTGCGCTCCCACTGCTTTTGTAAAATCGATTTAAATTGATCGTGTCCTACCGTTTCGGCTAAGGTGTCTAGCAGCGAAACCGCAAAATTTCCGTGGCCATCACCAAAGCGATCGCTCATTGTGCGTTGCAAGCGATCGCGTCCTTGGCGACTCAGTTGATAAAGGTGCTGCGGACGCCCCATCCCCGCCGCCTGCGCTGATGTCGAATACAAAACTAGCCCTTCCGTCTCCAAATCCTTGAGATGGCGACGAATCGCTTGCGGGGTAACGTCTAAAAGTTCAGCTAGCTCTAAAGCCGTTGCTTTTTCGTGTTTGTGCAGATACTCTAGGATATCTTGCTTGGTTGAGGACTGGTGGGTAGTCGCCATCTTATAGTTGCTGCAAGACGTTCAGCGAACGTCCCAAAAATTTCTTTGAAAATTTGACTTTGACAACATTGTTGTTGTTAATTTAGCGTAAAATGAAGATAACTTAAACAACAAATCTGTTGTTTTATTCTCCACCACTATTCTAGCAGCCGTGTAACCATTCCGTAATCCGAGATGGGAATCGGCTAAACAAAAGCCCAACTCCCATCCTTATAAAGATTCAAGTTCCGAACACTAGAGATTATTACCGATGAGTGCCACTGTCAAATCCTTAGTCAACCAACCCTACAAGTACGGCTTTGTCACAGACATTGAGGCCGACACAATTGAGCGTGGACTAAACGAGGACGTTATCCGCTTGATCTCCTCCAAAAAGAACGAGCCGCAGTTCATGCTGGACTTTCGCCTCAAGGCTTATCGCCAGTGGCAAAAAATGACGGAACCAACTTGGCCCAATGTCAAGTATCCGCCAATCAATTATCAGGATATCATTTATTACTCAGCGCCAAAACGCAAGAAGGAAAAACTAAACAGCTTGGATGAAGTCGATCCAACCCTTTTAGAAACCTTCGAGAAATTAGGCATTTCCCTCTCTGAACAAAAGCGACTGGCAAACGTCGCCGTCGATGCGATTTTCGATAGCGTCTCTGTCGCCACTACATTTAAAGAAAAGCTAGCGGAAGACGGCGTTATTTTCTGCCCAATTTCAGAAGCGTTGCAAGAATATCCAGAACTAATCAAAAAATATCTGGGTAGCGTTGTTCCTGTAGGTGACAACTATTTTGCCGCCTTAAACGCCGCCGTATTTAGCGATGGTTCCTTTGTCTACATTCCTAAAGGCGTGAAATGCCCAATGGAACTGTCTACCTACTTCCGCATCAACTCTGGTGATACGGGACAATTTGAGCGGACTTTGATTGTCGCTGAAGAAGGTAGTTATGTTTCTTACCTGGAAGGTTGCACCGCACCGATGTACGATAGCAACCAGCTGCACGCCGCCGTTGTGGAACTCGTCGCCCTTGACAACGCCGAAATTAAATACTCTACTGTCCAAAACTGGTACGCTGGCGATGCTAACGGTAAAGGCGGTATTTACAACTTTGTTACCAAGCGCGGTTTGTGTCAGGGCGTAAATTCCAAAATTTCCTGGACTCAAGTAGAAACAGGTTCGGCAATTACTTGGAAATATCCTAGCTGCGTCTTGGTAGGGGATAACTCTGTGGGTGAGTTTTATTCGGTGGCGCTGACAAATAATATGCAGCAAGCCGATACGGGTACAAAGATGATTCACGTAGGTAAGAATACCCGCAGTACAATTATTTCTAAAGGAATCTCCGCAGGTAATTCTAGTAATAGCTACCGGGGTTTGGTGAAAGTTAACCCGACAGCGAAAGGGGCAAGAAATTATTCCCAGTGCGACTCAATGCTGATTGGAGATAACGCCCATGCCAACACTTTCCCCTACATCCAGGTGCAAAATAACGGTGGAAAGGTGGAGCATGAAGCTTCTACTTCCAAGATTGGGGAAGATCAACTGTTCTACTTCGCTCAACGGGGTATTTCAGCAGAAGATGCCATCTCAATGATGGTTAGCGGCTTCTGTAAGGATGTTTTCAATCAGTTACCAATGGAATTTGCGGTGGAAGCTGATAAGTTGTTGAGTTTGAAGTTGGAAGGCAGTGTTGGATAAATGGAGGCAAGGATAAACACAGAGACGACATCCGTGTTCTGTGTTTATTTTTGGAAGAATAACGTAGACGCGCAGCGGCTTGCCGCAGGCTACCGCAGAGGCGCAGAGAGCGCAGAGAATGGGAAGGGAGAGAAGATGATTATTGAAAATAGTGAAGTTGTGCTGTCAGTAAGGAATCTGACGGCTAATGTTGATGGGACACCGATTCTTAAGGGTGTGAATCTGGAGGTGCGATCGGGTGAAATTCATGCGATTATGGGGCCGAATGGTTCTGGTAAGAGTACTTTTTCTAAGGTGTTGGCTGGGCATCCGGCGTATGAGGTGACTGGTGGTGAGATAATTTTTCAGGGGCAAAATTTGTTGGAATTGGAACCGGAGGAACGCGCCAGAAGTGGTGTATTTTTGGCGTTTCAGTATCCGTTAGAAATTCCCGGTGTAAGCAATTTAGATTTCTTGCGGGTGGCGTACAATTCCCGTCGCAAGGCGCAAGGTTTAGAGGAAATAGACGCTTTTGATTTTGACGATTTGATTGAGGAAAAGCTGGATGTAGTGAAGATGAATTCCAGCTTTCTCAGTCGGAGTTTGAATGAAGGGTTTTCTGGTGGTGAGAAGAAGCGGAATGAAATTCTGCAAATGGCTCTGCTAGAACCAAAGTTGGGAATTTTGGATGAGACTGATTCGGGTTTGGATATTGACGCGCTTAGAATTGTAGCGAATGGGGTAAATCAACTGGCAAGTCCAGAAAATTCTACAATTTTGATTACTCACTATCAAAGGTTACTTGATTATATAGTGCCTGATTTTGTGCATGTAATGGCACAGGGACGGATTATTACCAGTGGTGGTAAGGAACTGGCATTAGAATTAGAGTCTCGCGGTTATGACTGGGTGCTGGCAGAATTTGCATCTGCTGAGGTGGGTGTGTAATGAGTATTAAAGTATCTCCTAGTCCTATTCCTAATTCAAATGCAGTTAGTTTGACATCGACTCTGTTAGATAGAGATGATTATCTGACTGGGTTGTTAAATCAAGTAACAGCAACGAAAACAGAAGGTTGGTTGCAGGAATTACGCCAAAGTGCTGTTAATTGGGTACGTCACTCGATTATCCCTACTACCCGCGAGGAAGAATGGCGATTTACTGATTTGTCGTCTTTGCGAAAGGTGCAATTTAATCTAGAGACGGGAAATTTTCCATCTCTAGAATTTGATATCTTGCCAGAAGCGGCTAATAGTCGTTTGGTATTTGTTAATGGTGTTTTTGCACCGGAGTTATCCGCAGTTACAGATTTACCATCTGGAATTGTGGTGAGTAATTTGGCTGCTTTGTCTGCGCTTGAGCAGGAGGGTGTACGGCAGTATTTAGCTCAAGCTGAGGGAGCGCAGGAAGTTATTACTGCTCTCAATACGGCTGGAATAACTGATGCTGCTGTGGTGTGGGTGAAGAAGAATGTGGTAGTTGAAACGCCAATTCATTTGGTGTTTATTTCGGTTGCGGGTGAGAATGCAACGATTTCGCAGCCGCGTTGTTTGGTGGTGGCGGAAAGTGGTTCGCAGGTGACGTTGGTTGAGGAGTATACGAACCGCAGAGGCGCAGAGAAAGAGGGAGTATATTTTACTAACGCGGTTACAGAAATTTGGGTTGCTGACAATGCTGAGGTGAGTCACACTAGGGTTGAGCAAGAAGGTGCAGAGGCTTTTCATATTGGGAAAACTGCGATCGCCCAAGCTCGTGATAGTCGATATACTTGTCATGCCATAACTTTAGGTGCGAAGTTGTCACGGCACAATTTGGAGATTTTGCAAACTGGTGAGCAGACACAAACTACTCTCAATGGTTTGACGGTGATTACTGGGAAGCAGTTGGCGGATACTCACAGTGCGATCGCACTTAATTATCCTCACGGTACAAGTGAGCAATTGCATAAATGTATTGTCGGCGATCGCGCTCATGCGGTATTCAATGGTAAAGTTTTTGTACCCAAACCAGCCCAATTGACAAATGCAGCCCAGTTGAATCGCAATTTGCTATTATCATCAAAAGCCAGAGTTGATACTAAACCCCAATTGGAAATTACTGCCGATAATGTCAAATGCGCCCACGGTGCTACCGTTAGCCAATTGGAAGATGATGAAATATTCTATCTACAAAGTCGGGGAATTGATGAAAACGATGCTCGGAAGTTATTAATTAACGCCTTCGCTGCCGAAATCATCAACCAAATACCAGTTCCTTCTCTGCGAGAAATCCTGTTAAACACAGTCAATAATCTTAAGTCTCTGACTACTGACTAATGACCATTGTACAGATGCGATTAATCGTGTCTCTACTAATTAATAACTAATCTACCAATGACTTTTACCTCTACCAAAACCCTTGCTGATAAAGTTCGTGCTGACTTCCCGATATTGCATCAGGAAGTCAATGAGAAACCCCTGGTTTATCTCGATAATGCTGCGACATCACAAAAGCCTTTGTTGGTGTTAAATACCCTACGGGATTATTACGAACACTATAATGCTAACGTGCATCGAGGCGCTCATATCCTGAGTGCTAAAGCTACCGATGCTTATGAAGGTGCGCGAGATAAAGTTGCCAAATTCATCAATGCTGCATCGCGTCAGGAAATCGTCTATACGCGCAATGCAAGTGAGGCGATTAACTTAGTAGCTTATAGCTGGGGAATGAATAATTTGCAGCCGGGAGATGAGATTATTCTTTCGGTGATGGAACACCATAGTAATATTGTGCCTTGGCAATTAGTGGCGCAAAAAACAGGTGCAGTACTGAAATTTGTGGAACTGACACCAGAAGAAACTTTTAACTTGGAACAGTTTAAAAAGCTGATTTCTGACAAAACAAAGTTGGTGTCAGTGGTGCATATTTCTAATACTTTGGGTTGTCTTAATCCCGTGAAAGAAATTGGTGCGATCGCTCACAAATACGGTGCTAAATTCTTAGTTGATGCTTGCCAAAGTGTTCCCCACTACCCTGTCGATGTGCAGCAAATGAATTGTGATTGGTTGGTAGCTTCCGGTCACAAAATGTGCGCTCCAACTGGAATAGGATTTCTGTATGGCAAGTTAGAAATGTTAGAATCAATGCCACCATTTTTTGGTGGTGGTGAAATGATAGCAGAGGTGTATTTAGACCATTCCACTTATGCAGAATTACCACATAAATTTGAAGCTGGTACACCTGCAATTGGAGAAGCGATCGCACTTGGTGCTGCAATAGATTATCTTAGCAGTATTGGCATGGATAACATCCACGCCTACGAAGCAGAATTAACAGTTTATTTATTCCAACAATTAGAGCAAATTCCCCAAATTAGAATTTATGGCCCCAAACCGAATGCTAAAGGTGAAGGTAGAGCAGCTCTTGCGTCATTCACCACCGGGGAAGTCCACGCCAATGACTTATCTACATTATTAGATCAAGAAGGCGTTGCTATCCGTTCTGGACACCACTGTACTCAACCATTACACCGTTATTTAGGTCTTGCTGCAACTGCGCGAGCAAGTCTATCTTTCTACAATACCCGTGAAGAAATTGATATTTTCATCAAAGCACTGAAGGAAACTCTGGACTTTTTTGCAGGTTTCCTTGATTAAAGTTACGAAATATTCAGATTCTAATTGTGCCAAATATCAGCAATCTATCTTGCTAATATTTGGCACAATTTAATTATCTGAAGTTTAATGACACGTGAGGGCAATAACATTCAGACAATTTATGGTATTGTCATCACTAGAACTAACTGGAAGTTTCTCAAGCTCATTGGCAAGTGCTTGAAATTGACTTGGGCGAGTATTATATTAATGAGATAGGTAAAATCATCGAGATTTTATCTAAGATACTGATGTAAAAAGGATTGTAATATGCTTGTTAAGTTAACCCTTGCAGAACAAAGAACAGTCTTAGACAACGTTAACTAGGAAACTTTTGAAGCCTTACTGAGAGATACAGGTGAGGATAGAGGTTCTCGGTTTGCTTATGATTGCGGTGTTATAGAAATCATGACTCCTCTTTTTGAGCATAAAAATCCTAAAATTCAGTTTGACCGATTTATATTTGCTTTAGCAGTGGAATTAAAAACTAAAATTAGAAGTGCTGGTTCTACAACATTAAAACGTAAACCAATAGCAAAGGGAATAGAACCCAATAGTTGCTATTATATTCAAAATGAGCCACTAATTAGAGGTAAACAAGAATTAGATTTAACAACAGATCCAGCACCGGATTTAGCAGTTGAAATTGATATTACTAGCAGTTATGTTAATAAATTTAATATCTATGCGGCTCTAGGTGTCGGAGAATTATGGAGATACAACGGTGAAGTTTTAAAATTTTATCAATTAGTAGAAAGCCAATATATTGAGATTAACTTTAGTATAGTTTTTCATTTAATTTCTGTTAGTGATATGAATAGATTTATCCAGCAAAGTAAAACTATGGATGAAATTGATTTGGTGGAATCCTTCCGTGCTTGGGTGCGGGGGAAGATAGGTTAAAGCGTATCTCATTGATAAATATAATTATTGGTTGATTTTTTCTAAGATATGCTAGTCAAGTCAACGCCTGCTGAACAAAGAACAGTGCTACATACTTACCATGAACAAGTTTGTTTCGGAATTTAAAAATCTCTTTAAATGTTTGAAATGGTCTGCGTCCATAGTCTATTTTGAAACATATCATCTAACTCCATTTTTCTAGTTTTTTATCGGGGTTAAGTTTCTCAAAATCTTTCCAGTAGCTATTATTTTCTCTAATTCCATAAAATTTAAATCCTGAATGATTCAGATAAGCTTCCAAATAAAAAACTGATGTCAGCATACTGGTCATATAGTTGTAAAAAGAGCCTTCTTGATTTGCTTTTGCTTGATTCAGAAGAACACGGCTTGCCTGTTTAAGATACATAAACGTATTAACATTTCTTTGACCTCCGACATCCTCCTTAGCATTGCTATTCATATTGTTCTTCGCTTGACTTAAAGATATTAGTATTTTATCGTAATTTAATTTACATAAAATCTAAGTGAAAAACTGTTGGATATATCTATAACCGACAAAGTAGACTTCATTCTTATAGCCGCACTCTTCTAGGGTGTTTGATATAATCACAAAATCAACTCAAAGAATCTGGATCTATCCCCAACTTTCGCAATTCTTCTGCTAGCCTTTGAGCGCGTTGTTCAGCAGTGGTAGCGCGTTGTTCGGCAGCGATCGCCCGTTCTTCTGGTGTTAGATATCTGACTCCTTGTTTGTCATACCAATACAACCAATCTCGCGTAATTCCCTGATAGGTTCCCCGTTCATAACCAATTGCTAAACCTATCTCTGATAACCAAACTAGATTTCCTGGCTGCAATACATATTCACCATTTACAAAGCGATAAACTTCTAAAGGTGGTTTTCTCCGGCGTTGGGGATTGTAGACAACATAATACAAAATCTCCATCTCAGCATAAAGTTTCTTTTTGCTAGTGTATTCCCCACGCCGTCTGTGAAAAACAACTTCTAATGCCATAATTGGCATCACCTTTTCTTCCCACAACACATAACTTAAACGCAAGTTCTCATCAAAAACTCGCTCGACTCCTAAACTTAAAAATCCATCAGGCACAATCGGCGGTAATTCGGGATTGTAATATATCCCCATATCAACACCAAAAAACCAATCCATCCGGCTTGTCCACAGCCAAGCTAAGATGGCTTCTAGCAAGCCCGGAATCAAATGTTGTAATTGATTATCCACAGGTTCATCGTCAGAATCGGGCAGATCCTCGGCGGAGGGTAAGCAGTGCAATGGGTTGTAATTTAACATGGTGGGTGCGTAGGCGTAGCCCGTCATAGACATCGCAGATTCATAGCAAACTTATAATGATGATATCTATCCACCTCTGACTTTTTCTTGCGATAATTCCCAAGGGGGACGCGCTCCCTACTGGTCAGTTAAAGGGGGATAAATGACACTCAAGCGGTTGGTTTTAATTTTTGTACTGACGCCGATAGCAGTTCTGTTGGCAGTTTCGGCTTTATTCGGTAGTTGGCAAGAACCTCAGTTTCAAAGTCGCTTGGAACTATACCAAACCAATATTGCTCTACAAGCCCAAGCTTGGCAATCAGAAGATAGCAGCAATCGCAATCTCCAAGCAATTCAGGAAGCAATACTTGGTGACCAACCCCTGGAGGGCGCCACAAAGCAATATGAAGAGGCGCGTCAATCAGTTGAAGCTAATTTAGACAAAGTTAACAATAAACTTGGACAATTACGCTCTCAACCTGAAATAACTCCCATACCTCCGAAACCTCTACCTGAGGTTCCTCCCACTACTAAAACTTCTAAACAGGGACAGCAACAGTTACAGCAGTCCCTTAAGCAATTACAAAAATTACTGGCTGAATTAGACTTACGCCTGGGAATTTTACAAGCACAGCAAGGACAGACCGATACAGCTCTCAAAACTTGGAGCGAATTACAACAACGCTCAGATATCAATCCAGAATTTGGAGAAACCGCAGCTGTATTGAGTGGACTGTGGAGCAATCCTCCTCGTCTGCTCCAAAATTCTCAAGAACAGATTCAAAAGAATTTAGAAGGTTGGTTCCGCTCTACTGCTTTGGTTCAGCTATACCAACTCCAGCAACGACAAGATGCTTTATCAGTAGTTAAAGCTGCACAACAAGAATCTGCTACTCAAGCAGTGATCAAATTAGCAGTTATTGGCACTATCCCCACCTTGGCAGCTTTAAATGGTCTAATACTGCTGATTTTCTTATTTGCTCAACGCTTGTTGAAAGGAAAAGCCTCGTTACTAGCTCAAAATGCTGATGTCCCTTGGTCAACACCTTGGGATGGTGAAACGATTTTGCAGGTTTTTATCGTCGGCTTTTTCTTCATGGGGCAAATTTTTGTGCCTTTATTACTATCGCTGCTCCCCATCCCTCGTCCTGTGGGTGATGTGCGACTTCAGGCTTTTTATGTTTTAGTTAGTTACTTACTGGTAGCATCAGGTGCGCTGTTAGTGCTGTATTTTTCTCTCAAGCGCTTTTTTCCATTACCAGAATTTTGGTTTCGCTTCCGTTTTCAAGATAACTGGTTTTTGTGGGGACTGGGAGGCTATTGCGCGGCTTTACCTATAGTTGTGGTGGTATCTTTGATCAATCAACAGCTATGGCAAGGACAGGGTGGTAGTAACCCCCTGTTGCAATTAGCGCTGGAAAGCCAAGATGGTGTAGCACTTGGCATATTTTTCTCCACAGCAGCGATCGCTGCTCCATTTTTTGAAGAAATTCTATTTCGCGGCTTTTTGTTACCCTCTCTGACTCGCTACTTACCCGTGTGGGGAGCGATTCTAACCAGTAGTTTATTGTTTGCGATCGCTCACCTTAGCTTGTCGGAAATTCTTCCCCTCACTGCATTGGGGATTGTCTTAGGGGTCGTTTACACGCGATCGCGCAACCTCCTTGCTCCTATGCTCCTCCACAGCCTATGGAATAGTGGTACATTATTAAGTTTATTTGTTTTAGGTAGTAATTAGCACAAAATTTATACTGTTGTCAGAAAGATAAATATCTGATTTTATCTGCATAAGTAAGAAAAAATTTACTAGTTACAATTGCTTACAAGCATAAATACTAGCCCAAAAGCCAATTCGATAATGGCAAAAGCAAATTAAACCGCAATGCAGAGTCCTTAGTCCATAACTGATCTCGTTATTGATCCGATGGCATTTCACGCTGAATGGAAGTGATGTCTACGAGAAGCTACGCCTACGCAAAAAAATCCGGAAATAATACTGATGGACTTGTAAAAAGTGGTGTAGCAGTTTTTGCTGATTATTGAGGTTCATTCTTCTCAAGATAAAGTAAAATTGCCGCACCAGAGTTTGTGATCGTCAAATTACCATAAAGTTATTAAGGAGTACCAGATTTTCCGGCTATGCCGGAAGACATTTTAGCGTTTCTCTGAAATAGAAGCACGCTGATTTTAGTTTTTTGTCTTGGAGCTTACTTATACTGAAAAAATGAAAAATATATGTATTAAGCAAATAAATGTATTTGCTTTGATTACAACAATAAAGACTTTATTTTTATACTTCATTTATCAAGGAGCAACGTTATGTCAAACCTCAACCCCAGTCACCCTACCAAACAACTTCTAGCTGGTTACTGTGCCATTATCCTTGGAGGATTTGGGATTCATAAATTTATTCTAGGATACGCTCCAGAAGGCTTTATCATGTTAATGATTTCTGTAGTGGGAGGTTCTTTCACCTACGGAGTTACCTTGTTAATTATGCTACTTGTAGGTTTAATTGAAGGCATGATTTACTTGAATAAGCCCCCTGAAGAATTTGTAAATACTTACTTTGTGAATAAGCAGGGCTGGTTCTAAAAATTTATAAGTAAGTGAATCAAATTAAATATAAAATCTCACCATGCCTTCAGCTTCCCTCTTCTTAGTAAGGAGAGGGATTGAAAGTGAGGTTTGATCTTATATTTAACAGTTATCTGTAAATAGTTAAAAGTTTTGATAATTGGGTTTAACTTCTCCACCATATCGGCGTTAACTGATAACTGTTTACTCTTTACTATTGTAATTATGCTTACCTACTTATTTCACACTTGGGTTTCTCTGTGAAGTTATAAGTAAGTCGGTGCAATAAAACCAAACTGTGTGAAGAAAAATAAATAAGGCTCAAACTCTTTCTCTCCCTGCCTTAGCCCAACAATAATTATTTCCGCCGACCTACTTATCTTTTCTATGTATCTTTGATAGAACTTACGCAAAATTATGAAAAAACGAACCGCAAAGGACGCATAGACACGAAGTGGCTTCCCGAACGCGAGTGCGTCTCCGAAAGAGAAGGCTAGGACACGAAGTAATAAGAGTTTGAGAGAGTTTTTGCGTAAGTCCTATTTGAAACAAATTTGCCATTTCTTAAATTTATAAATTTGTCTACTGTAATACGAGAGTACTATTTATATTCTGTATGAGCTAAAAGTTTTAACCTATTGCCTTTTGAACATGTATAAATTATTACAAAAAATAAATATATTGTTATTTTATTAACTCCCCCTTGGATAAACTTCTGTTTTGAATAACTATTAATTGAAGCTATTGCGTATTCTGTACAGATTTATAGGTATAACTGGATATTTTTGCTAAAAAATTCTGAATTCTATTGCTATGCTAACCATTAAACGTAAACAGATGATCTGGATACTCTTCTTGTTGTTGGGCTTTGGTTATTTCAGCGCCATGTCTAATTTGGAAATTCACAATTTTTGGAAAAGCCTGATTGTCCTCATGCCAATGCAGGTTGGAGCTATCATTTATGTGACTTATCTACGTTGGAGCCGTCATTGACCTTTAGCGAGATACGATAAATTAAGAAATTTAATAGGGTTGACATACAGTCGTAGTTCCATATTTCGCCTACGCTCAAATTAGAGACGCTTTTAGTCAGGCGTTGAATTTCTGTAGCGAATCTAAACACTTGCCATGCAACTTGTCCCAAAAACGAAGCTAGCCCCAGAATTTGACCCAATCCTAGAGAAAATTATTCTCGATGTTGGGGGTATGAAGTGTGCTGGGTGTGTGAATGCAGTAGAGCGACAGCTAACCCAACATCCAGGAGTCAAGAGTGCCTGTGTGAACCTGGCCACAGAGGTAGCAGTTGTAGAGTCAGAAACTGGTGCGGTAGATGCAGATGCACTAGCACAGAGATTAACAGCCGTTGGATTCCCGACTCAACCGCGAAAAACTAGTGGCACAGTAGCAGGCGAGATATCTACACCAGACCCAGCAGAACGACAACGCCGAGAAATGCGATCTTCTGTAAGGCAGTTAGCGATCGCTGCAATCTTGCTGTTATTGTCGGGAAGTGGACATTTTGGTAATCTTGGTAGCTCAGTGCTACCAGTATTAAATAACATCTGGTTTCACTGTGGACTGGCGACAGTAGCGCTATTAATTCCCGGTCGCCCGATTTTGATAGATGGCTGGCTGGGCTGGCGGCGAAATGCGCCTAACATGAATACCCTGGTGGGCTTAGGAACGCTGACAGCCTACATTGCTAGTTTAGTAGCGCTGCTCTTTCCCAAAATGGGTTGGGAGTGCTTCTTTGACGAACCAGTAATGATGCTGGGCTTTATTCTTTTGGGAAGGACATTAGAGCAACAAGCTAGAGGCCGTGCTGCTGCCGCATTTAGGAAATTGTTAGCACTCCAGCCACAGGTAGCACGATTGATTGCCAACCCAGAGAAAGAAGGAATGGGATCTTCTAGCGTAGAGATTCCTGCTGAACAGGTGCGTGTTGGTGAATGGGTACAAGTATTGCCAGGTGATAAAATCCCTGTCGATGGTGAAGTGGTGGTTGGTAAAACAACGGTGGATGAATCCATGTTGACTGGGGAAGCCGTGCCAGTAATCAAGCAACCAGGCGATATGGTGACAGGAGGAACGCTAAACCAGTCAGGAGCGATCGCTATTCAGACAACCCGTACTGGAAGTGATACAACTTTAGCTCGAATTGTCGCCCTAGTAGAAGCCGCCCAAACTCGGAAAGCCCCAGTACAGAAATTAGCAGATACAGTAGCCGGTTACTTTACCTACGGGGTGCTGACAGCATCTGTATTAACATTTGTCTTTTGGTACTTTTTTGGTACTCACATCTGGACTGATATCAGCATGTCTAGTGGCATGGAAATGATGAGCCACCCTACACATGAAGTTCCCCACTCCCCTTTATTAATCAGCTTAAAGCTAGCGATCGCAGTTATGGTAGTTGCCTGTCCCTGTGCTTTGGGACTTGCCACACCAACAGCCATTCTTGTCGGGACTGCTATGGGCGCAGAACGAGGTCTGTTAATCAAAGGCGGTGATGTTTTGGAAAAAGTACACAATTTAAACACTGTAGTCTTTGATAAAACCGGCACTTTGACCACGGCTAATCCCGTTGTCACAGATTGTCTGTTAATTGAGGAAATGGAAAGTGGGGGATTAGGGGCATGGGGAGTAAGGAGTAAAGAACGCCACTCCTCACTCCCTAGTACAGAGGCGATTAATCGCGTCTCTCCCTACTCCCTAATCCAACTAGCAGCCGCTGTAGAAAGCGGTACTCACCACCCCCTAGCAAAAGCGATTCAGCAAGAAGCACAGGGGCAACAGTTATCTATTCCAGAGGCTGTGGACTTTCACACAGAACCAGGATTAGGGGTATCTGCTGTGGTAGAGGGCAAAATTGTACTATTGGGTAACTGGGACTGGTTGAGTTGGCACGGCATTGCCATTAACAAAACTGCACAACAGGTAGCAGAGGATTTGGCAACAGATGGTAAAACAGTCGTTTGCGTAGCTGTTGGGGGAACTTTAGCCGGGTTAATTGCTGTTTCTGATACCCTCAGACCAGATGCTCAATCCACCGTAGACAAGTTACGTCAGATGGGTTTACGAGTAATGTTGCTCAGTGGCGATCGCCAAGAAGCAGCTAGCGCCATAGCCAAACAACTAGGATTAGATAGTGCTGATGTCATAGCGGGTGTTCCCCCAGCCAAAAAAGCGGCTGCAATACAAGCACTCCAGAACGAGGCACACTTCTCTACGAGAGGCTGCGCCAACGACCGGCTCAGTGCATCGCTGGGGACTAGGGATACAACGACCAGCTCAGTACATCGCTGGGGACTAGGAAAAATTCTTCCCAATCCCCAATCCGTTGTGGCAATGGTAGGAGATGGAATCAACGATGCTCCAGCTTTATCTCAGGCAGATGTAGGAATTGCTTTACACTCCGGGACAGATGTAGCGATGGAAACTGCTGAAATTGTCCTAATGCGCGATCGCTTAAACGATGTCGTCGAATCTATTCAGCTTAGTCGCGCCACTTTCAACAAAATCCGTCAAAATTTATTCTGGGCTTTTGCATATAATACAGTTGGGATTCCTTTAGCAGCAGGTGTTTTGTTCCCTAGTCTGGGTTTTGTCCTTAACCCATCTGGTGCTGCTGCATTAATGGCTTTTAGCTCTGTTAGCGTCGTCACAAACTCAATATTATTACGGCGATTAGCTCATCATCCGTAAAATTTCCCTTCTCAAGTTAAACTGAGTCGCCCTTTGAGCTTCTACGCACGCAGCCGATACAGCCTCTTGGGACACTTACCAAATATCATAGCTACTGGAGTAGAACGAATATGTTCTACTCTTTCAAGGTATTATGCAACTTTAAAGCTTATTTATATCGGCACCACAGACTTATGATGCGCGAAAATGGCAAGATACGATACTAAACAAATCTTGATTAATAATTACAGTTCCACCAATTTGTCAATGGCAGCAGAAACCAATGAAAACCATCTACTGATTATTGAAGACGATCAAGGTCGCAAAGAATTTTCTCTGGAGCACCCCGTCTACTCTATCGGTAGAGATCGTGAATGTAATATCCGTTTGATGTCGCAGTTTGTCTCCCGCCGCCATGCTACATTAGTGAGATTGCCACGAGATCAAAATAGTCATAGCTACTATTACCGGATTGTAGATGGCGATGCCAAAGGCAAGCCTAGTTCCAACGGTTTGATGATTAATGGACGTAAGATACCAGCTCACGATCTCAGAAATGAAGACGAGATTGTTTTTGGCCCTCAAGTACGTGCTATTTATTACCTTTTAAGAAATACTCAGCGTTTGGGACAAACAGATTCGAGTGAGTACGATATTACACTAATAAATCCCGGTATGGCCGAGGAATTAGAGGATGTAGGAGAGTAGATTATAACTACCAATAACAGCTTGATCATCCCACGTCTTCAAGTCGTGGGAATGTCAATTCAATTACCAAAGCTATCCTGCAAGACTTTCAATTAAATGCCAATGGCGGCTACTTTCAATAGCCTGCTTGATGACTTCAAACATTTGTCGGCAGTAATTATCTAGTTGGAGTGGTAGTTCTTCATTTTTAATCACAATGCTCATCCGGGTTTCTGTTTCAGTAGATTTTGATTTATCAATCAATACTTCTGCCGTAATTAATTTAGGAAAAGGAACATGTCCGGGAACCTCACGAGCGATAATATAATCGCCAGTGTAGTATTGAATATCCAACTGACAGTCCTGTAGAAGTTCTACAAGTAACGGCAACAGATGGTCAATAGGAACAGAAACAGTAAATGAACAGGTATAGCGAGCCATAATAGCCCCACGCCTTGCAACACTCTGTCCATCCTATAATACCGAAGCATCTAAACGAACAGTGATTAAAAAATCAAAGTTTTTAAGTTTTGAGATGGGGCATTACCCACAACGAAAGTGCCGTAAGCTGAAAGTTTGATCAAAAACTTTACAATAAAGGTTTGGCTAAGGTAGAACATGAAAGTAGCAATTAGTGGAGCAACAGGATTTGTTGGTAGTCTTTTGGTACAACGACTCCACGCAAAAGGCGATCAAATAGTAGTATTAACTCGGAATACCACCTTTGCTCAAAAGGTTTTTCCATCTGAGGCTTTCCCAAATGTAGAAATTGTTGCTTATACACCAAATACATCCGGTTCTTGGCAAAATGTCATTGCTAATTGTGATGGCGTAGTTAATTTAGCAGGAGAACCCATTAGTGAAGGACGCTGGACACTAGAACGCAAACAAGCAATCCTCAATAGCCGGAAGCTAGGTACACAAAAAATAGTTGAAGCAATAACCAATGCTAACCCTAAACCAACAGTGTTAATTAATGCTTCGGCTATTGGCTACTACGGCACCAGTGAAACGGCAACCTTTGATGAAACAAGCCTATCTGGTAATGATTTTCTCGCCCAAGTCTGTCAAGCTTGGGAAGCAGAAGCGACAAAGGTAAAAGATGCTGGTGTGCGGCTGGTAATTCTGCGTTTTGGGATTGTTCTAGGTAATGGTGGTGCTTTAGGTAAAATGATTCCGCCTTTCAAACTGTTCGCTGGTGGCCCCATTGGCAGTGGTAGGCAGTGGTTCTCATGGATTCACGTAGAAGATTTAGTTAGCCTAATTCTGGAAGCTTTAACTAAACCGGAAATAGAAGGTGTATATAATGCTACGGCCCCTAACCCAGTCAGAATGGCAGATTTAAGCCAAACTTTGGGACAAGTGATGAATCGCCCTTCTTGGTTGCC
Organism: Nostoc sp.; assembly: GCF_036916735.1. Lineage (GTDB taxonomy): Bacteria > Cyanobacteriota > Cyanobacteriia > Cyanobacteriales > Nostocaceae > Nostoc. Next base: position 53,780 of record NZ_JBALFV010000070.1, read on the forward strand.
TGTTCCTGGTTTTGCGATAGAAGCTCTTTTAGGAGACGGGGCTATAGTAGTTTTAGAAGGTCAACAAGTCATCCCGAAGCGCACCCTGGAAACAGGTTTTGAGTACAAATACTCTAATTTGCAATCAGCTTTAACGCAAATTCTTAATTAAAAGGGAGTGGGGAATGGGGGAAATGATTCCAGCACAAAATAACAAGAGTAGTTTGTTACTCTCTTTAAATTTTATCTGCAACTGCGATCGCACCGCCTCCCCACAAATCGAAAAACTCCACAGCACATTGTTAAAACCACTAAGCTAATCGTCATTTATTTTTCCAAAATGATTCGCTTGTAGTAAGGGCTTCAGTCCTACCTTTATGTAACTTAAATGCCGATTAGCTTATCACTTCGTTATCTGGGGTTGTTTATTTCAGTAGGATTTTGTTGAATTAAAGCTAGTATTTCTTTATGTTCTACAAGTTGCCCTTGATTGAAGAAAAGCCCAGCAGCTTTATGCAAATCTTCTATAGCACCTAATTTGTTTCCCGTTTCCATACACATCAGCCCTCGGAATTTATAAGCCTTTGCATAATCTGGATAGAGATTAATTGCTTGATTATAATCGTTAAACTACCCAAAAAGTGAGTTGAACCAGAAGCTAAATGAGTCAACAAGAAAAGCAGAGATCGCTCGAATCCCTAAACGTTGGGAGATATTGACCATTCAGCCGAGCAGTCAAATGCAAGAATGGAACGAACAAGGAGGACTTTGATGGTGATTGACGATGGTTTTTGTGTATGCTTTGTTACGTGTAGAATCTCAACATGAGCAATCACTTTCTGCTCTAGAAAGAGCGGTACAAATTATTGCTCTTCTGCTGCGCTATTGACTAGATAGAAATTTTTTGGAAACCCAACTGATAATACCACTGAGAATGGCACCGCCCATAAGGATGCTGATCGCTGGGTTAAACACGGGTTGCCACAGTTTATGCCACAAATCCAAACCCAAGTTTACTCCTACAGAATCACCGATCGCAGCGATCGCTAACCAGACAAAGCCAAACAAAACCAAAAAAACATCGGCGACTAAAATTGTATTTAGCCAATTTAACAATTTATCTTTCATCTATCGTTTGATCTAAATTGCCTAAAATTTTACGACTGCTAATTAAGTAAGTTAAAAGTGAGGATTGCCTACTGGAATTTAACTGCTAACTCCTCACTTTTAACCCTTCACTCCTCCAACAGCCACTTTTTGACTTTTGTTAAACTCTGCCAATCTGGTTTTCTACTCAAACCATCTTCAATGCTGGTTTTTATTTCATCGCGCCATTCTTCGTTGACAAAAATTAGCTGCTGTGCTATATCAATATGTTCTCGTAAACCTTTTTGACCTGTTTCCAGCATTGCTAAGGCGAGATTCACCCTAGCCTGTGGATCTTGTGGGTTTAACTTGACTGCCTTCTGTGCAGCTTTGTAAGCCAAGTTAGGTTTATTATCGAGTAGATATAACCACGCTAAACAAATCCAAGCAGCACTAGTTTTAGGAGCGCGATCACACACTTCTTTAAACACAGGGATTAAAGAATCTACTGCCTCTCCTGCTTTATAGCGTTCCAAACCTGTATCAAATAGGGATTCAACTGTATTAGTCATTGATCATTAGTCATTAGTCATTAGTCATTAGTCACTTGTACTGAGCGTAGTCGAAGTATTGGTCGTTTGCAATTGGACTTTGGACAAAGGACAAATGACAAATGACAATATTACACCCCAAATGACTTGCCGCAACCACAAGTTTGGTTGGCATTGGGGTTAGTGAATTGAAAACCACCGCCAATCATAGCATCGCTGTAATCGAGCATTAAACCGTAGAGATATAATAGACTCTTGCGATCGCTGACAATTTTGAAGCCATCATAGTCAAAAACTTCATCCTGCGGGGTGATCTTGCTAGTGTCTTCAAAGTCCATCATGTAAGACATCCCTGAACAGCCACCCTGACGGACTCCTACCCGTAAGCACAAGTCTGTGCCTTGCTTATCCCGGAGGGATTTTACCTGGTGCAATGCGGCTTCGCTCAACAGAATTCCGCGTTGTTGAGGCTCAATTGCTTGTGTCATCTGCTTTTTAAACTCCTTAATTATTTTAAGCTTTACCCTATATCGGCTGGTTAATGCCTCTGAGTTGCTATTGGTGTTTTTGTATTCATTCTAGCGGCTTAGATGTCGTTAGATGCCAAATTGTAAACACTGCGTCAAAAGTGGTCAAACATTTTTATTCTAGAATTGAGAGACTCAGTGTGTTTAGAGATTCGGTATTTTTGGAGTTCAAGCCTGGCGGCAGTCACCACAAGCAACTATCTTTCAGGTGCAGCCATAAAAACTTAATCCGAGGCTAGCTATCCCCCAAAGTCTACTTCTAAATTGCTTCTTTTGATTAACTTACTCTATGACAAGTTTTAATCGCTCTACCAGTCGTCGATTGAAGAAATTAACTCAAATTCCTTCTGTATGGGAGGGCGATCGCCGTCCGTTGTCATCACCAAACCAGCATTCAGACTCTGAAGAAAAGGGAGAATGCATCCTTTGGGTAGATTACTCCCAAGGTGTAGTTCGAGGAATGGACATGGTAGCTTCAGATATCGGCCCAGAAGCAATAGTTCGGACTTTAATGCAAGCAATGGAGCATCCCCATAGTCCGGCAAGACCTGCCAGACCTCAAAGAATTGTAGTCAAAGACCGCGAGATCCAATTTTACCTGCGGGGGGTGCTGCAAGATTTGGATATTGCCATTGACTACGCACCAGAACTGCCTTTAATTGACGAACTGTTTCGCGGGTTCGCTGATATCCTCGATAGTCAAACCCCCGACTTACCCCCACAGTATGCACAAATCTTGCGAGAGAAAGCATTTGCAATTTGGCAAGCAGCACCTTGGGAATTTTTGGAAGAACAGCAAATTTTGTCAATCGAGATTAATAAGTGGGATGTTGGCAAACTCTACGCCTCAGTTATGGGAATGCTGGGAATGGAGTATGGGATTTTGTTTTATCGCTCAGAAGAGTCTTTAAAACAGTTTCGTGCTGCAGTTTTAACAGATGAAGAATCAACGGAGCATCTAGAAGAAGCGTTCCTTAAGCAAGATTGTTTATTTCTCACCTTTGAAAGTGCTGATGAAACCGATGAAGATGAGGATGAAGAAAGTGATTTGGCGGATCTGCCATTATCACAAATTGATCCCACTTTCGGTAATATCCACCCCTTAGAAGGACTACGTTCTGTTTTGTATGACGAAGAAGCACTAGTAATCTTCGTTGCGATCGAAAGCCTGATCCGCTTTATTCGCGATCACCGTCGCCACCTTCATGAGGACATCTTCCCTCCCCTCAGCCGTCGCTATCGCATTTCTCTGCCGCAGTCGGAAGAAACAACTAAATCTCTGCCTGTTACAGTCTCTACTATGCCTCAGTTAGCAGCAGAATTAGAGGAAATGGCAGGCTTTGATGTCGATGACCAGGAGAGTAAAAACCTTGACTCCCCAAATTTCCAATCATTGCAAGATGACTTGATACCAGAAGATTCCTTCCTCAGCTTAGGTGTGGTGTCCTGGGAAATGTTGGAGTACTTGCGAAAGGGAGTTAGCTATCATCCAGCTGGTGAAATCAAACAAGTGGGTGACGGTTTGCCGGTGATTTTAATTCAAACTTCCCGACCCAAGGCTAAGATTGTAATTGAAAGAATTGAAGCAACAGGGGGACTAAGAGCAATTTGCTTTAATCCAGGTGCCGACCCCTTTGATCGCGATCGCTACGACCTGGGTTTATTACAAACTCAAAATGGCGAATTGTTCCTATTCGGTGAATTCTTAGATGAAGACCCTATTCATGTAGAAGCCCGGAAAAAATGGAATCAACGCTGTAAAAATACTGAGGGCTACTGTGGCTTAATCATTGCCAAAGGGCTAACCGGAGCTTCGCGTGGCAATCCTCAGTTACGAGATATGATGGCTTTGTTTGAAGCGCGATCGCTTTCACCTAAAGATTTAGGTATTGGCACTCTTCAACTGATGCCCCAACTTAAATTTGAATAGTTGCACAAATTCCCCCAATCCTCAATCTCAAATTGTGGTTATGAGAAATTACCTAAGAATTCACGAGCAAAGCCAGAGACTTTGAAGCCCCGGTCAGAATAGTTAAAGAATCAGAAGAATACTTTATACATAAATTTCCCGATCATACTGCATTCCTTTTAAATCCTTACTTCTGACTCTTGAGGGCTGAATTATTACGAAATTACAGCAGTTTCCTTTGTATGAAGTACAAAGCTATGGGTTTTGAGGCAGCAGGTGGAAATTCCTTATATCTGATGCGTAAATACTACCCTTTGTACTTCACTTACTATAAAATGCTGTCAGTTGATATTTATTTGATTCACATATTAACTAAAACTGCATTCGGGAGAGGAAAAAGGGAAAAGTTTACCCCTTTTTTGTTTACAAACTGAGTGCTGAGTGAAGTAAAAAGTACTTAGGATTTTGCATTTGTATATATCTAAACCTTGGTGGGTGATCTTTTCACTCAGCACTCTTCATTGTATACACAAGTCCTAAAAACTTAGCTTGATAAAACTTAACTCGTTTTCATACGGAGTATGAGAATGCAAGTCTCTGGCTCAATGTCTGATACCATTTCACGAAAAATATGATACAGATGCAAACTTTGAAAGCTTTGCTGCATCTAAGTTTTTTAATTGCGAACTTGTACTGAGCGTAGCCGTAAAGCCTGCGGCATAGCTACGCTTAGGGCATAGCCTAAGAAGAGAAGTATTGCGTTAGATAGCGGAGCGAAGCCCATTGCCAACTTGTACTGAGCGTAGCCGTAAAGCCTGCGGCATAGCTACGCTTAAGGCGTAGCCTAAGAAGAGAAGTATTGTGAATTGGTATGACTGGAGGCAGCAAAGCAGCCCTAATCAGCCATTCCCATGCTCTGCATGGGAACGAGAGAAATGGGAAATTGAGCTTTTTTCGATTTGTGTATACACCGTAGTGCTAAGGGGAGGAATTGGGAGTGGGGTATTAGGGACTTTTGCAAGAGGTCTAGTAATGCTGGAGGAACCTTTAGAATTACTAAATTGAAAAATCCAGAGCAAAGTAAATCTCCGCTTTGGATTTTCCAGAGCAGAGTTCTTTCTTAATTCTGCTGTATGTCAACACTAGCAAGTGACCAATGATTAGAAGCTAACTTTATCTCAATTTCATGAAGTAGCTGTATTTTGAAATTTTTTCAGTCATTTCATCTGAGTTTTCCCAGTATAAATCAGTACAAAAGGCTAAAAATTTCTCTGCAAGGTTCTGCTTAATAAAAGCTAGGTAACGTACTTAGATATCGAAAGATTTTTTAACTATTTTTAGAGTTTTCTCTCTTGTTATGTATCAATATAATTAAGCAAAATATCATCAAATCTCTTTTTATTTGTAATTTTTTTATAAAGGATGATAATGAGTTTATTTAGTCTCTAAATGAAGATTATTTAAAGTGTATAAGCAATGGCTATAATGAACACATAATGGAAAAAATAAAATCTAAACTTGCTTTTATGAGTATATATACTAAATAAGAAATGTTTGCAAATCCAAAGTTACTTGGCAGTAATTTATTTTTTAATTGTGAAAATTTTATTGCCTAATTTTTAGCACAAAAAAATGGTTGATCTAACCCTTCTATAGATAAATACTATGAATGGAAAAAAATCACTGAGTTTAAGACAAACTATATCGCTAGAGAGAAGATAAAATACATGTCTGATTGCATCGTATTTTTACGGCGAGTTAATGTAAAAACATGAAGTAAAAATAAAATATTGTTCTTGACAACAGTCAAGTAACATCATATCTGTTCAGCAAGCATTTATCTGTGTAAAATTACAGATGATGCTGTTAAAATTTACCAGAAAAATCAGCTATTTACACTCAGAAAACAGAGTCTTATACCTTTTTTGGTGGTTACTATTGGTTACTATATTGGTGCAAAGAAGCAATCAGCTTGATCGAGGTTAGCCAAAATTCATAACTGTTCAAGTAGCTCTTAACTTTGTGGTTACAGTAATGGGTGCAGATGGGTGTTTGTTTTAGAGCGATCGCTTATTTGCCTACTTTTAAGTGATTATTCACGACCTCTATAGACAACTGTAACCCCCCTTTGGGCAAGCATTTCAGCATAATAATGATTCTGAAGTTTTATTTTCTGGTGTTTTATGAGATGTTCTCTCCAAGTGGGTTTGGCTAACTTGGTTAAGAAAGAAGGTCAAATACTTCCGATGGAGAATAACTTTGGAAATCTTAATTGAGTCAACAGTAGGTATCTCAAATTCATTTATAAAATTTCATTGTCAGGCTTTACTCATGCTGTTAGTAGCGTTATTATCTTCAAAAGCAACTATGCGGTCTTTATCCTGTCACAAGAGTAACAAATAAAGTGTAGTTTTTTAATTTTTTTAGGAAATGATGAAGACTTTGACAAAACCAACATTTTTAATATTAATGATATTACTTGTTTCGTGAGACAAATTCTGATAACCTTATCGGTTCCCTCTTTAATTTAGAATCTTTCGACGATCTAAATATCCAGCAGATAGCATGATAATGACAAATAAAAAATGGGCTGTTAAACGTATAACTGTTAATCTCGCAACACAGGAAGCGGAAAAGCTAGAAAAATATTGTCAACAAACAGGTAGACCCGCAACCGATGTGATTCGCGAACTGATTAGAAGTTTGCCTGTCTCCGATGATGACAAAGATGTAAATAAGTAAGAAGTTGCTTTTACGACTTACCAGATAACTGCTTTGTTACCAAAAAATAGCTATGATACTTTTTTGAGTCCGCCGCTATGGACAAAAGTTTGTCTAGCTGATACAGACGCGTTTTTTTCGCGTCTGGTCAATTGCTGGGACTAAGACGAGTGATCAAAAAGGTTTTAGTATTAAAATTGCCATGCTTTAATATGCTGGTAGAGTTGATATTAAGTAGCAAATTCCGACACCAACCCAGTTACAATCTGTAAAGAAACTGAAAAGGAACGACGGAATGCGTGTTGCAATCGTAGGAGCGGGACTAGCTGGGCTAGCAACCGCAGTAGATTTAGCTGATGCTGGTTGTGAAGTAGAGATTTTTGAGTCTCGTCCGTTTGTGGGTGGTAAAGTTGGCAGTTGGGTTGATGGAGATGGCAACCATCTAGAGATGGGTTTGCATGTATTTTTCGGCTGCTACTACCAACTATTTGACTTGATGAAGAAAGTGGGGGTGTTAGAAAACTTACGCCTCAAAGAACATACTCACACTTTTATTAATAAAGGAGGCCGCATCGGTGCTTTGGATTTTCGGTTCCTGACAGGTGCGCCTTTCAATGGCTTAAAGGCATTTTTCACTACCTCTCAACTATCGTTGCAGGATAAATTGCAAAATGCGATCGCTTTGGGTACTAGTCCAATAGTTCGCGGGTTAGTAGACTTTAACGGGGCGATGAAAACCATCCGCAACCTAGATAAAGTTAGCTTTGCCGACTGGTTCTGCAGCCACGGTGGGAGTAATGGCAGCATCAAACGGATGTGGAACCCTATTGCCTATGCATTGGGATTTATTGATTGCGAAAATATGTCTGCCCGTTGTATGTTAACCATATTCCAGTTATTTGCAGTTAGGACTGAAGCTTCAGTTTTGCGAATGCTAGAAGGTTCTCCATCTGAGTATTTACACAAGCCAATTCTGGAGTATTTAAAAGTTAGAGGCACCAAAGTTTACATACGTCGGCAAGTTCGAGAAATTCAGTTTACTGAGTTAGAGGAACAAACCCGCGTCACTGGTATAGTAGTTGCCCAAGGTGATACTTTAGAAACTATCACTGCTGATGCTTACGTTTTTGCCTGTGATGTTCCAGGAATTCAACGCATCCTACCCCACGAGTGGCGTAAGTGGTCAGAATTTGACAATATTTACAAACTGGATGCAGTGCCAGTGGCTACAGTGCAATTACGCTTCGATGGTTGGGTGACTGAACTTAACGATGCAGAGCAACGTAAACAGCTTTTACACGCGGCTGGAATTGATAATTTGCTGTACACAGCCGATGCTGACTTTTCTTGTTTTGCTGATTTGGCGTTGACTAGCCCTGCTGATTATTATCGCCCAGGACAAGGTTCATTGTTACAGCTAGTGCTGACACCAGGAGATCCATTTATTGCACAAAGTAATGAAGCGATCGCACAGCATGTCCTCAAGCAAGTGCATGAACTGTTTCCCTCGTCGCGGGAGCTAAATATGACTTGGTATAGTGTGGTAAAACTTGCTCAGTCTCTCTACCGAGAAGCGCCAGGGATGGATGCATACCGTCCCAACCAAAAGACACCAGTAGATAATTTCTTCCTTGCAGGGAGTTATACTCAGCAAGATTACATCGACAGCATGGAAGGTGCTACTATTTCTGGACGGCGGGCGGCAAAAGTCATTTTGGAGAGTTTGAAGAGATAACTAATCGCGTATTCCTGCAAGAAGCAAGTTATGCAAAGCATCTCAAAGAGAAGGAAGAAGATAAATGTCAGATTGGTTAGAGCATACTGTGCAGGTAGAAGTAGACGCTCCTATAGATTTAGTATGGAGCCTCTGGTCTGATTTGGAGCAAATGCCCCGATGGATGAAGTGGATTGATTCGGTTAAAATTCCGCCCGATAATCCAGATATATCTCTTTGGAAACTGAAGACGGGCAGTTTAGAATTTACTTGGAAATCCCGAATTCTTAAAGTTATTCCCAACCAAATTATCCAATGGGAATCTATTGATGGTTTGCCGAATCAAGGAGCGATTCGCTTTTATGATCGCCACAATAGTAGTATTGTCAAAATGACGATTTCCTACGCTATACCCGGCATTCTTGGCAAAATTATGGATAACTTGTTTTTGGGGCGGGTGGTTGAATCGACAATTCAAGCTGATTTGGAAAGGTTTAAAGAATACGCGCTGAATGTTAAAACTAATTGATATAGATAGCAAAAACAGGCAGTAGGAAACAATGTGTATATGACACTTCTTAGAAAAGGTTATAATTTTTTATGAGTTTATTGTAAATTTTGTGATAATTGAATGCGTCACATTAATTTGAAGGTCATCAATGAATCTGGTGAAGTAAAGACACTTTTTTCAAAAGGAGTACCTTGCTCTAAAGCTGATAGAGGAACTTACGATTTTTATATTGGTGGTAAATGCAGAGTTTATCCCGGTTGGATTGCAACAATTCTGAAAGAGACTTCATCTCATGACGTTGTTGTTCAGTTTGATAATGGTGATATAGAAACTGTGAATTTGCACAATCTTTTTAGTGAAAGTCTTTTTGGTAGTTTAATTCCTTAATGATCCAGCCTCATAAGATGGTTCTGGAAGTGGATCACCTACAGCTTCATAAGCAATAATTAGAGACTCTAAAGCTTCAATTCCATTTGCCACAGCTAACTCGTAAGTATCGCCATGAGTCCGCCAGCGTTGTCCTGGAAAATCAGGGAATCCTACCAAAAAGCAATCATCTTCTTCAGACCACTGAATAATCATTTGGTACTTAAGCTTACTCATCTTTTTCTTTTCCTTCTACTTCATCAATTGCCTGTTTCACTTCTTTCTCTTGGTAGCGTTTAGCATCTGCTCCGTCTTTCCCTGAAATCGTGATTTTTCCAATATAGAGGGGATGCACCCAATTAGTATGACTTCCTTTTCCTGGGACTTCTGTAAAACCTACTTGGGAAAGCATTTGCTTCAGTTCCCGGATTTTCTTTGGCATTAATTTTATTAAAAAATGCTATCGCTACAGTAAGAAACAATAGGTTAAAGTTTCTTGCTGTCTATCCAAAAAATCTAATCATTTATTAGATTTTTTTATGCATTGACTTGTTTTACTATACTAGTCCTTGTTAATAACACGGGCGACATTACCAAGTTGGGTCGCTAAACAAATTAATCGTCAATTCCTCGCGTGGTGGTACTGCTGTTATACAAGCACGGATGATCTCTCCATCCTCTAATTCGACGGTGCAAGCGTGACAAGACCCCATTAGACAACCGATGGGAATAAATACCCCAGCCCGGTCTGCTACATCTAATAGGGCTTCTCCCACTTCGGCATCTACTGTAATATCATCTGGTAAAAAGCGGACACGAACAATCATCAATGTTACACATTTAATTTAGTATTGACTCGTAAAAATTGTCCTTTATCATTTGTCATTAGTCCTTTATAAAGACAAATGATTAATGACAAATGACAGTTTGAACGAAAAAATATGCGATTTGTATGCACTTTATTAAGACAAAAATGGAGTTAAGTCTAAATGGCTTTCTACTTCAATGGCTAGAGAGTCCAAAATCTGCTCTCGCTGTTCTCGGTAGTTGGCAACACCAGTAGGCAAAGATTTTAAACCACGTTGTTGACGGAGGCGATTTAACCAAGCGCGTCGCCAAGGGCCGTTGTCAAAAAGTCCGTGGAGGTAACTTCCCCAGACAGATTGACAACTATCTACTAATCCTAAATTAATATCTTCAAATAGGGCATGGTATGATTGAGGGTCTATACCTTGCTGTTCGATGCGCGATCGCCCTTGGTGAATTTCAAAGCCATTTACTGGCAAGCCCTGTTGGGGATAATTCGAGCTAACTTGGCGCTGGCGGGCGATTTTTTGTCCGGTAATTACAGTTCTGATTGGTAAAAGGTTTAACCCTTGATACCTGCCAGCTTGTCCCTCTATACCTTCTGGATCAGCGATGATTTGACCGAGCATTTGATATCCACCGCAGATACCTAAAACCGTTCCGCCAGAGGCAGCATAGTGTTGGATAGCTTCTGCCATGCCGCTTTTTTGCAACAGTAGCAAATCAGGAATCGTGGTCTTTGTGCCTGGGATAATTACTGCATCAGGATGTCCTAAATCTTGCTTGGGACTTAAATATTTCACTGAAACAGTGCTTTCTGATTCGAGTGGGTCAAAGTCGGTAAAATTAGCAATTCTGGGTAGGCGGATGACGGCAATGTTGAGGTCAGCTTGGGCTTTATAGGATTCACGTTCTAGCAAATCAAGGGAGTCTTCTGCTGAAAATACTTGTTGTAAGTAGGGTATAACACCAATAACGGGGATACCTGTGCGTTCTTCTAACCATTTTATTCCTGGTTCTAGGAGCGATCGCTGTCCTCGGAACTTATTAATTACTACACCCTTAATTAAGGCGCGTTCATCTGGTTCTAATAACTCTAAAGTTCCTACGACATGGGCAAAAGCACCACCCCGGTCAATATCAACCACTAACATCGTTGGCGCATTTAAATGTTTTGCGACCCGCATATTAGTTAAGTCACGGTGCTTGAGGTTAATTTCTGCTGGACTACCGGCACCTTCACAAACCACCATGTCAAACTCTGTTCCTAAATGCTGTAGCGATTCTTCAATTGTCCGCCACCCCAGTTCAAAATATTGCTCATAATAATCTGAGGCACTTACTTTACCAACAGACCTGCCTTTAATAATTACTTGGGAAGTCATATCCCCTTGAGGTTTGAGTAAAATTGGGTTCATTTCTACCCAAGGCACGACTCCCGCCGCCCAAGCTTGCACTGCTTGGGCATAGCCAATTTCTCCACCATTGGCAGTGACATAAGCATTTAAAGCCATATTTTGACCTTTAAAGGGAGCCACTCGCCAGCCACGCCGCGACAGAATGCGACAAATAGCTGTAGTTAAAAGTGATTTCCCTGCATGGGATGTTGTCCCCACCACCATAATTGATTTCATAGTTGTTATTCGTTAGTTTTTCAGGATACAGGGTGAATTTTTAGGATAGAACAATAGCCGAGCAGAAGGAGAAGAACTACTAATACACCATGCCCAATGCCCAATACCCACCATAAGCATCACAAATTTTAATTATTAGATGATTATGGTAAAGACTTCATGAATAAATGCGACGTTTCCGTGTATATTGTTCCCTTTGATTCCCTAATCCTAACTTTTTGGTTTTTTATTCTAAAAAGGTATCCGCAACCAATGAGTCACAGCATCGGATAAACGATCGCGCCATGAAGGTGTCCGCCAATTTTTTCCCTGATATTGTTCTACCAACTGGCGACCCAAAGGAGTAAGGCGAAAACTATCTGTAATCCCCTGACCATCGACTTCTCGCCGTAATACACCCACTTGGATCAGCCAGCCCAAGGCGTTGTCACAGGCTAATTCTGATAAAGGACGTTTAGTATAACCCTGCTTGAGGCCATTTTCTAAGGCGATCGTAGTTAATGACACACTCTGGTGCCCCATGACTTTAAATAAAGATAAATTGAAGGGTGAACACACTAGCGATCGCTCGGCTCTCTTTACTGTGCTTTGAGGATAGACAAAAATATTGGGGTTTTGGGAATCAACAGCAGGCATTGTATATGGGTAGTAATTTTCTTCTGATAAAAATTAATTTAAGAATATATTTTTTCTTGTACCAATTACCTTATTTAAGCAAAAATGGGTTATTTAAAGTATAGTTCTGCTATTTTTTAGTAATTATATTTAATGATTATAAATTAATGTAAAATTTCAAGTGCATCAACAATCTGAAACAGGAAAGGTTAATTATGCCTCTAGCAGTTGGTACGGATGCACCTGCATTTACCGCTAAAGATACAAAGGGCAACACAGTCTCGCTATCTGATTTTGCCGGGAAGACGGTCGTTTTGTATTTTTACCCCAAAGATGACACGCCAGGCTGCACCAAACAAGCCTGTAGTTTTCGAGATGCCCAGTCTCAATATCAAAGTAAAGATATTGTCATCTTGGGAGTCAGTGCTGATGATGAAGTCTCCCATCAGGCATTCACCCAAAAATATGATTTGAATTTTCCCCTACTGGCTGACACCGACAAATCCCTCATCAAAGCTTTCGATGTGGATGGCGGCGGTTATGCCAAGCGCGTCACCTACGTAATTGACCCCAACGGCAAAATTACCCATGTTGACGCTAATGTAAATACCACCAACCATGCTAGCGATATTTTAGCTGCACTTGGGCTGTAGTTTTTTACCTGATAACTAAGGATTTTTTAAATAGTCTCAGCCCCAAGCCTCTAAGGCTTGGGGTTCTCTGCTTGGAATTCACCCAAAAGAGGGAGTAGGGAGTAGGGAAAAAATAGAATTTACCTACTCCCAAATGGTTTGAAGCCTCGCCCGCAAGTGGCGCGAAAGAGTCCTTTCATTGCAGGGTAGGTTAAAACCGGACTTCGTCCCGCTACGCTAACGCCCGACGTTAAGCGACCTAGTTTTCCCTACTCCCTGCTCCCTACTCCCTACTCCCTTTTTATTTACCTGATTGTGGTATAACGGATGGCGGTGTAGCTGATGGTAGTGTAACCGATGGCAAACTGAGAGTTGGTTGCTGTTGTTGACCTCGAATTAGGTTTTGTTGCCTTGCTTTAAAGGCTGCTGCGGCTGAGTCTAGTTGTTGGTTCTGTTGGTCAGAATTCCAGTTGAGAGTCCCAAAATTTGCCCGATGAATCAGGTCAAACATGTTGAAGTTATCTGAATTTGAACGGGAGAAGGGATCAGTATTCTGGTCTGTTGTACTATTACTGGGAAAAGCATCGGTTGGGCTGCTGATTTGAGCCAAACTTGGTTGAGCCATGAGCAAGGAAGCAAAGCTAATTCCCGCCACGGTAGCGACAATGAGTCTAGGTATTTGTAAAAATGATTTTTTCATGGGATTTTGACCCTAAAATTGCTCTATTTTATCTCTTTAGGCAAGAGTCCGCCGCAGTTGGTGTTGGATACTCAGTAAGGCAACAATGGCAAAGCCAAATAATACCAGCAACGCTCCCCCGAAGGTAATATTACCCCAAGGAGCTTGCATTACTATGCTACCTAGTTCCCAACTATTGTGGAGATACAGATAGCGAATGGGTTCGATCGCATAGCTGAGAGGATTCAGGGTAGCCACAACCTGCAACCACTCAGGCATAAAGGATAGAGGAGCCAAAGCTGTACTAGCAAACAATAATGGGAGGTTGGTAACGAAAATTACTGCAATCAATTCAATGTGTCCGGGTAGAGCGAAAGCTAAACCAAGGGAGATGGCTGTTACGCCCAAAGCTAAAAGGAAGACAATTAGAGCGATCGCAAATAAACCTGTTACATCTGGTAGTCCAGCCCCAATAAACGCTGCTGCTGCAACAATCACGGCTGCTTGCAGCAAACTTTGGCTGATGATAAAGATTGCTGAAGCAAAGACAATGGAAAACCGTGATGCTAACGGTGCTACGAGCAAACGATTCAAAAAGCCGAACTCGCGGTCAAACATTACGGGCAAACCAGCATTCAGCGCCCCAGCAAAGGCAGTAAACACAATTACTCCAGCAGCCAAAAATTGTCCGTAATTTGTCGTACTGCCGAACAATCCCTTGGGGGCATTTTGAAATAAAGCACCAAATAACACTAACCACATCACCGGCTGAATAATTCCGGCAATCAATGTGGAGGGACGCCGTTGCAATTGAATAAACAAGCGACGAGTTAAAGCCAACGTCTCTTGTACCAATTCACCGAAAAAGTTAGGTGCAGCATTTGCATCTGCTTGTGATGATGCTAACGGCTGCCAATTGATATCAGATTTAGGAGTAACGCTCATGATTGGGGATTGGGTATTGAGGATTGGGGACTTGTACTGAGCGACTTGTGCCGAGCGAAGTCGAGGTAAGCCGAAGTATTGGGGATTGGGGATTGGGGACTTGTACTGAGCGTATCGCTAAAGCGAAAGCTCCGCTAACGCGTAGCGTTTCCAAGAGTTGCCGAAGTATTGGGGATTGGGGATTACCAAAACTCTTTCCCAGTACCCAGTCCCCAGCCCCTATCTCATATTCTGCTTTTTCTCAGCTTTGGGATCGCGAATGGCAATGGCTGCTAGTTCTGCATCCATTAGTGTGCGTCCTGTAGCGGCGAGGTAAACATCATCGAGGCTGGGGCGAGATTGGGCTATGCCAAATATGGGCAAGCCAGCAGTATTCAACGCTTGCTGTATGTTAATCAAAACATCGTTTTGAGGTGTCACTACTAAGTTGAGGGAATTACCTTGAGCGCTGTTGATGATCGTTTCTTGCACAAACGGCAAAGTTTGCAAGAGGTGTTTGGCAATTTCTGCTTCCTCAATCGGGGAAAACTCGCGGATTCGTAAGGTGATGCGATCGCCCCCTACTTGATCTTTTAATTGTGAAGGTGTCCCACTGGCAATCACAACGCCGCGATCTATAATTGCCACGCGATCGGCTAAAGCGTCAATCTCTTCTAGGTAATGGCTGGTAATTACTACCGTCGTCCCAGAGACGCGTAATTTTCTCAGGAACTCCCACACCACGAACCTAGTTTCTATGTCAAGTCCTACTGTTGGCTCATCTAAGACTAAAACATCCGGTGAATGGAGTAACCCAGCAGCCAAGTCTAGGCGCTTACGTAAACCGCCGGAATAAGTTCCTGTTTTTTTATTAGCGTATTCTTGCAAACCGAGTAAATCTAATACAGTCTCAATGCGCTGTTTGGCTACTGCGCCTGGGAGATGATAAAGTGCGGCTTGCAGTTGCAGCAGTTCTCTTCCGGTCAGCACCTTATCTATAGCGACTTCCTGAGCTACGTAGCCTAGTCGTTGTCTTGCCACTCTCGGATTATCTAACACAGAGATGCCAGATACTTCGATTTTGCCAGCATCCGGTGTGGTAAGTGTACACAAGGCACGCAAGGTAGTAGTTTTACCAGCACCGTTGGGGCCCAATAAACCAAAGATTTCTCCTGATTCTACTTGAAAGGAAACATCTTGAACGGCGACCACTGTACCGTAGCGTTTTTGCAGATTTTGAATTAAAACGGCGGGAGCCATGACAGCTTATCCCCAACTATACAAATCTCAATAAAGTCTATCTTTATTGTAGAAGGTAGGGAGCAAGGAAATAGCGCATGAGCGAAAATCTGTAAACAAATTCGCGTCATGCGCTATGCTGTCAAAAATTTGATTATTCTAGGCAAGTTGCTTGATTGCGTTTGTGGCGAAATAAACCAAATACTATAGCAATTAATCCTAAACCTGGAAGATTAGCAGGCTCTGGAACCTGAGTACGGGTGGGAGGCTTAGGCGGAGTGTAATACTTACTTGGGAGATCCGGCAGATCGCCATTAAACAGATAGTTGTGAGACTCGCCATTTCCTGTCAAAGAAGCTACTATCACGTTACCGTTAACTTGACCATTATTGAAATTGAAATTAGCCAAAGGAGCAAGAATACTACCTAGTATGCTAATCCCACTGGCAGTTATGTTTGTCGCTTCATAGAAGTTGTAGATCACCTTTTGTTTATCTGTGCCAGTGATATTGAACCCAAAGTTTTGCAGCGACACATCCTTACCACTGATATTGACAACAACAGTCGAATTTGCATCCCCACTGATTCCAAAAGAGTTTGCCTTGGAGACAGATGATCCGGCGACATTAAAAACATTGAAGGCAGTACCACTGCCACTAAGGTTAATACCACCCCAAGATTGAACTGTTGTTTTCCCAGTAGGAGTTAAGGTTGCCAAATATTGAGATAGCCCTCGTAATTCTTTCCCTGCTTCATTGAAGTCGATGGGATTACCCTTACTGAGAGTTCCTTGTGGAAATCCCACATTACTGGACACATTGGCACTACCTCCATAGACAGCATTACCGTGGTAAACTTGACCGTTGCTTAGAGTTAAGTTTTTTCCAGCTACTACTACATTGCCGCTATTGCCAGAAAGTCTGCTTCCAAGTCCGCCGACGAAATTCACGTTACCGCCAGCAGCAAGTTTTCCTTCAATATCTGTATAATTTTGAGAAATATCTCCTAAAACAAATACGTTGTAATCAGAGGCAGCGCCTAACTCAACTGCATTCGCTTTTGCTGAGAAACCTAGTGCCATCATGACTACAATAGGAGTTGCTACTACTCCCCAAATATAATAAGTTTTTGATTTCATATTTTGATTTATGGATTGTTAACATCATCCTATGTGCATAAATCAAAGATTGCATTAGCTATTGCACATGCTCATTGAAGTTTCATAGTTTGCATAACTACTGTATATTTTCCTGTAAATTATCTGCTCAACCGCAGATTTACTGTTGACTGCATCAATTAAATTTTGATCAAAAATAATTTGTAAGTTAGGAGTTAAAACGTTATTTTACAACTTTCAAAGTTTTGAGGCTAGTATCAGCACAACCACTGATAAACCCTCCCATCGCTTGAATTTTTTGCAGATAATCAAGGATGGATTTCGTGATGACTTCTCCCGGCATTAATAAGGGAATTCCTGGGGGATAGGGACAGACGATTTCGGCACAGATGCGTTGATTACTCTGTATCAAAGGTAGTACTTCACTGACAGTAAAAAAGGCTTCGCGGGGAGAAAAATGTAAAGCATGATACTGTGTAGTGAAAAGCTCCTGCCAAAGATGGCTTTTAAAAGTTAAGTTGGTTCGGCGATATTCTTTGGCAAGAGTAGTAAAACTTTGTACCAGTTGCTCAATATCGGCTGGGGTGTTGCCCAAACTAATGATAAAGGTGAGATGTTGCAGTGAGGCGAATTCAGCAGTAACACCTAATTTTTCATCGAGAATCTCATCTGCTTCAAATCCGGTTAAACCTAAACCAGAAACAGTGACAGTTAATCGCGTTTCGTCTAAAGCGACAAAGCCAGGAGATTCCCCTAACCCCTCTGGAAGAATCTGTAAGACAGATAATCCAGGAATTTGACTAATTCTCGTTCTAGCTTCATCAGCTAGTAGCAAAGTGCGAGACATCAGCATTTTTCCGTGGAGTGCCATTTGCTGACGCGCTGCATCTAAAGAAGCTAAAAGCAAATAACTGGGACTAGTAGATTGTACGAGTTGCAAAGCTTTACTGATGCGATCGCCATCTATCCTGTTACCTCGGACGTGCAGCATTGATGCCTGTGTCATTGCACCGAGTACTTTGTGGATAGATTGTACAGTTAAATCTGCACCTGCGGCTAAAGCTGGAGTGGGTAATTCGGGATGAAAGGCAAAGTGTGCGCCGTGTGCCTCATCTACGAGTAGAGGGATATTACATTGATGTGTAATGTTGGCGATCGCACTCAAATCTCCACAAACGCCGTAATATGTGGGGTAAACTGTCAACACTGCTTTAGCGTCTGGATGTTGTTGGAGTGCAGATTGTACAGCATTAGGCGTGATGCTATGGGCAATATCTAAAACTGGATCGTATTCAGGATTGAGAAAAATGGGTATTGCACCAGAGAGAATTAAACCAGCGATCGCAGATGAATGTACATTGCGAGGCAGAATGATTTTATCGCCTGTGCCACAGGTAGCAAGAATTGCCGCTTCAATCCCACAGGTAGAACCATTGACAAGGAACCATGTTTGGGAAGCACCAAAAGCTGCTGCTGCTAGTTGTTGTGCTTCTTGAATAACGCCTTGGGGTGCAAAGAGATTATCTAAATCTGCTAATTCGGTTAAATCAGCGCGAAAGACAGTCTTACCAAGTAAGTCAGCCAAAGGTTGAGAAATTCCCTCGCCTTGTTTATGTCCTGGGGTGTAGAAAGGCGCATGAGGTCTTGCTGCATTGGTTTTTAAGGCATCTAATAGAGGTGTTTGGTTTTGATTGAGCATTTTTGAAAAAACGAACCGTTAATGATAAAATCCTAAGTCTGTTAAGGCATATTCATAGACAATGAAATTACCCAACGGTGAGCAAGCAGAGATTTCTGTGCAAAAGCTCATAGGTTATTGTCTAAACCCAAAGCATCCGAGTGGAAAACATAAAGCCAAGGTTTTCGCATCAATTCTAAGAATCACACTAGAAAACGCCGATGTTTTGCGTAAATTTATTCAAATAGCAGCAGTTGCAGGTGAAGTTGTTCAGCAAAGTACTACACAATTTGGTTAACAGTTTAAGGTAGATTCTCCGTAGCCTGATTCCGTCTGTATCAGGCTACGGAGAATCTAGGAAACTACTGCTAATAATCCCTATCCACGTTTGATTACTGCATTTCTGAAATTAAATGAAAAAAGTTAAACTTTTGGATACTATTGTTACACTCAAGCCTATTTCCATTGGAAGATTACAACTAGTGCAAGAAGATTACACTTCTATCGAAAGTTTACCCAGTGGGCAAGTTGGAACAATTGTAGAAGTGTATGAGCAAGAAGAATATCATTATTTAGTCGATGCTGATACCCAAGGCTATGAATATGCAATGGCAACTTTGAGAGCAGATGAAATCTTAGTTTTACATTATGATTTGGCAATTGCCTAAATTTTTACCAGAATGCTATGCTTGCGTTAAAATCCGTAAGTCCTGCGTGGCTGACTAGATGAGACCTTATCATCAAATCCCGATTTTTGAGTGTGGTGAAGCGATAATAGCGATTCCTTTAGAATTGTTTGCGGTGGAATCTCCCCACCCTTATGAAAAATTGGGTGCGCCTTATGGCGATCGCTCCCCCTATTATCTTCGTCAAAGTGTTATCGAAAATTTGATTCAAGCGCAAAATTATCTTAATCTCTTGCATCCTAAATGGCATATCCAAATCTTTGATGCCTATCGCCCGATCGCAGTCCAGCAGTTCATGGTAGATTACAGCTTCGCCCAAGCAGTGCAGGATAGGGGACTGACTGAGGTAGAGTTATCACCAAACCAACGCCAAGAAATTTGGGAAGCAGTTTATGCAATTTGGGCTGTACCAAGTTTGGATGAAAAAACTCCGCCTCCTCATAGTACTGGTGCGGCGGTGGATGTGACGCTAGTAGATGATGCAGGGCAAATAGTAAATATGGGTTCGCCCATTGATGAAATGTCAGAGCGATCACATCCTGATTATTATGCTAATAGCGATCGCCCAGAAGCCCAAAAGTATCATGCTCACCGTCAGCTATTGCAAGATGTAATGTTAAAAGCTGACTTTCAACGCAATCCTAGAGAGTGGTGGCATTTTTCTATTGGCGATCAAATGTGGGCTTGGCTGAATAATCAATCCAATCTAGCCAATCCTGTTACAGCACGTTATGGACGTCTTGTATAGATACGTTATGCATCTTGAGGATTTAACTCTCTTAACTCGTCGGTGGTGTAAGTACCAATAGGAGTCCAAACTAAATAGGGAAGGAGTAACAGCGCCGCTATTAAAGAAATCGGCAAAACGCAGATTGCCAGGACAACGCCTGAAATCAAACCGATTAGCCCAAGAATTTCTCCAACCTTAAGACTGCGAAACCTCAACATTATAGGTATGTAGGCGACGGTGATAATTTCTACCAAGAGGTACAAAGCCATTAGTAGCCAAGTAATTATACCTCCTGGATTTTTTTCCCAGACAATATTAGCTGAAGCTGCACCACTAATAAAAATCACAGTCCAGATGACTGGAATTAGCGGCTCAAAAACTAGCCAGCGAGGGCGACTTAATCGTGCAAACCATTTAACATCACGCGGCGTAATCAATAAACTTCCAAGGGCGATGAAGAAAGTTACAGCTCCAATTATTATCCAAGATGGAATCATAATGCACTTAAGCTTTGTGTATTTTGTCAAGTCATATACTGCAAGTTTGACAATTTAGACTAGATGTTTAATCATTCTCTGGTGCGATTCTTAGACCAATCTGAAAAGAATTGTCAGCGATGGATTCACAAAATCCAGATATAGAAAGTAACGCCATAATACTTTTAACTTTTGACTTCTGCCCTGCGGTACTAGGCATCTTGAGGATTGAGACGGATCATCTCCCAAGTGGTATAAGTACCAATGGGACTCCAAAGCAAATAAGGAACTAGTAATAGTGCTGCCCAACCAGAAAACCCTAAGACTGCAAGTATCAATAAAGCATTAATAATCAAACCTGTGCCACCAAGAATTGTGCCCACTTTTAGACTGCGAAGCTTAAACATTACAGGTGTATAGGCAATGGTTACAATTTCTAAAAGCAAGTATAAACCCATGATTAACCAGGTTGAAGTGCTTCCTGGATCTTTTTCCCAGACAATATAAGCTGACCAAGCACCGCAAATAAATATTACAGTCCAGATAATTGGAATCGCACCCTCAAAAGTTAGCCATCTCGGCCGTTGTAAATGCTTGAACCATTGGCGATCGCTAGGCGTAATGAAGTTAGCCGCCAACGCAACTAAGAAAGCCACACCCCCAATCACCATCCAAGATTTAATAATCATGGCCGTTATTCCTTTGCAAGCGCTATCTATCGCTTAATATCACTCTTTATAGTGTGATTTTGTCAATTTAGATGCTAGTTACTCATCATCCCTGAGTTTGAATCCTTCATCATCGTTTGGCAGGATTTTAAATTATGGGCATTGGGTATGGGAAAGAGGCAGAGGGGCACAAACTTGATTAATAGGTCTATAAAACTAGGTTATGCGATCAGATCGTTACAGGTTTGAAAGCGATCGCATTATGATTTCTAAACTATACGGTATCTGGCTACAGCATGACATTTTACAGACTTCAGCTTTTATGAGCCGACAGTGACGGGGTAAGACAACACAAAGGGCTTGAAACTAGCTCCAGATTTGGGAGTACCGCTTAACTCCAATTCATAAGCTCCTACTTTGGGAAATATAATGTCGGCTCCGGGAATGCTTTTATATTGCTTGGTTGATACATTATGTAAACTGGGCTTTAGCAATGGAGTATCAGTTTCATGATGAGGTTGAGGGTAGACAGCCAACTGACAGTTACATTGTGCCAGAGGGATTAATTGCCCACCTTTACGGGTGAGGACAATCCAGACATGAGCAGTTTTGCCAGCTTCCGCATTGTCATGGGGTTCAATATGCAGCATCCCACCGACATCGTTTGATACCTTTTCGGTATGGGCATTAACTGGTGTGGCCATCAAAACCGAAATTAATAATAGCCATCCCAAATTCTTCTGTAGGGTAAAGTGGAACATAGAGTTTCTAAGAGTATGCGAAGTAGACTAGGGTGACTGGGGAAAGGCAATTAAAGCAAAATTCAAAAATTTTTTATGCTATTTTCCACCAGATATTTAAGAACGATAATTTTAAAAGAATAGTTGCGTCAAAAGACAACGTGTCAAACTTTGCCCGAAAATTCCTTACTAACTGCTAAGACTCAATCCCAATCTAAAACTCGTTGACTCCTGAACTTTTACCTAAATATCTAACTTAAAGCTATATGAGTTTATGTCTTATGATACTTACTAAAACTCACTTGGATGAGTAAAAGTATATATACTTAGTAGCTGAGGTTCAAAGCATGGACTCAACAGGTAAGGTTCAAACTATGGACTCGTCCTGGTCTCTTCCACTGCCGTTGAAAGAGTATGCAATGAGCCGAGTAACTGTCTATTTTTACAGCGACAGATGGGTTCCAATTAAATATTGTTATTTGGAAAAGGCAATTTTGCTCCACCAGAAGGCAAAATTAGAAGGCAAGGAAATTTTATTATTTCCTGATTATCTAGACCCTAATCAACTCTCAAACTCTTTTAACTAAAATGCATTGAGGTAGACTATTTTTCAAACATCTTGGCAACAAATGAATCGGCTATAGAGGCGTACTTATATAGGTACGCCTTTATTTGTAAAGACGTAGCTTTCGTAATTCATCAGGAATAGCCAAGATAACTCTTTTTCAAGAATCGCAAATTTTGTGGTTCAATGCAGTATTATGTCATAATTCGATTTTATGATTTTAAACTTTAATTTGTAAATTACTTATGTATTATTCTGCCACCCTAACTCAACTGGTTGAAGTTCTTTTGGCCAGTTCTGTAAACTTATCTGAAAACGCTTTAACACAAGTAAGTTGCGGTATACAAACAGATAGCCGTACTCTAAAGCCGGGTGAAGTATTTCTAGCTTTACGAGGCGATAAGTTTGATGGACATGAATTTGTGCAAACTGCGATCGCAAAAGGTGCAATAGCTGCAATTGTGGATTTTGAATACGAAAATCCGGGACTTCCTATCTTACAAGTAAAAGACACCCTCAAAGCATATCAGAAAATTAGCAGATGGTGGCGCGATCGCTTTAACATTCCAGTAATTGGCGTAACAGGTTCCGTAGGTAAAACTACAACCAAAGAATTAATCGCCGCAGTTTTAGGAACAAAGGGACGAGTTCACAAAACTTATGGAAATTACAACAACGAAATCGGTGTCCCGAAAACTCTCTTAGAACTTGGCAAAGAACATGACTACGCCGTGATTGAAATGGCGATGCGGGGTAGGGGACAAATTGCCGAACTGACGCAAATAGCACGTCCGACAATTGGAGTGATTACCAATGTGGGAACGGCACATATTGAGTTACTGGGTTCGGAAGAAGCGATCGCCCAGGCAAAATGTGAATTATTAGCCGAAATGTCTGCTGATAGTGCGGCAATTCTCAACCAGGACAATCCTTTATTAATGGCCACAGCAGCAAAATTTTGGCACGGAGAAGTTTTAACTTACGGCTTTTCTGGTGGAGATATCCAAGGACAATTAATTGATAACGACCAAGTGGAAGTTGCAGGAATCCAACTACCTCTACCTTTACCTGGTCGTCACAATGCGACTAATTTCTTGGCAGCTTTAGCAGTAGCAAAGGTGTTAGGGATTGATTGGGCAAGCCTCAAAGCAGGTGTGATAGTGGATATGCCCACAGGGCGATCGCAGCGATTTACCTTACCCAACGACGTGGTAATCTTAGATGAAACTTACAATGCTGCACCAGAAGCTATGATTGCAGCCTTGCAATTATTGGCAGACACACCCGGAAAGCGGAAAATTGCCGTATTGGGTGCAATGAAAGAATTGGGAGAGCGATCGCAGCAGTTGCACCAGCGAGTGGGAGAAACAGTGAAAAAGTTGAATTTAGACGGCTTGTTGGTTTTGGTAGATGGACAAGATGCCGAAGCGATCGCCCTTAGTGCCGAAGGTATTCCATCGGAGTGCTTTGCAACTCATGCTGATTTGCTGGCTAAGTTGAAGACATTTGTGCAAAGAGGCGATCGTTTATTGTTCAAAGCCGCCCATTCCGTGGGACTAGATCGGGTAGTCAATCAGTTACGTGCAGAATTTTCTAGATAATATTAGACATCTCCAAAAATAAATGTAGAGACGTAGCACTGCTACGTCTCTAGAAGGGTTCTGGATAATGGATATTTAATTTTCACTCCTATGTCTATTGTACAGTCTCTAAAATTTATGAATATATACTAAAATATAGCGTTTCTCAGTTGAGTGCAATACAGACCTAACTCCCAGCCCCTTCGCTGCAAGGGAAGCTACGGTGTACACACAAGTCTCTTGACCTGCACCTTTGTTGCATTGAACTGCACCCTTGTTGTATTGACCTGCACCTTTGTTGTATTGACCTGCACTTTTATTGCATTGACCTGCACCTTTGTTGCATTGACCTGCACTTTTATTGCATTGACCTGCACTTTTATTGCATCAAACTGCACCTTTGTTGCATTCACCTGCACCTTTGTTGCATCGAGCTTTTTTTGACTTGTGTGTACACCGTAGCCTTTTAGGAGAGAGGAATAGAAGTGAGATCAAACTGTATTTTCCATTCGAGAAGCGTTATAAATGGGCGGGGTAGTTCATGTAACTAAACTTAGACAATGGCTAAGTTAGTTAAATTGCCTTTGTAGCCAGTAATCTCAATCACAGCATCCGTAAGAGCAGAAAATCCATAAGTACTATCATTTAGTACCAAGAAAGTCCGTTGATGATTGCCTGTACCAAAGGTAAAAGTTCCCGCACCAGCCGGAACAAAACTAAAACCATCTGGAGCAAATGTCTGTTGTATATCTAATAGATTTAGACTTGCAACAGTGCCAAATGGAACCACACTACCGGCTGAAACTGCATTCAGACCATCAATTTTGTCTTCAGAGATGTTAAGGTCAGTAATTCTATCAAAGCCAGACAGCAGTGAATCGCTCAAGCTGTTAAATACAAATTTATCAGCGCCATTACCACCTGTAAGGATATCACCACCAGCGCCGCCGTTGAGGATGTCATTACCGTTACCACCAACTAGTTTGTCATTTCCAGCTAATCCAAACAATTGATCGTTACCGTTTTTGCCAGAAATTTTGTCATTGCCAGCATTACCTGTGAGTATATCTTTACAGTTGCCACCCTTTAAGGTTTTACCAGGAACATTTCCTTCTGTGGTAGTCTGGCTGATCAGTTGAGAGTTGGCATCATACAGATAACTGGCAACTGCATCAGTAGTGCCATCGCCGTTTTTGTCAATATCTGAGTCAATCAGTTTGCCATTGGCATCATAGTTGTAACTGGTAATCTCGTCAGCGATGCCATCATTATTTTTGTCAGCTACTTGTGCAGTGAGTTTGCCGCCAGCATCGTAACTGTAAAGAGTTACCTCATCAATGATGCCATCACGATTATTGTCAATCTCTTGTGAACTTAGCTTGCCGATAAAATCGTAAATATAAGTGCCAACTGCATCAACTACACCATCGTTGTTGAAGTCATAGCTGGCGGTAGCGCGTCCATAAGTAGAGATTGCAGAAAAATCAACAATGCCGTCGCCGTTGTTGTCAGAGCTTTGGGATGTCCTGTTCCCATTAGCATCATAAGTATAGGTTGTGGAAGAATCAACGATGCCGTCGCCGTTGTAGTCAGAGCTTTGGGATGTCTGCTTGCCATTAGCATCATAAGTATAGGTGGAAGATGTATCAACGATGCCGTCGCCGTTGTAGTCAGAGCTTCGGGATCTCAAGTTGCCATTAGCATCATAAGTATAGGTTTCAACTGCATCAACTATGCCGTCGCCATTGCTGTCAGAGCTTTGGGATGTCAGATTGCCGTTGGCATCATAAGTATAGGTTTCAACATAATCAACAATGCCGTCGCCGTTATTGTCATAGCTTTCGGATGTCTGGTTGCCATCAGCATCATAAGTATAGGTAATAACCTGCCCAACGATGCCGTCATTGTTGTCAGAGCTTTGGGATGTCAGATTGCCGTTGGCATCATAAGTATAGGTTTCAACTCCATCAACAATGCCGTCGCCGTTATTGTCATATCTTTCGGATGTCTGGTTGCCCTTGGCATCATAAGTATAGGTTCTCACCTCATCACTGATGCCGTCATTGTTGTTGTCAGAGCTTTGGGATGTCAGATTGCCGTTGGCATCATAAGTATAGGTTTCAACTCCATCAACAATGCCGTCGCTTTTGTTGTCAAAGCTTTGCAGTATCACCTTGCCGTTAGCATCATAAGTATAAGTGTAGGTATAAGGTCTGTCGTTTTTGTAGTCATAGCTTTCGGATGTCTTATTGCCATTGGCATCATAAGTACGGGTTTCAAAATAAAAAGGTATGTCCTGGCCGTTCTGGCCATCGACGTATCCACGTCTGGATGTCTGGTTGCCGTTGGCATCATAAGTATAGATGTTCACAACGCTGGCAAAGTTCTCGTCCAAGCTTTCGACTGTCCGGTTATAGCTGTATTTAATAACTGAGTCTGTTGTCCCATCACTGTTTTTGTCTATCTTCTCAGATATCACATTGCCATTGGCATCGTAAGTGTAAGTTGTAGTTGATGTCATAAACTTCTGTTCCTTTATTAATATCTCTATGACTATACATGAGTTTTGTAGTATATGTAATCAAAACTCATAGCAAGTTGTCAAATATATTTCTGCTATATCAGTAATCTAAAATATGGCAGGCGATGTCTAATGACAAGCCTATATGCGTCTACGCACTGCTTTACCCGATCAGAAGGTGCGATCGCAGGGTTGTAATTATTGGCAGACACACCAAAATAGGGCAAAATTGCCCTATTGAGTGCTATGAAAGAATTGTAAAGAGTGATGTCTAACCACAACCGAAGAACCGTCTATGCACTAGCGAGTTGAAGAAATGTGCGATAGAATTTCAGGCGTTGTTTGAAAGACTAGGGTTATTACTGTAGCGTCTTTGAAAAAGAATTGCTGCCAAATTAGTCACTAAACAGGAGATTGCTAGCCACATCAAGATATAAGTAGGAGCCATCACCACACCAATCATGAACCAAGTATATACGTGCAGTATCATTATAGAAGCGAAAAAGCTAGCAATTCCAGCAGATTGCCACACTTGATACGATGGACGACGTAACGCTACCAGGCTCATCGTTAAAATTGTGACAAGTAAGTTCGCTGGCACGAGAAATGCACAAATATTAACGCAGTTGCAACGAGAGAACTCAGTTAAGGTGTTGAAATCGAGCATTAATTTCTTGGGATAGGTGTTAGCTTTTTAAGAATTTAATTTATCGTATTTAAAATCACCAAATATATATTAACCTATGAGTGAGCAATCACATTGCAAATATAACATAAATTAAACTATTGAGTTGCATTTTGATACTCTCAATAGTTAGTTAATTATAAAGATTTTGGATAAGTAGGGTGGAAAACACCCACCCTAGCTAAATTAACCCGGTAAAATCACCGTATCGATAACGTGTACTACACCATTATCAGCTTCGATATCTGCTGCTAAAACTGTGGCATTTTTAACTTCAAAACCATCAGAAGAACCAATTTTAATGGGTGAACCTTCCACAGAATTAACCGTACCGAGTTCTGCCAAATCAGCCTTTAGCAGCTTTCCAGGAACGACATGATACTTTAAGATCCGCGTTAGCTGGGGAATATTTTGTAACAGAGTTTGGATAGTTCCCGGTGGCAACTTGGCAAAAGCATCGTCATTTGGTGCAAATACAGTGAATGGCCCAGGGCTTTTTAATGTTTCTACTAAACCAGCAGCTTGTACAGCTGCCACTAGTGTTTTGAAAGACTCAGCCGTAACTGCAATATCAACAATATCAGCCATATATTTTACCTAAATCTCTGCAAAAGATTTTAAAGGATAATAAAGCTATTTGAAGTTTTATTAAACAAAATAAATTTAAAATCAGGTGTTAAAAAAGAGGCAGGGGAGCAGGAAGCAGGGGAGACAAAGGGACAAAAGGTGAGAATATCTTGTAACAAGTCTTTCCCCTTGTCCTCTTCCCCATGCCCGATGCCCATCAATTATGATTAACTTTCCAGTTTGCTAAATCAGTTAAAGAGCGATCGCGGTAACGTCCATAACGCTCCTGCTTACTTTTGATTTTCGCACCTAGTTCGGGAAAAATCCCAAAGTTGGGCGGCATTGGTTGGAAATGCTTCGGCGAAGCGGAACTAATAAATTCCAATAACGCACCCATCATTGTTGTTGATGGTAAAACCAAAGCTTCTTTACCCAAAGCTAGGCGCGCTGCATTAATTCCCGCCAAGCAGCCACCCGCAGCCGCAGCAGTGTAGCCTTCAGTACCAATCAACTGTCCAGCAGCTAACAATGTGGGACGCTCTTTAAATTGCAGAGTCGGATGCATTAGCTGGGGAGCATTAATAAAAGTGTTGCGGTGCATCACTCCCAATCGCACAAACTCGGCCTTTTCCAAACTTGGAATTAACTGAAATATTCGCTTTTGCTCACCCCAACGCAGGTTAGTTTGGAATCCTACCATATTCCACAGTTGACCAGCTTTATCTTCTTGTCGTAACTGCACCACAGCATAAGGACGTTCCCCGGTTCGAGTATCAGACAATCCCACTGGCTTTAGGGGGCCGTAGCGCATGGTGTCTTCCCCACGCTGTGCTAGTTCTTCAATGGGTAAACAAGCTTCAAAAAATTTCGCCGTTTCCCGTTCAAAACCTTTGAGTTCTGTTTGTTCTGCTTTACAAAGTTCTTCTTGAAACCTTAAATACTGCTCTTTATTCATTGGGCAGTTAAGATAAGCGGCTTCACCTTTGTCATAACGTGATGCCATAAAGGCAATATTACGGTTAATCGATTCTCCCACAATAATCGGACTAGCCGCATCAAAAAAGCTGAGATATTCCATCCCGGTAAAGCGGCGTAAATCTTCGGCTAAGTCAGGACTCGTTAAAGGCCCAGTTGCCAAAACCACAATTCCTTCGGGAATTGCAGACACTTCACCCCGGCGAAATTCAATTAAAGGATGATGTGCTAAAGTTTGAGTCAAGTCTTGGCCAAATTGTCCCCTATCTACCGCTAGCGCCCCACCCGCAGGTACGGCGTGTTCATCAGCTTTAGAAATGACGATAGAACCCAGTTGGCGTAATTCTTCGTGCAATAATCCAGCTGCGCGATCGCTTGCCATTGCCCCAAAGGAATTACTACACACTAATTCTGCCAAATGTTCTGTATGATGAGCAGGACTGAAGCGCTTTGGACGCATTTCATGCAGAATTACCGGTACTCCAGCTTGGGCTATTTGCCAAGCTGCTTCTGTCCCTGCTAGTCCACCTCCAATTACTTGTATCGGTTGTTGTTCCATAGTTAATTTTTTAGTTCTTATATCATAAGTATCCATCAGCATCAGCGCTAGGACGCATCAACAAGTAGGGTATTTTAGACATAGTCAGTAGCGACAGCATAACGCACCATCAACAGCAGCAATTACAAATTATCTGTGTCAATTCCCTTTTTTCTGAGTTTAGCTAATAATTCTTGATAGCGATCGCGCTCTTTTTCTAATTCTTGTAAAGCCGCTTCCTTTGCTTGACGTTCTTGTTCCCGTAACTGGTCAATTTCTATGGGTGACAAAAACTTTTGTCCGGTAGGAGAAATAATTTCCAAAGTATCCGGTGTTAATGTAAAACGGATTCCCAAACGCGGACTTATCCAACCATTCATCTCTTCGATAACTTCAAAACTATCCCCAGAACGGAGCAAGCCATTTAAATCGTTCTTAGCCGCATCATAAATATAATATTCTTCCACGCCGTAACGCTGATAAAACTGCAATTTTTTGGTCATTTCTTTGAGGGTATTATCTGGTGAGAGAATTTCAAATACTACTTGTGGGGATATATTATCTTCATCCCATTGTAAATAGGAACCCCGTTTTCCTTTTGGTCTGCCAAAAACTACCATCGTATCGGGCGCTTGTTTAATATTCGGGTTTCCTTTAACTGGATACCAAAACAAATCTCCGGCGATAAATACATCAGCTTGCGATGCAAATATAATTTCTAAATTTTCTTTAATTTTGACAATCCATGCGAATTGTTCTGTATTATCCGCCATTGGCTGTCCGTCGCTTTCCGGATAGATGACTTCGATGGTGGTTTCTGGTGTAACTTGTTGTACCATTGCTGCACTTCCAAGTATGGGGTTTTTAGCTGATAATTATAGTTGAGATAGTGATCGCGTTAATATTGATTTTAGCTATAAGTAAGTTGGTCATAAAAAATAAAGGTATGTAACATGTAAAATCTTTGGAACTAGCTTTTAGTTATGCTGTCTTCGCTAAAGGGCAACTCCAAACCATAATGATTTATTCATGCCAACTTAGTTAAGACTGAATTTCGCTGATGAAGTTGATCGCTTTTTGGTGAAATATTGTGTTTTGATGCTTTAAAGCAATTTGGGCTGAGTCTTGGAGATCAGCGATCGCTTCCTCCTGATTACCTAAGCGATGGCGAGCCAAACCCCTTGCGTAGAAAGCAAATTCATCCTCAGAATATATTTCACCTGCACCTACTGCTTCAATGTGCTTTGCTTCATTGAAATCTGCAAATGCACCTTGTTCATCTTCTAAGTCATAACACGCATTACCCCGCACATAGTAAGCAGCCGTTAAATTGGGATCTACATAAAGAGCCTTAGTTAAATGCTCAATGGCTTGAGTATTAATACCCTGAGAATATTGCAGAATGCCCAAATTGTAGTAAGAAATAGCAGAACGTTCTATGCTAGCTATCAGACTGAAGTCTTCTAGCGCACCTTGATAGTTACCAGAGTAAGAACGTGCTGTACCTCGTCCAAAATAGGCTCGTACATATTGTGGATCTAATTGAATTGCACGATGACAATCTTCAATTGCAGCTTGATTGTCGCCTATTGCTGCACGAGCAACACCACGTTCAGCATAAGCCTGAGCATATTGAGGACTCAATCGGATTGTTTCATTAAAGTCTTCAATTGCATTTTGGTAATCCTTTGTCAATGAACGAGCCACTCCACGACTTTGATATGATGTTAAATCTTCTGAATTTAGTAAAATTGCCTGACTATAATTTTCAATGGCTCCTTGATAGTCACCAGAATTATAAAGTATATAACCAAGGCTGGAATATCCAAAAGCAAATATTAAATTGAGCATTGGTTTATAAAAGTTTATGACACTGGTATTATTCCCAAATGTAGGAATTAAACATCACAACCTTTGCTTTACTGTTTTACAATTGCACACAATTTGCCACAAACTATTCTGGAAATTTCCGCTCGCGCACTTCCCCAGCATAATCTTGCACGGCTTTGGTAATCGTTTCTCGCAAGTTTGTATAAACTTTGGCAAATGGTGGATGCTTTTGGGCAAGTCCGAGAACATCAGAGGTAACTAAAACTTGTCCATCACAGTGAATTCCTGCACCGATACCAATTGTCGGAATGCTAAGTTTTTGTGTAATCTGCATTGCCAAATCTGCCGGTATATGCTCTAAAACCAGAGAAAATACACCAGCTTGTTCCAGAGCGATCGCTTCAAGTAAAATCCTCTCACTTGCTTCTTGCGTTTTGCCTTGTTGTCGCAAACCGAGTTGATGTACTGATTGTGGTGTCAAACCGACATGACCCATTACCGGAATTCCAGCTTGAACCAAACGAGCGATAGTTTCTGTGATCGCTGGATAGCCACCTTCCAATTTTACCGCTTGAGCGCCTGTTTCCTTCAGTACTCGTCCAGCTGAGTGCATCGCTTGCTGGAGACTTTCTTGATACGTCAAAAATGGTAAATCTACAACCACCAATGCGCGTTTAACTCCTCTACGCACAGATTTGGCATGGTATATCATTTCATCCAAAGTTATCGGCAGTGTTGTTTCATACCCTAGAACTACTGCCATAGAGTCACCTACAAGGATTAAGTCTACACCAGCTGCATCGATGAGTTGAGCGATCGCATAATCCCAGGCGGTCAACGCTACAATTGAACGTCCCTGTTGTTTCCATTGAATTAATTCCTGGGTAGTGATTGCCATTGCCAATTTTAGATTTTGGATTTTGGATTTTGGATTTTTTGTCCTTTGTCATTAGTTATTAGTCATTTGCTAAGGACAGAAGACAAAGGACAAATGATTAATCATTTAACGGCACGACTGAAAGCAATATGGGGTTTTGCGCTACTGGTTTTGGTCATCAACCAAGCTAGACCTTCACTAGTGCCGATCCATAATTTATTGGCGATGTCAGGTGCAAGGGTAAGAACCCGACTAGAAGGAAGTCCAGCAACTTCTGCATCTAACACAGCTCCTGTATTTGGATTTAATCGTAACAAACCATTGTTAGTCCCGACCCAGACACTACCATCTTTAGCAAAACGTACCGCCGTTACATCACGCCCACGCAGGCGAGTTACAGACCGTAACACAGCACCAGTTTTTGGGTTAATAACTAGCAAATTATTCGGCATTCCTGCCCAAATTAGTCCTTCTGGACTAATAGCTAAAGCTTGGACAGTCGCCCCTGGTAAATCGGCTATCCGCTTCATAATCGCAGCACTAGCAGTATTTACCCGCACCAATCCATCCAGAGTGCCAACCCACAGTTGACCTTCAACATCTAAAGTCAGGGTATTGGCGCTGACACCAGGCAGATTTTTTAATGTTGTCATAATCAAGCCTTCGTCGGGACTAATTAGAGCTAAACCACTATCGGTTCCAGTCCATAAATAACCCCGTTTGTCAACTAACAATGACAACACTCGTTTAGAAGGCAAAAATAAATTCTCCGCGGTGATTTCGCTAGTACGGGGTTCTACTCGGAACAATCCATCATAACTTCCTACCCACAAACGTCCTACTTTGTCTTGGGCTAAAGCACCAATAGCAACATTCGGTAAACTAACACGAGAAATAATCTTGCCAGTTTTAGGATCAATCCGCGATAGTCCCCGCCAAGAACCTACCCAAAGATTGCCACTAACATCTCCTAGTAAGTTACCGACACGATAATCAGTTTGTGGCGAATTTTCTTGTACTCCCCGCTCATCGGGCAAAGGTTCTACTCGCGGTGGCGGTGCAGAAGCAGGGTAAGCAGGGGTAACATCAAATGAATCAATCTCAGGGGTTTTTTGTGCCCATCCAATACTTGGCAAAGCTATCAACCCCAGCAAGATTGAAGTAGTCAATAAACTAGTACGCTTGCAAAACAATACCACGGTGACATTTCCTTTGGAGACAATACCCGTAGCCGTTACCTAAACTGGCTTTGGGTTAGTTCCAGTGTTCCCCTAGTCGGGATTTTTTAAACATTGGGGATTGGGGATTGGGAACTGGGAAATAAGAAATAAATAAATATTTAGGAATACTTTCTCGTTACCTAATACTCAATACCCAGTCCTTAGATACCATTGATGACACCTTGTAAAGCATTTGTAACAAAATGTTTAAATTTTTATATAATAACAAAATTAAATATATAAGTTAAAAACTTTCAAAGAATAACTTATCGAATTCTTGATATATTGTGGAATAAGTTACAAATTACGTGGTGTGCAATTTTTTATCTTTACGCTCACGACTCTGCTAAATCTCTGTCAAGTAAATTCTTTTCTGGTATCTTTTCCATCAACGGAGAAGATAGAAGGAGTGTAGAGGCGGGAATGTGTGCCAGCCAGCCCAATCCCCTGAATACCCCGATTTGTAGGGAAATTATTTAAATCAAGCCGCAAAAAGCGTAAGTTTTGGTGAAATTGAGCAGGTTTAGTAGGGTGCGAAGAAGAGGTAAAAAAGAATTTTGATTCGTAGGAAGAGGAAACAGTAGAAGCGCTAGGTCGTGTACCCCTAGAAGGGGATAACACTGGTGAGGAGGGCTACCACCGCTACCAAAGTGTCCGCCGCAAAAAAACTGTTACCCTTTGCCAAAAACAACCCTTAACAAAAATTTTTCCCATTCTTTTCCCCGATGAAGGAGAAAAAATGGGGTGAGGGAAAGTTGCACAAAACGTGATTTGATAATTAACAAGAGTGATTTCAGGGAAGGATAAAATATGTCTTACGCTCAAACGAGGACTCAGAGCAAATCTGGGTATCAAGCCGGGGTTCAAGATTACAGACTAACTTATTACACACCCGATTACACACCAAAAGATACCGATCTTCTAGCTGCGTTCCGCATGACACCTCAGCCTGGTGTTCCTCCCGAAGAAGCAGGTGCGGCTGTAGCGGCTGAGTCTTCTACGGGTACTTGGACAACTGTATGGACAGATTTGCTCACCGACCTTGATCGCTACAAAGGTCGTTGCTATGACATCGAACCAGTTCGGGGCGAAGACAACCAATACATCTGTTACGTTGCTTATCCTCTGGACTTGTTTGAAGAAGGCTCTGTAACCAACGTGTTGACCTCAATTGTCGGTAACGTGTTTGGTTTCAAAGCTCTACGCGCACTGCGTCTAGAAGATATCCGTTTCCCAGTAGCTTATATCAAGACCTTCCAAGGGCCTCCTCACGGTATCCAAGTTGAGCGCGACAAGTTAAACAAATACGGTCGTCCTTTACTGGGTTGTACCATTAAGCCCAAATTGGGTCTTTCTGCTAAGAACTACGGACGCGCTGTATACGAGTGCTTGCGCGGTGGTTTGGACTTCACCAAAGACGACGAAAACATCAACTCCGCACCATTCCAAAGATGGCGCGATCGCTTTTTGTTCGTAGCTGAAGCTATCAACAAAGCCCAAGCAGAAACCGGTGAAATTAAAGGTCACTACCTAAACGTTACCGCTCCTACCTGTGAAGAAATGCTGAAGCGGGCTGAGTACGCTAAAGAACTCAAAATGCCCATCATCATGCATGACTACCTGACCGCAGGTTTCACCGCCAACACCACATTAGCTCGTTGGTGCCGTGACAACGGTCTATTGCTCCACATTCACCGTGCTATGCACGCTGTAATCGACCGTCAAAAGAACCACGGTATCCACTTCCGTGTATTGGCTAAAGCTCTACGTTTGTCTGGTGGTGACCACATCCACACAGGTACAGTAGTTGGTAAGTTGGAAGGTGAGCGCGGCATCACAATGGGCTTCGTTGACCTGTTGCGTGAAAACTACGTTGAGCAAGACAAGTCTCGCGGTATTTACTTTACTCAAGACTGGGCTTCTCTACCTGGTGTAATGGCAGTTGCTTCTGGTGGTATCCACGTATGGCACATGCCCGCGCTGGTAGAAATCTTTGGTGATGACTCCGTACTACAGTTCGGTGGTGGTACACTGGGTCACCCTTGGGGTAACGCTCCTGGTGCAACCGCTAACCGCGTCGCCTTGGAAGCCGTTATTCAAGCTCGTAACGAAGGCCGTAACTTGGCTCGTGAAGGTAACGATATCATCCGTGAAGCTGCCAAGTGGTCTCCTGAACTGGCTGCTGCTTGCGAACTGTGGAAAGAAATCAAGTTCGAGTTTGAAGCAATGGATACCGTCTGATCTGGATTAACGGTTAAGAGTTAAGAGTTAGAAGTAGAGACGCGATTAATCGCGTCTATACAGTAGAGACGCGACGTCAGTCGCTACTACGGGGAGCCACTGCGGTCTTCTCCCAAGGGGAGACGCCAAGGGCGATGGGGTTTCCCCAAGTGGAGCAAGTGGCGTGGGAACCCCCACAAGGTGCTGGTTCATTAATCGCGTCTGTACAAGAGTTAGGATTTGCATTAATTCATAACTCATAACTCATAACTCATAACTCTTCAGGGCTGGGGTCAAGCATGAATCTTAAGCAAATTGCGAAGGACACAGCCAAAACTCTCCAAAGTTATCTGACTTATCAGGCTTTAAGGACAGTATTGGCACAGCTAGGCGAAACTAATCCTCCATTAGAACTTTGGCTACATAATTTTTCGTCTGGCAAAATTCAGAATGGTGAATCATACATTGAGCAACTGTTACGAGAAAAACCAGATTTGGCTTTGCGAATCATGACTGTCAGGGAACATATTGCGGAAGAAATTGCAGAATTTTTACCGGAAATGGTTCGCACTGGCATTCAGCAAGCCAACATGGAACAGCGTCGCCAGCATTTAGAACGCATCACACAAATAGATACATCTAACCCCAGTCTGCAACCAGAACAGCAAGCAACTTCAGATCCGAATTTGGATAACTTATCTAATTAGTTCGATCAACTTAGTAGTCAAAAATCACAACTCATTATCAAAAGCTATGCAAACTTTACCAAAAGAGCGTCGTTACGAAACCCTTTCTTATCTGCCACCTCTGTCTGATGCTCAAATTTCCAAGCAAATCCAGTACATTTTGAATCAAGGTTACATTCCAGCGATCGAGTTTAACGAAACTTCTGAGCCAACAGAATTATATTGGACAATGTGGAAGCTGCCTTTGTTCGGTGCTAGATCAACTCAAGAGGTACTGAGCGAAGTTCAAGGATGCCGTTCTCAATTCAACAACAGCTATATTCGTGTTGTGGGTTTTGACAACATCAAGCAGTGCCAAGTTCTCAGCTTTCTTGTTCACAAACCCAACAGAGCTAGCAGATACTAAACTGGCAAAGCTCTAAGTAATTAGTTTATCCCCATAGGAGAGGTAGAATTATCTGCCTCTCCTATTTCCTAGCTTTTTTGAAACGCAGAAAAACGCAAAGGAAAATACAAAGCAACACAGAGAATAACTCAGCGGCCCTTTGCGTAAACCTCTGCTATTTTAAAATATAATAAATGGAATTACAGTATCTACCGGAAGTAAGAATTTGCTTTGTTGGTGACTCTTTTGTTAATGGTACTGGCGATCAAGAATATCTTGGTTGGACAGGGAGAGTATGTACAAATGCTAATAAAAAAGGTTATGACATTACTTACTATAATTTAGGAATTAGGCGTGATACAAGTACTGATATAGCAAAGCGTTGGTTACAGGAAGTATCACTGCGATTAGCCAAAGAATATGATAGTAGAATTGTGTTTTCTTTTGGATTGAATGACACAACATTAGAAAATAGTAAAACTCGTGTGGATTTGGCAGATTCTATCAAAAATGCCTGTGAAATTTTAAGTAAAGCTCAAAATTTATTTCCTGTTTTGATGGTTGGGCCTGCACCATACGCAGAACAAGAAGATCCTCAAAAGAAGCAGAGAACTATCGATTTATCCGACCAATATGCTTTGATTTGTAAAAAACTCAATGTACCTTATTTAAACGTTTTTCCAATATTAGAAAAATCAAATATCTGGATTAATGAAGCAAGAGCTAATGATGGTGTTCATCCTAAAGCAGGCGGTTATGCAGAATTTGCTCAAATGGTAGAAAATTGGGACGCTTGGTTAAATTGGTTTCCTGTGACTTAATCAAACATTAAAAGTTAGGATAGTGGTAGCACCTGATTTTATATCCAAAGGTGATAACTATGCAGCAAATTACTCTAGCTGAAGCATCTCAAAATTTACCCAACTTAATTGAAGCAGCACTCAGTGGTGAGGAAATTATTATTATCAAAGATAATCAACCCTTGGTGAAGTTAACTCCTGTGTCGCCACTTAAACGCCGTCCTAAGTATGGTAGTGCCAAAGGACTTGTGACAATATCTGATGACTTTGGTGAACCACTAGAGGATTTTAAGGAATATATGGAATGAGGCAACTACTGGACACTCATACTTTTATTTGGTTTGTGATGGGTGATCCAAGAATCAGTGTTACTTTGCGATCGCAAATTGAAAAGAATGAAAATCTACTGAGCATTGCTAGTGTTTGGAAAATGGCAATCAAGCACAGCATTGGTAAACTCAACTTTGATTTGGCTTTTGACGAGTTTATTGAACAGCAAATAATTAGAAATGGTATTGAATTACTACTAATCACCATAAATCATATTACTGTTGTTGCTACACTATCTTTACATCACTGTGACCCATTTGACCGAATTTTAATTGCACAAGCACTCGTAGAAAATATACTTTTACTAAGTGCTGAGAAAATTTTTGATGCATATCCAATAAAACGTGTGTGGTAGCGTTGCTTTTCTACCAAAAGATAAATAAACAATCATCACCAAAAAAACTTAACATTACTTTAAGCACTGCTAGGGAAAAATAATTTTATGAGTTACTATATCGCTCCCCGCTTTCTGGACAAACTGGCTGTCCATATCACCAAAAACTTTCTAAAAATTCCTGGTGTGCGAGTTCCCGTGATTTTAGGTATTCACGGACGCAAAGGAGAAGGCAAAACATTTCAATGTCAATTAGTCTTCGAGAAAATGGGTATCGAAGTGACTAACATCTCTGGCGGCGAGTTGGAAAGTCCAGATGCGGGAGATCCAGCGCGGTTAATTCGGCTGCGCTATCGGGAAACAGCAGAACTGATCAAAGTACGC
The DNA here is from genome assembly GCF_036916735.1 of Nostoc sp. Taxonomy (GTDB): domain Bacteria; phylum Cyanobacteriota; class Cyanobacteriia; order Cyanobacteriales; family Nostocaceae; genus Nostoc. The sequence goes on from NZ_JBALFV010000070.1 coordinate 92,266, forward strand.
GGTAAAATGTGTGTACTGATGATTAACGATTTAGATGCGGGTGCTGGACGTTTTGATGAAGGCACTCAATATACTGTAAATACGCAGTTGGTGAATGCTACACTGATGAATATTGCTGATAATCCCACAGATGTGCAGTTGCCTGGAAGCTATGATTCCACGCCTTTACATCGTGTACCAATTATTGTCACAGGTAATGATTTTTCCACCCTCTATGCACCGTTAATTCGGGATGGACGGATGGAGAAGTTTTACTGGGAACCAAACCGAGACGATAAGGTGGGAATTGTCAAGGGTATTTTTGAATCAGATGGACTATCGCAGAGGGAAGTTGAACAGCTAGTTGATACTTTTGTCAATCAGTCAATTGACTTTTTTAGCGCTTTGCGATCGCGCATTTATGACGAACAAATCCGCAATTACATCCATCAAGTAGGTTTTGAGCAGGTATCCTTGAATGTAGTTAACAGCGTTAAAGGGCCACCAGAATTTAAAAAGCCAGATTTTAGCCTGTCTCACTTAATCGAATCTGGTAACTTTCTCGTTGGTGAACAAAAACGGGTGGAAAATTCCCATTTGGTTGATGATTACAACCGACTCAATCGAGGTAGAAATTCTCAATCTGCACCACCTGCTGCTGTAACACCAATTAATCAGCCGTCAAGCAATGGTGCAACTCTAGAAGTAAAAACTAATGGATTCCAGACACAGCAAGCATCAAGTACCCATTTGAGCTTGGATACACAAGCTCAAATTAGGCAATTATTAGCTCAAGGTTACAAAATTACTATTGAACACGTAGATGAACGCCGCTTCCGTACAGGTGCTTGGCAAACTTGTATTCATAGCCATATCGATGCCGAGTCTGATGCAATCTCAAACTTAGAAGCAACTTTGGCAGAATATAGCGGTGAGTACGTGCGCTTGGTAGGTATTGATCCACAGGCCAAGCGGCGAGTAGTGGAGACGATTATTCAGCGTCCGAATGGGAAAAATTAATCATTAGTCATCAGTCATTAGGTAAAAGAAAGTGGGTGAAAAAATTAATGACTATGGACTATAGCCATTTTTAACAATTATCAGTTATCAGTTAGCAGTTAAAAAATGTAACTCAATTGAGAGTCAGAGTCCCCCACTTCTAACCAGTTATCAAATATCCGCATTATCAGTTAAAAAATGCAACTCAACTGATAGCATGATAACTGTTCATTGTTTACTGATAACTGATTTAAATCTGCGAGAGAGTTACCGTGATAGCTGATAACTGTTGACTGTTCACTGATTTAATTCGATCAGGTATAAGTATGGAAATAGAAATCTACATATTCAACTGAATTCAATATTATCTGTTGCCTCAATCAAAGCACTACGAATTCCTGCTTCACTTATCGAATGTCCAGCATCAGGAACCACTATAAATTCGGCTTCTGGCCAAGCCCGATGCAATTCCCAAGCTGATATCATTGGACAGACTACATCATAGCGTCCCTGAACAATTACGGCCGGAATATGGCGGATACGGTCTACATTTATAAGTAATTGATCTTCTGTTTCAAAAAATCCCTTATTCATAAAGTAATGGCATTCAATTCGAGCGAAAGCTGAAGCAAATTCACTCTCGCCAAACTTTTGCATAAGTTCTGGATCTAAAAAAAGTCTACTGGTACTACCTTCCCAAATTGACCAAGCACGCGCTGCTGTTAATTGAATTTCTAAATCTGGACTGGTCAAGCGTTTGTAATATGCTGCGATCAGATCATCACGTTCATCTGTGGGAATAGGTTTAAGATATTCTTCCCAAGCATCAGGAAAAATATAGCTAGCACCCTCTTGATAAAACCATCGCAACTCTTTTTGCCTCAGCATGAAGATCCCACGCAGAATTAATCCCGCGCAGCGAGAGGGATGGGTTTGACTGTAGGCTAATGATAAAGTGCTACCCCAACTCCCACCGAAGACCACCCACTTTTCTATACCTAAATGTTGACGCAGTTTTTCGATATCACTGACTAAATCCCAGGTGGTGTTTTCTCGTAATTCGGCATGGGGAGTACTTTGACCACAACCGCGCTGGTCAAACATGACTAACCGCCATTTTTCTGGGTGGAAATATTGCCGATAGAAAGCTGGACATCCACCACCAGGGCCCCCATGCAGCAAAACGATGGGTTGACCTTGCGGGTTCCCTGACTCTTCAAAATGAATGGTATGAAGGTCAGAAACCTGTAAGCTACCTTCTAAGTAAGGCTTGATCGCTGGGTAAAGTTCTCGCATTTTGGGTATCTTATCAGTAATGTTGTCATAGCGATCGCTTGTCAAATCAAATAAACCCGATACCTATGATACAACCCTCTAATGGCCTTCCACCTAGAGGGCGATCGCCTCAGCTGATAATTATCACAGCATTGAAAACTCAGGCAAATAGCACAGGAAACTCAAAGTGCAATGCTTACCTTAGCAACATCTGTCAAATCGCACCAGCCGAGTTTATCTTTGTCAGGAATAAAAGTTGCGTTTATTAATGCTACACAGCAATTAAATCGATTGGAAGAAATTAAGCAGCAAGATTACCCAATGGAAGTCCCTAATCCGATTTTTCACGTTCTTCTATATGATGGAAGAAGTGGGCAGAAAACAGCAAAAAATGGCAGCCACGCTAATTAAATAACTGAACACTTAACAGTTATAACTGATAACTGTTGGCTAACTCACCCGCCTAGACCCGCCAAGAACTGAAGTTCCTGGCGGGACATGACTTTTACGTTTAGAAGGTGAAAGTTGTTCTCAGCGTACCAATAATAGCATCATCGTTATTGCTGTTTTGACCAGGCGAGGTCAACCAGATCACACCAGGGGTAATTGAGATGTTATCTGACACGCGATATTTATAAAAGCCTTCAAAGTGATAAGGTATATCATTACCAGTAAAACCTGGTCGGTTAAAAGAATAGGGTTCTGCACCAGCAAAAAGACCCAATACGTTACCCTTTTTACCGAAGTCAGGTAAGGCTACCCCAAGACCGTAGCTCCAAGCTTCATAATCATCATTTGCACCGAAGCCTGTGACATCGTGGTAAGAAACGAAGCCACTAATTGACAGTTTGTCACTAGGTCTAAAGGCTGCTGACACACCGTATGAATTACTGGAAGATGCGTTTAGGGCACTTAGGGTGTTAGCTTGACCAGTACCTACAACGCGGTTAGTGCTACCCAAACCACCACCGAAATCAAATAAATTACCACCTCCAGCACCATGATATCCATGAACGTAGGTAGCTCCTATAGACAAGCTATCGCCAATACTAAAGTTCAACTGTCCAAGAGCTGCATAGTTACCCTCTAATAAACCTTGATTTACGCCAGGATTATTAGCATTTGACGCCAAGTAGCCTACAGTCAGTGAACTTGGTTTGAAAAAACTGCCACCCTTACCAAAGGGTAAAGTTAATGCTGCACCAGCACCACCACCAATGCGATAGATGGGACTTTCAGAAGCAAAGGTAGACAAAGCACCATTACCGCCATCATAGTCCTCAAAGTAAGGGTTGTTAGTGGCAACGTAATCGCTATGAATACCTCCGGTGCCTGCCAAGTAAACTTGGGCTGGGCCTATAGGTACGTAATACGCTAGCCAGTCTATAATGACACTGTTGTTAGTAGTGCTGCCGATTTGAAAACTTTGTGTGCCTTCAGCAGTATCAATAGGAAGACCAGCATTATCTACTTGATTAAAAGCTAGTGCATTCCCAGCTGCAAGACGGGTGTGTAAAAGGTCTTTACCCGTGAAGCTGGTTTGTAAGTCTAAACGTACCCTATCTTGGAAGACAGTATTATTAGCATTGCCAGTATTATCGCCAAATATATCAGTAGCGACAAAAATAGCTTCACCCACCAATTTTGTAGTAGTAGAAAATTGATGTGCTTCCAGTTCAGCAGTCCGTGCTTCTACAGCATCTACTCGGCCACGCAGAGTTGCTAGTTCTGCCGAAAATTCCTCTTGTAAACGTTGGAGGGTTACTAAATCCTGTTTTGTCACCAAGTCAGCAGTTGCTGTCGCAATCAGTTCATTAACTCGATCTAAACAAGCATTCAAACCTGCGGCAAATTCATAACGGGTTAGTGCTCGGTTGCCACGGTAAGTGCTATTGGGATATCCAGCAATACAACCGTAGCGCTCAACCAGAGATTGCAAAGCTTGAAATGCCCAGTCAGTCGGCTGTACATCAGAAAACTGAGAAACTGATGTGACTTGAGACAGTGAATTCTGGTTCTTGCCTTCACTGCTGTAGTGGTTAACTTCTTCTAAAACCTTATTATCATCAGTCTTTACCTGGGCAACCAATTGCTGATTTTGTGGTTGCCCTGTTTGGATAAATATTGAAGCACTAGAAGCTATTGGTGCTTCTATCTGAACAACTTTTGCTTTTATATCTTCAGAAGAGGCTGGTACTTTAGTAGCCATTGCCCTAGCAGAAACCAACACCATCACTCCCAAAACTACTGGGCTTATTACCAGAGTTTTCCACAATATATGAGACATTTTTTATTTTCCTTTCCCAAAAAAGGCCCGAAATGACTGGCTTAAAGAAAAAGATAACAAGCAGTTATTCTACTTATTGGAAATCTTATCAGATTTCAGTAACTTTATGATATGCCTCACAAATTTGTTACCAATAAAGAATCGTCAAGTCTTGCAGATGCCTTATTTGCCAAATTAATAGTTTATGCTTAAATTTTGCTCAAATTAGTGCCATTTATCGATTTTAGCTTCTTGTTTCTGACTGTGATTTGTGGTAAATCATTTTTATCTTTGTAAAAGTAACAGATTTCAACTATAGAACTCATATTTGATTGCGTGAAAAAACTCAGTACACCTTTATTCCTTCTTTCCAGCGATGCACTGAGTTTCGACTTTGCAAAAATCGAGTTTCGGCTATGCGGTAATCGAGTTTCGGCTACGCGGTAATCGAGCCAAGTCGAGATTCAACTGCCGCAAAGTCGAGATTTAATTACCGCTTGTCGAAATGTCCCAAGTATTGAGTCTCTACGAGTAATTCAAGAATCAAATCGGATTGCTATAGAGTTGGCCATATTTCTAGAGAACCGTGAAATTAGCTAATCACATCATCGATAATTCTGGAAACGTTTTGCTAGAAACAGTCGGGTTCAAACCCATAAAATACTCTTGATAAGTTCTCAGCAAATAATTGGAGTGACATTAGGTTCTTCATTCTGAGTAGACATTGAGGCTTTGACTACCTGCCTGTCGATAGCAGAGATTTTTTCCAGGATTTCCTCAGAGTCTTGCAACGTGACTTCCCCAAAGTAATCAAACTTGATTCCCAGGTCATCAAGATGATAAACACTACTTTTAATTTTCTTTTTCATGAGGCTACATATTTCCTGATTAAAGAGTTCACTAGCCAGAAGATTACGCATGTAGTTATTTCTAATATGGTTCTGGACAGCATCAACGTGTGCAGCCACAATCCCCTCTTGCTGTATCTAAATTCTGTAGATATAATCTTCAAATCTGAGACGAGTTGGAAAAAAAGGTGGTAATCCTAGCTGATTATCATATCCAGTGACTCCACAATCCATTCTCCAGTTTTTATTAGTAATAACAGGTCGAAAGTTGGTAAAAAAATATATTCCATCTAACTGAGAACCGTTATATAGGACTTATATTTGATTGCGTAAAAAAAACTCAGTACACCTTTATTCCTTCTTCCCAGCGATGCACTGAGTTTTGACTTTGCAAAAATCGAGTTTCAGCTACGCGGTAATCGAGTTTCGGCTACGCTCAACTGCCGCAAAGTCGAGATTCAACTACCGCTAGTCGTTGTGTCCCAAGTATTGAGCGATGCACTGAGCGCAGTCGTTGTGTCCCAAGTATTGAGTCTCTACGAGTAATTCACCGAATCAAATCGGATTGCTATATTCTCCCTTTTTAGGAGGAAATAAAGAAACTTTGTCTAGTTAATCTTGATTATAATAATCATTATTATAACAAAACGTTATTAAAAATAATTCGGAAGACACATACTTAACCCCTAGCCCTAAGTTACATTTAATCTATTGTTAACCTTCAACTTGATCTAGCTATTGGCTAATTTGGTAAATGACTAAAAATAGCAGTAATCGTGAAAAATTAAATATTTTTGCTAAAATATCTCCTAATTTAATCTCTACATCACAAAGCAACGAAGTTAATCACAGTACAACTAAAGCGATCGCACAGCCTTCAGGTGCCTTGCAAATAGTTCATGTAACTACCGGGCGCGTGCGACTCCGTACCACTGACAGTAGTCTTAACTCGATCCTAAACAACATAGCCCAAGATTTACGCTCCATAGAAGGAGTGAGGGAAGTTGCCGTGAATGAACAAACGGGTAGTTTGGTGGTTAATTTTGATGAAGATAAGCTCTCATTACCGCAAATTTTGGCGCTAAAATCCGATATTGAGATCCAACAGCCGCAGGCTTCCTCTGATTCACCTAGCAAGACAGATCCCTTTGCAGCTTGGAAATCTCCTTCATTTTGGAAAGAGCAAGGTATTTCCTTAATTCCGATGATGACAGGTTTGGCGGTAACAGGAGGATTGGGAATTCATGGCTGGGTATCGATTCCAGTTTATATGATTGCGGCGGATGCAACCCGTGGTGTAATTGGTTATCTTGGCTCTCAAGTTCAGACATCAGAAAAAAACGAAGGTAATTACACCAGTTCTGCGATAAAAAGCGACATATCCGAATCTACTATCCAACAAGAAAATAGCGAGGTGGTAGAACCTGCAAAGATTGACTACAGCGTAGTTCATCAAATTCCCGGACGTATTCGGTTGAATCTGCCAAAAATTGCCCAAGATCGAGCCTATGGGCGGCGGCTTGAGAGAATAGTGAAAACCGATGCTCAAGTTACAAATGTGCGTGTAAATTTTGATGCGGCATCGATCGCGATCGCTTATCAGTCTGGTAATATTCCATTATCTTATTGGGTAAGTTTGATGGAATTAGCGTTGAAGATAAACCCACCAACACTAGGGATCACAACGGCTAACCAACCCCTACAAGAAATTAGTCAGACGACTGAAATTACAGACGCAACAACGGCAAATCATACTACTCCCGTTGCTCATACGGCTGAAGTTACAGACGCAACAACGGTAAATCATACTACTCCCGTTGCTCAGACTGCTGAAATTACAGACGCAACAAGGGTAAATCATACTACTCCAGAGTTATCTAGTCTATGGACTAAGCTAAAATCGCCTGCGATGTCTATCTCTTTAGGGTTTATGGCGAATTTCCCTTTATAAACGTAATATTGCGCCTTATTGCCCTGACTCTGAAAGTCGCTGGCTCACAAACTTAGCTTACCTACAACGATAAGTTAGCCAACGAGTCCAGAAGATCACAAATAACCAAACTTCTGATAGTTCTATCAATCTCGCACGATTGATGGCTCATTTGCTCTCTTTACCCCAGCAAAGAGCCTGATTTTCACCTAAATGTAACAATTTTGGATTAAAGAAAAGTAATGGCAAAAGTATCACTGCAACTACCATCACCTCCAAAATCTCAATTCACTGTGTTAAAAGGGAATGAAAAAATTTCTTTAATTGACACTAATGGACACTCTCAAGGAGAGTTACCCAACGTTACCTACAGCGTTGTCCATACAACTTTGGGAAGAGTACGGTTTCGCTTACCTCGCTTACGCTGTGATGCCGATTATGCCAGGCGTCTGGAAATGTTGTTAACAGCAGATGCGCTGGTGAAGAATGTCAGTGTCAAGCCTGCGGCAATGTCAGTTGCAGTTACTTATAAATCTGATAAAGTTTCTGATGGGAAGATGCGATCGCACCTTCACGATTTGATTCAGGCTGCTAGTCAAGTAGTCGTTCTCAAAAACTCTACATCATCGGAAACCGAAAAAGAGGCATCTTGGCCAGGTTTACAACTCTCCGCCGTTGCGACTACTTTAGCAGTGCTAGCGGGGCCTTTGGGATTACCGATCCCGCCGTTGATAGTGGCGCTTCCGATAGCTCTTGCTACCTTACCCGTTGTCCAACGAGCATGGGTCGATATTAGGGTAGAGCGAAAATTGAATATTGACTTTTTGGATTTGATGGCGATCGTTATTACTACATTCCAAGGTCAATTTCTCACACCATCGCTAATGCTGGGTTTAATTGAAGTGGGCGAAAATATCCGCGATCGCACGGCTCGTTCTTCTGCTCAACAAACTCTAGATTTACTTAGTTCTCTAGGACAATTCGTCTGGGTGGAACGCAATGGCGAAAAGCAACAAATTCCCATTCAAGATGTGCAGCGTGGCGATACAGTGATTATTTACCCTGGCGAACAAGTGCCGGTTGATGGTAGCATTTTGCGAGGTAAAGCCCTACTAGATGAGCAGAAACTAACTGGCGAGTCGATGCCAGTCTTGAAGAAAAAGGGACAACCAGTTTTTGCCTCAACGCTGGTACGGGAAGGACGAATTTATATTCTTACAGAACGGGTAGGCAATGATACCCGCGCTGGACAGAGCATTAAGTTAATGCAAGAAGCGCCTGTCCACGATACCCGGATGGAGAATTATGCTACGAAATTTGCTCAAAAAGCTGTTGTGCCAACTTTGCTACTTGGCGGGGCAGTATTTGCCGCAACCCGCAACCCCGCACGGGCAGCCAGTGTTTTAACTCTAGACTTTGCAACCGGTATTCGAGTATCAGTCCCCACAACAGTTTTAGCAGCATTAACTTATGCTGCACGGCGGGGGATTCTCATCCGTAGCGGACGGGCGTTAGAACAACTAGCAGAAGTTGATACCATAGTTTTTGATAAAACGGGGACACTGACTAAGGGAGAAGTCGATGTTGTCAGTGTGGAAAGTCTCAATCCAGCAACCTCAAGATTGCGGGTGTTGGAATTGGCAGCCGCCGCCGAACAACGTTTAACTCATCCAGTCGCAGAGGCAATTGTTCGCTATGCCCAAGCAGAGCAAGTGGCAATTTTGCCGCGTAGTAAGTGGGACTATCAACTAGGTTTAGGCGTGCAAGCTCTGATTGATGAAGAGACAGTTTATGTTGGGAGCGATCGCTTTTTGCGCTCCACTGGCGTTGACATGACAGCACTAAATGGTCAGCAAAAATCAGTAGATTCAGCGATTTATGTAGCTAGCAACGGTCAACTTCAAGGTATTATTAAATATAGTGACCTTCTCCGTCCCGAAAGTCGGGAAGTCATTACAGCACTTTCGACAGTCGAAGGTGTAGAAATTCACATGCTAACCGGCGATAATCAGCGAACTGCCACTGCTGTTGCTGCTGAACTTGGTATTTTACCAACGTATACTCACGCAGAAGCTTTTCCAGAACAAAAGGCAACAGTTGTCCGTCAACTGCACGAACAAGGTAAGACAGTTGCATTTGTAGGTGATGGGATCAACGATTCGCCAGCTTTAGCCTACGCTGATGTTTCCGTTTCCTTTGCCAACGGTTCCGAGATAGCTCGTGAGACAGCAGACTTAGTGTTGATGCAGAATGACTTGCATGGTTTATTGGAAGCGATCGCGATCGCTCGTCAAGCTAAACAATTGATTCGGCAAAACACAGGACTTGTTGCTGTTCCTAACTTAGCGGCAATGGTGATAGCCGTTCTCTTTGGTCTTAACCCCTTAGCTGCAACGGTAGTCAACAATGGCTCAACCGTAGTTGCCGGAGTTAACGGTTTGCGTCCAATTCTTAAAAATCGTCAACATAAACCTCTACCATCGGCAAGATGATACAACTATGCCGGTGAGAGTATCTTAAAAAGCTTTCCGAGGTTTCTTAATTAATAGGAGAAAATTGAGCATGGCACCTAAAATTAGTGATTTTGTTGAAGATGCAGGCGCTCCCGGTATTATAGTCGGAATTGGTGCAGTCCTCTTAGCACCTGTTTTATTGCCGATTGTCGCTGGAGTTGGTAAACCCTTAGTCAAGTCAGTCATCAAAGGCGGAATTGGTCTTTATGAAAGAAGCAAAGGAACCATTGCAGAAATGGGCGAAACCTGGGAAGACATGGTAGCCGAAGCTAGAGCGGAACTTGCTGAGGAAAAAGAAACCCCCATGTTTGAAGCTACTGCCACCCATGCGGATAATGTCGCCGATAATGGTGCATAATTTCATCTGCATATAGCAGTCCTAAATGATTTGTAAACTTCTCTCCTTCTTCTCTTAGCGCTCTTGGCGTCTTCTCTGCCAGACGCTACGCGAAGGCGGTAGCCTGTGGCAAGCCGTTACGCGTCTACGATAATTTTTACAACTCAAATAGGATTGCTATATTAGCAAGTGAAATTTTAACGAACCGCCAAGGACGCCAAGTATGCAAAGGAGAGAAGAAAGAAAAGGAAGAAATACTTAATTCAACTGTATTGCTTCATAGGGGACTTAATAATTCCAAAAATATCATAATTAGTAAAGTGCGTTACGATGTTCTACCTAACGCACCTTACAAAAATAGAATAATTTATTTTTTGAAAGTCCCTAGTGCAAGATATTAGATAAAAAGCCCACAACAAAGAATCCACACATAAGTTTATAAGGCAGTTGTATGTTGACAAATGGTTATAGCACTTACAATAAAATGCCGGAAATTATAGACAAACCTACTTTCAAAACACCACCAAAACCGATATCTACAAAAGTTGTAAGTTCGACTCCAAAAAGATTACGGTTGAGAGTGGCTCATTCCCATCGTCAACCAGAAAAGATGCAACGTATCGCCAATGCTTTGTCAGCAAATTCTCACGTTAATCAAGTTAAGACTAATGTCGATCATGGGAGTATTCTCATCAATCATGATGGCAAAGATGGCAGTCTAGAAGATGTGCTAGCAACACTTAAAGATTTAGGAATAGTTTTTGCCGATGTTACCGAGGGTAACACCGAGGCAGCAGCAGGAATATCATCTGCGCTTGTTGACTTAAACCAGCGCGTCAAACAGTCAACGCATGGTGCTTTTGATCTGCGGATTATTTTCCCTTTGGGATTAGCTAGTCTTTCGCTGCGGCAATTACTTAATAAAGGGTTGCAGTTAGAAATTATTCCTTGGTATGTTTTAGCATGGTATGCTTTTGATAGCTTTATTAAGTTGCACGGAAGTAGCCAAAAACAATCAGCAAACGAGTAAAGCAGTAAAAATCTTAATTAATCTGCCAAATTTTGATAGTTTTATCAGAACTAGCACTAGCAAGAAATTGACCATCGGGGCTAATCGCAATAGAGTTTACTGCCTCTGAATGTTCTGTAATAGTTTGCAGTAACTCTCCTGTCCGCAAATGCCAAATTTTGATGGTTTTGTCTGTGCTACCGCTAAAGAGAATTTCTCCATCAGGACTAACAGCTAAGGATTTTACCTCTTCTAAATGTCCAGTCAAGGTGTGTAGAACTTTACCTGTAGCTAAATGCCAAATTTTGATAGTTTTGTCTGTGCTACCGCTAAAGAGAATTTCTCCATCAGGACTAATGATTACTGATTTTACTCCACCTGAATGTCCGTTGAGGGTGCGTAATGGATCGCCCGTGCGTGGATTCCACAGCCTAATTTTGTTGTCAGAACTACCACTAGCGAGGATTGTACCATCAGGACTGAGAGCAGCAGCATGAACTGGCGATGAATGCCAAAGGGTACAAATGCGTTGGCATAGCCCGCCGTAGGCATCGCCTTTATGCAAATTCCAAATTTTGATTTTATTACTGCCACTAGCAAGAATTTGTCCATCAGGACTGATTGCGACGCAGTTAACCGGTTTTTGATGTCCTAACAGAGTGTGGATTAATTTGCCCGAATTGAGATTATACACTCTCACATTACTTTTGGGGTGTTGGCAACTACCAACAGCGAGATAATGTTCATCAGGACTAATCGCAACAGAAGAAATTTCGCCTAAATCTTCTGTGAGGGTGCGAATAAGTTTGCCGCTTTTAAGATTCCATACTTTGATGGTTTTATCTGCACATCCGGTAACTAAACTCTCAGAATCAGGACTAATGACGACAGATGTCACTTTTTGTGAATGTCCAGTTAGGGTGTGGCTGAGAACGATATGTTGTAGCGTAACTTGATGTTTGAGGTTGGCGAGGCAATTTAAAATTTCTTCAACATCAGCAAGACTCTGAGTATCACCCACCGTGAGAAAATATTCTTTTAACTTTTTGACATATTCCTCATCTTTAACGCTGATGGCTGATTGCATTGCCTGAAGCGGATTAGTACAATCCTGTAGTGATATTTGGCGTAGTTGTAACCATGTATTCACAGAATAATCAAGCTGTTCATTTGCCCAAGAGCGTAGTTTACCACCGTAGGCATCGCTTAAATGAAATAAACTCTGGGCTAATTGCAAAGCCAATTCTGGAATCCAGTAACAACGCTCATTTTCCAGAGCTTGGTAAACTTGCTTGTAACCTGAAGCGATAACCTGCATTGATTGTAAATCAAAAGTATCTGACAGCAAACTCGGCAGCAACTCTGGTAGTAGCGGAGGTATACCATGATTAACCAGGTGGTAAATATCCGCCACCCAACCTGCAACCAAACAGTGATAGGTAATCAAAACCTGACAGAGTTTTTCAAAGTCTTGACGGTTGATTTGATATTGTAAAGATAACTTACTAATATCAATTCCTTTTTCATTCCATTTTTCTACCTTTTCTAAAATTGCCAAATTAACCACATTTTCTTTTCCAATCTGATTAATTCCTTCTAACTCTTCTCCCAATGCCAGCAGTTCATCTCTAATTTTTTTCCATTCTGACGCCCGTCTTTTAGCAGACTCTTCCAGAATTTCTCGATAAGGTAAACGAGCAATTGTTTTATAATAATAATTACCTTGTCCCAAACCCCAGTAGGCAATCCGAAAATTTAAATAATCTCCATCATTTTCTGACTCTAAAATCAAAATAGGCTCTGTTTTCAATATTCCAAACAAAGCCTTAATACTTGATTCACTGTGAAAACGCTTACTATCCCAAGCTCCTGCCAATAATTCTGTTGGTCTAACTTGACTGTGTAAAGAGTAATGCTTGTTGAGAAAATCTCGTAATCCTTCAGCCAACATTAACTCAATTTGGGAAAAATCTGCATCTATTTTATCGTCAAATTGATCAAAATGTACTTGAGGAGGAGCAATAAAAATTTTTAGTGGAGTGCGTCCATAATTGGTGTAGTCTAAAATTTGTGAAGGGTATAATCTTAAAGGCCAGCTATCAATAATTTTATTAACTTCTGGCAACTTGAGCGCCGTTTCTCGCTCTTGAGCGGCTATTTTTAATTGCGTTTGGAGATTATCGGCTACTAATTGCTGTTGGAAAATTCTTTCATGTTCTAAGTCTTCAACATAAGTGCTTTTTTTATTTGAAGGATTTATAACTTTGAGTATTTCGGGAATTACTTCAATCGATTCATATTTACTCATAGCTAAATCTTGATTTCTTTTTTGTACTAGCTCTGCAACAACAGGTGCAAACTCTAGTACCAGTTGAATTAGTAAGCTTAACCCTTGCTGCATAAACACATACCTAGAAACTAAATAAAATAAATAAAAGGCTTGTATGAAATCAGGGTAATACTTCCATCCAGTAAATTCATACATACTCTTGAGCTTACTACTTGAGAATATAATAAATCAACGGTAATGCATTAAAGTACTTATATGTCAATAAGCCTGTGTAGTGAAATACCGCCAAAGTCAAATCTTGGATTTAACAGCTTAATTAAGTACGATGCTGAATCCACGAATATATTGCTAAGTGCCCTTTACTTTCTGCCTTTTTCAACGTTTCTGTTCTTCATTGTTCGATTATTAACGAAGTACAGTGTTAAAAAAACTTAATCAACCTGATAGCAGCGACAGCTATATTCACTATTGAGATAGATTTTTTAACTCAGAAAAATAGGTATGAATAAAGTAAAGTCAATGCAGGCGAATAAAAGTTCTCTTAAAATATCAATTAATAAATTTATAAGCCTGGTTGCGTTTTTTGTTTTGTGAAATTAAAAAATACTACTATGACTTCTATAAAACGGTCTAATTCTGACAAAACTCCTAGCCTTAATCTGAGTTTATCATCAAAAAAGACAGCTAAAAGCGTAGCTAAGAAAACAGCACCATCCCAAAATATATTCTATACCATTGTTCATACAATTCCTGGGCGGGTTCGTTTTCGTATTCCTCTGCTAGCCAGAGATACTGAGTATGCTAATCAACTCAAATTAGCGATAGAATCTGATCCTAGAGTTACAAATGTCCGTGTTAACCCAAAAGCTGCATCCATCGTCATAAATTATAAAGTAGGTGTGATTTCAGATAATCAAATGCGCGAGCGTTTAGTCTACCTGATTCAAACTGCCCAAGATGTGGTTGTGCCAAAAGAGGTAATGGCAAAATCAATTGTGCAGACTATCTTTGATCCTCTAATCAACCTAATTGATAGTACACGCAAGATTAACCAAGCACGTAATATTATTGTATATAGAAGGTTTAAAACAGACATTTGGGAACAGATACTTTCTACCTCAATAAGCATAATTAAGAGGCTAAAATCTGCCATCATGTTTATCTTACCTAACAAGCGATGGCGATTGCGATTGCGCGGCAATAACGGAATGAATTCCCAGCCTTTGAAACTGAAATCTGCCAGCGAACCTGAACTTGTGTAGTTACTAATACAGTAGCTATTAAAATGATTCCTGGTTAATAGTAAGTAGCCTAGAAATAACTGAGATTTTCGATAAGTCATGAAAATCTTTCTTCCTTAGTAGTTTATCGCATTAGTTATGAAGGGCGAAAAAGTTCGTAGTAATCCCTTTTTTATCACTTCTGAGAGGAAATAATCTGGAATAATTACAACATAAGACTTTTACCAAAAATATTGATTTCAGCCATTCTGCTAGAAAATAAACGCTCAAATACCCGTTCTATCTCCAGTTCAAAATTTGGCTTTTATTTTTATTTTTCCAGAGTGACAGAACAGGGATAAGGACTAAAGTCCTTACTACGAACTCATTAAAATTAATGCGATAGACTACTAGCCTTCAGTCAAAACATTTTATTATCAATAACAAATGGGTAATTCTCACTTTCATAAACTTCCTAATCAAAATCATTGGGTTCAAGCAATACATACTGCTGTTAAAGGAAGAGTTAGATATAAGGTAAATGGACTCTATCATTCAGAAGCTCTTAAAAAATATCTAGAATCGAGATTATTAGAGGAGGAAATAATCTTACAAGCTAGTGCTAATAGTTACACAGGGAATATTCTTGTTATTTTTCATCCAGATAAGAGTTTAAATACGATCGCTCTCCTCATTCAAGACATCCTCTTAGATTATCGGCAAAAAAGCAGTAAATCACCTGCTTCTGGCGCAGTCATTACAGAAAGTAACTTGGATTCCTTTGGCACTAAAGAAAATACTGCTGCCGTCGTGGGTAATAATCGATATGGATATGATTCAGCCGTACTGCCTCAAATATCTATGCAGCGACAATTAAACCAAACAGGTAGTCAACTTATTCCGGTATTGGGGGCTGTTGGCGTTCTTGTGTGCGGCACTGGACTGTTGTATGCATATAATCTTGACGAAGCCATTTTGCTCTTGATCCAGAGGTTGCATACACCCTTGCGCGATCGCATCATGCTTGGTATCACTTTTATGGGCGATCCATTAGTAATGCTGTTATCTTCTTTGGGGTTGGCGATTAGTCCGTTATTTTATAATCGTCGCCGAGAAGCAACTATTTTGGGCATCGCTGGAGTTGGTGCAACCTTGCTAAATTGTTTGATGAAACTATTATTTGGTAGAGCGCGTCCAGCACTGTGGAAACATATTATTAAAGTGGGTCAACACAGTTTTCCCAGTGGCCATGCAATGGTTTCAATAGTGATTTACGGTTTTATCGGCTATATTCTAGCAAAGCAGTTTCCTGAATGGCGCTTTTGGATTTATGACTTGACTATTGTCTTAATTGCTGCGATCGGTTTGAGTCGGCTTTATCTTGGTGTACATTGGCTAACTGATGTAACAGCTGGCTATGCCGCAGGTTTAGTGTGGTTGATTGCTTGTATTCTTAGCTTAGAATTGCAGCAAAAATATCGCTCACTGCAAGCAGGTTGATCTGTAGGCTCTTACCCGGTGATAATGGCGGATAAGTATGAGCAGCCAAACCAAAGAAACTCCGGTTTTCAAAACTCGAAATCAGAGGTTGTAAAAAGAGATTCATAAGTCTATAAGTGAGGAATAAAAGCTTATCAAAGTGATGTAAGTTTGTTATTTTCTTATGGCGATTTGGAAGGTTTTGGCAACAGGAGCTAGAACCAAATCAGGAAAAAATGTCAATGCTCCCAGAATTAAAATAGTGGCTGCGTCACGCTGGGAACACGCTGGTAAATAGTTGGGTATCTGTATTTAGAGTTGTGATTGAGGTGGGTACGAAAGCATGGGATAAAGCGATCGCTTTATGATAGATAAACTCACCTATTTAGGGATGTAGTCAGAGCAATTGAGTGCTTGTATAGTTAGAGCAGTGGTAGGATGTACTGCACATTTTAGAAAATAGTTATTGTTAAAAAATTGGCAGTTTTCACAGGGATATTGTTGTAAATGTTTGATACTTACTATTTCTTCTTTATCTTGTGACGCATTTTCTGGGGGGTTTTCTATTGCTTTGCAGACAGATGAAACGAGAAAAACGACAATTCCCCAAACAATCATGAAGGAAATGTGAGCCAAAAACACTGCTACAAAAGGAATATCACCTTCATGTGGTTTTGTGTCATGTCTAATAATATGTGCAATTAAAAGTTGTTGGTGCATCTGAGTCATCTAAATTAACAGATTGGCTGGCTATTGGTCGAGCTTATAGTAAGCAACTGTTGAGGGAATAGTAAACAGAATAAATTTTATTGAGAGTGACTTTGAGAGCCGGAACCATCATGAGATGGGTTGCTATTGCTAAAATATAGTCTTCAGCAAAAACACTAGGATTATCTGTTGCTGAAATGACTTGAGTTTCTCTCAAAACTCATAGAAAAACCCATTGGTCGGGTAATTTAATTTTAGTTAAATGAATACCCTAATAAACGCTATTGGCTTGGATTAAAACATCAAGCAGGCTTGATTCTAAAATTTTTTTACTTTTTAATACACAACATTTTTTAATTATAATAACATTGTGCAATATTTCGCAGAAAAAATAAACTTTTTTAGATATGTTTTGCATGTTTATATAATTTACTAAGAAGATAAGATATGTATTTATTCATTAGTTAAATAAGCATATATTTAGATATATAGATTTGATATACCCCTATTTAATCATTCATTAAAATCTCTCTGCTTCTGCGGTTAGTTATAAAAAAATATTTTTCAAAAATCAGATAGGATTGCTATATAGCCCTAATTAATCATTCATAAATAATAAAAATCCCGACTTATTTTATAAACCGGGAATCTAAAGCTTTCAATTTTCAGTAATCATTAACAATTGATTCTGAACAGGAGGCGTAGCAATAATCAGCAACATCCCTTTTTCGCTACTTTCTATGCCTTTATGCCTTGATCTGATCCAGAGCTAAATTCAGCTTCAACACATTAACTCCAGGTTCACCAAAGATGCCAAGAAAGCGACCATCGGTATTTTGAGCAATCAAAGTTTCCAGTTGATTCGGTTGAATTCCTCGCGTCTTAGCTATTCGCGCAATTTGCGCGATCGCAGCTTCGGGAGTAATGTGAGGGTCAAGGCTAGAACCAGAGGTGTAAACTAAATCGCCAGTCAGCTGCACACCTGCTTTTTTCAGACGAGTGAAGTCACCTTCAACCTTTTTGCTGGGGTCTGGATCATCTTTCCCTTTGATGCGTTCCATTAATGCAGGATTACTGGGAGCCAAGTTACTAGCACCAGAAACTCCGGTTTTCAAAACTCCCGCATCATCTTTTTTGGGATCGGCTGTGCTGTAGCTGGTGGTACTGGGACGGCTGTTAAAATAGCGATCGCTACTAAAAGGTTGACCAATCAAAGCAGAACCGACAACTTCACCTGTGCTATTTTTCAGTAGACTACCGTTTGCTTGAAACGGAAACACAATCTGCCCAATGGCAATCATCGCAAAAGGATAAATAATCGCTGCAATAACCCAGAGTACCAGGGTAGAACGAACAGCTCTACCGGCTTCGCGTGCAAAACTCATTAGAATTTCTCCGGTACAAACATGACAAAAAATAAATAGATAGAAAGCCCTAGCGTTACCATTCCTAACAATCCCAATCCCCAAGATTGGCTGCGGGAAAGTTGTTCACCAGTAGCTGCATAGACTACAGGTGCAACCACTAGGTTGAAACACATCGCCAAGAATAAATACAGTGGCAGCTTTTGTCTACGCCATTGACACCAGATTTCAGTTATTTCTTCTAATACTTGGGATGCGGGAATAGTGCGTCGGATCTGAACAGGTTTCATAGTAAATTAAGACAAAGGTAAGATAATATCTATCAGTTTGATGGCAATGAAGGGAGCAACGATACCGCCAAGACCATAGATGAAGATGTTACGACGTAGCAGTTGATCTGCTGTTAAAGGTAAAAACTTCACCCCTTTGAGTGCTAGCGGAATTAATGCCGGAATAATCAAAGCATTGTAAATTAGCGCCGAGACGATCGCAGATTGGGCACTCTTTAATCCCATAATATTAAGTGCGCCAATTCCAGCTGCGGCAAAGATTGTGGGAATGATTGCAAAATACTTGGCAATATCGTTAGCGATGGAGAATGTTGTCAATGCTCCACGAGTAATTAGCAACTGTTTACCTATGGTTACTAAGTCGATCAACTTCGTGGGGTCTGAGTCCAAGTCAACCATGTTAGCAGCTTCTTTGGCAGCTTGCGTCCCAGAATTCATCGCCACACCCACGTTTGCTTGAGCCAAGGCAGGTGCATCGTTCGTACCATCCCCGGTCATTGCCACCAGTTTACCCTGAGACTGTTCCGAGCGAATCACCTCAATTTTGTCTTCTGGAGTCGCTTCGGCAATGAAATCATCCACCCCAGCTTCCTCGGCAATCACTGAAGCGGTAATTCGGTTGTCACCTGTGAGCATAATAGTCTTAACACCCATGCGGCGGAGTTGGTCAAATCGTTCCCGCAAACCAGGTTTGACAATATCTTTGAGGTAGATGACACCATAAATTTTGTCATTTTGGCAAACAGCTAAGGGCGTACCGCCTAATCGGGAAACTCGCTCATAAGCTGCGTCTACATCATCAGGAACATAGCCACCACGGGAACGGACAAATCCCTTAATCGCCTCTACCGCTCCTTTGCGAATTTGTTTGCCATCAGGTAGATTTGTCCCACTCATCCGGGTTTTCGCGGAAAATTCTACACCTTCGGCTTTATCAATATTAAAGTCTACCCCAGCCTGGGACTTTTCTGCTAAAAGTACAATTGACTTGCCCTCTGGCGTATCATCAAACAAGCTAGCAGCGAGGGAGACTTGCGCCACATCTTTGATTGAGTGATTATTTAGAGGAATAAACTCGTCAGCCATCCGGTTACCCAAGGTAATAGTACCTGTCTTATCCAGCACCAAGGTGTTGATGTCGCCGCAGGCTTCTACTGCTCGACCAGAGGTAGCAATGACGTTAAACTGAGCAACCCTATCCATCCCTGCAATACCGATCGCACTGAGCAAACCACCGATAGTTGTAGGAATTAAAGCTACCAGCAGCGAGATTAGAATAGCAACGCTAGCACCCGCCCGTAAACTGTTTCCCGCCTCAGCCCCAAAGGCGGTACTGATAAAACTGGCGATGTAGCCCACGAAGGGAGGCATAGTTGCCACTACAATCAGGAATACTTGGGTTAAAACTGCCAACAATACCGTCAAAGCGATCTCGTTGGGAGTCTTGCTGCGTTCTGCTCCTTCTACCAGAGAAATCATGCGATCAATAAAGCCTTGGCCAGGATCAGCGCTAATCCGAATTGTCAACTCGTCGGAAAGTAGGCGTGTACCTCCTGTCACCGAACTAGCAATATCTGTACCTGGTTGCTTCAGTACAGGGGCAGATTCTCCAGTAATTGCCGACTCATCTACTGAGCCAATGCCTTTAATTACATCCCCATCTGCGGGAATCATATTATTTGCAATCACTTTTACCAAATCCCCCCGTCGCAGTTCCGTAGAATTGACTTGTTGTATAGAACCATCGGGGAAGATTTTGTTAGCGATCGTATCCGATCGCGTTGATCGCAGTGAATCAGCCTGTGCTTTCCCGCGTCCTTCAGCTACAGCTTCGGCAAAGTTGGCAAAAACGAGTGTAAAAAAGAGAATAAAAGTAATTAACCCATTTAACAAGCGTTGTTGATTGAAATCCGCCTGAATTGTACCAAACAGATTTGGGTTAAGGGTAACAAGAAAGGTGACAATTGTCCCCACCCAAACAACAAACATAACGGGGTTTTTGACAGTAATTCGCGGATCGAGCTTGACAAATGACTCACGAATTGCTATTTGGTAAAGTCCCCGCATATCTGTCTTGGGGGTGTGCTTGCGCGAGTCACGAGTTCCAGATGGAATACGGGGCGAAGGAGAATCAGTAGTAGTGGGCATACATTAATTTTTGAGCATGAGTCTTTGAGGTGGATGAACGAGTATCAAAGGTGGATTAACAATACTTCTCGGTTAGCGCAACTATTCGTTGCAGATCCCCCCAACCCCCCGATAAATTGGGGGGCTTCTAACCCTCTTTTACCCCCTTAAAAAGGGGGTCGCCGTAGGCGGGGGGATCTGAATTTAGGACGACTCAACTCTTATCTGAGAAGTATTCAGTGGATGAACGAGTATTAAAGGTGGATGAACGAGTATTAAAGGTGGATGAACGAGTATTAAAGGTGGATGAACGAGTATTAAAGGTGGATGAACGAGTATTAAAGGTGGATGAACG
>NZ_JBALFV010000071.1:0-5792 GCF_036916735.1 Nostoc sp.
AACTTTGCTTTTAGGCGACAAACGTCTTGAGCCGGAAACAGCTTATGCACTGGCTCAAATTATCAAAGCAACTTATCGTTATTTGTTAGAGTGAATGTATCTCCCGGTTTACCTTGTTACCTTAGATGAGCGAATAGATAACATTGTAGTAATAGCAGGTGCAGAGACAGTGGTAGTAATTAATCCAGAAGGAGAGGTTGATTATGAATAAGCTTAACTTTAGAGAAATGACACGCAAGCAATTGTGAGATTATATCTTAGAAAATCGTGGCGATTCCGAAGCAATTCACGCCCTAGCATTCCACGTTCAGTTTAATGGCAAACGTCTTAATTCAATAGATGAGCTACAACAAATTATCCAAGAAAAACATAAACAAGGCTTAGAACCATAGTAATAAGCTAAACCACATCTAGTTTGCATAATCTAAAATTGTACATTTCTTGTGGGGTAGGCGTCTCGCCTGCCCAATATATGCAAGGTTATTTGTGGAACGGCTTAATTCAGCACCAAAAAGTCAGTAGCAAAGCCAGAGACTCCGAAAGCTCCGGTCAGAATTGATAAGTAATCTAGAATAATTAGTATATTTATTACTAAAATATTCTTCTGATTTTTTAACTATTATAACTCCTGAATTTTTAAAACCATAGATAAAAAATACATTATCAATTCGTTAGTGAGCAAATGAAATTTTGTTCTGTTGTAGTGAATAAAGTTGGAAAATAAATTGCTTAAGCAACTTCCCCAACCTCCACAATTTTTCTAGAATAGTATTGGCTCACCAGAGACGATATGAGAATTTTTAGATGTCTGCAACTTATTTTGAACACTATCAATGATTGCTAGCCAATCTGCATCTCTATTCCATTCAGAGCGAATTCTGGTTTTAGTTGCCGCGTCGTAAAGGTTACAAAAAACTACATTCTCTTTTCCAGCAATTGCAGCGATAATCAAGGGCTTGGAAAAGTCCTGGACACATGATGCAGCTAAAAGGAAGCTTTTAGCAAAGTTCGTTTCTATCCCAGTCCTAACAACATAAACTTCATCCGCCCTAACAACGACATCCAACTTAATGTTGTCTCTTTCTCTAAATTCTTTCGTCGTTAATTTTAGTTCGGATATATAGCCAGTTAGCCCTGTTTGTTGTACAGGAATAGTTTTATCATTATCGTAATTATACCACAAGTAGGATTCCCCGTTTAATTCTCCGCTTTTTACATACAAATAAATAGGTTCTGGTGGGTTACATAGACCTAATTTCATTTCAGTAACCATGTTTTATATTCCTTTCTAAAAGCTCAACTTATTTCAGATATTCCATCAACTCAATAGGTTTTAAAATTGTGTTGAGTTGAACTGAATAAAAATAATAAATATATATACAAAAGGGCATCTACAAGAGATGCCCGTCATGCAGGAAAACCCCAAAGGGTTGTCCCTACACCTTCCCAACAATCAGCAACAGTAACTAATTAGATATTAGTCACACTCACAGACGTGAATATAGTAATCTTATTAACTTTAAACTCTAAATGTCCCCAGTGCATACACTGAAAATAAAATGATGGAGATTTAAAGTTGTTGTTTATCATTTCCTAACTCATTTGGATGAGATGCAAGCCTATCATGTAGGTTGTAACGATAGACTACTCCACAAATAGCAGCCAAAATTAACCATGAAAACGCATTCAAACGAAAATCGAATATGGTTACATCTACTGTATTCAATAGAACCCACCCAACAAAAGCCAGAAGATAACTGAAAAATATTAATCTGTCTTCTTTTTTTATATATTTTGACTTTTGGAGTAATTGGACACCTGCAATCAAAATCCAAGCGAGTAAACCGAAAAATAACACAGTACTGGGAAAACCAGTTTCAGCAGATAACATCAAAAACAAGTTATGGGGATGACCCAAGCGAGTATGCATCTGCGCTTCGTAGAATGTACTAAAACTATGTAACCCCCAGCCAGTCCAAGGATGTTCTTTAGCTAAAGACCAGGCAAACTGCCACTGAGTTTTTCGCATTAAAGCGACTGGTCTATCTGGATACATGTCATCATTTAACCTTGCCCAAAAGAAGGCAGGAACGTATTGACGAAAAAATTGAGCGACTGGCGAGGGAGCAAAAGCTGCCAAAAGCACACTAGAGACGATGGCACTGACGCCACCCATAAGAATACGCCAACCTTGGTAGAGTGCATAAGCTAAACAGGCAAAAATAGCGATCGCCCATCCATTGCGCGAGTTGGTAAAAATTAAAGTGATGAAATTTGTAATCATCGCCACGGTTAAGAAAATAAAGGGGAGTAGGGAGTGGCTAGAGACGCGATTAATTGCCTCTGCACTGGAGAGATGGAGAGGAAATGACTGTTTACTTTTGACTCTTAGTTGCTGATAATTTTCTAGCCATAAACCTAAACCGAGAATGAAAATTATTACTAAATAAGCTGCGAAGCTATTAGCGTGCAAGAAGAGTGAGGCTATACGACCTGGGGGATTTCCTCCTGGTACGATTATCCAATTCAACACAACCCATAAAATCTCTAAATTCAAACTCCAGCCCAAAAATAACTGCCCCAAGCCGATAATTACCAGGGACATAGAACCAATCACCAAAACCCAAGCCATTTGCCGCAATTGGGTAAATGTTTGAATCAGGGCGCTATGGGCAACGAAAACAAAAAAGAAGGGTAAAAAATTAAATAAGCCGAGGAAAGCTAAAGTCTTGCCATCGGCAAACCCAGCACTCACGATTAGCAAGATACTTAAAAGAGCAAATCCCCAGTTGAGGGGGCGGCGACTAATTTTGCGAGATTGTTTCAAGCAAGTTATTAATGATACAAGAACAATAGTCACAGCCCCCACTAAAGGACTCAATGGGAAGATTAACAGTGCCCATAGAGAGTAGTTCCAAGCAGATTGCCAACGGGACTTAAAATAGTCAAAAACCTTGTTCAAGCTGGCTCCCAACATTCCTCACGAGTGAGACGAATTTGAGCTAAGGTGAAAATAGTCGGGATGATCCGACCGTAGTTAGTAGCGATCGCTCTCCACCCTAAATCTGCAAAAAACCAAGTCCACATTATCGGTCCAATCACAGCAAACATAGTGCGGGCTGCTCCATAACGAGCTGCACTCATAGTCATACCCCGTCGAGCCATTTGCATAGCTACATAGCTTTGAAATTGCGTTGTAGCTGCTTCTGAGCCTGTAATAGCCGCTTGTTTGGCTACTTCATAAGTAGCAAAGTGGATGGCAAATTGACGGGCAATTTGCTTAAGTACAAATGGCTGGAGCATGGAAGTAAGAGCGATCGCACTACCGCCTTTGAAAAGTAACCCCAAGGGGTCACGTTGTAATAAAAGTGGTAATGGTTCTTTTAGTTCTGATTTGACCAGCTGACGCTGCACTTGTAAAGTCAATTTTTGCTTTTCCTGTTCAGGCAATTTTTTCCACACCTGTCCTAGCAGATGCAAAAATACTTCTGATTCTAAATCAATGGTTGCCAGCTGATTAGAATAGGAAATTTTTAAATACTTACATACGTGAACTAATGCTTCTCGGTAAGTTACCTGGCCTGTGCGTCCCCGCAATACTGTCATCCCGTCTGCCGCCAAAAAGCGAAAGCGACCCTCTAGTGCATCTAGCCAAGCTTTGCGGTCTTGGCTTTGTACTTCAATGGGTTCGGGTGTGTGTACATAGTCTAGGGGATTGAACTTACGACTAAATAGAATTGCGGTTAAATCTTGCAATTCTTCGTCGGTTGCTAACTCTAGCGCCGCCCTCATTTCATCCAATTTCCGTTCCTCGCTTCTATGCAGCTTTGTGTACCTTATTCTACTATTAGCTTTCAGCAGTCATTAGTAGTAATTTTGTTTTTTGATAATAATGAATAACAAATGACTAGGGACTATTGACTCATGACTAATATTGCAGTGATTGGTGCCAGAATAGCGGGTTTATTCGGCGCCTAGCAGTTAAGTCAAGCTGGATATTCGGTGCTGGTGGTGGAAAAGTCTCGTGCGTGTCTGGGAGGAAGGCTGGCTACACTCCGCTTGCATGGAACTTGCACGGATCATGAGGCTTGTTACCTGAAGCCAAAGGGTGAATTGTTGAGATGTTTTGTGGAGATATTGCGATGTCTGATTACAAGCCGCTTTGCGTCTTAGCGCCATATCCTCAAAGTTTGGACAGAGGAGGTTTACGAATTCACAGCAGGCACTTCTTTATCTGAACCCAAAAACCGCAGTCCGATCACTTAATTATTTTGGCTTATGTGTAAACAATCACTATTATTGATTAAGTTGATAAAATATCAATAATTTAGCTAGTTAAATCTAAAAAATGTCAATGATAACTAGGCTCTGCCTTGTCAAGGCTGCAACAATCACAAGTACAATATCCACTAGTATTTAGATTAGATTGGGATAATTTGAAACACGAATAATGAAAAAACTCCAGAAATATTTGTGGCAGATCTGGAGCCAGGAAAGATACGCATTTACCTATACCAAATTTTCATCTTAAGAGAATCCTACGTCATCAGGGTATACACTCAAATGTAGATAAACCGAATTTGCGTTTCTTAATCACGCTCGTTCCTCTCTACGACAAGCTGCACGAACGCTACCGTTACGTTCGCAAAGCGTCTCGTAGAAAAGAGAGCAATGGGCTACGCCCCGCTACGCTAACGTGATTAAATTAAACCACACTACTTGCGAGTGGGGTTTTTACTTACCTTGAGATACAAGGGCTTTTTTGCACCACACTTCGACAAGCTCCCTTCCCTACGGGACGCTACGCGTAGCTTGCTTAAGAGCAGGGGTACGACAAGCTCAGGGCGGCGCAGTGCATCGCTTGCAGGCGAGGTTTTGAACATGAAGCTTTTTTGATCAAAGTCTATGAGGATAAACCACTATGCTTCTCGTTTACCAATGACTGTATTATTGAACGGATGCGATCGCTTCCTACTTGCATTGAGATGATAATTTTCGGGAGGTCTTCTACCAAAAATTCAAAATCCATCGCTTTGATCGTAGTACTAATTTCACTATGGGGCTGGGCATAGTGTAGCTGGTAGTTGTTCAGTGTAATCACTGAGGTGGCACAGGTTCTCGTAGATAAAGTTAACGGGGTCGTTGATTTCGTGAGCGACACCCTCCACCAACTGTCCTAAGCCAGACATTTTTTCCGTCTGAATCAATCTTGTCTGTGTTTGTTGGAGTTCACGTAGGGTATGCTCTAACTAGGCAGCTTGATTTCTGGCTTCAGCTTCGGCATTACAGGTTTGTTCCTAGAGTTGTGCTTGTTGAATGGCGATCGCAGCCCGATCTGCTAACTGTTGCAATAAATCAATTTCTGCATCCTGCTAATTTCTAGGAGTCTCACAGTGATGGGCAATTATTAAGCCCCATAGTTCCAAGCCTATATTAACGTGAGTTCGACGGTTAGAAAACGGCAAAAAGCTTGCTAGATATGAAACATAAGGAGTTGGGCAGGTATTGGGTGTAATCGCTAAGTAAGATTGATTGAGAATGAGCAAAAAGCTTATACCTATCTGCCCAAAAAACCCTCAATTGACATTTACCCAAAAGATTTGCCTGTACTGCCTCCTACTGTTTTTTAGTGCCGTCGAACTCACGTGAGTTTAGGGTGGTAACGATCGCATAAGCGTTTGCCACAAATGGATAAGTTTTGGTAACGAAACAACTTCATTGATAAGTTTTCTTTAAGCGTTGTTAACGATCGCATAAGCGTTTGCCACAAATGGATAAGCATTCGTAACCAA
>NZ_JBALFV010000072.1:0-58771 GCF_036916735.1 Nostoc sp.
GTGCTGGTGATCCACTCACAGAATCTATCCCATACGTTGGCGCTTGAGCGCTGTTGTAAGGTTGCTGTCATGGTTTTATAAGTGCGATTGGTTGTGAATAAATTAGGTAGGTTTGACTACCTGTTACATATCTTAAATAATTTATTGCGTTTTGTAAAGTACTTTTATAAAAAATTTTCTCTTGGGATTTACACACTAAGAGTGAAAAATCCCCAACTCATTGAAAAAG
This sequence comes from Nostoc sp., assembly GCF_036916735.1. Taxonomy (GTDB): domain Bacteria; phylum Cyanobacteriota; class Cyanobacteriia; order Cyanobacteriales; family Nostocaceae; genus Nostoc. The sequence goes on from NZ_JBALFV010000072.1 coordinate 230, forward strand.
GAGGCTTTACATAATCAACACTAGTGATAAGAGCGATATCTAAGATGGTCACTGAGTGGTTGGTGAGCATCTCGGCTTACTTCGACTAGCGAGCGTACAAGTCGCTCGATGGAGCCGGAGTCGAACCATGCCCAAGTACACCCGAATTTCTTACCACATCTCTCAAAGCCTGCACCTCAAGCTTGTGAGAAATATGGGTACAGGCTACCCCACCACCTTTATCATCTAGGTGCTTTTTCCCAAAATTCTCACACTTCCTCTTGGCATTGGGTGGAGTCGATGGTGGGGATTATTCCTGTAGCGACGAGCAATATCATCGCCAAGGATTGTCGGGAAAAAAAGACAGTCGCAGACTAGGAACGAGGCGACGAGGCAATCTTTTAAAGCCCTGTCTAGACTGGTTTTTATGTTAAGTTGACATCTCCTATGCAATGCCTTGCGCCCCTACTAATAATCTAATCAGCGCATTTATTGATTAGGTGTGTTAAGGCATCAATTAGGCGATCGCTTTCCATTGGTACAATGTCCTGTCCATGCATCACATTTTGAGTAATATGAAAATGCACCAATGCTCCTAAGAAAATTCTTGCTGTTGCCTCTGGGTCAGGTATGTTTAATTCAGGAGCCGCCAAGTATTGAGTGAGAGTTTGGGCTACTGGCTTAATCATCGCTTGAACACAAATTTGAGCTAACTCAGGAAAACGCCCAGATTCCCCAATTAGTACTCGCATAAATGCACTATGTTCTTTGTCGTTAAGCATCTGCTCTAATGCTTTGGTTGCTACTTGGTGCAGTATGACGCCTGGTTCTCCCTCAATCGGTTCTGTGCCAAAAATGGAGCTATTCTTTTTGCTTGTCAGTTGCTCTAACAGTACTTTAAAAAGTCCTTCTTTATCTTGAAAGTGGCTGTAGACTGTCGCTTTAGAAACACCTGCTGCTACCGCTACCCGATCCATGCTTGTACCAGCATAGCCATGTTGAAGGAATTCTTGCATTGCCCCTTGCAGAATTTGCTCCACTTTATCAACGGAATTGTCTCGATCCACTTCGCCAGCTTTAATGCGTACCATTTATTAATCATCCTTTCTCATAAACAATATTAATAGATGCTGCAAAATGCCCAGTACAAAATGGCGAAAATAAACATAAATAGGTCGGCGGAAAAATTTATCGTTAGAATAAGGCAGGAGGCAGGAAGGAAGAGGGTTTTAGTGTAGTTTATCGTTCTTCACATAGTTTAGTTTAATTGTGCCAACTTACTACCCTTCGATAAAGCTCAAAAGCCTCTATTGTCAACTCTTTTCTGTTCTACTTTCTTGTAGTAGACAATCAATCCTAATAGGGAATAACATTCCGCTGCATGATGCCTTTGCAAATTGATGACAAGTTTAGTTATATCATGTTGACTAAACTAGCCCGTTTAGTTTAGCATAAATTGAACTGTACAGTTTAGTACAAGTTGCTACTGGTGGTCAGGGGAAAATAGTATGGAGCAATACAGGAATTCAGAGGGTTTAAGGTCTTCTCAGAATCTTTTGCGATCGCCTCTTCTATTTGCAATAATTGCAGCTTTTGCCATAGGCGGGTTCAGTGTTTATACAGTAATGAAGCTTCAGGCTACAGGTAATGAAAAGCAAAAAGCACCAGTAGCAGTTGTGCCTGTGGTAAAAACAGTAACAGCATTAGGGCGGTTGGAACCAAAGGGAGAGGTAATAAAACTGTCAGCGCCTTCTTCAATGGGTGAAGGAAATCGGGTAGAGCAACTATTGGTGAAAGAAGGCGATCGCGTCAAAGCTGGGCAGGTAGTTGCGATTATGGACAACCGCGCTCGCTTACAAGCTACTTTGGGTGAAGCACAAAAACAAGTTCAAGTTGCCAAATCTCGCCTTAACCAGGTAAAAGCTGGAGCTAAACAGGGAGAAATTGGAGCGCGTCAAGCTACAGTGAATCGTGTACAAGTAGAACTACAAGGAAACATTAAAACTCAGCAAGCTACAATTAATCGTCTAGAAGCAGAACTCCTTGGGCAACAACGCAGCTTGCAAGCAACAGTGGCTCGCGTCGCAGCCGAGAAAGGTAATGCCCAAGCTGACGTGCAGCGCTATGAGACTTTATACAAAGCAGGAGCAATTTCTAGCGAAGAAGTTGATAAAAGACGCCTAAGCGCTGAAACTTCTACTCAAGCCTTAATTGAAAGCCAAGCCACCCAGACAAGAACTGTAGCGACCCTACAACAGCAGCTTAACGAAGCAAAAGCTAACCAAAATCAAACCCTCGCCAGCTTGCAACAGCAGATTAACGAAGCAAAAGCTAACCTAAATCAAACCACTGAAGTTCGTCCTACAGATATAGCAAATGCCCAAGCAGAGATAGACAGTGCTCAAGCCACTGTGGAAAAAATTAGAGCAGAACTGGCAGAGGCATACGTTCTGGCTCCTAAAGCCGGTCGAATTTTGGAGATTAATACCCGAGCCGGAGAAACTGTTGGCAATGAAGGAATTGTGGCTCTAGGTCAAACCGACCAGATGTATGCAGTAGTAGAAGTTTACCAAAGTGATATCAAGAGAGTGCGTCCGGGACAATCGGTACTAGTAAGCAGTGATTCCCTCCGCAATCAATTAGGGGGAAGAGTCGATTGGATTGGTATGCAGGTAAAGCGGCAAAATCTGATCAATGCTGACCCCTCTAGCAATATTGATGCCAGAGTAGTGGAAGTCCATGTGCAACTAAATAAACTATCCAGCCAAAATGCTTCTAACTTAACTAATTTGCAAGTCAAGGCGGTGATTGAACTGTGATTGGATTTATCCAGCAACTGCGGCGGCGAACGCCTTTAGGATGGCTGCAACTGAGTCATGAAAAAGGTCGTCTTTTGGTGGCATTGTCAGGTATTGCCTTTGCCGATGTTCTAATGTTCATGCAGCTAGGGTTTCAGAATGCCCTGTTTGAAAGTAACACAATGCTGCATCGGAGTATGCAGGCTGATATGTTTGTCATTAGCCCCCAAGCACGTAACCTAGCATATATGTCTAGCTTTACGCGGCGGCGGTTGTATCAAGTAATGGATGTACCAGGTGTAAAGTCGGCAGAAGGAATGTATGTCAACATTGTTGATTGGAAAAATCCCCAAACACATCAGAAAACGACAATATTAGTTATGGGGTTCAATCCTGATCGGCAAGTGTTGAACTTAGCAGATGTGAATCGCCAGATAGATGCTATTAAGCTACCAGATACTGTTCTGTTTGATCGCGCCTCTAGAGGAGATTACAACGAAGCGATCGCCAAAATTGAACAAGGTAAAACTGTCACAACCGAAATAGAACGGCGGACAATTACCATTAGCGGCTTATTTTCAGTCGGGGCTTCCTTCATAGCCGATGGTACTTTGATCACCAGCGACCAGAACTTTCTGCGACTATTTCCCAGACAAGAAGCCAGCAGTGTCAGTCTAGGTTTAGTGCAGCTGCAACCAGGCTATGACCCACAACAGATGAAAATAGCTTTAAAATCTCATTTAGATGATGATGTTAAAGTTTTAACCAAAGCAGAATTTCTCGAATTTGAAATAAATTACTGGAAAACAAATACGGCTATCGGGTTTATCTTCAGCTTGGGTGTAGCAATGGGATTTCTGGTGGGCGTGATTATTGTCTATCAAGTTCTTTCTACAGATGTGAATTCCCATATCAAAGAATACGCCACTTTTAAAGCAATGGGATATAACAATCTCTACTTATTAGGTGTAGTGTTTGAAGAGGCGATAATTTTGGCAGTTTTAGGTTTTATCCCAGGAGCGATCGCACCTTTAGGACTTTATCATTTAACTCGTAATGCCACCAATTTGCCGGTTTACATGACTGTAGCACGAGCCTTGACGGTATTAACACTGACAATGATTATGTGCATAATTTCTGGTACGATCGCCACCCGGAAATTACAATCTGCCGACCCCGCAGATATGTTTTAGAAAATGGGCTTTGGGCATCCCTTCGGCTTCGCTCAGGGCAAGTGGGCATTGGGCATCGGGCATAAAGATACTTACCCAATTCCCAATCTAAAATCTAAAATTTAAAATTTAAAATTGGTATGCCTCCTGTAATCTCTGTTAAAAATCTTGACCACTATTTTGGTCATGGTCAACTTCGCAAGCAAGTTCTCTTTGATATCAACCTGGATATTTATGCCGGCGAAATTATTATTATGACTGGGCCTTCTGGTTCTGGTAAAACTACACTTCTGACTTTAGTCGGCGGCTTGCGTTCTGCCCAATCTGGCAGTTTGCAGATATTAGAACAAGAACTGTGTGGCGCTAACAAAGCACAACTTACCCAAGCACGACGCAATAACGGTTATATTTTCCAAGCCCACAATTTGCACGGTAGCCTAACAGCGCTCCAGAACGTCAGAATGGGTTTGGAAGTGCATAAGAATATTTCGGCGGCAGAAATGAAAACCCGGTCAGCCCTAATGTTAGAGGAAGTAGGATTAGGAGAGCGCCTGAATTATTATCCTGATGATTTATCTGGGGGACAAAAACAAAGAGTTGCGATCGCTCGTGCATTGGTCGGTCGTCCTAAAATTGTCTTAGCGGATGAACCCACCGCCGCCCTTGACAGTAAATCGGGACGAGATGTGGTTAACCTGATGCAAAGCCTAGCTAAAGAACAGGATTGTACTATTCTCTTAGTTACTCATGACAACCGCATTTTAGATATTGCCGATCGCATCGTTTACATGGAAGATGGCAAGTTAATAAATGACCAGAATGAAAAAGGTACAGAGCAAGTATCTTATCAGGCCAGGCTTTCATATTAATTTGACACCGCATGGTCTATTTATTTGAAAATTGATGTAACTACTTTACTCAAAAAATTGTCTCTGTAATTTCACTAATGCCAATGTAGGGACTCATCTGCTAAAGATTTGAAAGGTTTACTGTTATATAATAAATGCTTGCCAGAGTTTGGAGTGCATCAATTGTGGGCATCGATGCCGTCAAAGTCGGCGTGGAAGTCGATGTTTCAGGGGGATTACCGGGAATTGTTGTCTTGGGATTGCCAGATTCAGCGATTCAAGAATCAAGAGAAAGAGTCAAAGCAACGCTGAAGAATGCAGGTTTCGCCTTCCCCATGCGAAAAATTGTGATCAATTTAACTCCGGCAGATTTACGCAAAGAAGGCCCCTGTTTCGATTTGCCTATTAGTGTGGGAATTCTGGCAGCTTCTGAGCAAGTTAGCGCTGATTTGTTGGGGGATTATCTATTTTTGGGTGAAGTCTCTTTAGATGGCAGTTTGCGTCCGGTGGCTGGTGTCTTGCCGATCGCAGCAGCTGCTCAAAAGATGGGAATTGCAGGTTTAGTTATCCCTGCTGATAATGCCCAAGAAGCGGCAGTGGTTCAAGATTTGGCTGTTTATGGCTGCAAACATCTGTCTGAGGTGGTAGATTTTTTAAATAATCCGGGGCGTTACAAGCCTGTGCAGATAGATGGCACAACGGAGATAGCAACAGTATCCTACCCTGGCGCAGATTTGCATGATGTTAAAGGACAAGCTCATGCGCGTCGTGCTTTAGAAATTGCTGCTGCTGGCGGGCATAATTTAATTTTTGTTGGGCCACCTGGTAGTGGGAAAACCATGTTAGCACGGCGCTTACCAGGAATTTTACCGCCTCTAAGTTTTGCCGAATCTTTAGAAGTGACTCGCATCCATTCGGTGGCTGGTTTATTGAAAAATCGCGGTTCGTTGGTACGCGATCGCCCTTTTCGCAGTCCTCACCATTCAGCATCCGGGCCTTCTCTGGTTGGTGGCGGTAGCTTCCCTCGTCCTGGGGAAATCTCATTATCTCACAGAGGTGTGCTATTCCTTGATGAACTCACGGAATTTAAACGAGATGTGTTGGAATTTCTCCGCCAACCTCTAGAAGATGGCTACGTCACAATTTCCCGCACCAAATTATCAGTAATGTTTCCCGCGCAGTTTACTTTGGTGGCGAGTACCAATCCTTGTCCTTGCGGTTATTATGGCGATACCATCCAACAATGTACTTGTTCTCCTCGTCAACGTGAGCAATATTGGGCAAAACTTTCTGGGCCGTTGATGGATCGTATTGATTTACAAGTTGCGGTGAATCGCTTGAAACCAGAAGAGATTACCCAACAACCTACCGGAGAAGCATCAACATCAGTACTACAACGAGTGCAACAAGCAAGCGATCGCGCAATTACTCGTTTCCAAGCAGAAGCGAATCTGCGTTGCAATGCCCAGATGCAAAGTCGTCATCTCCAGAAATGGTGCAAGTTAGATGATGCTAGCCGCAGTTTATTAGAAGTAGCCATTAGAAAATTAGGTTTATCGGCAAGAGCAAGCGATCGCATTCTCAAAGTGGCACGAACTATTGCAGATTTAGCGGCAGAAGATGAGGTAAAAACCAATCATGTAGCAGAAGCAATCCAATATCGCACAATCGATAGAATGCAGTAAGAATCTTGTGATGATGGCTTAAGTCTGTTAATAAGGGTTGAGGTTTCTGACTTTCAAAACTAGGCACAAGGGTTCAGTGAATTCATAGCCCACTTGCTCTATTGAACTCGGCAGTTGAACCTTTTTACTCGGCAGTTGAGCCTTTTTACTCGACACTTGAGCCTTTTTACTCGGCAGTTGAGCCTTTTTACTCGGCAGTTGAACCTTTTTACTCGGCAGTTGAGCCTTTTTACTCGGCAGTTGAGCCTTTTTACTCGGCAGTTGAGCCTTTTTACTCGGCAGTTGAGTCTTTTTACTCGGCAGTTGAGTCTTTTTACTCGGCAGTTGAACCTTTTTACTCGGCAGTTGAACCTTTTTACTCGGCAGTTGAACCTTTTTACTCGGCAGTTGAACCTTTTTACTCGGCAGTTGAACATTGACGGGGCTAAGTCTCTGACTTCTCAAACTAGGCAGAAGGGTTTAGTGAATTCGTAGCGCACCTGCTCTATCCTTCTCTACCTGCGATATTACACCTATTTTCAAGGAGAATATCCTGACGACCACTTAAGAGGATGTTTAAAGGTCTAAACCCACGGAGGTGGGTAAAGTCTTGTGTAGCCGCGACTTCTAATAAATCACCTCCGGCACGGTGATAGAGATATCTGCGCCGCACGACATCCACAGAGACTTTATCCGCTTCTGTAATTTCAGACAATCCCTCATACCACTCTGGGAAAAATTTCTCGTCTTCAACATGAACAAAACCGAATCGATTTTCTGCATCCTGAAGAGTGGTAATCGCTTCTGTAATTCTATCGTTAAACACCCTACGTAGTTTAGAACAGGCAGGAGAATCGGTTACTGAATCGGAACCCTTATATGAGTAAGTATAAATTTTCAATAGGATGCTTTAGATAGCTAACCAATGAATAAATCCCAAATTTTAGCGAAACGATATTAGAGAAATCAATCAAGGGATTATGCGATCACTCTCAATGTATTTTATATACTAAAGCGATCGCACTACCTATTGTTTAGAAAAAAGCAAATTATTTATAGATATTTCTGTCAAGTAAATTATCGACTCTGCTAAATTCCTCCTTCAGGACGCTTTAAAAACTCCCTTGGATGGATGCTGCTACTTATGAAATCAGTATCCAATATATCAGGAAGTAACCGATACCTTTTAAGGAGACTGATTGGATGAATTTGCAGGCAATTTGGAAGTTATTACAAGAGACGTTCAAAGAATGGAGTGAGGATAAAGCCTCACGGTTAGCGGCGGCGTTAGCTTATTACACGATTTTTTCTATTGCACCGTTGCTAATTATTGTAATTGCGATCGCAGGGGCAGTATTTGGAGAAGAAGCGGCAAGAGGGCAAATTGTTGGACAAATTCAAGGCTTAGTCGGCAGAGATGGGGCACAATTTATCCAAACAGCTATTAGCAATGCTAATAAACCACAAACAGGAGCGATCGCTTCTATCATTAGTGTCATAGTTCTACTAGTGGGTGCTACTGGTTTATTTACCGAGTTGCAAGATTCCCTCAACACGATTTGGGAAGTGAAACCGAAACCCGGACGCGGCATAACTAACATTATTCGTCTACGCGTTTTGTCCTTTGCAATGGTGATCGGGATTGGCTTTTTACTTTTAGTTTCTCTAGTAATTAGCACGGCATTAGCAGCATTAGTAACATACTTTAGTAACTTGCTGCCAGGTGTCGATTTCCTCTGGCAGATTCTCAATTTCATCCTTTCCTTTGCCATCACTACGTTCCTGTTCGGACTCATTTTTAAAGTACTACCAGATGTCGAAATTGCTTGGAGTGATGTTTTAATTGGAGCTATGCTCACCTCCTTTTTGTTTTCTATCGGGAGATTTTTGTTAGGACAATATTTAGGTAATGGCAGTTTTGGTTCAGCTTATGGTGCTGCTGGTTCACTGGTGGTAATCTTAGCTTGGGTTAACTATGCCGCGCAGATTCTTTTCTTCGGTGCGGAGTTTACTCAAGTTTATGCCAGAAGGTACGGTAGCGGCATAACCCCATCTAAACATGCCATACCTTTATCTGATAACAGGGAATATAATGGTAAAGCTCCAACGGGGCAATCGTCCACTAATAAAAAGCCTCCTTCTAATTTTATTAATCGCTTATTCCAGTCTTTCAAGAAGCCCAAGCGCTTAAAACAGAGAAGAAAAAATCAGCGATTTTAATTCCTGATTGTTAGGAATTTAGTTTTATAAATCTGATAGATGTTGAAGTATTTAACCTCTAATAGAAGTTAGTCTTATGAAATAAGACCACAGATAAATAACCTGATACTGGATTTTTTCCAGAAGTCTATTGAGAAAGGAAAAAAATCAGTGCTAATGGAAAAATGGTTTTTTATCAATTGGCAGGCAATCTTTGTTCCTAGCATCAGCGTCTTTGAGTTAATTATCCGTGGTTCACTGGTTTATTTAGCGCTGTTTTCAGTGCTACGTTTTCTTCCTAGCCGGCAATTAGGAACACTAGGAATCACTGATTTACTCGTAGTTGTGTTATTTGCTGAAGCGGCCCAAAATGCTATGGCAAGTAATTATACATCGATTACTGAAGGCGCAATCCTGGTAGGAACTGTGATTTTTTGGAGTTACTTGTTGAACTGGTTGGGCTATAAAATACCTCAGTTCCAACGTTTTATAAATCAGCCACCATTGCTACTAGTAAAAAATGGTCGGATGATTGAGCGTCATTTGCAACGAGAGTTAATTACAGACGATGAGTTGATGAGCAAGTTACGCCAGCAAGGTGTAGAATTTTTAGCAGATGTGAAGTTTGCATATATGGAGGCTGATGGCAGCATTAGTATCATCACTTTTAACTCTAAAACTAGTCCTGTCCCTGAGCAAAAAGCAGTACTAAAAAGCGATCTACATTAATTAAACTGTAAAATATGACGGTTGTATTCTGTGCCGAACTGTGATTGAGCGTTATACTTTGCCCGAAATGGCTAATCTGTGGAGTGAAGCCTATAAGTTAAAAACTTGGCTGCAAGTCGAAATTGCTGTTTGCGAGGCTCAAGCTGAACTGGGTTACATTCCATCTCAGGCGGTTGAGGAAATTAAAGCCAAGGCAGATTTTGACCCCAATAGGGTGCTGGAAATTGAGGCTGTAGTCCGCCACGATGTTATCGCTTTCTTGACAAATGTCAACGAATATGTAGGTGATGCAGGACGCTATATTCACCTGGGTTTAACTAGTTCGGATGTTTTGGATACAGCTTTAGCACTGCAATTAGTTGCCAGCCTAGATATATTATTGCAACGTCTAGAAGATTTGATTCAGGTAATTCGCCAAAAAGCACGGGAACATCGTCATACAGTGATGGCTGGTCGATCGCATGGTATTCATGCTGAACCGATTACTTTTGGTTTCAAGCTAGCTGGCTGGTTAGCAGAAGTGTTGCGACACCAAGAACGCCTGAAAATTCTCCACGAAACGATCGCTGTGGGTAAGATTTCTGGTGCGGTGGGAACTTATGCAAATGTTGAACCGCGTGTAGAAGTGATCGCTTGCCAAAAACTCGGACTCAAACCCGATACGGCCTCAACGCAAGTTATTTCCCGCGATCGCCACGCTGACTATGTGCAACAATTAGCTTTAGTAGCGGCATCCATCGAACGTTTTGCTGTAGAAATTCGTAATCTACAAAAAACAGACGTTCTGGAAGTTGAAGAATTCTTCTCCAAAGGTCAAAAAGGTTCCTCGGCAATGCCACACAAGCGCAATCCCATTCGTTCAGAACGGCTGACAGGAATGGCGCGACTTGTCAGAAGCCATGCAGGTGCAGCTTTGGAAAACGTTGCTCTCTGGCATGAAAGGGATATTTCCCATAGTTCTGTAGAACGGGTGATTTTGCCAGATGCTTGTACTTTGACGCATTTTATGTTGATAGAAATAACCGACTTGGTGAAAAACTTGTTGGTTTATCCTGAGAACATGGAAAGAAATCTCAATTGCTACGGCGGCGTTGTGTTCAGCCAAAAAGTGTTACTTGCCTTGATAGATAAGGGAAGCAGCCGAGAAGATGCTTATGCGATCGTTCAAGAAAGCGCTCACGCCGCTTGGAACAAGCCAGAAGGTAATTTTCAAGACTTGATTAGCCAAGATCCTCGCGTTACCGAAAAGTTGTCCTCAGCAGAATTAGAAGTCTGTTTTGACCCCCAGCAGCATCTGAGCCATTTAGAAGAGGTTTATCAACGGTTGGGAATTTAGGATTAATTTACTTGTAGTGAGCGCTTAAGCGCTTACTATAAACCCGTTACTCAAAAAATACGCAAACTTTTTCAAAAAAGAATATTTGAAGAAGAATTCAGAAGTCACAATTCAGGAGCAAAGCTAAAGACGCTCCTCCTTCGGTCAGAATCAAGACACTGTGTACCAGACGCTATCCACCACTTGCACAGAATTCAAAATTGAATTCTGGCTCCTGAATTCTTTTCTGATAAAAATGCCAAAAATCTTTAGTATTGCATTACTGAAAACTGTTAGTTTGGTGCTGGAATTTTTATCATTACTGGGTAGTATAAATAACACAGATTTACTTATTTATTAGTGCTTCGAGTGCCTTAATGATTGAAATCCTAGCCACACTTTCAGCCTCGGCGGCAGCAGGAATGAGAATAGCTACACCTTTGCTGATTATTGGATTGTTGCAGGGTAGTAGCTTGTGGTCGCAAGTTCCAATTTTATCTCACATTTCTCCACCAATCTTGTTAGCCTGCCTCAGCTGTTGGTCTTTAGTTGAATTATTCGCCTCAAAAAAGCTATGGGGGCAAAGATTGCTACAACTAGTTCAATTACTCATGTCTCCTATTGTGGGGGCAATTATGGGGTTAGCAGTAGCTAGTGCAACAGCACCAAACTGGATGATTGCGTGTATTGGGGGTTCTTTAGCTTTAGTACTCCAGCTAGTTCAAGTTGGTTGGTTCTATCGGTTACGCGGTTTACCGTTGTGGGCAGTCTTTCTTCAAGATACCTTGTGTGTTGCTTTAGTACTTTTTGCCTTTGACGCTCCCTGGCAAGGAGGAGTAATTGCTTTAATACTGCTCTGGTTTGCAGTTCGTAGTGCGAAGCATTGGTATGACTGGTATCGGCAGGGATTGGGGGCTGGGGATTAGGGACTGGGGATTGGGGAAGGTGGGACTTTCTCTGGGGATAAGAGGTAATGGGGATTGTAAATTATTCTTCCCTTGGCTCCCCTACTCTTATCCCCTCTCCCTCTTCCTTAGTCCCCAGTACCTTTTACTGCAAAAGTCCAATCATGTGCAAGAAGCCATGACCAGTAATTAACTCAATGATTAAGGCAATAAAGCCCAGCATGGCGATCCGCCCATTCCATACTTCAGCGCTAGTAGTCAAACCCCATTCCCAACGTTCTTGGGGGTACATTTTCACCCTTTTTTTCATTTGGGCAGCTTGCGAAAGCTTGAAACTAGGATTTTTTAGCGCATCAATCACCAAATCTGCAAGTGCATTAATAAATACTGGGTGGGTATTGGGAGCAGGAACGCGACGGAAGTTGTGAATTCCTGCTTCTTCTGCTACTTCCCGATATTCAATATCAATTTCTTGCAGTGTCTCGATGTGTTCTGAAACAAAACTGATTGGCACGACAACCAAATCTTTCACGCCTTTTGCACCTAGTTCTTTGAGGGCATCCTCTGTATAAGGTTGGAGCCATTCTACCGGGCCGACACGACTTTGGTAAGCTAAGGTGTGGGCATTAGGTCGATTGAGCGTCTGCATAATTAGGGCAGTACATTCCTCAATTTCTTGCTGGTAAGGGTCGCCAGCCTCTTTAACGTAGCTTTTAGGAACGCCGTGAGCACTGAAGAATATATGAACCTCATCCGGGTTCGGATACTGTTCGAGTTCTTGGGCGATGAGTTCCGCCATTGCTTCCAGGTAGCCTGGTTGTTTGTACCAGGAAGGAATGACGGTGTATTCAATAGGTTGAAGCTTTGGGTCTTCTTGCCAAAGTTTTTCTAAAAGCCGGAAGCTAGAACCACTCGTGCTGATAGAAAACTGGGGATACAGTGGCAAAATTACCAGGTGTTCTATATTATCTTGGGTGATCTGTGCGATCGCCTCTTCTGTATAGGGATTCCAATAACGCATTCCCACGTAGATATTGGCTTCTTGCCCTAAATAACTCAACTGTTCTTTTAAAGCTTCCCCTTGGGCTTCTGTGATCCGTCGCAGTGGAGAACCACCACCGATTTGCTTATAATTCTCTTGAGATGTTCTGGTTCGCCGCGAGGCAATAAACCAGGCTAGGGGCTTTTGCAACCAGCGAAATGGTAGGCGAATAATTTCCGGATCGGAAAATAGGTTGTACAAAAACGGCCCGACATCCTCTAGCTTATCGGGGCCACCGAGATTGAGTAATAAGACGCCTACACGACCCATAGCAGTTACTTTCCCCCAATCTTTTCAGGTTTTTTACTAATGTTAACAATATATCTTTATTAAATATAAAGCTTAATAGCAAGGAAATATGCAATGGCAACAATTTTAAGGGATTGGAGTTACCGTTATCAGTGGCTGTATGATGGTATCTCTCGTTTAGCAGCCTTAAGTGTAGGTGGTGAAGCCCGTTTTCGGCAACTTGCTTTGCAAGGCTTAACAATTCACTCAGATACTCAGGTCTTAGATTTATGTTGTGGTAGTGGTCAAACAACGCAATTTTTGGTAAAATTATCACAAAATGTAACAGGATTGGACGCTTCACCCAAATCTTTGCAACGGGCCCGGCAAAATGTACCATTAGCAGTCTATCTCGAAGCTTTTGCAGAGAAGATGCCATTTGCAGATAATCTATTTGATGTGGTGCATACCAGCGTTGCATTACACGAGATGCAGCCTGAGCAATTGCGAAAAATTATTAGTGAGGTTTATCGGGTGTTGAAGCCAGGAGGAGTGTTTACACTGGTGGATTTTCATGCTCCTACGAATCCGATATTTTGGCCTGGGGTATCAGTGTTTTTGTTATTGTTTGAGACAGAAACAGCTTGGCAATTGTTGAAAACTGATTTGCCTGGATTGTTAACTGAGACTGGGTTTGAAGCAAGTGAGCCAACTTTATATGCAGGTGGTAGTTTACAAGTGATACAGGCTCATAAGTGAACAATACTGCTTTATTAATGGCAGGTAAAATACTCTGCTATTAATAAAATATAGGCGATTGTTATATATCACTTTTGATTTACATGCTACTGAAATGTTAGATATAAACCAGGTAATTCAGACTGCTTTGAAGTTTTTGGCGCTAACTTATTCTTATTCAGCTAAGGAGTTACCCACAGTTTTAGCTGAAAACTTAACTCAGCTACAACTGTGGGTAAGATTGAAAATCAAGTAGGCGATGAAAAAATGACACAAGAATTAATAGACCTCAAAAAGAGCATTTTAGAAGGACGTTATACAGATGCCTTAGTAATTGTAGATGAACTAGAAGGCATGAGTAAACAAGCTATTTTGCGGAATATCCAAGCTTATTTAAACATTCTACTGATTCATTTAATTAAGAACCAAGTAGAACAAAGATTAACTTGTTCATGGGCGGCTTCTATTCGTAATTCAATTCGAGAAATTAAAAAGTTGAATATCAAAGATAATAAAACATCTTACTACATTAATTTAGATGAATGGGAGAATTTCATAGAAGAGGAAGTAATTGAAGATGCGATCGCTGATGCTAGCGAGGAAGTGATGAACAGCAAATTTACTCGTTCTCAGTTGTCTGGAATGCTAAATAAAAGCCAGATTTTGACTACAGCTACTAGTTTATTGGCTTTAACATATACTTATTCGCCAAAGGAATTACCAGCGATTATGGATGATTATCTCAGTCAGTTAGCTGGTGGTGAAGATTGGATAAATCGGGGAAAATAAAGTGATCGCTCTTTGTTCAACAGTGATGTCAAGTGTTAAATTCAGATTATTACTGTCAACTTTTGAAGGTAATACAAATTACAACAGATTATACTGTGAAAATATCAAATCTTCAAGACAGTAGAGGAGATGCCCCAGGATGTTAATTTTGAGGAAGTGATGGAATATTTTTATTAGATTTCATTAAGGGTTGCCGCTGCCCTATTTTTGAATGCTTCTCCCTGAATTTGATCTAATTCTATCTCTTGTTGAATTTCTAGATTTTGCAGTTGAATTTCTTGAGGACTTAAATCAAGTAACGCCCAACCATTGCTTGGAGTAAAAGCTATATTTATTAAACGGTATCCTGCCTTAGAATCGTTCACAATTGTACTAGTAGCAAGTTGTGAAATACCGGAACTATAAGCATAACCAGTATTGCCATAGCCATTTGCATAGAAAATTACCCACGCTCCATTGGGAGTGAACGCAATAGTCTTGATATATGGATATATTTTATATATAGCCTTTATTTCATTAACAGCATCTTTGGGAAAATTGGTACTCCAATTAGCAGTGTTACCACCGTTAGAGAGAATTATCCACTGTCCATTAGGTGTAAAGGCAACAGTGTTGATAGTTGATTTGTTTTGATTTAGAGTCTTTAGTTGATTAACAACATCTTTAGGAAAATTGGTACTCCAAGAAAAAGCATTACCGTCATAGATAATTACCCACTCTCCACTACGTGTAAAGGCAATAGTGTTGATGGTTGAATTTTGTTTATTTAGAGTTAGAGTAGAAAGTAGCTTCGTAGCCTCTTGTGGAATATTTTCAGAGTTCCAACCATTGTTACCATTGAGAATTACCCACCCTGCATTGGGAGCGAATGCAATAGTTTTAGGAGTTATACCTTGATTAGCTAGAGTTTGAAGTGCGGTAGCTGCTCCGGTGGGAATACCAATCTGGCTAGAAGCAGCCAAAGCCCGTGAAGAAGTAAAAATTATAGGAGATAAAATTCCTATTGATGCACCTACAAAAAAGCTAGTGGTAACTTTTTTAAATTTCCCTAGTGAAAGAATATTAAACATGGTGAAAATTTACATTTTGCTATTTTAAACTTCAAGTAAAATACAATTTTACTTGAAGTTTGTCAATTGCCTAAAATAAAATATTTAGACAGTCTAAGGAGAAATTAAATAATTCGTAATTAATTTTTGTAACGGTTTCAAATCCTGTGAATGGTTACTTTTTATATAGTGATCGCTATTTCTATACAGGCGAAAACTGAGGTAGCAAACAAAGCCAATATCGCGGTAAATTGATTTATAAACCGTAATATTACATTGTAGTATTATACGGATAAGCAATAATAAAGTTTTCGCCAATTGTAAAGTAGAGATGATGCAAGAAATAACACGTCGTAAATTTATTGCAACAGCCACTGTGGCGGCGGGTTTTGCCCTCGCAGTACAACCCATTTCTGCCGAAGTCATCACCACTGATGCCAAAGGGTTGATAGCTGGTGCGGTGAAAATTCCCGTCAAAGATGGCGAAATCCCTGCCTATAGAGCAGCACCAGCCACCGGTGAAAATTTCCCAATTGTTCTGGTGATCCAAGAAATCTTTGGAGTACACGAGCATATTCAAGATATCACCCGTCGCTTTGCCAAGTTGGGGTATTTAGCGATCGCACCGGAATTATTTATCCGTCAAGGTGATGTCTCGAAGTTAAGCAACATAGACGAAATTCGCCCAATTGTCGCCAAAGTGCCAGATGCCCAAGTGTTATCTGATCTTGATGCCACGGTAAACTGGGCTGTGAAATCAGCTAAGGGGAATGCCAGTAAATTGGCAATTACAGGCTTCTGCTGGGGTGGTCGCATTACCTGGTTATATGCTGCACATAATCCCAAAGTGAAGGCTGGTGTGGCTTGGTATGGACGACTTGCAGGCGATGCTACCCAACTTCAACCCAAGTATCCCATCGATATTGCATCAAAACTGACAGTCCCCATTCTCGGACTCTATGGTGGCAAGGATACGAGTATTCGCCTTGATACAGTAGAACAGATGCGCGATCGCTTAAAGTCCAGCAAAAGCAAATCTGAAATTATCGTCTACCTTGATGCACCCCACGCTTTTTTTGCCGATTATCGCCCCTCCTACCGCGAGAAAGATGCTAAGGACGGTTGGAAACGTCTTTTGGCGTGGTTTAAGCAAAATGGTGTTTAACGGTATCGGTTTACGAACTGTGACTTTCAAAAAAGTTCCAAATTGTTTCACTGGCATTCAGCCTCAGATTTGCATTAAATTTGTTTAGACTTTTGTCAGTTGAGGAACCACCAGGCCAGAAATGTCCGCCGTTTATTACCGCTAGCTGCCAGACTTCTGAGTTGTCACTACAACCTGTGTAGATAGCGGTTTTCACTTTATCTTTAGAAAACTCAGGAGATTCATTTGATGAAGTACATTGATCGTGCGATCGCCAAAAATCTACCATCTCTGAGATAGAAAGCAGCGCTCCTCGTTGAGTGCGATCGTCACCTTTATAAAGGACATCGCGATCATTTGTACCATTGATCGTTAACATCGATATAGAAGTTCGAGGCTGGCAATTAGGTTTGAGTCTAACTGGGAGCGAACCAGCTACTGATGCAAAACTAGAAATTTTATCAGGTAATTTACAAGCCAGTGCTTGGGTAAGTATCGCACCTCTAGAAAAACCGGTGGCATAAACTTTATGGTTATCAATATTGATTTGCTGCTGAAGATGATTAATTAAAGCATTGACAAACGCAACATCATCTACCTTTCCTTGAGCGTTACCTCTAAGGCTCCATTTTTGGTTAATTCCATCTGGATAAGCAACAATAAATCCTTTTTTATCTGCTAATTCATTGAAGCGAGTCACATTACTGATAGACCGACCACTACCATCATCTCCGTGAAACACTAAAACTAACGGCATTGGGCGGTCTGGATTATAAGATTTCGGAGTATACAAATAGTAAGTACGTAACTTTCCTTGGTCATATAGTTCTCCATAATTATCACCACTCAATATTTTTGCTTTAGTTATACTTTTTTCTTCAGCCTGAATGGAATCCCAACTTGTCAATAAAGTAATGCCAAGTAGAACTATTATAAGTTTTTTTAATATCCGATAATTTTGATATATATTCATATTAATTAAATTGACTTATGTCAAATACTTTTATTTTTTTATAAGTTTTATTTAGCAAAAAACTTATACCTAATAGAGGTTAACAACCTTACTTGAGTTGTTAGCCTCTATTTAGATATTAAACTCTTACATATACATGACGAGCAGGAACTCTAACCTTAACCCATCTGTTACCGCGTCGTACTGTTTCCCAATGTGCAGGAATGAACCTTTGTTTATATCGGGCAACAACAGGTCTATGCACAAAAGCAGTTCTGTGAACATTGGGTCTGACAAGAATTTCTGCTGCCGATGCCTGTGATGGCAAGGAGGAAATTGCCAATGGGAGAGCAAGTAATGTACCTAATAAAATACGTTTCATGTTCAAATGTCCATCAATCTAGTTTAGTTTTCTACGGCATTTATCAATAATTTATGAACAAATCCTCTTACTTCTACGTTTTATGTAAGTTTAGTTTGGTACATATCTTAATTGATTTGCTGTATTGCTCTCAGTTTAAAATATTAAACAAGGATGCACATTGTAAAAAAGTCATAATTCAAGCATGACTTTATTCACATTTCGGACTTTGAACAAAAAAATATAATTTAGTAATCTTTCGTATTATCCGTATTATTTGCTACTCGACCGTTACTCACAAAATTTTTGATGCAATAAGACCAATCAACGCGGCAAGACCTAGCGCTCTGCGAAAATAATTAACACCTTGAAATAGTTCGAGCCACGCCCAAGTAAACAAGGAACCAGTTGCCAAAACGTCTAATACTGTATTAATTTTACCACTTGGAAAAATTAAAGTCAGTAAACTAGCTCCTATCCAAAGAATAAGTGGTGGGTTTGGCATTTGAGCTATAACAATATTCCCATTGCTGTCACGGAAGGTTTTATCAACTAATGTATTTTCCATGATTTGAAATTGCCACTTAGGTAAAAATTATTAACTTGCAAAAATTACGAGGCGCTCTATTGAGAATAGGCTCAGATTTTATTGCAAGTTATTTAATCACATTAAAGCATTAAAGAAATCTATTTTCACCCATCTAATTGCTGAGATTAGAGTGGTAAAGGATATTCATATATGACTATATTTAAAGGCATAGTTATAGTAATTACAGATTCCAAAAGCCTTATTTAATCTGGGTTTATTCGGTTTTAATAAGCTAATACGCTTGGGTTAAAGATTTTTGGCATTGATTTTAGGTATGTAGAGACGTTGCAATGCAACATCTCTTGCATTGGATTTGGGGCTGAACCCAAGCGTATTGTATTGTTTAATAAGCAATCAAGCAGACATAATATGATATCCCAAATATAAAAAAGCCTCCTAGTATAGGAGGCTTAAAATTTAGCGGAGAAAACTTGTTAAATTACTGCGTAACTACAGCGATTACTCCTCCTAATGCTGAGAAAATCGCGGAAACTGATGCTGTAGCAAATAGCCACCAAGCTGCTGTCGCTGCGGCTTTGCGGGTTTCTTCTGCTTGACGCTGTGCTTGATGTTTTACCTGTTCTAGGCGGCGTTGGGCTTCTTGCTGTATGCGTTCTGCACGTTGCAATACTGTGTTGCGGGCCCGTTCAATTTGATCAATGATCCGGTTGGCATCTTCCTCAGAGATGTCCTCACGAGAACTCATTATTGCCACCAGGGTATCACGGTCGAAAGAGGAGAGGCGATCGCGCAGGGCATCAAACCCCGCTTGCGGATCGTCAAAAAATGTGCGGACATCGCCCTTGATACTATCATAGTTAAGTTCTGGGCGATCCAAGGAGTTGAGATAGTTACGGATGCGGGCAAAAACCCCATCAATCGCATCTTGAATACCTCTTTGGATATTCCGCACTTGTTCTACAAATTGCTCCCTTACGGATACGATGTTATCGGCAATCCGCGCTGCTTCTTCATCGGAAATATCTTCGCGAATTTTCAGCAGAGCGATGATCGTAGAACGGTCAAAATGCGAAAGGCGATCGCTAAAACTTTCTACCCCAACTCGCGGATCGTGCAAAAGTAGTTGTAAGTCGCGTTTAATACCTTCAGGATTAAGTTCTTCTTTACCAGTTTGGCGTAGATACTCTTCCACATTATTTTTGAATGTTTCCACTCTTTGCTGTGTGCGGGTAGCTAAACGACGAGGCGCACGTACAAAGTTGCGAATCGAATTTTGGGTAGAATCAATGATTTCATTGACTTGTTCTTCACTCAAGTCTTGACGTTGACTGAGCAACTTCACCAGTGTATCCCGGTCTACCTGCGATAATCGACGGCGCAGTGCTACGGCTCCCTCTTGGGGATTTTCAAACAATCTGGTCAAATCTCGCTGGATACCTTCTGGGTTCAATTCTTGTTTACCAGTATTCCGCAGATAATCTGCGATCGTGGTAGTAACAGAGTCGTATTGCTCTTTGGCTTTATCCACTACAGCTTGGGGTGTGTGGCGAATGTTATACCACGACTCCTCAGCAGTATTGATGATTTGATTAACTTGATCTTCACTCAAATCTTCGCGCTGACTCAACAATTGCACCAAGGTATCACGGTCAAAGCGAGACAACCGCGCCCGAATTGAGCTAATTCCAGCTTGCGGATCTTCCAGTAGCTTTTTGAACTCTGCGCGGATAGCATCAGGATTCAGTTCTGATTTCCCAGTATTACGCAGATATGATTCTACATTCAGCCACAGGGTTTCTGCTTGATATTGCGCCTGTTCTGCTAGCCCTTTGGATTCTACCAAAACGCGATCGCGTTGTTTTTCCAACTCGTCGAGAATGCTATCTACTTCATATAGCTGGACATCATTACGTTGCAGCAATATTGACCGCATTTCCTGACGATCAAGGTGGGCTAGCCGCAATGTCAGAGTTTCATAATCTGCATCTGGATCTTGGATCAGTGGTTTGAAATTCTGCTCAATGCCTTGTACTGTCAATTCTGCTTTCGGGGTAACCAGCAGATAACTTTCCACTGCCCGTTGCAAGTCTTGGACTATTTCTCTTTCTTCAATACCTGTGACTATCACTAGCACATCTTTGCGAACAGTTTCTAACTGATCTGCAATGCGCCGAATTTGGGCTTGGGTAAGGAGTCCGCGTTGTTGCAAGATATTGGCGAAATCGTTACGGGATAATCGTTCTAGTTCCCTGCGGACTATTCCTGGGTCACCTGCTGGGTCGTAGAGGACATCACGAAATTCTTGGGCAATTTTTTCCTGGCTTAGTTGCCAAGCATAAGTGTTATGTAGGTAGTTTTCGACATCAGCCCGAATTGGGCTATAGGGTTCTGATGGTGTTGGCAACCCTAGCTTATCTGCTTGTTGGGTGACTTTATCTTTGGCAGTAGTGAGACTACGCAAGATTTTTTCCACATCCAAATCAGGCAAATCTGCCCGTCCCAGCACAGTGGCGGTTAAAGCGGATAGTCCTTGCTGGATTGTACTTTGTATTGGGCCTGCGGCTGCCTTTTGGTTTTGGTCAGCTTCTTTAGAGCCACCCTTTTCTGCTAATAACCTATCCAGTTTGGCGTTGAGTTCATCTGTCTTGTTTTGTCCTGCTGGAAGTGATTTCAGATAATCCATTAACTCACCCAGGCGGTCTTCGGTGGGTGATTGCTGACTCACTACTTGCTGCCAAACTTTATACAACGTATCAGCAATGCGGCTAACATCTTTTTTGGAAAGGTCGGTGCGACTGCTGACTAACTCGATAAACTTTTGACGGTCGATGTTGCGAATATCTGAAGTCCCCGCGATCGCTTTTAATTGCGGATCGTTGAGTAAATTTTCAAAGTCACTCCGAATCTTTGACAAATCTAGCTCTGGAGGACGCAACTTGTCTAAATAATCTTCTATATTCTCCCGGATACTTGAAGGGTCGATGGCGCTTCCTAGTTCCCGGCGAACGGCAGCTGCGGCGGCTTCAGCTGTTGCTACAACTTGGTTATTAATAGCCTTTGCGCCCAGTGCGGCGGTGGCTGTGCCCATAATCGCCTGAAAACCAGAAGTTGCCGTATTGACAACTGAACCAATTAAGGAACCTACGGTAGTGGAACTAACCCAGACCAGGAGTAAAAAGTAAGCACCCCAAATTACCAAACCGAGAATCGCTCCCAATGCTGGGTCTAAGATTACCAGGCTCAATTTTACTGCAAGAAAACAGGCAATTAATAAGGCGATCGTCACAGTGACTAATGTCCAAATCCCCACTGCGGTGCCAATTTTGCGAATGTTACCGCCCAAACTTCCAGCTTCCCCACTATCTGAATCCGACTCAGATGAGTGCCCCAGGTAGGAAATACCGGCTGCAAGGGAAAGATTAGTTAGAACTAATTGGAAAGCAAAGGCTAAAATCACGCCGGAGATTAAAGCCACAAAAAAGCGCGGCCCTGAAGTGAGAACCGATGCCTGTGCTGGGGTGACGTTTGAGGATTCTCCTGGAACCTGTGCCAACCACAATAGTGGTTTGTAGAGTCCCAGGATGATTTCCGTACTTTGGAACATTGTATTTCCTTCTTCTAAGGTTTAAGTTTGGGGATTAAGATTTTGTTGAGAAGCAACTCTTAGTATTTATGTATGTTTGTACCTATGGCAATACCTAACTCATTAGCTCAGAATCCTGGAAGTCCCCTATTTAAAGCATCTCTCTAAAGATTGAAAAGTGTATCCAGCGAAAGATATAACTTTTATGATCTTCAGTGAGAATCTTATCAAATTACCACCTAATTTTAATTATGTATAGCTAATTTTTACTTTTTTATTGCTGATTTGTAGCGATTGATTCTATTTGAATTATAGTTTTCTTTTCAGGTCTTTACATTTGTTTACATATTTGTTTTTGGTCACCCTCTCAAGGTGGATTTGTTTAAAAAAATACGTATCTGATAATCGTCCAGAAGAAGTGCCTACGGTTTGTACCCAGAGACAGAAATAAGTCTAATTACAAATAGCTACATTAAAGTTAACAAATGAATTGTTGAGGATAAAAAATGGCAAATCGTTATTCCATAGATTTGCCACTATTTCCAACAGAATGGAATGGTAAAAATCGCAATGAAATTCTGTTTGGTTAGACTCCTCAAGCGAAAATTTGGAAAGGTCATTTGGCAATGATTGGCTTTTTTGCCTATTTACTTTGGGATTTAGCTGGTTATAGCGTCTTAAGGGACGTTTTACACATAATTGGCTACTAGACATTAAACACTTGAAAAACCACTAGATATTGGAGAAAAAAATGGCAACTCAAGAGACTCGTCCTTCTACAGATTTACCACCTGTTGCAACAGAATACAACGGACGCGATCGCAATGAATTTCTGTTTGGCTGGACACCCCAAGCCGAAATTTGGAATGGTCGTTTTGCAGCAATTGGTTTTCTAGCCTATTTACTTTGGGATTTAGCTGGTTATAGCGTCTTAAGAGACGTACTACACCTAATTAAATACTAGGAATAACTCAGGATTGATAAATAATTGGGTATAAATAAAGATAATACCTAGAAACCCGGCTTATCACCAAAAGTCGGGAATTTATCTCCTGAGCTATTCCTAACATTTAATTAGATTAGGTTTATCTAAAGCAAAAAGCGAACTAACACGTACAAAACCGAAGCTACTAGTTGCAATACCACTTGAATTCTGCCCCTAATTTACTTTCTGTTGTAATTAATATCAATTATCAAAGAATTATTATAAATATTTTTGCAAATAATCATCAAATGACTTACTAGCAATCTTTTTGAGATATTTAATCAAGATAATTTTTCATATAAATACGTATATACTTAAATATAAAATTACTTCATTATACTTAAATATAAGTTTTAGCGTAGGCGTAGCCCGCCAAAGGCATCGCATCCTTTTTATTCGTAGACATCTCTCTATGCTATATATTGCATTAAAAGGAGAGTGGCGATGAAAAAAGTAGCGGTGTTTGGCAATGCTGGAGGCGGGAAATCAACTCTAGGCAAAAGATTATCTCAAATCACAGGTTTGCCACTTTATGTCTTGGACAAGATTAAATATCAATCAGGAGGCACAGAGGTTCCACATGAAGATTATAAGCACGCCCATCAGCAAATTTTAGTTACTGACCGATGGATTATTGATGGGTTTGGTTGCATAGAAACTCTTTGGCTACGACTCGACGAGGCGGATACTCTGGTTTTTGTCGATTTACCGCTATATATGCATGGATGGTGGGTAACTAAACGACTAATCACAGGTTACTTTAAACCGCCAGAAGGCTGGCCCTCCAATAGTCCAATATTAAGAAGTTCACTTAGTAGCTACCGCGTGCTTTGGTTGTGTCATAAATATTTAACCCCAAAATATCGTGAATATATCGAGCAGGCTCAAAGCATCAAAAATGTTTATCATATTCGCTCGACTAAACAAATTTCGCAATTTTTTAAATTAATTAATGCAGGAAACTTATTTTAAAGATGGTGCATCAGCCTAAAAGAGCTTCTAATATCATGTCCAGGTAAAGACTTATTATTTAGATCGCAGTTCTTGCTGGGAGCAGGGGGCAGGGGGAAAGAGGCTTTTGGGATTTTTGCACAGATGCAGTAATCATAAGTGATTAACCGGACTTGCTATAAAACGAATCTTGACCCCAGATTTCCCACTAACAAAAAAAAGTCACCTAGTTGTAGGTGACTTATCTATCATTACAATTAGATAAAAATTACTAAAATCTTGAACAGTAATTATTCATCAATACAACTGGGAATACCTAAAACGGCACAGGGGAAATTAGAACCTAGTGCCTCAATCATCGGATGATTTACAGAGTTGCAACCGAGAAACAGAATATCGGCAGCTTCTGATTCAACAACTTTTTTAAGTTCTGTAGAAATGCAGCCAAACCGTAAATGAGATTTGAAGGAACCTTGCCATTCTTCAGCCAGACTTCGGGCTTGCCAGAGAATTATATCTGCTTGTTGCAGAGGAGTTACCACTGTCTGCAATTGGGGTTGAGTTAATACCTGTATGGCAGACTTTGATATTTCACTGATTTGGCACTCAAATGGAGGCTGTTGTATTGGTAAGCTCAAGACATTTGGATACTGGCTTATTGAATTGTCTTCTAGTACATAAACGGCTTGAACTGTGACTTCTGCATTAGTAGCTAAACGCGTTTGATGGGCAATCCAGAAAGCAATATCTAGCGCTGTATGACTGTTAGGAGATGCGTCATAAGCAACAATTAAATTAACTGCTTTTGCTTGTTGAGGTTTTTTAGAAAAAGGTTTTTTTGGTTCTGGCAACAGTACCATTTGTTCAATTAAGTCATCTCGGCCTGTGGCACTTTGCAGACGTGTTAACATTGGCTTAATTTGCACAGCTTTACTTCTCCCAATGAAATGAATTAACAATGAGAAGCAGGGCGATCAATTTGAGATTTTGGACTTCGGCTCCTTTCGGCTTCTCTACGAGACGCTGCGCGAACGCTTAAGGCAAGTCGCTCAGTCGAACGATTTTGGATTTGAGATTGAGTGACGATAACCAAAATTTAAAATCTTAAATCAATCAAGGAAACCCCAATAATAACTGTATTACAGCCAAAGTCTTGGGGGTTCCTTCCATTGCCTACGGAGTTAGCTGACGGGCTAAGACTGGAAGGTGTCTCTCTCTTAGGAGTGCTGAGTGCTGTTAGCGGTAGAGGGGCGTTTAGCCCGTGCTGAGTTAAAGATTAATTATTCTTCACTTTTTACTCTCAAATAGCCGCTCTCTGCAAGATACGCCCCACAATATGGTTCCTCCGTTCCAAATTCAGCTTTCATAAATTTGAATTAGGCTACCCACTAAAAAAAATGATAATCTAATTTACTCCTCTTGAGCAAAATATCGATCAAGGAAATTTCGGGCATGATTGCGAAGTTCAAAATATTCTTTTGAGTTTCGCATGGCCGCGCGAGCCTCTTTCATAGGAGCTTCGCTAACGCGTGGATGCTCAAAAGGAACTTCTAATATCTCTCCTATACTAGCAGCCGGGCCATTGGTCATCAATACGATGCGATCAGACATATAAATTGCTTCATCAACATCGTGGGTAATCATCATCACTGCTTGACGATTATTTTCCCAAATATCCAATACCTGCCGTTGCAATTTGCCACGAGTTAGCGCATCTAATGCCCCAAAAGGTTCATCCATTAGCAACATTTTAGGACGAATTGCTAAAGCTCTAGCAATACCTACTCGTAGTTTCATACCTCCAGAAATTTCATCAGGATATTTGTCAGCCGCCGCCGTCAAGTTTACCATTGCCAAGTGTTGATTTACAATGCTAATTTTCTCGGCACGATTAGCATTTTTTAACACTTCATCTACGGCTAAACGGATATTTTCTCGTACTGTTAACCAAGGTAACAGCGAATAGTTCTGAAATACCATCATCCGCTCGGCTCCTGGCTGACGAATTTCTTTTCCATCTAGCCGTACTGAGCCGGAAGTGGCTTTTTCTAAACCAGCTACTATCTTTACTAGGGTTGATTTTCTACAACCTGAGTGACCAATTACAGAAATATATTCATCTTCACCAATCGTCAGATTAACTCCATCTAAAACGATAAAGTTATCTTTATCAGGTGTCGGATAAGACTTGACTAAATTTTCAATTTCTAAAAATCCAGGGCGGGGCAGAACTTCGGTTTGGGTATTAATAGGTAATGAGGTATATTCCATCATCAAAATGCTCCGGGAATAATTTAGTCAATCAATTTTGGATTTTAGATTTGCAATTTTAGATTGTTCCTGATCAAAAGAATGCTGGGCTGCTGATAGCGCATCGTAAAGCCTTCTCTTCGAGAGGCTTGTCTGCGACACGCTAGGCGAACGCCAACGGCATGGCTTCGCTTAGAGCGACGTAAAAGCGTCGGATTCTATGTTTATTCCACTCAAAAGCGACAGAGCAAAAACCAAGGAACCCAAATCTAAAATCTAAAATCTAAAATCTAAAATCCCAAATTGGCAGGGATTTAAGACATGAAAAAGTTAGTGGGAGCGTTAGCCCTGATGGCAAAACTATTCAGATAACCCACAGGATCGCTGGGGTCGAAGCCTTTGTTATCTATAAATACTTCTCTGCCCAAACTTTGCCTTCTGGCGGTTGCTGGTCAAAGTAGCCTCGGAAATCGCGTCCAAAGGCTTCCAAAGCACCATCGCCATATTTTTCTTGATACTCGTACCACGGACGTAGCCCAAAATCCCACATGGCTTTGTTCATCGTCATGGCGTTACCGTGGCGGTGAATGGTCATGGCTGCACACAATGGGGCGTGGCGTGCGCCTTCAGCACCAATTCTGGCGTTGGTAATGGCACCAGATACTACAGGTGAAGCATCCAGGCGACCAAAAATTAAACCGTCGCGAGAGGTAGCCCAACTGGCTTCGCGGTTGAGTGTGATTTTCAAACCATATTTGCGGAAGAAGCCTTTTTTCCAGGCGATCGCAAATGGCGCACAATCATTAACAGGAATGTAACCAACTGTAAGATCAGCTTTTTCTAACTCGCCGCTTTTAACTACTGGTTGCACAGCTAAAGCTTCTTCGGTCAATCCTTTGGCTGATCTATCTCCTGAAATACTACAGGAGGACAGCGCCATTCCCGCCGTTGTTGCTCCTATTCCCTTAATAATATCTCGTCGAGTCCAGTTAATATCACCCATTCTTGTAGTTCCATTGGTGATTAATTACTCACGCTTCAGGCGCAAAGTCTCTGCTGTTTTGATAGCAGCCAAATTTTGTTAGTTGGAAGTTTTAGGGCGATGAGTTACTAATTCTTGAATTTTACCCACGGTGTAATCTAGAATTAACCCAGTTAAGCCAATTATGAACACAGCTAAAAATACTGAACTCAGGTTTAAGCGACTCCATTCATCCCAGACAAAAAAGCCGATACCAATACCACCTGTAAGCATTTCTACGGCAACGATTACCAGCCAAGCTATCCCTAAACTAATTCACAAACCTGTAAAAATATATGGTAAACTTGCAGACCAAATTATTTTTATAATCCGTCGCCAACGGGGCATTTCTAACACTCGTGCCACATCTAAATAATCTTTGGAAACGCTAGAAACTCCTAAAGCAGTATTAATAATTGTCAGCCATAAAGAAGTAATAAAGATGACAAAAATGGCTGAAGGATCTGCTAAATTGAAAATTGCTAAGGCGATGGGTAGCCAAGCTAAGGGTGATACAGGTTTAAAAATTTGAATGATCGGATTGAGCGCTAACATTGCCGATCTAGACATGCCAATTAAAAACCCCAGAGGAATTGCTACTACCGCACCTAACAAAAAGCCTATTAATACCCGGCGCAGACTTGCAATCAATAGCCAACCAATTCCTAAGTTGCCCGGGCCTCGCTGGTAGAAGGGATTTAAGATGTAGTCTAGATTAGCAATTAACGCTTCTGGTGGGGTGGGCATCAATTCATGGTTAGCAAGTGCAATAATCCACCACAACACAATTATTCCTAAAAATCCCAACACAGGTAGAAAGAAGACATCTCTAACTATGACAGGTTTTGCCTTTTTCCAAGCAGCTTGTCTGGCGATCGCTGCGACCGCTGCTAAATTTAATAGAAATATCATTTATGACCTCAACAGATTTAAGTGCAGGTACAAAAAATCCGAGCAGTACCAGCCTTGGACACCGATGAGATCGGAACACTATAAAAATGCCGTCTCTTCAGTCTCCTCTCAATGCCTACGAAGTTAGCTGACGGGCTAGGGCTGAGAGATGCCCTTCTCTAGAAAGTTATGAGTTATCAGTTATGAGTTAAATGTATTAGTAACTTCCAACTTCTCACTTTCAACTCCTCACTTTCTAGGAGATACGCCCCACAATTTGGTTCCTCCGCTCCAGCGTTATGCACTGTGACACGCTGAATTAGGCTGACTTACTCTAATGGATACTAAATTATGCACAATATAACATCAATGCTCAGTAAAAGCCATCTGTCTTATGATAAATATTGTTAATTTTAATACCAGATTTAAGCATTTAATTTTAATTTATGGTAATAATTAAAACTTGCTTTTTAGTTATGTTGTGAGTGAACTCCTTGTACAGACAGCTAAACAATACAGTTGAGCCAAGCAACAAGAATATTACATATTTAAATAGTATTTTTAAATACAACCTGTACTGAAGATTTTTTAGATAGGGTTAGTTAATCAGCAAGCAAAAGAGTATATATAATCTATTCCTTTTGGTAGGTGAACTAAATTGTTAAATTTGATATTTACTCCCTGCACTCGCTAAACTAGTTGGATATAGAAGTTTACTTATCTATCTCCTAGCTGATATTTAACATAATGGATTTTAGTCAAGTACTGGCTGAAAAAACGGACACCATCCTCGATAAATGGGTTGCAGCAGTTCGTAAGGATAGACGGATTGAAAGTGCTGATGACTTATCTTACACAGCAGTAAAGGATCACATCCCTGATGTTTTGAAAGCAATGGTGACAGTGCTTTCAAAACATCAGGAGAATGATATTGAGTCAATAGTTACTGCCAGTTTTCAGCATGGAGCTATTCGAGCCGAACAAGGCTTTGATACAGCAGAAATTGCCAGAGAATATCATCTGCTGCGAACAGTAATATTTGATGCTCTCCAAGCAGATTTATTGGATGGAACACCTGTAGAGATAATTCGTTCCATGCGTTTGATTGACGCTATCATAGACGAAGCGATCGCTCGCTGTTTCAAGAGTTATGTTGAGGAGCGGTTGCGAGAATTACAGCAGTTGCAGTTATCACTAACACTTCATAATGATGAACTCACGCGCTTGATTAGCGCAAATCAAGAGTATCTTTCACAACTAGCCCATGAATTGAAACATCCTTTAACTTCCATTATTGGTTACTCGGATTTGTTTTTACGCCAACAACGACGAAAAACTCGGCTAAAAGACACTTCTGTCAATCTAGAACATATTGAACGTGTACTACGCAATGGTAGACAATTACTCCACCTGATTAATGATGTATTAGAACTTTCGCGGTATGATGCAGGGCAGATAAAACTCCAACTAGCACCCACCGATGTGCGTGAATTAATTAATAATGTGTGTGAAATGTTGGAACCTTTAGCTGGTGGGAAAAATTTAAAAATCGTAGTAGATTGCGATCGCGCTCCCAAAGAATTAATCACAGATGTTTTTCAATTTAAACAGATTGTCACAAATCTTATTAGTAATGCGATTCGTTATACAGAGTCGGGGACTGTTATGATCATGTGTCAGGTGTTGGAGAATCAGAGATGGGCGATCGCAGTTTCTGACACTGGAATTGGCATTGCACCCGAAAACCAAACCCAGATATTTGAACCCTACTTTCGCGTAAGTGCTAGCGATCGTCCCTATCTTCCTGATAGTACAGGATTGGGATTAGCGATCGTCTCCCGCTTGGTAAAACTACTACAAGGTCAAATTAACCTAGTCTCTAAGGTAGGCGTTGGTTCCACTTTCACCGTAATTTTACCCTTATAAATAAAAAGTTGATTTCGCGCAAAGACGTAAAATTATTCTATTCTTTACGCCTCTGCGTGAAATCAAAAAACATTATTACAACAAACCTTGTTTTTTCAACATAGCTAGCGCATCCTCAGCAGCAGCTTTTTCTGCATCTTTCTTGTTGCGTCCCTTACCTTCGCCGTAAATTTTTCCATCTACCAATACTTTTGCGATGAATTCTGGCGCGTGAGAAGGCCCTCCTATTTGTTCTGTGAAATATTTAGGAGGATTTGGAGTAACGTTGCGTTGCACCCATTCTTGAAAGCGATTTTTTGAGTCTACATTAGAACGAGACACAACTATATGTTTAGGATCTACAGAATCAAACAGCGGTTCTATAATTGCGCGAACTGCTTCGATATTAGAATTATTATCTAAATAGTAAGCACCAAGTACAGCTTCAAAAGTGCTACTGAGCAAATTAGGATTTTGGTAGCCTCCATCTCGAATTGCGCCTTTTCCTAACCGCATCCTAAAGTCTAAACCTACTTCCTCGGCGAACTTTGCCAATTGCTTCTCATCTACCAGCGCCGAACGCCGCCGGGTTAATTCATCTTCTCCCATTTCTGGATGACACTTGTATAGATACTCACCACTTAAGAAATTCAGCACAGCATCACCGAGGAATTCTAGGCGTTCATTGTGTTCGCCTTCTCCAGGGTTTTCATGGACATAAGAACGATGTGTAAGCGCACGGCGTAAAAGTTTTTCATCATGGAATATCAAAATTTTGTGCATTTTTAATATCTACTTTCTCTGATATTTAATAAAATGGAAAAGGTAGGCAAGACGCCCACCTTACAAGATAAAAGCCTAATACAATTGGGGCAGTAACTAAAAACAGTTAAGCTTTTTGCTGCCAGGGGGGTAGAGACTGTTTCCACGAGAATTATTGCATGGAAAACAAGAAAGTCGTAAGTTTTAAAAAGAATTAGAACCGCCACGACTCTTAGGTAAGAGGTGATCAAATGTCAAAATTTTTTGTGGTAAATTTTGACAACACCACCAACAGTAATATCCATACAAATTAAGGAGTTGCTGCTTCTTATTGCGCTTCTGTTTAGGATTCATTTAATTGATTTTCCATTTTGCTTTTGTGTGCAACAGCATTGGAATATCACGCATCTAGCTTGAACAAATTTCTTTCGAGGTAAATTATCGAAAATGAATCTTCCTCTCTGAAAAAATTTGCTATCTAAGCTTTGGTTTGGTTTAAGTCTTAGCTGTATAATTCCTGGCTTCCTACCAAGTTCCGCGTCATCCTTTCCCCTGAATATTCATCCAAACATCTTGTTTTCCCGTTAAAAGTCTAGTCAATCAGTTAACTTTAAATTGGGCTAAATACTCAACCGAAGGGATGACACGAAGCTCGGCAGGAAACTAGGAATTCTGCTGCTAAGACAGTTACCAAAACCAGCGCTTTAGAGTGCGGTTACTTTGCTGTCTTAAATATACATTTGCATAACTGTTCCTGGATGTCAATATAGTTATTTATGAAGATTTAGTAAAAGCACTCACTCATATCCATGAACTTTAAAAATGCTTTATGGGATTATTTAAAAAATATGTAAGCTAATAAATAATTTATAGTTTACTTTGGGCGATCGCACTATACAAAATACCTAAATTTTTCTTAACATCTTTAAT
This sequence comes from Nostoc sp., assembly GCF_036916735.1. Lineage (GTDB taxonomy): Bacteria > Cyanobacteriota > Cyanobacteriia > Cyanobacteriales > Nostocaceae > Nostoc. The sequence goes on from NZ_JBALFV010000072.1 coordinate 31,970, forward strand.
ATAATATTCACTCAAATCAATCGAAACTATATTACCTTCAAGCTTGAGAAATTGCCAGATAGTACCGATAGTAACAGCACCATATATAGCTTTGATTTGATTTCCACCTCTCTCGTTAAATAACTGGGCAGCTACCATTTCGGCAATACATTGTGCTAAACCAGACCTCAAATTCTCATTTTTACTTTCTACTAAGACAATTACCGGACTACGTACAAGCAATTGCTCGCTAGAAAGACTCAAAATAAAATCACAAAAGCCATTTAGTCCTCGTTGGCTATCAACAGTAAAATCAACTCCTGAAAAAAAGCTGATTTCATAATTAAATTTGCGTCTAATTTCTAATAAAATTGGACTTATTATCATTTCACTTCGAGCTTTTTCAGAACTTATTGCTACTGATAAATCAACATTTTCCCTAAGAATAATAGATAATAAATTACTACATTATTGCTCCTGTACATTTATAAACAGTCCAGATGACTCGTGGATAACTAAACCAAAAGAATCAATAACTTCAATAAGTTTAAAATCACTATAAGCCATAAAAATTAGTCCTGTCTCTCATGACTTATCCTATATCCTTGCTATAGCCAAGTATAAAAATTCAGCTTTGGCGGAAATACCCTAACTAAATCCAGAAATCAATCAGGAAAACAAGTAAAATTTATAACCTGATTTGATAAGATAATTCGCTTATTTAAATAACCATATTTACATTGATTATCCTGATATGCTTCACTGAACATTCCAAATGATTATCGAATAAATTAAATATCCAATAATCAGCACTAGCTGCTTTAGCATAGAGAGGAATTTTCACATATTGGTCATAATCCAAAGAAGAATCTGAAACCTCCATCACCAAGAACACATCAGCCGCTTTAAGGTGAGACGATAGATAATTATCATCTCGGTTTTGAAGAATAGCAAAATTCGGTTCAGGTTCGCTATTAGGTGGCAAAGCAATTGGAGCTTGAGATTGCAAAGTTGCCCTATCACCTACAATTTTTAGAAGTTCCTGCAACAAGTTTCGCAAACAAGTTTCATGAGCTGTACCTTTAGATGCCATTTCAATAATTTCCCCGTTAATTAATTCAATGTGGTCATCTTCATGGAAAAAGCCCAATTCTCCCAGCCTGTGGAATTCAGCTAGTGTGAAGCGTTTAGCCTGAGCAATACTCATAACCTTATCTTTGTTTCATTACCATAATACTTATTCTAAATGTGTCAGAAATTGGTATGCTAAAGGCCGAGACTCGCTATGAAAAAATAATGCCTGCGCCTACTATTAATCCCACGATCGCGGCCTTTCCTTTGAGTGCCGTAGTCGGTCAAGAAGCAATAAAATTAGCCTTGCTGTTAGCCGCAGTTGATCCTGGTTTGGGAGGAGTGGCGATCGCAGGTCGTCGCGGTACGGCAAAATCTGTGATGGCTCGTGCTATCCACGCTCTACTACCGCCGATTGAAGTTGTCAAAGGCTCAATCAGTAATTGTGACCCCAACCACGCCGAAGAATGGGACGATCAACTGTTGGCTGAGTACGCAGACAAAGACATTCAAGATGTGCCCGTCGAAATTATCCCCGCACCTTTTTTGCAAATTCCTCTAGGTATTACAGAAGACAGACTCCTCGGTTCAGTGGATGTTGAAAAGTCGGTAAAACAAGGTGATACCATTTTTCAACCTGGGTTACTCGCTACAGCAAACCGAGGTGTACTGTACGTAGATGAAATTAATTTATTAGATGACCAAATATCAAATCAGCTTCTAATAGTATTATCTGAGGGACGCAACCAAATTGAACGGGAAGGAATTAGTTTTCAGCATCCGTGCAAATCCCTATTTATTGCCACCTACAATCCAGAAGAAGGCGGATTACGGGAGCATTTGCTAGATAGAATTGCGATCGCACTCTCTGCTGACGGTGTACTCGGCTTAGATCAAAGAGTAGAAGCAGTTGAAGTTGCGATCGCCTATTCTCAATCTCCTCAAGACTTCCTTCAACAGTACAACGAAGACTTAGACTCCCTGAAAACCCAAATCATCTTGGCACGGGAATGGTTGAAAGAAGTAACCATCACCCATGAACAAATTGCCTACTTAGTGGATGAGGCCATTCGCGGAGGAGTTCAGGGACATCGCGCCGAGTTATTTGCTGTGCGGGTAGCCAAAGCTGCTGCGGCAATGGATGGACGAACAACAGTTAATGCCGAAGATTTACGCCGTGCTGTAGAACTAGTGATTGTACCACGGGCAACAATTGTGCAGACACCGCCACCAGAACAACAAGCACCACCGCCGCCTCCACCGCCGCAACAGAACCAAGAAGAACCCCCAGACGAATCAGAAGAGGAACAAGAAGAACAGGAAGAAAATCAAGAGCAAGAACCCCCTAGCATCCCAGAAGAATTTATATTTGATCCAGAAGGGGTTATCCTTGATGACAACGTGCTGTATTTTACTCAAATGGCGAAGCGGCAAGGTAAATCTGGTAGTCGCAGTGTCATCTTTTCCGATGACAGGGGACGCTACATTAAGCCAATGTTGCCCAAAGGGAAAGCGCGACGCATTGCAGTAGATGCTACCCTGAGAGCTGCGGCTCCTTATCAAAAAGCACGAAGAGAAAGACACCCAGATAGAAAAGTTATTGTCGAACAGGCTGATATTCGCTCGAAACGCCTGGTACGTAAAGCGGGGGCGTTGGTAGTGTTTGTGGTAGATGCTTCTGGTTCAATGGCCTTGAATCGAATGCAGTCAGCTAAAGGTGCGGTGATGCAACTCTTAACAGAAGCTTATCAAAACCGCGACCAAATAGCATTAATTCCCTTCCGGGGAGAACAGGCAGAGGTATTATTGCCTCCAACACGTTCTATTGCTCTAGCGCGTAACCGTTTGGAAAGGTTGCCCTGTGGTGGGGGTTCGCCCTTAGCACATGGTTTAACTCAAGCTGTGCGCGTCGGCTTAAATGCTCAGATGAGTGGAGATATTGGGCAAGTTGTCCTTGTAGCAATCACTGATGGGCGGGGTAATATTCCGCTAGCGCGTTCTTTAGGTGAACAGCTAGAACCCGGAGAAAAGCCAGATATCAAAGGAGAATTATTAGAAATTACTGCCAGAATCCGGGCTTTGGGAATGCAACTATTAGTAATTGATACGGAAAGTAAATTTGTGTCTACTGGCTTTGCCAAAGAATTATCGCAAACAGCAGGCGGTAAATATTATCATTTGCCGAAAGCGACAGACCAAGCTATTGCTGCTATGACCAAAGGTGCGATCGCTGATTTAAAATCTCGATAACTAGTCATTAGTCATTAGTCATTGGATTTTTGACTTAGCACGACTACGATCCGGTAGGCATTACCTGTGGTTGCAAATAACAAATCAAATCTTGAATTCCCTTTTGCAAATACCGCGTTACTGTCATTGGACTAGTGCCAATGTTTTTAGCAGCATCCTTGCGAGAAAGTTCCTTTAAGAACACCATTTCAACTGCCATGCGGGGCTTTTCTTCCAACATATTGATTGCACCTTGGAGTTGTTGGCGTTCTTCTTCTTGTTGTAGAAGTACATGAGAACGAGGACAAGGAAGTGCTTCACCCAAGGTTATTTGGCAATCAACATAGTTAACTGCGGTTGCATCTAAACTCAAAGGCATCCGATTTTGAGCAGCTAACTTGGTTTCTTGCCATTCTTGCACAGATACCCGGAGGTAGCTGGCAATTTCAGCGTCTTTGGGCTGGCGACCTAAAGACATTGCCAAGTCCTTGCGAATCTTTTGCCCTTCATTGTACAATTCTTGCCAACGACGGGGAATTTTTAATAGAGTACTGCGATCACGCAAAAAGTGCAGCATCTCACCGCGAATATATGGCACTGCAAAGGAACTAAAAGCATATCCTTGGCTAGGATCGAAGCGCTCAATTGCCCTAATCAAACCAAAATAACCGATTTGTTCTAAATCTTCATAAGGTTCATTACATTGATGGCTAAATTTATGAGCCATCTTCCGCACTAAGCCAGTATGTAACTGTACAAGTTTATTACGAAGTTTAATAGAAGGATTCTGGTGGTACAAGTGTAATAATTCTATACCATCAGTTCGTAAAGAGGACTCACTTGCTGCCATATACATTCCTTTGTTATAACTCCTATTCTTGGGAAAATGGAGTTGCGTATATTTTCTTCTAAGCTGTTATTATTTTCCTCAGCAAGGGCAGAATAAGCTATCGTCGTTTCACTGAACTTGTCAGGGGTCGCACTCCATAATTCAGTATTTGTACGCATGATTTTATTGCCGTATGTGTTGCAGGTTATGTTTGTTTTTGAGATAAAAATTTCCACCTTATACAATCTTCTTTGTTTAGTTGTCTTCTACCTTACGTAACCCCTTACTGGTTTCTTGCCCTAAATCTTGGTAAGAATAGAAATAAGCAGAACGTTTTCCTAAAAAACAGTTTTTCAATATGAGCAATACCAGTAATTTTCGTGAAGCTTTCCGTGAGGCTAAATCTCACGCCCTCGTTGGCCCAAACGTAATCGCCAACGCCCTCCCCTACGTCGGTGGTGGATTGGTGCTAACGGCATTAGGAACCTACGGCGGTTTGGGAGTTATCCGTACTAACCCTGGAATCTTCTTTCCCACCTTCATTGGTGCGGTGATTGTAGAGTTAATTTTGTTCTTTGTTGCCCAAAATGTTGCCCAAAAAGGTAATAAGGGTCTTGCACTACCCCTGCTGGCAACCTACAGCCTCTTGTCTGGATATACTCTCAGTGGTTTGGTATATGTCGCTTTGAGATCCCAAGGTGTTGGCATTCAAGGCATTGGTTTAGCTGCCCTTGGTTGTGGTGTCACTTTTATTGCTGCCCGTCAAATTGGTTCAAATCTTTCTGAACAAGATGGCATGGCTTTGACGAAAACCATCAATCTTGGTGTTATAGCCTTGGTGGTTGTCTGCCTCACCCAATTTGGGTTTGCTATGTTTGGTGTTTACACACCAAATTGGTTAGAAATTGGCATCTCCGGTTTAGGAGTATTCCTGTTTGTTGGGGTTTCTGTTGTCGATTTCTACATCTTGCCCCGCACTTACAGCGATGAACAATATCTGCCTGCTGCTTTGTCGATGTACCTTACTTACATCAACTTGTTCGTCTTTATCTTGCGGTTGCTAATTGCTATCAATGGCCGCGATTAATTGTCTGTAGACGCTAACAAAAGTAAAGTTTTATAAAGTAAAAACTGTGGTTAAATTTTTAGCAACCACGGTTTTTTTCATTTGTTTAACAGTAGAATATGTAGATAAGTTAAGCCTCAAGTGAGCAAAACTATGCTTGAATTCTTAAATATCAAAATCGAAGTAGAAAGGTTGTTTAATATCTTGACTAAGGCTGAAGGCTGTCTTTGACCTCCCACAAGTGTGTGCAAGAATAGAAGAGTTGAATCAATTGATTTATCAAGCTAATTTCTGGCATAATTCTGTCACTTTTTATCAGATACTTCAATAAATTGAATTCCTCAACGCTACAAAAAAAAATATCAGCGCTCGCACTTCATTATAGAAGATATCAAGGCTGCACTAAAACTACTAGAATTGTTTATATTAAGGATATGTCTATTCAATTACTCCAAAATGCTCATGGGATTGGAGTTTCAGTTATTAGCAAAATTGAATTTCTGGCTTTGCTGGGCTGAGTCAAGAGGATCGTCAGCTTTTTGAGCAGTTTTTGCAACGAGTTGAAGTTGTCAATTTAGTGGCGAGTGATACTGTTTTGATTAAAAAAATCATTAAAATTTGCCAGCAATATTGGTTTAAACTACCAGATGCAATTATTGCAGCTATGGCGATCCAAAATTCAGCAAGTTTGGTGAGTGCGATCAAGAGTTTGCAAAGGTAACAATTTTAACAGTAATTAATTGGTAGCCTCTACCTTTTCCTTGCACTGCTAATCGACAAAGCATGGTGCAGGCTAAAAGTCTTGTGAATCCTTATGTCAAGCCTAATTGAGATGATCTTACCCTGGCAAAGCGATGCCTACGGCAAGCTTCTCTACGAGACGCTTTGCGGTAAGCGAAGCTATGCCGTAGGCTTTACGCTAACGCTGTACTAAGATCACCCTGCAATTGATGGCTTTTGTTAGTTCTTTTTCACATCACGAGCCATATTGAGGAAGTAATCGTCAATTTTAGCATTAGAACGACGGCGGTTAGTGGCGGTAATTTTAGGAATGTTAGCCTGATTCGTTTCAATTGGCTCTTTTCTAGAAGCTTGTTTTATACCTTGCTCCTGATTAGAATCTAAGAAATAACCAGAGCTAGTAAATCCGAACAGCTTGGCAAATAAACCAAATAAATTTCCAAAAAAATTGGAAACACTTTGGAATAAAACACCAAACAAGCCTTGAAAACGAAGGAACAAGTTCCGAACAGTTTGAGTTAGACGAAACATAACAGCACCCTCTATGATTGCCTATTATCATTGTGACTTAATTCCAATAGCAAGAATGCTGCTATGCAAAAAATTTACCAGGCATAGGCGTGATACTATTTTGGATTTTGGACTTTGGCTAGGCTTAGTCGAACGATTTTAGATTTTGGATTGGAAACCGCTAAATCTATCTGGGTTTTCTCTGTACATCTGTCGCAATCATTTTTATAACTAGCATGAAAGCAGCAAAAATACAGCAGATTTCAAGTTGGTGAAGTACAGAAGCTAAGTTTGTTACCCAGGTATAAAGTGTGTTTTACTCCTAAATTCTAGATTCTGAATTTTGCATTCTGAATTCTGCTGTATATTGCAGATTATATTTGAAACATTTATACTTGGCACTACTAACCCTATAACTGCGTCAACTATTTTGCAGCTAAATTAATGTATCAGTTTTCCTGGTGCAGCAATTTAACGTTGATATGGAATGAAATATAACCAATTAACCTCATTTAGTAAGCAGAAGTAATGACAACTCAGTTCTGGGAAAAAACTATAAAAATTAATGCTACTCTAACTAACTTACTATTTAAACCTATATGTAGAGGCTTACTCTTATGTCGCAGCAAGCTACACAAAGCGTCTGGTATTGCAGCTAGTCGCCAGACATTGCCTTTGATTCATCAAGGTTGGTGGCTTTTAAGGAAGCGTCTGCTGCCATTATTATGTCTGATATCATTCCTTGCGGTATTGCTAGTCAACACTTTTGCCCCTGCTGTTGCCCAACTACCTGCTCAACCTCGTCAAGAAATTCGGGGAGTGTGGCTGAGTGGTAATGATTTTAGCGTTTTCCGAAATCGCTCGCAGGTGCTTGCAGCCATGAGTCAACTGCGGCAGTTAAACTTTAACACTGTTTATCCAGTAGTGTGGAACGATGGCTATACATATTACCCAAGCGCCATCATGAAAAAAATGGGTATTCCCTTCTTCTTCAAGGGAACAGATGGACAAGATGTGATTGCAGACATTATTGGCCAAGCCCGTAGAGAAGGCTTATTAGCAATACCTTGGTTTGAATTTGGTTTCATGGTTCCCCTAAGTTCGGAACTTGCATCCCAGCATCCAGATTGGCTGACACAAAAGCCGGATGGGACTCAAACTTCAATTAGTGCTGCGGGTGAAGTAGCCTGGTTAAATCCTTTTCACCCGGAAGTGCAAAAGTTTATCACCGAACTCGTGATGGAAGTCATTACTCAATATGATGCTGATGGCGTTCAATTTGACGACCATACAAGTTTACCTGTGGATTTTGGCTACGATAAATACACAATTAGTCTATATACTCAAGAAACTGGCAATCCTCCCCCACCCAATCCCCAAGCCCAAGCATGGATAAAATGGCGGGCAGATAAAATTACTGCATTCATAGTAGACCTCCAGCAAACTGTGAAAGTTAGAAAGCCGAATGCTATCTTCTCAGTTGCTCCTAATTATTATGATTTCGCCTACAAGCTGCAACTGCAAGACTGGCTGAACTGGGTACGGTTGGGTATTGTCGATGAGTTAGTCATGCAAGTATACCGTAATGATTTAGATAGTTTTATCGCTCAAATTAACCGCCCAGAAATTTTAGAAACAAAACAAGTCATCCCAACTGGTATCGGTATTATGGCAGGGTTACGAAATCGCCCAGTTTCCATACCACAAATCGAATCCCAGGTACAAGCAGCGCAACAACGCGGTTTAGGTATCGGCTTTTTCTACTACGAAAGCCTTTGGGATATCGCACCTGAACCAGCAGAGCAACGACAGTCAGCATTTGCGGCTCTTTACCCAAACCCGGCGTTGCGCGATATCTCTCAAAATACACCCCGTAAGCCAACTTTTGATACCATATCCCTACCTTTATACACAAAACCTTCTCTTGGTCAACGTGTTCGCGGGTATTTTTTGGAAATGGCGATCGCAGGTGGTCAACCAAGACGTATCTTATTAGATACTGGTTCAGCAGGGCTGCGAGTTCCTAAAGAGTTTTTAGGTAATGCTCCTATCCGCAGAACGGGACAAAATATCAAGGAGGTATTAAGTGATGGCACTATCCTAGAGGGAGAATTAGTTTATACTAATATCCGATTTGGTTTGCTTCCCGCCGCAGAACCCGTTCCGGTACAGATTGTTACTAATCGCCAATGTACTGCCCAAAAGCCTAATTGTTCAGCAAAGAGTGGTGTGCCATTTTCTGGTATTATTGGTGTTAACTATTTTGAAAAATCACTTCCCTATAATCCGTTGAGAAAATTACCAGGCAATCTGAGTAACGGATTTATCGTGATTGGAAATGGTGGTAGTAATAAGAATGGCAGCCTAATCCTCGGTTTAACTGCTGATAATCAAGCAAGTTTCAAAATGGCTACTTGGAGTCAACAAAGCGAAATTAATGGTGTACCCGGTAATATATGGGACTCTCGACTGAGTAAAGTTTGTTTAACTCTTGCTGGGAGTTCTGCTAAAAATTCTTGTAATGGCACAATGATCGCTGATACTGGAACTATTAATGGATTAACTCAATTCAAGTCAGCTTCCACAGCAGGTAAACTCAAACCAGGAATTTTGCGCTCAACAAATGCTTTGAAAGTAGCAATTAATGGCATTTTTGATTACAGCTTGACACCAGGAACCCGCGACGGATTTAATCGGTGGAATTTGAGTATCTCGCCACAGGCAGAAGTTCCTATATTTATAAATACTGGCATCGCATTTTTTGATAAATACGATGTTCTCTTTGACCAAATTAATGGAAGACAGGGTTTTCGCACTCGCGGTTCCGAGGAAAATAAAGATTTGCTCCCTGAGAAATAATTATACAGACCACTGTTGTCTATCAAGCGAAGTTAGAGAGGTTTGAACAACTTATCATAATTTCTGCCCTGCGTAAATCGATCGCACTTCGCCATTACGGCGGATAACAGCTTCACCATTACTCACATCTACTAATGTCCAACCGCTTGAGCCGATACTTTCACCCATATTGATACGGCGAGTCACGCCCTCAATTTTAAACAAAGCAGCAGATTTGTTGCCTAACTCTAGTAATCCTTCTAAGGTATTACTAGGAGCATCTGCGATCGGAACTGCCGGATATACTTGTTCCTGGGTAATAGTTGGTTCTGACTCTGGGACAAGAGCTGCACGTAATGGAACTACTGGTAATGCAGGCAGAGGGCTAGGTGTTTGCCGCACGGTAATCGGTGCAGTTTTTGCAGCTACAGGTTTAAGTTCGGTTCTTACAGCCGCAGCTAACATGTTGACAGTTACAGGCTTGGCAGCTTGTCGCACCGTATTCAAGGCACTTTTCACAACATTCGGTTGAGATCCCTGTAACGTACTCGCAATTTGTGGTAAAAGTGTAGGACTACCAGGAATAGCCGGCAGTGCGTAGCGCATTGGCGACGGCGCTTGATAAACGGGAACATAGATGCGCTCAACAACGCTTCCAGAACGCTTGGGGGCTGATAGTGTATTGTTAGCAAGAAGTGGAAGTGATGGTAGATTACCAGTTGTTTGCCTGTTACTAAGGGCTATTTGGTTAGTATTTGTCTGAGTAGAAAATCTAGGTATGGGAGATTTTTGATTGAGCGTTGCTTGTTGCTTATCTATAACTGCCAGCGATTGGAGCATGTAGTCAACCAAATCTGCCTCAATTTCTACTTTTGTTGGTAAGTGTGACTGCGGTTGCGGTATTAGAACAGCTGGCTGGGTCAAGTTGGTATTGAAAAGATATACGATTCCAGACTGTACCAGGTAGATAATACCAGCGATCGCCACGCCTAAAGTTGTTCCCACTATCAGCAGTTTGCCCAAATTATGACTACTTTTCTGACGCTTTCTACTAACTCTTTTGACGGTGGCGGTGTCAAATACAACGGTACTCAAGTGTTTGTAGTTATCTTGAGCAACTGACTGCATTGGTTGGTTTACTGTGTTCGGTAAGATAATCTGCGGCATTGTCATAACAGTTTGCACCACGTTTTCTGGAGGCGACTGGCGTTGAGGTTGGGGAGAAACTCCAGCAACAAACTGGTTCGATTTCTTCTGCCTACTGTGCCTAACGGTTTGAGAAAGCAGATTAGTACTAACATCCAGAATGGAGTCGATATCGGCAAAGAGTTCATCCATTAGACTATCAGCATAGTTTTCTATCGACCAAGGTTCGTTGGCGATTAAGTCTTCTGATGGTTCCGGTACTATGAGACGGGTGCTGGCTTCTTGTAACATAGACTTTCTATCTTTGTTGCTAGGACGAGGAAACGCCGCGCCTACTGCCTGGGAATTAGGATTACAGATAAAATATCCAATCTGCCGTCTGATTGAGACGAGTTGGTTGAGCGTTGGTATTAAAGTCAACTTTAATTTGGGGACTGTTGATGATGCCATTACTAATATTTATGTCATCTATCATACCAATCCCCCTCACTACTACTATACTCAGTCTTTATCAAGTTTTTATTAAGCTAACGCTGAAAACTCCGGCTGGCTCTTGGTTTTACGCAATTCTAAATATAATAATAAAGCGTTAACGTCTGCTGGGTTCACACCACCAATACGTGCAGCTTGACCAAGAGTAAGTGGTTTTACGTGAGTTAGCTTTTCCCGTGCCTCTTTAGAAAGAGTATCAATTGTTGTGTAATCCAAATCCGCAGGTAACTGACGGTGTGCTTGGCGGGCAATTTGGTCAATCTGATTTTGTTGCCTAGCGAGATAGCCAGAATATTTGATGTCAATTTCTGCGCCTTCTTTCTCAGCGCAGTTGAGGTCAGCGTTTCCTAATCCGAACCTGTCGAGGTCAACGTAATGGAATCCGGGACGGCGCAGCAAGTCGTTGAGGGTAATTGAACCTTTAATTAATTGCTGGGTATTAGATGCGATCGCTATTCCTATTTCATCATGTTCTTTGACTCGTGTAGCTTGCAATCTTTGCTTTTCTGTGGTAATATTGCCTTGCTTTTGGGTAAATAGATCCCAACGGCGATCGTCAATTAAACCAATTTCCCGTCCCAAGGGTGTCAAGCGTTGGTCGGCATTGTCAGAACGTAATATCAATCGGTACTCAGACCTACTGGTAAGCATTCGGTAAGGTTCTCGTAGGTCTTTTGTACATAAGTCATCAACTAGCGTCCCAATGTAACTTTGCTCGCGGGCAAACACAATCATTTCTTGAGAGCGAACAAATCGAGCGGCGTTAATTCCCGCCACAAGCCCTTGAGCTGCGGCTTCTTCATAACCTGTGGTGCCGTTAATCTGCCCAGCACAAAACAGTCCAGCAATCTTCTTAGTCATCAGTGTGGGGTAACACTGAGTTGCTGGTAAATAGTCATATTCCACAGCATAGGCTGGGCGAAGCATCACACATTTTTCTAAACCGGGGAGAGTCCGTAACATTTGCAATTGCAAATTTTCTGGCAACCCTGTGGAAAACCCTTGGATATAAAGTTCAGGTATATCCCGTCCTTCGGGTTCAATAAAGATTTGATGGCTTTCCTTATCAGCAAAGCGCACAATTTTATCTTCAATACTGGGACAATAACGCGGCCCTTTTGCTTCCACCCAACCGCCATAAACTGGCGACAGGTGCAAATTTTCCTGAATTAGGCGATGGGTTTCGGCAGTTGTGCGGGTAATGTAGCAAGGCATCTGTTCCCGTTTTACCCACGCATCTGGGTCAAAGCTAAACCAGCGTACATCTTCATCCCCTGGCTGGATGAGCATTTTACTATAATCCACCGATCGCTTGTCTACCCGTGCTGGAGTTCCAGTTTTGAGCCTACCGATTTCAAATCCTAGGCGATTTAGGGTTTGTGTCAATCCCTCAGCCGCAAATTCCCCAGCACGTCCGGCTGGCATTGATTTGTTACCAACCCAAATTTTACCCCCCAGGAAAGTGCCAGTCGTCAAGATGACTGCTTTACACTGGAACCCGACACCAAAATAAGTTTTAACGCCGATAACTTCACCGTTAGCACCCAGTACTAAATCTGTTGCCATACTTTCGCGGATTGTCAAGTTTTGTTGGTTCTCGACAATATTCTTCATCACTGCTGCATATTCGCGCTTGTCTGTCTGAGCGCGTAATGCCCAAACAGCAGGCCCCCGTGAAGAGTTGAGGATACGTTTTTGTAGGTAGGTGCGGTCTGCTACTTTACCAATTTCTCCGCCGAGTGCATCTACCTCATGAGTCAACTGAGATTTGGCTGGGCCACCCACTGCTGGATTACAAGGTTGCCAAGCGATTTTATCCAAGTTGAGCGTCAATAGCAGGGTACGACAACCGAGGCGTGCAGAGGCAAGAGCTGCTTCGCAACCGGAGTGACCTGCACCGACGACTATGACATCAAAAGCGTCTTGGAATTCAACGGAATTGTGCATGGTCATACTTACAGGATCAACAAGCTGAGAGTTATTTTCAATTTTAACTGTTCCAGTGGTTTACTGGATGTATCTTTATGATAAAAAAGTTATCAAATTTACTAGTACTAAATTAAAGACAAGTTTCTTTTTTTTACTTGAGCAACAAATTAAAAATATAATGTCTTTTAAAATTTATGACAAGTTTCCGGGTTATTGATCACAACTATTGTTCACATGTTTAGCCATTAGCACCAATTTAATTTATTACTGGTAGATATTAGATATAGGATTCAAATTTGATTTATGAAAACATACTGAGATTAAAAAGCCTGTTCTCTCCGGGTTTTATCTAAAATTTGTTTAAAGACCAGAGATGAGTCCTATCTGCATAAAGTTTTAGATCAATAAACATGAAGAATTTGTGTTTTTAAGTCATTCATAAAAAATCTGGAATTAGAACAGGAATTATTTAAAAATGAAACTTACTCTTAAAAAACAAAGAAGTATTACTAAAATTATCAGAAAAGCAACTTTCATCAGTATAGTTATTTTGATTATTTTTGTATTAGTAGCTAGTAATGAGATTACCCACCACAAAGTTGCTATAACCGCCCAACCATTAAACGGCTGCTTGAGTACTGATTCGTTACCTTGTATAGATACTTCCGAAAAGACAACATCAGAAGTATTTATTCCTGATGCCAAATTAAATGCTCAACAGCGTTTTTTATCTGCGATCGCTAGGAAGTTACCCACAGTTCCCCAGCCTGGTACTTATGAATATATTTTGCTGCGAAACTATGGTGCAGTCTTTGTAAATCAAGATGTCAGAATTAAACTTCCGCAAAAAGATATCTTTGCAAATGAACAAGAAACCCAAGAGTTTCAAGGTAGTTTAACAATGGGTCATGTTGATGGCACCAAAGACTGTTACTTACAAAAATCGGCGGCTGATGCTTTAAATAAAGCGCGAGTTCAACAACAGATCCCACTAAAATCTGGTTATGGCTCTGGTGATTGTACTCGCACTTTCAATACAAATTTGAGATTTTGGCACAAATATGCTAATAATCAAGTTTTGGCAAAAGTTCAACAAGGCAAAGAAACAAAAGTTCTCGGTTTAGTTGCACCTCCTGGAACTTCACAACATCTCTGGGGATTAGCGATTGATTTACGCATAAGTAGTAAAAAACAAAGAAAAGCTCTTAATCAAAATGGTTGGTTTCAAACTGTACAAAATGATGTTCCACATTGGACTTATGTGGGTTTAAGTGAAGAAAAATTACCTATGTTTGGTTTTAAAAAACAAGTTGTCCAGGGAATTATTTATTGGATTACGCCACTATAATTGTTAGCTAGGATGAGAACTTGGGAATACTAAACTTAAATATGTATTTTCAGGGATTTAGCTATGCCAAACGAAGCTGCTAACCAAGAGCAAGCCTTCCTGATTAAATTATTAAAAGCAATTTATCAAAATCAGGAAGTATATTCAATTCTGGAACAGAACTTAAGCAAACTCAATGATAATTTAGCTTTTATATTGCGGAAATGGATAAGCGATCGCTTTGTTAAAGAGCCTGCTAATGCTGTTAATATAGCTAAAGTTATTATCCAACTAAGTAAAATTATTCAAGGGTTTGAACAAGGTAACCTTGCAAGTAATTTGGAAATTGCGATCGCAGGTTATGAAACAGTTTTGCAAGTGTGTACCCGTGAGGCTTCCCCCAAAGAATGGGATGCCGTCCAGCAAGCTTTGGTAACAGCTTATCAGCAACGCCAGCTAATTCTCTCCAGAACCATTGGGGAACTTCGGAACCAGACTATCCAAACCCAGACTCAAATCAATACATTAACTGAGCAATTACAAGAAGAATTACAACAAGCAAAGCTGCAAATCAATGACTTCAAAACAACAATTACACAGTTAAAACAGGAAGAAGCTAATTCTGAATCAAAAATAGAGATAACATCTTTAATAGCTGAGTTTAAAGAGTTAAAGCAACGTCAGAGTCGTGTAGAGCAGTTTACTACAGCTAATATTTTACCTAAGACTGAGCAGTTCAACACAGCTATTTTTTATGATATTGAAAACTTAACAATGGGTAGAAACAACCCTAACTTAAATTTTTCTCTAAAAGAAATTCAAACAAATCTGGAAAACACTACCCTAGTTAATAAAATAGCTATCCAATGCGCTTATGCTGACTGGAGTGATTCTCGATTAAGGCCACTCAAGAATGAAATTCAAGAACTTGGCATCGAAGCAATTCAAATTTTTGATTATAGTCACAAACGCAATGCACCAGATATGCAACTAGCCATTGATATCATGGAATTAGCCCAAAATCGTCCTACACTGCAAGTTTTCGTTATTGTATCAGGTGATGGTGCATTTGCCGCTTTAGCTAAAAAGCTTCATGAATATGGAAAGACTGTAATTGGATGTGCTTATGAAGGACAAATTAATCGTATTTTCAAGTCTGTTTGTGATTGCTTTATACCTATACCTGATCCCCAAGTAAAAATAGAGGATATTCCAATTAATGAAGTAACTAGCGAGAGTACATTAAATGATGATATTTTAGTAGTAACTAATAAAATTTTACAGGATTTCAAGCAAAATTTTGAGCAATTAAGTCAGCTTCAAGAAGGTGGTATTCTTCTACCTCAAATTAAACAATATTGGAAGATTATATCCCAAATTTTGACCAAAAAATTAAAAAGCATGGTTATAATAAGTTGAACACTTTTTTGAAGAAAGTCATTGAAGGAACAGATATTTGTTTATCGAGTGACAACAATAAATTACTTTTGAGAGAAACGTTAACTTTAGGCTCTAATGGCTCATCAAATAAAACTTTAAATGGTGGTGGCCCTTATTTAAGAAATAAAGTGCTTACTACAAACTCCGTTAACCTGTCACAATCCAATACAGTTCAATTAAAGTAAAACTCTTTCTCAAAGTCAATTTTTTTAACGTAGACGCTGCATCGGCTTGCCGCAGGCTACCGCCAAGGACGCAAAAAGAAGAAAGAAATGCTTAACTGAAGTGTATTGTGTCATAAACGTGCCTGGACAAGCATAAATTCATTGTTTTAATAGATATTAAACGATTGAATCTTCACAGGCGATCACTATTGGAATTAGGACTTATGCATTGAGAATAAATCCCCAATAATAATGATTGAAAAAATCACATCTGTCTTAGGGCTAATTTATTAATTACCCAGATGCAAAACTGTAGACATAATAAAACCAAACTATGTAAACAAAGATAAACTAGGCTAAAACCTTCTTCCCTCCTGCCTCCAGCAAGAACTGCCTTATCCCAACGACAAATTTTTACGCCGACGTACTTAAGTCTTTGCGTTATTTCTAATTGCACAGTTATTTTTGCCCTGTTGCATTAGTATGTCAAAATAAAAATATCCGATACATCAAGGTGAGCGATCGCTCCCAAAGCTAGATTAAAGGATTGACCTGAGCAATGGCAGACCCAACCAATCACAATCAAGCGGGAGAAGTAGCTCCCAGCACTGTTGACAAGCAAGCTCCCAGTGTAGCTGAAGAACACGCTCCTAGTACAGATTCACCCGAAGCCACAGATATTCCTACTGCCAACGCGCCAGATCCTAAAGCTGCAAATTCTGAAGATAACCCCAATACTGCTAAACCAGCTGTACCACCCAAGCGAGAAAAACCCGCCGCCGCAGCTAAAGCCGCAAAAGGAGAAAAACCCCCAGCCGACGACGATGAAACAAAAGAACAACCCGCCGCCGCAGCTAAAGCCGCAAAAGGAGAAAAACCCCCAGCCGACGACGCAACAGAAGAAAAACCCGCCGCAGCTAAAGCCGCTAAAAAGGAAAAAGCCCCAGCTGTTGAAAATAAGCCATTTGTAGAGTTCATTGAGCAAGACTATTTGCCAGCTTTACAAAAAGCGATCGCTCAACAAGGCGTGAAAGATTTACAAGTGTCTTTTGCCAAGCAGAAAGTGCCAATCACTGGCTTTGAGTCCGCCGAAGAATGCTGGCAAATTATCGGTAGTTGGAAAGAAACAGGTCTGCGTCAGTTTAACCTGTATTTCCCAGAAGAAGATATTCAGGGGAAAAAGGGATTTTCCTGTAATGAAGGCAAAAAACCTAGCACTCTTGAGTCATTCTTAATCGATGAACGCAAAATTACCCTCGATTTGTTGGTATATGGCTTAGTTCAGCGCTTGGGTGGTCAAAAGTGGCTAGGTATAAATTAGTCATTAGTCATTAGTCATTAGTGAGCCAGCGCTATCTTAAGGGTTTGCCCGATGAGCGACTGGTGAACCCTAAAGGGGTCATCAGTCATTGTTTTTTAACAAAAGACAAAGGACAAATGACAGATGACAAATGACAAAGGACAATTTAAAGCTCATGGAAATGGTAGGTAACGGCTCCAGTATTGGGGTCGTTATCAATTCTCACATAATCTGATTTGTACATTTCATTGAGAGTAGCTTCTACTTGGGCAAAGCTAGCTCCTGTGAACTTTACGCCTTGAGTGACAGTTAAAATACCATCTTTGCTTTCTGCTGCTTCGATCAGTTTAATCATGAGTTGATTACCTGTTGGGTGGTGGACTTGAGAGGCAACTACTGCTTGATTTAACGGCACACCAAAGGGAGAGACACCCACTTTTAGTCTCAGTTGTGTTCGTAGTTATCAACCATGTTGGTGATAAAGAACAAATCCACGATCTGCCCTATACCAAATACACCACCGGTCAACAGCCACACCAAACCAGTCCCGATCTTGCCATTGTAGAAACGGTGCAATCCTCCCAACCCGAAAAATCCGACTGCACACAAGATGTAAGAGACAATAAGTCGGTCTTTATGCTGATTGTTTTGAAGATTCATCTCGTTTTCAACCCTTTGGATTTGCTCTTGTTGTCTGAGATGGGTTTTTTATATTAATTGTAGTAACAACCACTGAAAATTACTGAGATAACAGTGCTTTGAGAATACAATAATTACGTGTTACTCTACTTATCGTAATAGTGCTGATTGCTGAACTACGTTTATTTGACTACTAATCGGGGATTTTTGGTTCCAGAAATTTTGAATGATTGTTGCAACTCTTAATCTTTTGCTTACGAATTTCTAACCCGCACCTTGGTAGACTGAACTTTATACAATTCCATTATTGTGGGCTGTTACGCCTTAACAGAGCATTACCCTTGGCTTTGTGGTAAGACAGTCCTGTCTTCTCCCAAAGGGAGAGGCTAGCGCCAACGGGGTTTCCCTCATGAGAAACTGCCGTTAGCGTAGCGGTAGCGACTGTGCGTAGCTTCACCCGAAGGGTCTACTTAAGATAATAAAGACGAAAGAGCAATCAAGACATGGTAGATTCCCTCAAAAAACCAGGCTTTGAAGAAATCCGGCCAGGGATTAAAGTCCCGGCAAAAGAAACCCTGTTAACACCTCGGTTTTATACTACCGATTTTGATGAAATGGCGCGGATGGATATTTCCGTCAATGAAGACGAGTTACAAGCCATTCTCGAAGAGTTCCGCACTGACTACAACCGCCATCACTTTGTTCGGGATGCCGAGTTTGAACAATCCTGGGATCATATTGACGGGGAAACTCGCCGATTGTTTGTTGAGTTTCTAGAACGTTCTTGCACGGCAGAGTTTTCCGGCTTTTTGCTCTATAAAGAACTTGGTCGTCGCTTGAAAGGCAAAAGCCCCGTCTTGGCAGAGTGTTTTAACCTGATGTCACGGGATGAAGCTCGTCATGCTGGCTTTTTGAATAAAGCTTTGTCGGACTTTAATCTGTCCCTAGATTTAGGGTTTTTGACTAAGAGTCGTAGTTATACCTTCTTTAAACCGAAATTCATTTTCTACGCTACTTATCTTTCTGAGAAGATCGGTTATTGGCGCTATATCACCATTTATCGCCATTTAGAAGCACATCCCGAAGACCGGGTTTATCCAATCTTCCGGTTCTTTGAAAATTGGTGTCAAGATGAAAACCGTCACGGCGATTTCTTTGATGCGATCATGAAATCCCAGCCGCAAATATTAAATGATTGGAAAGCCCGGCTGTGGAGTCGGTTCTTCTTGTTGTCAGTGTTTGCGACAATGTATCTCAATGACATCCAACGCAAGGACTTTTATGCCACCCTTGGATTGGATGCGCGAGAATACGACATCCATGTAATTAAGAAGACTAACGAAAACGCAGGTCGAGTATTCCCATTGATGCTGAATGTAGAGAATCCAGAGTTTTATCAACGGTTGGATATTTGTATAAGCAATAACGAGAAGTTAAGTGCGATCGCTAACTCTAGCACTCCCAAATTTCTGCAATTTTTCCAAAAACTGCCGTTTTACATCTCCAGTGGCTGGCAGTTATTACGGCTGTACCTGATGAAACCGATTGATACTGTTTCTGCTCAAGGGGCAGTTCGTTAAGTTAGAACAGGTTTGCAAAAGCTTTAGTGGTTCTGCTAATTGCAGAGCCACTTTTTTGTACCAAATATTACACGTTAGCCAGTTAGTACTGCGCTCGCTAATTTAGATTGGGTTGATGCTCAAAATCAATTTTCTGAAAATGAAAACACAGATAAATACAGATAAACACTGATATTCATCTGGATTCATCTGTGATTGTCTAGTTTCAACGAAGAGGCAAAAGAAACAGTTCAGCCCCAACTCTTGGAGACGCACTGGCATTCGGGGAAGTCAAAAGTCATTTCCCACTGCTTCGCTGCATATTTTTCAACACCTGGGAATTAAACGATTAAGCTTTTTGTATTTCTGGACGGCCATCTTCAACCACAAATGAAGCCCGTTTACTAATTGTGCCAAATGGGGTTGTGACATTTGACATAACTAGATAATCTGACTTCCAGGTTGTAGGAGTTAGCGCACAGCGAACATATCCCCGTTGACCGTTGAAGAACTTAATGTGTGGGTTATCAGGTAAGTAAGCTTCAACATTTGGGGTGGTATCTGCCCCATCTCCACCGGAGGTTATTGAGGTACAGACGAATTCACTCCCGACTGTAGCAGATTCTGGATTATTAAAGTCAGCCTTTAAATTCATTGCCCAGTTGGAATGGATATCGCCTGATAACACTACTGGATTAGAGGGTTTGCGCTGTTCTAAGAAACGCATGAGGCGATCGCGGGAAGCCACATAACCATCCCACTTATCCATGCTGTAGGTTCCGCCTTCCCCTGGTTTTGTGTCTATCTGAGCAACTACAACTTGCTGGGCTAAAACGTTCCACTTAGTTTGTGAGCTATTTAAACCATCGTATAGCCAATCTTCCTGACGCTTGCCAGTAATCGTTGCATTCGGATCTAAGTTTTCTGGGCAACGTTCTTTGGTACCATCACCACAGGGCTGATCGGTGCGATATTGGCGGGTATCTAGCACATGGAAGGTGGCTAAGTTACCAAAGGAGAGCCGACGGAAAAGTTGCATATCGGGGCCAACGGGACGTGAGAAGGGGCGCAGTGGCATGTGTTCGTAGTAAGCTTGATAAGCAACAGCCCGGCGTTGAAGGAAAATTGCCCGATCCTGATCTGGCTCAGTATCAATTTCTGAGATGTTGTTGGCGTAGTTGTTTTCCACCTCATGGTCATCCCAAGTAACAATCCAGGGAAAGGCTGCATGAGCTGCTTGCAGATTGGTATCGGTTTTATAAAGGGCGTGACGGTTTCGGTAATCTTCTAAGGTTAGAATTTCTGCACTGTTGTGCTGTCTGGGGCGATTTTCTGTGATTCCCCCTTCGTAGATGTAATCGCCAACATGCACTACCAGATTGAGGTCGTCTTGGGCGAGATATTTGTAGGTAGTATAGTAACCCTGCTCATAGTGCTGACAAGAGACAAGGGCAAAGTTCAATTTACTTAAGTAGCTATTTGCTAAAGGCGCTGTCCGAGTGCGACCAATGGGGCTAGCGTCTTGGCCGACAAGAAATCGATACCAATACCAAGTATCAGATTGTAGTCCTTCTACCACAACTCGAACTGAGTGAGCTAGTTCTGGAGTTGCAAGTACCGTACCTCTGGAGACAATGCGCTTCATGTCGGGATCGGTTGCCACTTCCCAGCGAATTGGCACATTAACAGGTGGCATTCCACCTCCGTTTAAAGGTTCAGGAGCGAGACGAGTCCAGATTACTACGCTGGTAGAATAAGGATCACCTGACGCTACGCCTAAAGTGAAAGGATAATTAGAAAATCTGCTTGTAGCGATTGTTCTTTGAGGAGAAAATTGGTTAGCGATCGCTAAACCAGACAATGCTCCTGCCCCGATAATTAAGTTCCGTCGTTTCATTCGACTGTGCAGGAACTGCTCAAAATTCCGGTAATTTACCATTCTTTACTCCTGGCTAACAGGTCAGTTAAAACACAGCAACAGCTAACACAAAGGAGGCAGGGGAATCGTAGACAAACTTCGTAAAATTCTCTTACCATCAGCTTTTAATTCCCAATTTTTCCCTTACTACCATTGTGTTAGATGTTGTTTTGCCACATAAAAGCCTACTAATAAGAGATTAATCCTTGGCAAAGAAAGCGTTAATATCAACTTAACTAAGGTTAGACTTTAACCTTTTTCTTTATCATCCAGCCAAGGCTACAAGCAAAAATAGTGCTAACTAAAGGTGTAGGTTCAGGTACTTGTGTATACGAAACTCTACCTGATATAGGTTCAGCATCTGGAGAAGTTCTAGAGAAAGCTGTAAAATCCTCACCAATGATTTCGTAACTAATAGAACTG
The DNA here is from genome assembly GCF_036916735.1 of Nostoc sp. Lineage (GTDB taxonomy): Bacteria > Cyanobacteriota > Cyanobacteriia > Cyanobacteriales > Nostocaceae > Nostoc. Next base: position 53,570 of record NZ_JBALFV010000072.1, read on the forward strand.
GAAGGATTAGATTTATCATTGAATAAATAATCTAATCCGAAATACGTTTGTCCTGTTGAAGATGTGGCTGGAAAGACAAGAGGAAACTCTGGATACTTAGTATCATCTTGTTCAGTGTAAATGGTATCTCCGTCAAATTGAAAAGAGAGTGATTTAATGGCGGCTACGGGATTAACTTCATTACTAAAAGTTGAGTTATCAAAACTAAAGAAGCCATTTCCTTTCTTTACTGGGCTATCAACTGTGAAAGCATAATTAATAATTGCAGCAGATACAGATTTTGCATCTACAGTAACAAGGGCTAAAGTAAGACTAGCAGCAGCAAGCACTAATTTTGGAACCAATTTCATTTCAGTTTTCCTCATCATAAACTTCTGTAACTAATGCACACTGCAAATTTATCAATGTTTAGTTTCTAACTTACTTGTTTTCTAAATTGGTATTTATCACTGATTAGAATAGCGATCTAAATCAATGATTATTGCCTTTTTAAGAAAAAGAAACTAAGTTTGCGAAGTAATTGAAACTACCACATTTTAGAATGAGGAGTTTAAGTAAAGTTTAATTAGAGGTAAAAATGAAATCAATTGTTGAGATTGCAGGGTGTCAAAACTTGCGATCGCATTCTATGAATTTTTTTACGTTCAACCAGTGTATATCCTCTGTAAACCTTCTGTGAATTGAACTAAATACAGTTTTGCGGTCAATTGTAGCGTTTTTAAACGCAGAGTCTTTCGTAATTTTATATCTTTCACCTACCCACTTTGCCCCCAGAGAATAAATTCTCTGGCTAATAGCGCAAATCCACTCAAGTAAACTCGAATCCTGATTGAGTCTTTCTTCTTTAGAAAACTTTAGCTAGTAACCCCAGAATTCATTCTGAGTGGGTTATTAGGACTGGTGCATCTTCTAAATATTACGAACTTGCGAATTCCTATATTAAGACATTTAAAAAGTTAACTACTCTCCAAGTTATTCACCAAAAAAGAAAATGGACAGATATGACTTATGTAAAAGTTAACTAGACAAAGACGAGCAAGGTAAGTAGTTATTCAGCAGAAAAAGAATGAAAAACAATCTTTGATTACCTTTTAAGTTACTTCTGTTTTCCAGCAATCAAGTAAATTTTGCTGTTAGACTCTTTTATTGTTCTAACATTTGGAAGAATCGGGTAAAGTAATCTGGAAAAGTTTTCGCTGTACAGCCAGGATCTTTAATTACAATCCCTGGAACCTTCAAGCCAGTGACAGCAAAAGCCATCGCCATTCGATGATCGTGATAAGTTTCAATCGCCGCCGGGGTAATGGGCCCAGGCTCAATTTTCAGTCTATCTGGAAATTCCTCAACCTGGACTCCTAGCCGACGCAACTCTGTTACCACAGCTTTAATCCGATCGGTTTCCTTATATCGAATATGTTCTACGTTCCGAATAGTAATCGGTGAACTGGCAAAAGGTGCGATCGCTCCTAATGTTTGCACCAAATCTGATATATCATTCATATCAATATCGATGCCTTGCAATTGCTTCGGCCCTGTCACTTCGGTGTAATCATCCGAATCCTTAATTTGGCAACCCATCTGTTCTAAGACGTTCAGCCAAAGAATATCGCCTTGACAGGATTGTTTCGTCAAATGTTTGACGCGCACCCGTCCACCTGTGACGGCGGCGGCGGCAAAAAAATAAGAAGCATTTGACGCATCTGGTTCTACTGTATAATGTCGAGCTTGGTAACGTTGACCCGCTTTGATCTGAAATTGATTATCGCCGATTTGAATCACCTCCACGCCAAAATCTGCCATCAGACGACAAGTCATTTTGACGTAAGATTGAGAAACTAATGTCCCTTCAACCTCAATGTTCGTATCTTGTTGAGCATAAGGCGCAATCATCAGCAATGCCGAAAGTTGCTGACTTGTTTGGTTAGCTTTCAGGCGAAAATTTCCGCCAGTGAATCCCTGGCTATTGACGGTGTAGGGCATAAACCCAGAATTTCCCTCAAAGTTAACGGTTGCTCCACCCGTTTGTAGCACCGTCAGCATGTCGCCCATCGGCCGTTCTCGCATCCTGGGAACGCCATCTAGGCGATATTGGCCGTTACCCAATGCCACCAGCGCCGAGATAAACCGTGCTGCTGTACCTGCCAAACCCACAAATAAATCTGCTTGTTTAGCTGGGATGTTGCCTCCTCTTCCCGCCACTTGGATTTCTGCCAGATGAGGATTTAGCGTAATGGGAATGCCCAATTGTTCTACGCATTTGGCAAAATACTCGCTATCTTCACTAAATAAAGCATTTTCTAAAAGGGAGTCACCTTGTGCCAAAGCTGCGACAAGCAACGCCCGATTAGTAAGACTTTTAGAACCAGGAATTTCTACCGTGGCATCCACTGGCCGATTTAGAGCAGGAATTGCAATGGTATCCACGTTAAACCTCTACGTAGGCGGTTAGCTACAACTTTATATAATATTGCCATATTCTGACCAAAAGAGGCAGGGTAAGACATTTTCATAGAACAAATGTCATCTCCTGCCACTCATATAGACTACAAAAAATCTTCAAATACTATTCAGTTTTACCTAAATTAGGACTTACTCAGTACTGTTTCGGTGATGTGAATCATTCCAGATTGCCTTACTCTGTGCGACCTAATACTCCCAATTACTAGATAATTTGTTATGGATTCAAGTCTGAATTTTATCTAAGGTATCGATGATTTAGAGACACGGGCGCTCATCAATGGATACATATTAAGTGTATGTACTTAAAATTGAAGTATAAACTATTAAAAATCATCAAACCTCTTCTCAAAAAATTTGGACAAGTATGTATTGTCTCTGATGCCAAATTGATTGCACATTAAATAACTTTAATAAAGTCAATTTTGTATTGCTACTTTTCAATCTTCCTAAAAGTAAGCGTTTATTCTTCCATCTTAGTGCCGGGAGTATGTGTAGGTAAAATTACTGGATTTAAAATTTAAATAAATACAAATTATATTTTAATCAGAAAAGTTGAACTATGTCTATTAAACGTATAATCAAAGGTCTAAATGAGTTTCATGATAACTACTTTCTTACACATCGAGAGTTGTTTGAACAACTGTCTTACGCTCAAAACCCTGAAGTATTATTTATAACTTGCTCTGACTCACGCATCGATCCATGTTTAATTACTCAAAGTCAACCAGGAGAATTATTTGTTATCCGTAATATTGGTAATATAATTCCTGCTTATGGAATGATGAATAACAGCGAAGGAGCAGGTATAGAATATGCTGTCCAAAGTTTAGATATTAAAGTTATTGTCATCTGTGGTCATTCCCACTGTGGAGCAATGAGAGGGTTATTACAAATAGGTAGTCTTGCTCAACAAATGCCTTTAGTTTATGACTGGTTAAAGCATTATGGTGAAGCTACTCGCCGCCTTGTCTTAGATAACTATAAAGATTACCCCAGCGATAAACTATTAAAAATTGCAATTGAGCAAAATGTATTAACTCAGATAGAAAACCTAGAAACATACCCAATAATCCGCTCTAAACTGCATAGTAATCAGCTTACTCTTCATGCCTGGATTTATGAAATCGAAACTGGTGAAGTGTTTGCTTATGATGCAAGTGTGAGTAAATTTAAAGTTTTGCAAAACCGTCCCTTTCCTGTACCTAATCTCCTGACCCGATTACCATCAGAATAATGAGGATGATTATGTAGAACTCTTGAGTGAGATCAAACTGGCTACAGAAGAAGAACACATCTATGCCAAGGTTATCCAACAGTCTAATCTTGACGAGCATCTTTTTGTGCTTCAGTTTACAGTTGTTCTCTCAAAAGCAATGGGGATTCTCAATGCACTCTGTCGGGCTGGGTGAGATTAGGGCGTCAATATTGAAATGGTAACAAAGGGAGGTGTATATAAATACAGTTAACCGAAAAAGTAGGTAATCTAAATTTTTTAAAAAGTAACAATTGTTGCTGATAGAAGCAGGCGATCGCGCTAAGATTTTGGACTTAAGCCCGATCCAACTCCAAGAAATCCTTAATAATTCGTAATTTATGGCATGAACCAGCTAAGTTGAGTTATGAAGATAAAATTATGATTTTTTATAAAACTGAAATTTAATTACATCCGAAGGACAAATGATGAACGTAAACAAATTTCAAAGACTAGTAGAACTTGCAAATGATCATGGTATTATTTGCCAGCCAACACCAGAAGAATGCTTAATTGCATCTTTGCCTGGAGACGATGATTTCTTATTAGCTTTTACTTGGTCTGGTACAGTTGAAGGAGAGCCACCAGAGCATGAATTAATCGCAATTAGTGTACAGGATATAGTCAAAGAAGTTACCGTTGCAGCTTGGCAGATTCCTTTTTATTTATTCGGAAACGTTTTAAGGCAGGCTCAGATGCTTGTTGCTGCTCATAAAGATTTTTTTAGTTAGAAGACAAGTTTTAGCTAAAAACTACTCTCCCTGTCTACTGTGGCAGGGATTTTTATTTTAACTACTGCGCTCAAGGAATAGAAGCTGACACACGATGCCATGTTTAATGGGAATAAATAGCGTTATAGAAATCCTATAGGACTCGTATCTGATTTCTGAACAAGATTAGCTAAAAACTTCTATCCCTATCTACTGTAGTAGAGATTTTTATTAGACTTCTTGCGTAAATCAAAAAAATAACCCCACGATTAAGTGCATTTGTTAATTTTTCGCTAACGTCGAAAAACAACCTTTGTTTAAGATTAAACAAAGGTTGCTGCTTAAATCCCCGAATTTTTGAAATCGGAGATTTTGCTTTTTACAAATGGCTTAAGACTGCTACTTTCTCAATTGGTTATTGCATAAATTGTAACTTGGTGAGGTACAGACAATTGTAGGGGCAGAATATGTTGTACCTTTATCCGTGTACTTCATTTACCTAAAATACGCTGTAAAATCCAACTTCGGCATTAAAGTTATAACCAATACTTCAATAACTTCATTTGAACTTCATATTTTGACTAGATTCAATAAGCAAAATCTGCAATTGCTTTCTCAAAAACAGCTTTGACTTTCTCAAACTCCAGTTTGCTTTCTCATTTCGGTATATCCAGCAAGCAAAAGTAGCTTTGACTTTCTCAAACTCCAGTTTGCTTTCTCATTTCGGTATATCCAGCAAGCAAAAGTAGCTTTGACTTTCTCAAACTCCAGTTTGCTTTC
>NZ_JBALFV010000073.1:0-6189 GCF_036916735.1 Nostoc sp.
TTATGAATAATTTTCGGGCGAGTCCAATCAGTTTTCCTATTGCTAGTTGAATAACATTACCGTTTTTTCTTTCCCCAAAGTAACAAAAGAGGGATGAGCACTTTGAAAAGAATGATGTACCTGAACCAAATCTTCTCACTGAGATTGCGAAAACTCATAACCATAAAAATAAGGATATTACAAAAGATTTATATGAGCCCTTTGTAGAGGTCTTAATCGATACAGTGATTGAGTATGATCCTTCTTGTCTGGACGAAAACCCCAGTCAAGAGAAAGAAAATTATAGAAAGAAAGTTGAAGACGCTTGGAAGGAGGTTGTAAAACCAGGAGTTGAGTATATGAAATCGAAATACATTACTGAATAAAAAGGGTTCTAACGTCAACACAGCGATTGATTATTTTTTTTAATTGGAAGTCCCTAAAATCTACCAGTGCAGTTAACTAACGTTTTGTTGTTTTACCATAAGTGCTATATTGGCTCTTGACCCGACCAAGTAAAAACTATGTATAAACCCACACAACAGCGAAGTCGAGGTGTTGTACTTAGTACTACAGAACAGTCAGGGAGAGTGGGCAGATGAACAAAAATACTGGGCAAAGTGGTGTTTTTTCTCTGTTTAAAGGCGTACCCTTACGTCGCATTTTGGTAGCGTTGTTTCTGCTGCAAATCTTGCTAGCAGTGGGATTAACTGGATATTTATCGATTCACAATGGGCAAAAGGCAGTCAATGAAGTAGCTAGCGAATTGCGTTATGAAGTTGCTAATCGAGTAGAAGAGAATTTACAGACTTATTTCTCAACTTTGCGTCAAGAACTGCGCGGTAATCAAAATATGATTGACATTGGGTTGCTCAAGATGGAAAATTTGGCAACCTGGGAGTCATACTTAATAAAGCAGTTAGAGATTTTTCCTAATGCGATCGCTTTAACGGCAAGCAATGAACAGCAAGAACACTTAGCAGTGGAAAAGCTCAACGATCGCCAATTTTTACTCAGAAAAGCCAATAAGTCAACTGGGTACGACCTCTACACTTACAAAATTGACTCTCTTGGTCAACGTACCCAACTTCCAGAGATGATCAAAAATTATGATGCGCGATCGCGTCCTGATTATCAAGCAGCAGTTACCGCCAAAAAATTCAGCTTTAGTCAAATTTTTACACCCCTCACCGAACCAACACTTCTAATTAGTGCATCTCAACCGATATATAACTCCCAAGGTCAGTTACTCGGTGTCAACAGCACTCTAACTCACATATCACAAATTGGAGATTTACTGCAAAATATTAAAGTTGGCAAGTCTGGGGAAGTTTTTATTATCGAGCGATCGGGGCTATTAGTCGCAAGTTCTACAACCGAAGAACCATTCCGCTTACAAAATGGTAAACCCATTAGGTTGCCGGCTTCCCAAAGCGGGAATTCTTTGACTCAAGCAAGCGCTAAATATTTAACAACTAAATTTAGTAATTTTGACCAAATTCAAAGTTTACAGCGACTAGATTTCTCTTTTGACGGAAAACGACAATTTTTAGAAATTAGACCCTTTGACGGTGAATTAAATGTCAATTGGTTAATAGTAGTGGCTGTTCCAGAAGCAGACTTTATGGGACAAATTGAGCGTAACACTCAAACCACTATTTTTCTCTGTCTGGGAGCATTGGGATTAGCTACTTTACTGGGAATTATCACAGCCCGTTGGATAACTCAGCCAATTTTGGACTTCAGCACAGCGACAAAAGATTTAGCCGATTTAACTAATGGCGAAGCCTCAGTGGTGATAATAAAGGGCATTAAAGAACTAGAAGTGCTGGGTGAATCTTGTAATCAGATGATACAGCAGTTACGGGAAACCTTTACTGCACAGATAACCAAAAATGAAGAGTTAGAATTGCAAGTTAAGCAACGAACTCAAGAATTACAGCAAGAGATCCAAGTACGGATTAACAATGAGCAAAAACTGGAAAAGCATCATCAGGTATTAGCAGAACTGGCAAATCACAGGGCGATTTCAGAAGGAAAGCTGGAAACAGCATTCAAAGTTATTGCCGAGAAAGCAGCAAATGCTTTAGAAATAGAAAGAGTTAGTGTGTGGTTATTCAATGACGATGCCGTTCGCAAAGCGTCTCGTAGAGAAGGCGGGCTGCGCCAATACACCAAACTACAATGTATAAGTCTCTATGAACGTAGCAATCAGAGACATTCGGCAGATTTAGAACGCAATCTTGCAGATTATCCCATCTACTTTAAATCCCTGACATCTGCCCGGATCATTGCCGTCACCGACACTCGCACCGATCTACGGATACAAGAATTATGGGATGAACTGCCAGAACCAAAGAATATTGTATCCCTAATTAATACCTCGATCTGGGTTGGGGGCAAAGTTGTAGGAACAGTATTGTATGAACAGATTGATATCCCTCGGACATGGGAACTGAGTGAGCAAAACTTTGTTAGCTCAATAGCTGAATTTGTCACATTAACTTTAGAAATATGCGATCGCAAACAGACAGAATCCGCTCTCCATGAGGCTAAAGAAGCTGCCGAAATCGCAAATCGTGTTAAAAGTACTTTTTTAGGAAACATCAGCTCTCAACTGAGAAATCCCTTAAGCTCCATTCTTGGAATCACAGAAGCACTCCAAGGTCAAGTGTACGGCCCTGTGAATGAAGAACAGCGCCAGTTCCTAAATAACCTCGAATCCAGTGGCAAGAATTTACTAGAATTGATTAATCAGATCCTTGAGCTTACTGATATCGAATCTAGTAAAATCAAACTGCAATTAGCTCCCACTTCGATCCAAGGATTATGTGATTATAGTCTTAGTTTTGTCAAACATTTAGCGTTGCAGAAAAATATTCACCTGAGTGTACAAATACCTGAAGAACTCGAACCCATCCAAGTCGATAAACGCCGCATCCGCCAAGTATTTATCAACCTATTGACTAACGCGATCAAGTTTACTAAAGAAGGAGGCAAAGTTTGGATTGAAGTCCAGCCAAATTCTACAAATGAATATATTTTTTTCAGCGTGGTAGATACGGGTATTGGTATGCTATCCGATGACCTTTTCCAATTATTTCAACCTTTTGTGCAAGTTGAAAATTCTTCTCCCGGTGGTTCTTCAGGTACTGGTTTAGGATTAGTAATGGTGCAAAAAATTGTTGAGTTGCATAGTGGTACTGTCCATGCTGAAAGTCAATTAGGTAAAGGTAGTCGCTTTACAGTGAAACTTCCGTGGATAAAAGCGGGGTAACGTTTTGGGGAATCGCAATAGTTACAAAGGTGATCGCATCGCTGGTAGTGGCTTACGTTTCTCAGAATTAACTCAACCCGTGGATCTTTAGTGATGAGGATGAGTGTACTGCCGCCGTCTGCGGTCACTTTAACTGTTCCCCTCGCTTTTGAGCCAAAGTCGCCTCAAGTAATGCAGCAACCTCCACGCAACCCATTTGAATCATTACTTTCGGGCAGTTTGTCTGGGTGGATTTTGATAATTTCCCTTTGGAATGCGATTGTTACTTTCAGTGCCTTTGAGTGGGTATTAAAAACCACAAGTAACTTAGAGTGTGTTTATAAATAAAAAATAAAGAACACCGCAATGATTCCTTAGGATAGGTATTTTATCTAAAACATTATTACAAAAGTTCAGAGGCGGATTTTTCTTAGTGATTGGATATTTATTGTCACCATTATGCTGGTGAAACGATTTAGTTTTCAATTTACCAATTACTTATTTTTTCGGCTACATTTATAGTCTTTTTGCTCCTAAATTATTTATGCCTTACGTCATCATTGATTACTGGCTATCTAAGATTATTGGTATTCTGTTAATGCAAGGAGGCGTAATCGATATGTTCCAAAACCAAGAACGCAACTTCAAAAAAGAACTATCAGTATACCGAAAACTTTTGCGATCGCTCTGTAATGAATGCCTATTTCAGTAAAATTTTGCTTAATATCTGTAATTTTAAATACTAATGTCAAGAAGGTCTCTTGAACTCAGAATATAAGTAAAGCTAATGAATCTCTTAAGAGCATAAGAGCAAATCTCGCACCAGAATATGGTTATACTGTTATTGCAGAGAACTTTGTCAAAGAGTTGCGTGAAAATTGAGCTAGAGGAATATCTGGTTTGATTATGACTGCAACTACTACTCCAGTTTTAACTGATAATAAAACCTTAAACGAAGTAGTTAACTGTTTAACAGAAAACATTCCACTAAAGTCTCAAGGTAAGTGTGAACATTCATAATATCTTTGGAATTTTAATTCGGGCAGTTACTCAGAGAGATAGTATTGAAAATACTACTAAAATTTCTAGCTTATTTTCTGGAAAGTAACAATAAAATACAGTGCAAATACTGGATAGTTGTACTATATTAAAATTATTTTAATAAAATGATTTTAATTTTAAAATCTCACTTATATTTAAAAACTTAGGTGTGTCCTTACTTAAATCTAGCTCCATGCAGGAGCTTTTTGAATTCGCCAACAAAGTCTTGCTCATAGCGAATCATAAGTTAGTTGCCCCTGAGTGAGTGTAATATCAAACTGAATGTTCCTCTTTCGTACATGATTAAAAGACCTAGACAAATAAATACATAAGGAACAATAACTCCACCATAGCGGCTTAAAATATGACCAATCGCTCTTTGACAAGTCAATAGGTAAGCAAGAGCACACCAAACACCTACCAAGAGAAAAAATACACTTAAAGTCACTCCCAAACTAGTAAAACTCTTACCAGCAAATAAGGGTATATAAATACTGATATTATCACCGCCATTAGCAAGTGTTACTGCTGCGACTTGATAAGTTTGAGGATGTAGAAAACTTGAGATAAAAGATAGTTTGGGGTTACTATATGAGGAGCGGTGAAAATCAGTGGTTACTGTTTGAACTTGCGTAGTTTCTTGTTTTTTTACCAATAATTTCAAACCAATTGTGATTGGTAGTAATCCCAGGAATCCTATCCATTCTCGCGGGATGAACAAGCCACCAAAGAATCCTGGTAAGCTAGCTATGATGATAACTGCAAAACCAAGGTACTGACCAAACACAATATGTCGTCGCCGAAAATTGGCATTTACTTGTGAGAAAAATACCAACAGGACAAGAATATCATCAATATTGCTAGCAACAAAGGCAATCACAGCTTCGGTGAAAGTCGTCCAAAGTTGAATTCTAGTCATTGATAAGAAAATATGATGTGATGAAACTTATAAATTATATATAACAAATAAACAAGTTCCCAGTTTGAAGTTCATTATTTTCTTGGCATGTCATAATTAGAAATTCCTTGTAAGCATGTCACTCATAGTATGGAAATTTTTTAGGCACTGGGTGATTGATATTTACACCAGTACTTTTAATCGTTACTTTCGTTCAATCCTTTGCTGTTCCTGCGGTGTAGCACTTTCCTGTATTCCATATCCAATCAGCAAACCCACGCCCAAAAGTGCCACTAATCCACCTGTAATAGTACGCTTAGGTATATCTGCAATCTACAGACTACAGCTCATGTGAACCTAGTGTTAAACAGTTAATCATCGTCATTATCGTCGTCGCTTGCAATATTTTTGAGTGTAAAGTTGACCTAGAGGTACTTTACTAGTAGCAATTGAAGTAACCACGAAACGAATATTAGTACTAGTACCCTTTGAGCTAAATTCAATCTTCAAGACGACACGGCGTTTGCGGTTCTAAGATTCACGAGTTTGATAAGAAGATGAACGATACCAAATCGAGCTATCAATCAATTCATTTGCTTGGGCTATGTTCAATCCAATTTAAACTACTTTTCCCTGCTAAGGGCGCATCTAAGGTCTTTTGCTTTAAATAAAATCGCTAGCTTGAAAATTGTGTTCACAAACCCAATTTTTGACAATAGTTTAAGCATAATTGCTTATTGACAAATGTGACAGCGGACGATTTAGGCGCGTTTGCAGATAATTCAGATCACTTTTTGCATTGGCTTGAAAACCAAGCGCATATAATGCAGTTGCAACGACCCTAAGGTGTGCATCCAAAGACTTTTATTCCTCGCAAGCTTTACGGTAGTTACCTGCAAGCTACCTTGAATCAGGCAGAGGAGTGCGATTCGTTGATTAGCAAATCACGGCAATCAGTCCGTAAATAACTAATTCAGCCCGACAGCAGATTACTGTCACTAAAGGCTGAACTCTC
>NZ_JBALFV010000074.1:0-38355 GCF_036916735.1 Nostoc sp.
GTCCTGCACGGCGACGAGGGTCTTCAAGTCCTGCGAATGCTTCTATAATTGCTATTTGGCTCACGAGAGTAGATGAATGTTCTGATTTTTCGTGCAGCATTTTACCATATAAATGCTACGTTTAGAATGAAATAGCCCTGGGTTAGGGGGGATCAATAAGTGCCTGAAATCACAGCCAACCACTTTTCAAACAACCTCTTAAACACCCTTTTTTTCATGTAATTACAGTCTTAGCTTTTTTTGTACCTTGTTCAACCCGTCGAACTCCTAGAAAATTAGATTGTTTTTCTGGCGTTGCTGATTACGGTATAAAAACGATTGTGCGTTGTGGTGAAAATCCTTGTAGAGACGTAAAATTTTACGTCTCTACATCCAAGTTCATACCTCGATTCAGCAACGCCGTTTTTCTTAAGGCATAACCAATCCCGTTCCTTAGAAGCTCACGTTAAATTAACTTAATTCTGCACTGAACCATAGTTTGACAAGGAGTGATGGACATGGCATCTATTAACGGTACTCTTGGTAACGACAATCTAACTGGGACTCCAGAAACTGATTCCATTTTCGGCGATTTAGGTGATGACACTCTCAATGGTTTTGGTGGTGATGATGAGTTTGTCTTCAACAATGTAATTGATAAATTTTTCGTTCTTGATGACCTGTACGTCTATAGTAGTGATGGTTTTGACATCATTAAAAACTTCTCTTCGGGTAAGATTATCAATATTAACCCTGTGAATCACTACTATGAGCATGTAAAGATAAATTATGATCCTGGCTTCATAAATATTGGGCTTGGCGCTACTTCCACTAAAGGGTTCAGGTACGACCGCAACACTGGTGCCTTGTCCTTCCAGGGAACCAAATTCGCCACTCTTGAGAACAAGCCTAATTTCATACCCAGTCTCGATATTGAGCTTGTAAAAACACATGTAAACACAAATAATGTAGACACAGGTGTAAAGATAAATTATGATGCTGACTCCATAATTAGGCTTGGCGCTACTTCCACTAAAGAGTTCAGTTACAACCTCAACACTAGTGCCTTGTGCTTCCAGGAAACCCAATTCGCCACTCTTGAGAACAAGCCTAATTTCATACCCAGTCTCGATGGTCTAACCTCTTGACTCTTCAATTAGCTTGGTCTTGTAGTGCTTAACCAAACCCAAATTTTAGATACTACAGCCACTCCAAAAACAATGACCCCACTTAGAGAATTTCTAGGCAGGGTATTAATTGAGTATGGCTACTATTCTTCTTCGCTATCGAAAATTTCCTCAGTTTCATCTTTAATAATTAAGTAACTTGATAAAAACTTTACAAATATCCTCTAAGGAGACTTTTCCCGTGTTCTCTCAAAGCTTATTTTATAAGCTATGGCAGTTGAGGTTGGCAAGCTTATTGGCTTTAGTTGCGGCAGGAGCAGCAGCCAACGAGTCTGCCCTAGCCCAGATTGTACCCGATAACACATTAGGTCAGGAAAGTTCTGTTGTTATACCTTCTCCTAACTTTGACCGGATAAACGGTGGAGCAACTCGGGGTGCCAATCTATTCCACAGTTTTGAGCAGTTCAACGTTAAACAAGGAAGAGGAGCCTTTTTCAGCAATCCTTCTGGTATTAAGAATATTATTAGTCGGGTGACAGGGGGTAACCGCTCCGAGATTTTCGGCAGACTCGGTGTCTTAGGTAGTGCTAATCTGTTTCTGATTAATCCCAATGGGATTATCTTTGGGCCGAATGCCCAACTTAGTATAGGAGGTTCGTTTGTAGCAACAACAGCAAATGCCATCGGGTTTGGTAATCAAGGCTTGTTCAGTGCCTCAGTTCCTAATTCTCCCCCAGTCCTAACGGTCAATCCTTCAGCTTTGCTATTCAACCAAATTGCCAAATCGATTACCAATCAATCTACAGCAGGTCTGCAACTTTCTGCCGATCAAAGTTTGTTGTTGGTAGGTGGTGATGTGAACTTAGAAGGGGGGAAATTGTCCGTTCTCAATGGTCGAGTGGAATTGGGAGGATTAGCAGGAGAAGGAACGGTAGGGCTGAATATAGATGACAAAAATCTGCGTTTGAGTTTTCCTGATAATGTAGCGCTAGCAGACGTATCCCTCACCAAAGGAGCTATAATCGAAACCAGTTTTGAACGAGGTGTCGGTGATCAACTAGGCAGTGGCGATATCCAGCTACAAGGTAGACGTGTCACAATCGCTGATGATTCACAAATTGTAGCTGATAACACAGGAGGGGAACCAGGAGGGACACTTACCGTCCGCGCCTCTGAGTTGGTGCAAGTCCTTGGAGCAAGCCGCCTGTCAGCTGAAACTTCTGGTGTCGAAACTGGTGGAATTTTGACGATTGAGACTGGGAAGTTGATTATCCGGGATGGGTCAGAGATAGCAGCTGGTACTTTTAACTCCGGGCAGGGGGGGACTGTGACTGTAAAAGCCTCTGATTCTGTGGAACTGAGTGGAACAGATGCAGATGGTAAGAATTCTAGCAGAATCATAACTCAGACTGATAATATCGGAAATGCCGGTTCGGTGAGCATTGAAACTGGGCAATTGATTGTTCAGGGTGGGGCACAAATCTTAACTACTAGTGCTAATACTAGTTCGGGACAAGGAGGACTGTTGTTTGTAAAAGCCTCTGATTCGGTGCAACTGATTGGAACATCAACATCAGTTGATAATCCGATACCTAGTGGTCTGTTTACTTTGGCGGAAGGTTCCGGCAAACCTGGAGACTTGACGATTGAAACTCGCTCCTTTATTGTCCGGGATGGGGCAAGAGCCTCAGCTTCCAATTTAGGCTCGGCTCAGTCGGGAGGGACGTTGAGCGTGACCGCTTTTGAATCAGTGCAACTGATTGGAACATCGGCAAATGGTCAGGTCAGAAGCGGCTTGCTTGTTGGAAGCACAGGTACTGGATCTGCCGGAGAATTGACAATTAAAACTGAGAAATTGCAAGTCCTGGATGGAGCATTTATGTCGGCCCGTACTGGGGGTGAGGGACGAGGAGGAAGCGTAACGGTGAATGCTTCTAACTCTATAGAGTTAAATGGCACCTCAGCCGACCGTCAGATGCCCAGCCTCTTGACAACTGAAACCACAGGCGTGGGAGACGCCGGGAATTTAACGATTGAAACTGGGCAGTTGACTATCAAAAATGGCGCACAGATAACCAGTAGCAGCACAGGACTTGGAAGAGCAGGTGATTCTAAAGTACAAGCAAGCTCTCTGAGTCTTGACCAGGGAAGTATTACCTCGCAAACGACATCGGGTAATGGAGGAAACATTACTCTATCAGTAAAAGACCTCTTACTGCTGCGCCGTGGTAGTGAAATATCCACCACCGCAGGTACAGCACAACAGGGTGGAGATGGTGGTAGTATCAATATTAACTCTAAATTTATTGTTGCTATCCCCAAAGAAAACAGTGACATAAGCGCTAATGCTTTTTCAGGTGCAGGTGGGAGAGTGGATATAAAAACGAATGGCATTTATGGTATTAAGTTTCGTGAAAGTCCAACTCTCTTGAGTGACATCACTGCTAGTTCAGAATTTGGTAGACAAGGCACTGTAGAACTTAATACACCTGGTATCGACCCCAACAGTGGCTTAGTTGAGTTACCCACAATAGGTGTAGAAACTGAAGTAGTGCAAGTCTGCGATAGTCCAGGTTATGCTCAAAGCAGCTTTATCATTACCGGACGCGGCGGTTTACCTGCTAATCCTACCAAGGATATTCTCCCAAACGGCACAGTAGAAGTAGGTTGGGTATCGGTCAAACCTAGCAGCGATGCCTTGTCTACCAGAGGCTTCTCTTTCAGAGACGCTAACGCAAACGCCAACAGCAGGCTACGCGTACCCAGCAATCCACCTGTTACTACTAAGGTAGTTACTATCACACCAGAACGTATTGTAGAAGCAAGTAGATGGGCGGTAAACGAAAAGGGAGAGGTAGTATTTACAGCTAATGTAGCTGCTGGCGGTCGTGGTTCGTGGCAGAAAGATGTATCTTGCAGTGCAACTCATGCTGATCAGTAAATGCTGTTGAGTTGCAAGTAATCACTCGTGATTCGCCCATTTTTACAGGAGTTAGAAAAGATATATTCAACCTACACAGTTTAAGGTTTTTGGCGCTAACTGAACTGTATTGTGCTATAACTACTCTTTACAAAACTGGGTACTAGGTATTAGAAAAACAATCCCTAATCCCCAACTCAATGGTTATGAATATCAAGCGTCGGGAATTTATCACAACCTGTGGACTAGCTACACTAGCCACCCAGATACCAACAGCACTTACCGCCCAAGGTAACCCATCTCTCAACACCAGCCGCAAGCCGTCTCACCTGCAAGCGGGCGATAGCGTAGGATTGATTTCCCCTGCGGGTATCGTTGACGCTAAAGACATCGAAGCAGCACAGCAATCAATTTCACAGTTAGGGTTAAAAGTTAAGCTGGGGAAGCATATTTTAGATCGTTATGGCTATTTAGCGGGGAAAGATGCCGATCGCGCCCAGGATATAAACTTGATGTTTAGCGATCGCACCATAAAAGCAATTATTCCTATGCGTGGTGGTTGGGGCTGCAATCGCATTTTACCCCTACTCAACTACTCGCTAATCGGCTCCCATCCCAAAATTATCATCGGATACAGTGATATTACCACGCTGTTGTTAGCAATTAATGCTTGTAGTCAAATGATTACTTTTCATGGGCCAGTTGCTACGTCTACCTGGAATCAGTTTACAGTCGATTACTTTAAACGCATCCTATTTGATGGTGAAGCTGTAACTATGCAAAATCTCAACCCTAGCGAAGTGCGGTTGCAGATAATAGCACCAGGAAAGGCGAGAGGTAAGCTTGTGGGTGGAAACTTATCAGTCCTATCAGCGATGGTTGGTTCACCTTACCTACCTTCTTGGAACAAAAGCATCCTGTTTGTAGAAGAAATTGGCGAGGACGTTTACCGTATAGATAGGATGCTGACACAATTAAAAACTGCTGGGATACTTAATCAAATTGCTGGCTTTATCTTTGGGCAATGCACTAATTGTAAACTTGGAGATGAACCATCCTTTACTTTAATGCAAGTATTGCAACAACACATACTTCCTTTAAGTATTCCTGCTTGGTACGGTTCAATGATTGGTCATATTAAGGATAAATTTACCTTGCCAATCGGTGTAGAAGTGGAAATAAATGCTGAACTTGGGACAATACGAATGTTAGAAGCGGCTGTTAATCTTGTATGAAGAAGGCAGGAGGTTGGAGTAAAAAATAGGGGACTTCCAAAGAATAAAATCACCAGTTATAATAATGATTATCATTATTATTTAAAAAGGAAAAGCAGCCGTCGGCTGCTTTTCCTTCCCTTAGTTAAGCAGTAAAATTCCACATTTTGGATACAATTACCGATGATTCGGCTAACTTTAAAGATAAAAAATTATTTACTATAAATAGAGAAATTCAAATTTCAATTTAGAAATAGTTTGTAAGTAAATATTTATGAAAGTTATAGTAACAGGTTCTTTAGGAAATATTAGTAAACCACTGACACAAGAGTTAGTGAAAAAAGGGCATCAGGTGACGGTTATCAGCAGCAAAGCCCAAAGGCAGAAAGATATTGAAGCTCTAGGCGCAAAAGCTGCCATTGGCACAATGGAAGACGCTGGCTTTCTATCAGCGACTTTTAAAGGCGCAGATGTAGTTTATGTGATGGAATCGCTTGCCCCCGATGCTTTCTTCGACCCGAATGTTGATGCGATCGCGGCTATCACCGAGATTGGCAAAAACTACAAACAAGCCATTGAACAATCGGGCGTGAAACGTGTCGTGCATCTGAGCAGCATCGGTGCTGACAAAGGAGTTGGCTTGCTCCGGTTTCATTACAATGTCGAAAATATTTTAACAGAGCTGCCCCAAGAGGTCTTTATTAAATTCGTGCGCCCAGTCGGTTTTTACACTTACATGTATACCTTTATCCAAACCATCAAATCACAAGGCGCGATTGTCGGCAACTATCGCGGCGATGAAAAAGAACCGTGGGTCTCCCCTTTAGATATTGCTGCCGTGATTGCCGAAGAAATTGAAAAACCTTTTAATGGTAAAGAAATTCGTTATATTGCAAGCGATGAAGTTTCGCCAAACGAAATCGCCGAAATTCTGGGCGAAGCCATCGGAAATTCCGATCTCAAATGGCTGGAAATTTCTGACGAACAATTTTTAAATGGTCTATTGGAATCAGGAATGAACCCGCAAACTGCTCAGGGTTTTGTGGAAATGAATGCCGCTAGGCGTGGAGGCAGATTGTATGAAGACTATTTCCGCCATAGACCAATATTGGGTAAAGTAAAACTGAAAGATTTTGCGAAAGATTTCGCGGTTGTTTACAACCAGCAATAATTACATTTCGATATGACAAACACACAACCGCGTAGATTTAAAACGATCGCCGAATATCATCGGATGCTGGAGCTTCCTAAACCTGAGCATCCTTTAATCAGCGTGATTAATTTAGAATCTATTAAATATGTGCCTCCCCAAGAATTAATAAATCTTGTCTTTGATTTCTACACAATCGCGCTCAAAAGAACACCGAACACTAAATATAAATACGGTCAGCAGGAGTATGATTTTGATGAAGGCGTAATGTTTTTTATGTCGCCCGGTCAGGTTTTCGGAGTGGAGATTGATAAAGATGCAGCATCAAAGCGTAGGGGATGGTCACTACTAATCCATCCCGACTTTTTATGGAATACATCGCTAGCCAAAACGATCAAGCGATACGAGTATTTCAACTATTCGGTCAATGAAGCTTTGCACCTCTCGGAAAAAGAAGAAGCAATCATAAACAATATTATCGAAAATATGGAGCAGGAATATCGTTCCAATATTGATAACTTTAGTCAGGATGTGATTGTTTCACAACTTGAATTACTGCTTAATTATTCAAACAGATTTTATAATCGGCAATTTATCACCCGCAAAAAAGCGAGCAGTGATTTGCTGGTGAAACTGGAAGATTTATTAAACGAGTATTTTGATAGACAAAATGAATTACAATCGGGAATTCCAACCGTCAAATATATTGCTGGTAAATTAAACGTATCGCCGAATTATTTAAGCGATATGTTAAGAACGCTGACAGGACAAAACGCCCAACAGCATATCCACAATAAATTAATCGAAAAAGCCAAAGAAGCGTTATCCACAACATCGCTTTCAGTCGGTGAAATCGCGTATCAACTCGGTTTTGAACATCCGCAGTCGTTTAATAAATTATTTAAGAATAAGACAAGCGTCTCGCCACTCGAATTTAGAAACTCGTTTAGTTAGACTGTCATAAATAAATAAAAACTCGCTTACAGTATTTGTAATTTTATTCTGAGGGTGCGCCGACAAAGGGTGTGTAAAAACTACACTTTTCGCACACATCAGATTTATTAGCCCTCTTCTGTCACTCTTTGAAAACATTTATCATTTCTGAATTCTAGAGCTTTTGTATAGCAAGCGTAGGCTAGCAAGCACCGCAGGTATCGCGCGATTCTTTTCTAATAACAAATACAAGACCCATTTTTTCTAATAGTATAGCTTGTATTGATTGCCTGATGAGGCTTAAGCGCGATCGCCCTCCTGGAGAGTGACACAAGAGCGTTAAATCCAGTTAATTCTAAGTCGCCAAATCGGAGATTTTGGTGTTTTTGAATTTAACCCTTGCTCACGGCAGGAAACACTATTCCTTCTGCCTCCTGCCTCTCTTGTTAAGATTTTGATAGACAGTATGCATTTCTCCTCGCTATGTTACGACTAACAGAAGTAAAGCTTCCGCTTGATCATCCTGAAGATGAGATCAAAACTGCTATCCTCAAAAAGCTGCAAATCACGCCCCAAGAATTGATTAACTATTTCATCTTCAAGCGTAGCTACGATGCCCGTAAGAAAGGAGAGATTACCCTTGTTTATATTCTGGATGTAGAAACGACTCAGGAAACTCATCTACTCAAGCGCCTGAAAAAAGATCCCCATGTGATGGCTACGCCAGACATGAGTTATCGCCCAGTGGCACAAGCACCGAGCAATTTGGCAATTCGCCCCATCATCATTGGTACAGGGCCTAGCGGCTTGTTTGCGGGTTTGATGCTGGCACAAATGGGGTTCCGTCCGCTCATTTTAGAACGTGGCAAACAAGTCCGCGATCGCACCGTTGATACCTTTAACTTTTGGAAGAAAAAATCAGATTTCAACCCAGAATCTAATGTCCAGTTTGGCGAAGGTGGTGCGGGTACATTTTCTGATGGCAAACTCTACAGTCAGGTCAGAGATCCTCAGCATTATGGGCGCAAGGTACTGACCGAACTCGTGAATGCGGGAGCCTCACCGGAAATTCTCTATCTCAACAAACCGCATATCGGCACCTTCAAACTGGTGGGAATCGTCCAAAGTATGCGTGCTAAAATCGAATCTCTCGGCGGTGAAATTCGTTTTCAAAGTCGGGTGGAAGATATCAACATCGAAAACGGACAGGTACGGGGAGTCACCCTTGCCAGTGGGGAATATATCGCCAGCGATTATGTAGTTCTGGCAGTCGGTCATAGCGCCCGCGATACTTTCCAAATGCTATTTAATCGTGGAGTTTATATAGAGCCGAAACCATTTTCTATCGGCTTTCGAGTCGAACATCCCCAGACTCTCATCGACCAATGTCGTTTCGGCGCTCAGGCTGGTCATAAGCTTTTAGGTGCTGCCGATTACAAACTGGTTCACCACTGCGAAAATGGCCGTTCCGTCTATAGTTTCTGTATGTGTCCGGGGGGCTTGGTGGTTGCAGCCACATCTGAACCGGGGCGAGTCGTCACCAATGGGATGAGCCAATACTCTCGCAATGAACGCAATGCCAATAGTGCGATCGTTGTGGGCATCACCCCCGCAGATTATCCGGGCAGCGCCTTAGCGGGTATTGACTTGCAACGGCGCTTGGAAGAACGGGCTTTTGAGTTGGGCGGTAGCACTTATGAAGCGCCAGGGCAATTGGTAGGAGACTTTCTCAATCATCGCCCTTCTACAGCATTTGGCACTGTTAAGCCGTCTTATACACCAGGGGTACATTTGGGTGATTTGAGTCAGAGTTTACCAGATTATGCGATCGCAGCCATCCGTGAAGCACTTCCCGCTTTTGACAAACAAATTAAAGGATTTGCAATGGACGATGCTGTGTTGACAGGCGTGGAAACCCGCACATCATCTCCGATTCGGATTAAACGCAAAGAGGATTATCAAAGTTTAAATACAGTCGGTCTTTATCCAGCTGGTGAAGGCGCGGGATACGCGGGGGGAATTCTCTCGGCTGGTATCGATGGGATTAAGGTAGCGGAGGCGGTGGCTTTAAGTATTTTGAGGAATTACAATTTTGACATCCTCACCGGGCTGAAGCCACGGTAATTCCAATCTAGTCAAACAAACTTAATTGAATGAATTCTTGGCGGGTTGACGCTTCGCAGGATGCTGCTACTTTTACAATAGTCTGATGCTTTCCTCCACGTCCTTTTTTAGTCTCCGAATGCCCTCCGGCGACTTTAATGTGAAGTCTGCCAGGCAGAAGATTCTGTCCGGCGAGCTTCACGTTAACTGCGGCGTTCACGTCACGATCATGATGAATATTGCAATGAGGACAAGTCCATTCACGGACATCTAGTGGCATCTCACTCATTTGATAAAAACAATTAGAGCAGAGTTTTGAACTGGGGAACCATCTATCAATCTCAACTAACTTCCCACCATTACGTTCTAACTTGTAAATCTTTCCTTCTGTTGCAGTAGGGTGTTTTCCTTCTACTTCAGTCAGGATGGATGCAAGATATTTACCTGAAGGAGTTTTACTTAACACTAACAGTATGAGTACATTGAATGTGGGGACTTTTGCGACATGTTAAACCAATAGCAGAAAATGCAATTTCGCGTTTCTCCAAAAGGTTTTAAAATCACGCGTTTCCGATCATAATACAAGGACATGATAGAATCTTTACATAAATGAGGATTTTAGCGCTATTTTCAAAATACTGATTTCTCTATGATAATGTGCGGAATGTGGGCTTTAACTCTATCCGCTCAATTAATTTACAATGTCTCAGCAACAGCGCACCCTCTTAATTGTCGATGATTCCCCAGAAGATCGAGAACTCTATCGGCGATATTTGCTGCGCGATCGCGAATATTCCTATACTATCCTAGAAGCAACGTTAGGGGTGCAAGGACTAGAACTGTGGCAGAAACACCAGCCAGATGCCGTTTTACTTGATTATCGTCTACCCGATCTAGATGGACTGGAATTTCTCGCTCAATTGCAACCTTCAACCCCACAGCCTTGCTTACCTATAATTTTCGTCACCCGACAGGGCAATGAGGCGATCGCAGTTCAGGCAATCAAAGCGGGCGCACAAGATTATATTGTCAAAGAGCAAATTACCCCAGAAAGGCTGCAAATAGCTGTCAATGGGGCAATTAAAACAGTGCGGCTACACACCCAACTACAACAGCGTATTGAGCGAGAGCGCGTAGTCTTATATATTACTCAGAAAATTCACCAATCCCTGAATCTGGATGAAATTCTTCAGAGAACTGTAGCCGAAGTCAGAAAATTTCTTCACACCGATCGGGTCTTGGTTTTTCGGTTAAAACCTGACGGCGATGGTACAGTAGTAGCAGAATCAGTTGGGGCACAGTGGCGATCGCTGCTTTCGTCTACTATAGATGATTCCTGCCCAGATGAAAGCTACATCGCTTCCAATCGACCGCAACTTGTTAGGTACGCTCCCACCCTTATCAAGAATTATATCGAACGCTATTATCACGGGCAAGTAACAGCAGTATCAGATATTTATAATAGCAGTATTGACCCATGCCACGGTGAATTGTTGACACAGTTTCAAGTCAAAGCTCATCTGGTTGTACCAATTCTCCAAGATAACCAGTTTTGGGGATTGCTAATTGCTCATCATTGTACCTCCCCTCGATTTTGGCAGCCCTTAGAAATTGACTTACTTAAAGAGTTGGCAACTCAGATGAGTATCGCCTTGCGACAGGCACAACTGTATCAGCAGGCACAGCGTGAACTAAAAGAACGCCAACAGGTAGAAGCAAAACTATGGCAGAGCCAAGAACGGCTGCAATTGGCACTGTCATCTTCTCGGATGGGAACGTGGAACTGGAATATCCAGACAGGAAAAATTTCTTGGTCAGATAACCTAGAAGCCTTATTTGGATTGCAACCAGGAGAGTTTGACGGCTCATTCGAGATGTTTGTCGCCCAGTTACACGTTGAGGATCGCGATCGCGTTTTGGCAGCTGTAGATCGTGCTGTCGCCAATGGAGAAGACTATGATATTGAATTTCAGGTAGTATATCCCAACGGCACAATTAGGTGGGCATTGAGCCAGGGCAAGGTGTTCTACGACCAACAGGGGCAACCGATGCAGATGGCTGGTATTGATATAGATATCACCGAACGCAAACGATCAGCCGAAGCTCTGCGCGAGAGTGAAGAACGTTTTCGGCAACTTGCAGAAAATATTGATGCAGTATTCTGGATCACAGAAGTGCCTGAAAATCGAGTCAGCTATGTCAGTCCTGCCTACAAACGACTGTGGGGATTAAACCCAGAGGAATTGTATCAAGGACAACAAGCATGGATTGATCGTATCCACCCAGAGGATCGAGAATCGATCCAGAGAGCGTTTCATAAAAAAGCTGTTGCAGGTAAATTTGATCAGGAATATCGGATTATTTTACCCGATGATAGCATTCGCTGGGTTCATGATCGCTGCTTTCCACTTCGAGATCAAACAGGAGAGATTTATCGGTTTGCAGGTATTGCTGAAGACATCACTGATCGCAAACAGGTAGAGGAAGCATTACGCCAAAGCGAAGAACGCTATCGGTGCTTGGCAGAATTAATCCCACAATTAGTCTGGACAGCCAACCCTGAAGGAGCATTACTCGATGTCAATCAACGTTGGTTACAATTCACAGGATTAACCCCAGAACAAGCCCACAGCATCGGCTGGAAAGAGGTTATCCATCCAGAAGATGTAATTATTATGGCTCAACAGTGGAGCAAGGCAGTACAACAGGGTACCTCTTATCAAGCCGAAGGTCGTATACGGCAAGCAGATGGTGTCTATCGCTGGCATCTACACCAAGCAATTGGGCAAAAGAATAAACAAGGTCAAATTATCAAATGGTTTGGCAGTGCAACTGATATCGAAGCACAAAAACAACTGGAGGCTCAACGCGATAGCCTATTCCAGCTAGAGCAAGCCGCGCGGGCTGAAGCAGAACGTGGCAATCGCATCAAAGATGAGTTTCTTGCCATTCTTTCCCACGAATTGCGATCGCCTCTCAACCCCATTCTCGGCTGGACAAAACTGCTGCAAACTCGCAAATTCAATGAAACTAAAACAGCTGAAGCCTTAGCCACCATCGAACGCAATGCTAAAGTGCAAACTCAACTGATTGATGATTTACTCGATGTTGCTAAGATTCTGCGCGGCAAACTCAGCATCGATGCTATTCCTGTGAATCTGGCATCTGTGATTGAATCTGCGATCGACACGGTAAGTATAGCAGCTGGTGCTAAATCAATACTATTGCATTCAGTACTACCAAATATTGGGCAGGTTTTTGGAGATTCCAACCGCCTTCAACAGATCGTTTGGAATTTACTTTCTAATGCTATCAAGTTTACTCCCAAAGGCGGAAAGGTAGAAATTAGATTAGAGCGAATCAATGATCAAGCACAAATTATCGTCAGCGATACTGGCAAAGGTATTAGCCCTGACTTTCTCCCGTATATTTTTGAATCATTTCGTCAAGAAGATGTCTCAATTACTCGCAAGTTTGGCGGGTTAGGCTTGGGGTTAGCGATCGTCCGGCAGTTAGTTGAAGCTCACGGCGGCATCATCACGGCTGATAGTCTTGGTGAAGGTTTTGGAGCCACCTTTACAGTCCAGTTGCCACTGCTAAATGTTGAACCGGACATCAAGCAGATAGATGAGTTGTCAAAACAAGCACTCAAACTCACGGGGATTCGAGTCCTCACAGTTGATGATGACCCTGATGCCCGTGAGCTATTAACAGTATTGCTGACTGAATACAAAGCGCAAGTCCTAACTGTTTCCTCTGCGGCAGAAGTGTTAGCAAACCTGGAGTCCTTTCAACCCGATGTCTTAATCAGTGATATTGGGATGCCCGAAGTTGATGGTTATTCCCTGATTCAACAAATCCGAACTTTAACCCCAGAAAAAGGGGGAAAGATTCCCGCGATCGCTTTGACTGCTTATGCCAGAGTTGATGATTACCAGCAAGCCATAACCAGTGGTTATCAACGGCACGTTACCAAGCCCCTTGATCCAGAAGAGTTAGTTCAAGCTGTGGTGGCACTCGTGCAGACAAAACTAAATTCTACCATCCTTCAAAATGATTCAGTTTAAACCTTTTTAACTACTTATCTGCTGAATAAATATCTGATGCTCCACTGAACTTAGCCCTTTGTGCAACACTGCTAAAACTTGTTGCATATTTCCTGCAACTAATGCTGATATATCAAGCCACAATCCAGGAAACACTTGACTTTGAATTATCCCTGACGCATTTGGGATCAGTGTTACGTATTCACCATTTTGTAAACTGAACCAACTAATAGTCCGCTCAAAAACCTGCCAAACAATATATTCCTGAATTCCATTGCGACGATAGGCACGTTTTTTATCATACAAATCTTTGCTAGCACTACTGGCGGCAACTTCTGCTACTAATTCTGGGGCACCTTCCACGTATCCATCAGTACTTAGATGAGATGAGCCGCCACAGGCTGCATCGATTAACAAAATGGCATCAGGTTGGGGTTCATTATCTAAATCTAGCCGCACAGTTGGATTATTGCCCAGTCTGACACCAGGTTTTGCTACTTTATAATTTCCCAGCCAAATCATTAAATTACCATGTGGTTCGGCATGTGGTTCAAAGCGCAAAGGTGATGCCACGTCAACGACTCCTTCAATCAATTCGGCTTTCTTGAGGTTGGGCATGGCATTATAGCGACGCTCAAACTCTGGACGAATCAGGCGATCGCCACTCTCAAGAGGCGGAATGTCGGAGGTAGAATCAGTTGGAGTCGGATGTAGTGGAGAGGTGTTGACCACGATCAGAGGCCGTAGAGGTGGCTGAATTGATTGTATCGTAGTGCATTAAGCCAAAGAGACGTAGTACTAAGTCTCTACATTGTTTTTCGGTGCT
Source organism: Nostoc sp. (assembly GCF_036916735.1). Classification (GTDB taxonomy): domain Bacteria; phylum Cyanobacteriota; class Cyanobacteriia; order Cyanobacteriales; family Nostocaceae; genus Nostoc. The sequence continues at coordinate 14,299 of NZ_JBALFV010000074.1, forward strand.
AAGTCTCTTTCGACATCGCTCAAATTTAAACATTAGTTGTCAAAATTTGAGCGTTTGTAGCTAATGTTCTTTCATGTATAAGAAACGCTTAAGCATTTGCTGCAAATGTATAATTAGTTGTTGCAAACGCTTAATACTTTGCAACAAATGCTCTTTCATGTATAAGAAACGCTTAAGCATTTGCTGCAAATGTATAATTAGTTGCTGCAAATGCTTAATGCTTTGCAACAAATACTCTTTCATGTATAAGAAACGCTTAAGCATTTGCAGCAATCATTGTAATGAACTTATAAATCTATTTAGGGACTTCCAAGAAATAAATTATCCAAATAAGTAGAACAAGGTGAAAAAACCAAACTGTGTAAAGATAAAGGTTTTGTGCTTGGAGTGACCCCAGTTACAGCTATTACTTCCGAGGTGAACAAAAACGCTTAGAACAAAGTAAGCGTCGGGGACGAAGGTTGAGTATTATTGGTTTTCTCCAACCTTTAATTAGTTTTGTGTACGGACTGGTGATTGGTGGTGTTTCACGCTAATCCTATATCAAAATGATGGAGACCGAAGCTCTTGAAGCCCAAAAATCAGGTCGCATCAGAGTAATCGTGCAAGACAACGGCCCAATACATCGGTGTAAACAAGTTCAGCAATTATGTATTCATATTAACGTAGGTAGAGAAACTCATAGGAGGTGATACGCTTGAATCATGAATATGGCGCTCAAAAAATAAGGCTGTCTTTACCCAGAATGGAGACAAAGTTAGTATTGTTTCTCTTAAAGCAAGCGTCGAAGTTGGCTAACTGTGCTATATACGCTCTTAGGTAGTCTATTATTTGGTTTGGGCGGACTAGTTTTCATTTAGAAGTGGTCAAGAATGAGTTGCAGACTTTAAAAGATAATGTGCATTACACTATCTTCCACTCTCAAGCAGGTCAAAGTGTACTGCACAAAATAGTCGAAAACTTCAACGCCTACCAAGAAGGTGTAAGCACTTTTTTCGAGGCGAGAACCTAATTAAACCAAAATTACCCCACCATAAAAAGAAAGGTGAACACTTTGAAAATTATTAATGTTTTGTCTCTTGTGCTTTTGACTACTTTTTTTATAAAACCTGATGTAGCATTAGCAGGTGGTTTTGAGAAAACATGTTCCAATCTAAAATTAGATAGAGATAAAACTCATTTGTACTTGAGTGCAACATGTGTTAAAAGAAATGGTCAGAAAGCTAATTCTAAATTAGATCTTAATAAGTATATAGCTAACCATAATGGTGTATTATCATGGTCGCCTGGTGAAGGTGGGTTGATAAAAAGTTGTGGTCGCATTGGTTTTTATATTGATCTTAAAGGGGATTCTTCCCTGACAGGTGATTATTGTATCGGAAACCCCCAGCCTTTTAGTAGCATGTTTGCGCTTAATGATCACATTAGTAATCGAAATGGTGTTCTAGTGCCTGATCTTTGAATATAGCAAATCTAAAATAATTGGCATAAGGCTGCTATGATATACAGCCTTATGCCAATTATCTAATAATGTTAAAGCCGAGAATTTTTCTAAACCGAGGTTTCGCCATTTATGTAAGACAAATCTTACAGTTTGAGCAGTCCAGTCAAAGTGAGCAGCTATTTTTTCTACGTACCAACCATGTGCGTTTAATCTGATTACCTCTGCCCGGTCTTTAACTTTCCGTGGTACATTCGCTGTTATTAGGTTTAACAGAGTTTTGTCTTACTCACGAGTCAGGAATACCCTTAAAGGAGCCGTCATATTGTTTATTTACCTCGGTAGATGGGTTCTCCGTATTTATTTATCTTTATATAGTTTGGTTTTTTCACGCCGACTTACTTAAACGTAGATGTTGGTCCAGCCTTTTGTATAGATGGGCTTGCCCCAGGCTACCACTCCAGACACAGAGAACACAGAGTAATAAGTGACTTCCAATTAAAAAAATATTCCATCCCTGGGGGACGCTACGCGTAGCTTGCTTCCCCGTAGGGGTACGCTTTGAGGGCAGGGGGCATACTTCGACTGCCTTATTCCAACGATAATTATTTACGCCTACTTATTTACATCTATGTTGTTGTCTTTAGATAAGTGCAAAAAGGACATAAACTTTTTGATGGTAAAGCGAAGCATAGGAGATAGTTATGGCTAAATTTCTTTTTATAACAGATTTGGATGACACCCTTGTGTATCGCACAGTGGGTGATGACAGCGCTTTAGCAGAACTAAATCGACTGCTGAGTCAACATCGCCAAAAATACGGTACAAAAATTGTTTATTCTACTGGGCGATCGCCTGTACTTTATAAAGAACTCCAAGCTCAAAAAAATCTTTTGCAACCGGATGCCCTCGTCCTTTCTGTTGGTACAGAAATTTATCTTGATGGTACTGACACCCCAGATTCAAGTTGGTCAGAAATTCTTTCCCCTGGCTGGAATCGGGAACTTGTATTATCTATAAGTAAAAATTATCCTGACTTAGCTCTGCAACCAGATTCAGAACAGCGTCCCTTCAAAGTGAGCTTTTTTCTTCAACACAATGCTGGGGTGATTTTACCACAACTTGAAGCAGAGTTGCAAAAATCTAAATTGAATGTAAAGTTAATCTACAGTAGCGGAATAGACCTTGACATTGTACCCCATAGCAGCGATAAAGGTCAGGCAATGCAGTTTTTACGCCACAAGTGGAAATTTGCAGCAGAACAAACAGTTGTCTGTGGTGATTCAGGTAATGATATTGCTTTATTTGCTGTAGGCAACGCCCAGGGAATCATTGTAGGGAATGCCCGAAAAGAGTTACTCCAATGGCACAATGAGCATTCCTCTGAACACCGCTACCTGGCTTCATGTTTTTGTGCAGGTGGAATTATCGAAGGCTTAAATTATTTTGGTTTTTTGTAATGATTAGTTATCTAAAAGGTATAGTCGCTGGTATCCAAACAATTGGCGCTAATCGCGTGATTCTGACTCTGGAAGTGAATGGCTTGGGGTATGATTTGCAAGTTCCCCAACGTTTAGCAAATCAGTTACCAGAGTCAGGAGGAGTAACGCAAATTTTTACCCATTTCCAAATTCGTGAAGAAGTGCCTTTCCTATATGGCTTTGCTTCGCCAGCCGAACGCGATTTATTTCGTCACTTGCTGACTGTCACCGGTATTGGTGCAGCCTTAGCGATCGCACTCTTGGACACTCTGGAACTACCAGATTTAGTCCAAGCAATTATCGCAGGCAATACGCAAATCTTAATTCAGGCTCCCGGTGTTGGTAAAAAAATCGCTGAACGCATCTGTTTGGAACTGAAAAGCAAATTAGTCGAGTGGCGCAAATCAGCCGGGTTCTTCGTCGCCACAGGTGGGCCAGCACCGGGAATTCTTGAAGAAGTGCAAATGACCCTCTTCGCTTTGGGATACACTGCTCATGAAGTCAGTCACGCCCTTCATGTGGTGAGTGAAGACATCGGACTACCCAAAGATGCCTACGTCGAAGACTGGATTAAACAAGCGATCGCTCATCTCAGCAGTGAACAAGTTTAATTGTCATTAGTCATTAGTCATTAGTCATTTGTCCTTTATCATTAGTTATTTCTTATTCTTCCCCTGCCCCCTGCCTTCTGCCCCTATGCCCACTGATCCTTATGCTTGGCTAGAACAGTCCTTAGCAACAATTTATCGAGCTGACTGGTATCGTTCAGTACAAACAATCCACGGTCGCCCTGGTGCAACTGTGGTTTTAGCTGGGCAAGAGGTAATTAATTTTGCCAGCAATGACTATCTAGGATTAACTGGGGATGAGCGATTGATGGCAGCCGCGACAGCTGCGATCGCAGAATTTGGCACTGGCAGCACTGGTTCTAGATTACTCAGTGGACATCGGAAATTACACAGAGAATTAGAGGAGGCGATCGCATCTACCAAACAAACAGAAGATGCCTTGGTATTTAGTTCCGGGTATCTAGCCAATTTGGGTACAATTACCGCCCTTGTTGGCAAACGTGATTTAATTTTATCTGATCAGTACAATCATTCCAGTCTAAAAAATGGAGCGATTCTCAGTGGTGCAGTATTTGTGGAATACCCGCACTGTGATATTGCAGTATTGAAAATTCAGTTGAGTCAACAGCGACAAAACTACCGACGCTGTTTGATTCTTACTGATAGCGTCTTCAGCATGGATGGCGATTTATGTCCGTTGCCAGCACTGTTGGCGATCGCCGATGAATTTAACTGTATGCTGCTAGTTGATGAAGCTCATGCCACAGGGGTACTAGGAAAAACTGGCGCTGGGTGTGTTGAACATTTTGGATGTACGGGAAAGCCGTTAATTCAAGTTGGCACTCTGAGTAAAGCTTTAGGTAGTTTAGGCGGGTATGTAGCAGGAAGTAGCGCCTTAATTGACTTCTTACGGAACCGCGCACCCACTTGGATTTACACAACTGGACTTTCACCTGCTGATACGGCGGCGGCTTTAGCAGCAATCAAGATAGTGCAACAAGAACCGCAACGCCGTGCCCAATTGTGGCAAAATGTACATCACTTGAAAAATTTGCTGCAAGAACAGTTACCTAATCTAAAATTATTACCTTCCAAATCACCCATACTATGTTTTCAATTATCCAGTGCAAGAGATGCCCTCAAAGCTGGAAAACAGTTAAAAGATGCTGGAATTTTTGCCCCAGCAATTCGTCCCCCCACAGTCCCTACAAGTCGGATCAGAATTTCTTTAATGGCAACTCATGAAACAGCACATATTGAAAAATTGCTAGCAGTACTAAAGGATGTCAATTACAGCAAATTTTATTAGATCGCACTACGGTTGAGGATTCATTGAAAATAGTTATATTGATGCCGAACTAATTATCTAGGAATTGCACCACACCAAAAGTAATAGAACTGACACACTGTACAAATTCATTGTGAGGTGTATTAAAGAAAATAGGATATTTTAGGCTTTTCGTAAGCTAAAGTAAGATAAAATACTTTGAAACTTAAGATATTGCATTAATTTATGAATATCGTCAAAGTATATACTCTAACAGCCTTATTTTCAGCATTTACATTTGATCAGGCAAGCGCTACTGCTGTTACTGCACCCCCAATTGAGACATAGGTCAAGCAAGTAGCACAGTGGTTCACTGGTTTGTTCGATATATTCCCAACAAGTGGCAAATAATCCTTCTGTTCCACCGATTACTCTGTCAAGTTGTAATGTGGAATTGACCAATGCCAACCCTGTAACTGGAATAGAGAATATTTATCTTGAACAAAAAAGTATTAGCCGCTTCCGTCTTTATTCTTTTAGCCAAGAAAATTCAGCAGTTAATCTCAGTATTCGTGCCTTTGATCCAAACTATTCTGTTACTGGATTATGTACTCGACCAGAGTCGGAACAGACTATTGACTTTAGCAAAGTTTTGCCAACAAGCTGCAATTTACAACTTTTGTGGGAAGCGAGTGATTACATTGGGAATAACTCTCCTAATGGCTGTCCAACAAGTTTTGGTGGTAAGGTGATTTCTAGTGTAACTGTTTCCCAAAATGGCATCGACTCTTTAGACAAGATTTTTGCAGCTAATGGTAACTTGCTTTTCGCTACACCGATTGAGTGTCGCCGAGTTGATTCTATTCCTGAACCCTCGTTTACATTAGGAATGCTAGTTATAGGTGTCTGGGGTACAAACAAAACAATTTTACGCAAACACAAACAGAAATCGACAGTCAAGTAAAAGTCTCTAGTTGATTGTGATTTACTGAAAACAGAAGAGATATTAGATATTTCAAATCATCTTTATTTTGACATTTGTGATGAACTTGGGTCACTACATTTCTTAAAATTGAGTATTTATGAGCAGCAACCCAATGTTATACCCAATGTTATAAATATAGAAGATTAATAATAGACATCTCCAAAAATGAATATAGAGACTTAGCAGTGCTACGTCTCTACAAGGGTTCTGGATAATGCATATTTGATTTTTACCAGATGTCTAATAAATTTTGGCTCTCGATACTATATTACCAGGTAATTAACCTCTTACAAAAGAAGTTTTCTAAATAAATAAAAATCTATCTGGAGATAAATTTATAAAAATTGCAAACTAGCTTAGGGTGTATACAGCCTTTGCAATAAGTATTGGTTACTCCAAGACATTTTCATGCCCCATATTTGTTATTCTCAATTACTGCGTTATGGCATTGCTGTATTAATTGTCGCATTTGCATTAGTACTGATGTTGATGCTAGACCCCTGGTTAAGCATGAGTGGAACTCCTTTCTTGCTGTTTTTTAGCGCTGTAATGGTGAGTGCTTGGTATGGTGGTTTGAAATCAGGGCTGTTAGCAATCGGCTTATCTGCGTTACTGAGTGGTTACTTCTTTCTCCCCCCAGCTTACGATCTGAGTTTTAACTTATCCAATTTTCTACAAATTGGGTTGTTTGCATTACAAGGATTGCTCTTTAGTATCCTATGTGAAGTATTAAAGACTGCTAAAAGCCAGGCTGATGGAAATCTGCAAAAGCTGAGAGTTAATGAGGAGCGATTTCAATTAGCCTTAAGTAGTTCAGATATCGTGGTCTTTCAGCATGATCGCAATTTACGATATCAGTGGATTCATAATCCTCAAGGTTTAAACATTGCTGGAGAAATGCTGGGTAAGTCTGATGATGAATTATTTCCAGCCTTAGTAGCAGAGCAATTGACGGCAATTAAGCAGAAGGTACTAGAAACTGGTGTTTCAACCCGCCAAGAGGTTTCTTTGACAATTGGTGGAGAAAACCGTTACTACGATTTGCTGGTTGAACCGTTAAAAGATGTAGACAATAGCATTCAAGGTATTACCTGTGTAGCTGTAAATATTACTGAGCGCAAGCAGGCAGAACTAGAAAAAGCCATGTTGCACCAGGAACTTCAGCAAGCAATTCAACAAAAAGACGAATCTCTGGCGTTACTCAATGCTTGGGTTACTAGTTCACCAGTAGCGCTGGCTTTTCTCGATACTCAACTTCGCTACATTCATGCCAACGAAGCGTTAGCAGCTACCAATGGTGTACCGCAAAGTCAGCATATTGGTCGCACCTTTAGGGAAGTACTACCGGAATGGGCGGCGCAATTGGAGCCTGTTTTTGAGCAAGTGATGCAAACCAGGCAGCCGTTACTTAACCAGGAAGTGAGCGGTGAAACTTATCCGCCTGGAGTATATCGTTATGGTCTTGTCAACTATTATCCGGTGTGTCTACCGGATGGGCAATTATTAGGAGTAGGCATTAGTTCAATTGATATTACTCAACTAAAGCAAACTGAGCAAGCACTGCAAGAAAGCGAAGCCAAGTTTCGCAGTGTGGTTGAGTCCAATATGATAGGTATTGGCTTCTGGAATAGAGACGGCAGGATTACAGACGCTAACGATGCCTTGCTAAATATGGTGGGTTATACCCGTGAAGAATTACTTGCCGGAACACTTCGCTGGCAAAACTTAACTCCTAAAGAATACCTACCACTCGATAAGCAAGCACTAACTCAATTTCAAGACAATTCCTTTTGCACACCCTATGAAAAAGAATATATCCGTAAAGACAGTTCACGCTTCCCGATTTTGATAGGTGGTAGCCACTTTGAAGGGACTGTAGATCGAGGAGCTTTTTTTGTTCTTGATATTACAGAGCGCAAGCAGGCTGAAGAAAGACTCCGTTATATCGCCCAAATTAGTAGTTTACTCTCTACTTCGCTAGATTATGAAGAAACTTTAGAACAAATCGCCAAAATCTCAGTTCCTCAGCTTGCTGATTGGTGTAGCGTTGATATTTTAAATGAAGATGGTTCCATTCGTCGCCTACCCATTGCCCACGCAGACTCATATAAAGCGGAGTTGGCGCGTAAACTTCGGGAGTATGCAATAGATTACAAAAGTGCAAGTGCAATTACTAGAGTACTGCAAACCGGGCAAAGCGAATTAATCTCAGAGGTATCTGACTCGCTATTAGTGGCAACTACTCAGAATCAGGAACACTTAGAACTTGTTCGGCAATTGGGAATGAAGTCTGTGATGATTGTGCCATTAATCGCACAAGGGCGAGTACTCGGTAGCATCACCTTTGTAACGACCCAATCAGACCGTCGCTACGATCGCACTGACTTAACTTTAGCAACAGATATTGCCCATCGTGCTGCCTTAGCAATGGAAAATGCCCGACTTTATCGAGATATCCACCAGGCTTTAATCCATTACGCCGAATCTCTATCTCTTCTAGATGCGCTCTTAAGTGCTGCTCCCGTTGCTGTATGCTTTTTAGATCGGGAACTGCGATATATCCGAATTAATCAAGTTTTCGCTGACATTAATGGTTTAACCATCGAAGAACATCTAGGACGCAAATTTAGGGAAGTTTTACCAGCGATGGCGGCTGAGTTGGAGCAACAGTTACAGCGCGTTTTAAATACTGGAGAACCCCTGTTGAATGTGGAAATCAGTGGTGAGACAAGGGGACAACCTAGAAGGTACGGCTGCTGGCTGGGCAACTATTACCCAGTCAACAACACAATCGGGGAAACGGTAGGAATTGGGATTATTTTGGCAGAAGTGACCGGAGAAAAGCAAACAGAAGTTGCCTTACGGGAAAGTGAAGAAAGGTTCCGGGCAATGTTCAACCAGGCAGCTGTCGGCATTAGTTTAATAGCATTAGATGGACGATTTATTCAAGTTAATCCTGCTGTGTGCGAAATTACTGGGTATAGCTATGAAGAGTTAATTCAAATGAACTTTCACGAAATTACCCACCCTGACGACTTAGAAATTGATTGGGAAAATTCTCGGCGAGTTTTAGCAAAAGAAATTAGTGGTTATTCCCTAGAGAAGCGCTACATCCGCAAAGATGGTTCCATTGTTTGGGTAAACCTAACTTCATCAGTAGTTTGGGATGATAACGGACAACCAAAGTATGCATTAGGGATTATTGAAGATATTAGCGAACGCAAACAAGTTGAAGCCACACAAAACTTTTTAGTCGAAGCCAGCACCTTACTAGCTGCTTCATTGAATTATGAAATGGCCTTGAAAAGTGTGGCTAATTTAGCAGTTCCTACCCTAGCTGACTGGTGTATTGTAGATGTTTTCCAGGAAGATTGGTCAAGTAAACAAATTGCGATCGCAATTCTTGATGCCACAAAACAAAATACTTTAGACGAAATCCGACAATGTTATCCATCCCAAAACAGAGCCAAACAGCTTGTGCAGCAGCTACGATTGGGAATCTCTATCTTTTATCCCGAATTATCTGACTCTCATCTTGTCCAGATGGCTCAAAATGAGGAACATCTGCAATTGCTGCGAAGCCTGGGTATCCGTTCTTTAATGGTGATTCCAGTTCGTTCCCGTGGGCAATTATTTGGAGCAATCTCTTTTTTCACAGCCGAGTCAGGTCGGCATTATCAACAGACAGACTTGGCTTTAGCAGAAGATATTGCTCGTCGGGCGGCCACTGCCATCGACAACGCAAGATTGTACCAGGAAACTGAACGGTCTGTCAATCGCACCATACTTTTGCAAAGAATAACTGCTGCCTTCTCGGAAGCCTTAACTCCCCAACAGGTAGCCGATGTAGTGGTGAACCAAGGCATTACCGCCTTGGAAGCTACTGGTGGTTCCGTTGTCTTACTTACTGAGGGAGGTACTACCCTAAAAGTTGTGCAAGCAATTGGCTATCCGCAAACACTTATAAATACTTGGGCAACTTTTCCCATCACAGCACCTAACCAAATAGCAGAAACAGTCAGAACCGGGCAACCGGTTTTTTTAGAAAATTTAGCAGCCATGATTGCTAGATATCCCGACTTAGCAGATGTTGTGACTGTTATAGGGAATAATGCCTGGGCTTCTATTCCCTTGGTAGCAGAAGGTAAAGTAATTGGGGCTTTGGGATTAAGCTTTACTACTGGACAAATATTTAACGAAGAAGACCAGAGATTTATGTTGACACTGGGACAACAGTGTGCCCAAGCGATCGCCCGCGCCCAACTTTACGAAGCCGAAAAAACTGCCAGGGCACAAGCCGAGACAGCCAACCGAATTAAAGATGAATTTCTCGCTGTCCTTTCTCATGAACTTAGAACTCCCCTAAATCCAATTTTAGGGTGGGCAAAGTTACTCAAAACCCGCAAGTTTGATGAAGCCACTAGAGTGCGGGCATTGGAAACAATCGAGCGTAATGCCAAATTACAAACCCAACTTATTGGAGATTTACTTGATGTTTCGCGGATTTTACAAGGTAAAATCAGGTTAAATCTTTATGCAGTGGATTTGAAAGTAGCGATCGCAGGCGCACTAGAAACGGTACGTTTAGCAGCAGAAGCCAAGTCAATTGAAATTAAAACGGTGTTAAGTAATGATATCGGCAAAGTTCTGGGTGATGGCGATCGCTTGCAACAAGTAATGTGGAATCTCCTTTCCAATGCCGTTAAATTCACACCCACAGAAGGACGAGTAGAAGTGCGTCTAGAGCAAGTTGGGTTAGAAGCTCAAATCCAGGTGATTGATACAGGTAAAGGAATCATGCTGGAATTTTTGCCCTACGTCTTTGACTACTTTCGACAAGCAGATGCCAAGACAACGAGGATATTTGGGGGACTCGGATTAGGACTGGCAATTGTGCGGCATCTATTAGAACTTCACGGTGGTACAGTTCAGGCAGAGAGTCTGGGAGAAGGACAAGGGGCTACCTTTACAGTCAGACTACCTTTGCTGAAAAATTCTGAGTTGCGAGTCAGCAGTAGTGAAGCTTCTCAAACAGAACTTAGTACTGACGACACATTACTAGCTGGAGTCAAAATCTTGCTTGTAGACGATCAAGCTGATGTGCGAGAGTTTTTTAGCTTTGCCCTAGAACAATATGGCGCAACTGTAACAGTAGCTGAGTCAGCAAGTGAAGCGCTAGAAATATTAGTGCAATCAAAGCCAGATATTCTGTTGAGCGATATTGGAATGCCTGTAATGGATGGCTATATGCTGCTACGGGAGGTAAGAAAATTACCGCTAGAACAAGGCGGGCAAATTCCTGCGATCGCATTGACAGCTTATGCTGGAGAAATTAACTACAACCAAGCAATGGCAGCAGGATTTCAAAAACACCTACCTAAACCCGTCGATCCAGTGGATTTAGCTACTGCGATCATTAATCTTATTGGGCAGAATCAACCTTGAAGCAGCCAGGAGGGCTTGTTCAAAGAAGAAGAAAAAGAGCAAATTCCAGTATCTTTCTCCCCTGCCCCCTTGTACTGAGCGCAGCGATGCACTGAGCTTGCCGAAGTGTCGAAGTATGCCCCCTGCCTCTTTCCTCAACCAATAGGCCGATTACCAGGATTTACCGCATGAATATATTCACTACCCGATTGCGGTCTTCCCCGTTTATAACAAGCTTCTTCTGGTTTACCCCATCCTAGCTGCAAAATCATTTCTAAAAAGCTAGAATTTTCCCACTTGCACAAACTTGCCCATTCTGTTATTTGAACAATTCTTTCTACATCAGATATAACAATTTGTTGGTACTGTTTATTATTATTAAAACTCAAGTATAAATCCATCCCCCTAGAGACTTCACACCAAAATTCTACGATAGAATTTTTAGCAGTTTTTAATATCTCTAAATCACTTGTAAGGGCTATTAACTCGCTGTCTACTTCGGGATAGTTCAAGTTTTTACCTTTGACTGTTACCTCCCGCCAAATAATACCTGAAACTTGATTTTCTCTCTGATATTCATGAATTGCAGCTTTGAAATCTTGATAGGCAGTGAACTGTTGCAGCCCATCAGTCATGAGAAACTGGTCAATTACAGGATTGCCAGAAACTGGTATTTCTAATTTTAAGCGTTTTCCCTTGAGGCAGGCTTGGCGTTCGGCTGCCAAAATTTGAATTAGCTCCTGGGTTGTGTAAACCTTTGACATTAGAATACACTCTAGTTAGTCATTGGGGATTGATTACGGACTATAGACTATGGATTAATTTATTGAATTGTTAACACAGATATTTCAATATTATGCTTTGACATCGACAGCAATGTAGTAACAGATATCACTAAAAATTAGGGCAGACCAATTTGGTCTACCCCATAAGCTATTTAGCTAACTCACTACTAAATTCATTAAAGGCTCGCCGTTTTAGCTGTGCTGTTTCAGTGCGTGGTAACAAATCAAATATTTTGCGAAATTCATCGTCTATCTCTTCAAAAGGTACTTGACCTTTTTTGTTTAAAACTACCTCACCTGATTTATTAAACACCACGACTTGAGGAACAGCCCCAGAATAGTAATATCCTGGTTCTGTAGGATCGTATTTCTGTTTAGGTGGGATAGCATCTACATTAATCGGCATAATCTCTGCTACACGACCATAGAATTCCTGTACCCGTGAAATGGAAATTGCATATCTTTTAGAATCGCTGCTGTCATCCAAATAAAAGGCCAAAAAAATGGGTTTATGTTCCGCTAAAGTCTGTGCCAGTGTCTGTCTGGGAGGAACCAATGAACCATTGCCAGCATAAACGACAAAAATGTTGCCATCATATAAATCATTATTAAGACCAGCAGATGCAGGTTGCATACTTATAATGAAAAGACTTGCAAGCAACAACAGGCATTTGGATACCCACCTTTGCCAACCAGTAATTTGTTTATGTAAAAAAAGAAACTTTGTGCTATTCATCAAAAGGAACCTTGCAAGCTACTACTTGTCGTGAGTTTGTGCTGAATTCGGCAAACTGGGCTGGATATGTAATTATGCCCGCGCACTACTTTTTAAGATAACGCCTACTGAGATTATCTCTTGTAAGTGAATGATGGAGATAAAGCTAATTTGCACTCTTGCTACGCCCGCTTCGCTCTAAGCGCAGCTATGCCGCAGGCTTTACGCAATGACGCTCGTACCTCGCTCTAAGCGTACCCCTGCTCTTAAGCAAGCGGGAGCAAAGCGTCTCTAAGAGTTGCTATGCCGTACCACTTGCCTAAGGCACGCTCCACGAACGTGAAAGCAAGCTACACGCAGCGTCTTTAATAGGAGAAGAGAAGGCTTTACGCTGCGTTAAGGCACTCTTCGCTAACGCAATTAAACTAAGCCACACCACTTGTAGGCGAGGTTTTGAATATGAAGCTTTTTTGATAAACGGAGTTTTGAGGTGGATGAATCCAGTTCCAAGGTGGATGAATCCAGTTCCAAGGTGGATGAACCCAGTTCTGAGGTGGATGAACCCAGTTCTGAGGTGGATGAACCCAGTTCCAAGGTGGATGAACCCAGTTCTGAGGTGGATGAACCCAGTTCCAAGGTGGATGAACCCAGTTCCAAGGTGGATGAACCCAGTTCCAAGGTGGATGAATCCAGTTCCGAGGTGGATGAATCCAGTTCCGAGGTGGATGAACTATATTCTAATTGCCCCCAGCCCCCAGCCCCTACTCCCCCTGATTTCCTGCAATTTGATTTTGAAGCTGGCTTTTTCAGCCAGGATTCGCTAAACTCACAAGATTAAATTTGCACTTTTAATTAGCAACGCCAGAAGACTAGGGTACGAATGTGGGAAACAAAATACGATTTATAGATAGGCTGCGATTGGGTTTTGCGGTGTCAGTGGCAAAAAGTGTGACGTTTATAGTGCGATCACTCCGTCTGGGTGCTGCTAGTGTATTACCAGGCTCGATTGCTCGTCGCATTGAACCCAGACTCTTACAATTATTGAGTCAGCAAGTTAAAAATGGAGTGATTTTAATTGCTGGTACTAATGGCAAAACTACTACAGCGCTGCTTTTATGCACAATACTAGAACGCAAAGGCTACCGCGTCACTCATAATTCTACAGGTGCAAATCTAGAAAATGGCTTGATGACGGCGCTGTTAGAAAGCACCAACTTACTAGGTACACTAAATACTGATTACGCCATTTTGGAAGTTGATGAAAATATTGTCCCAAGAGTATTAACGCCACTCCAGCCGCAAATTATTCTCTGTTTAAACTTGTTCCGCGACCAACTCGATAGGTACGGCGAAGTAGACACAATTAGTAAGCGTTGGACAAAAGTTATTTCTACCCTACCACCAGAAACAGTAGTAATTCCCAATGCTGACGACCCAACTTTATCTAACCTCGGTCAGCAGTTACCTCAACGGGTGTTATTCTTTGGCTTGAATGAACCAGAACATTATTTAGAAGCTATTCCTCACGCCGTTGATTCTATTTATTGTCCCAAATGTGGACATTCTCTAGATTACAAGGGTGTTTATTTGTCTCATTTAGGAGATTTTACTTGTCCCAAGTGTGGTTTTAGTAAAAGTAAACCAACTCTACAAAGTAGTGAATGGCCGCAAATTCTGGTTGGTTTGTACAACAAATATAATACTTTAGCTGCTGCTACTGCGGCTATTGAGTTAGGAGTTGATGAAGTAACAATTAGAGATACTATTAATACCTTCCAAGCTGCCTTTGGTCGTGCGGAAGATTTGGTAATTAACTGTAAACGCGTGCGGATATTATTATCAAAAAATCCTGTGGGAACGAATGAAACCATTCGCGTAGTTACTCAAAGTACAGATAAAACCACACTGCTAGTATTGAACGATCGCACGCCCGATGGTACTGATGTATCCTGGATTTGGGACGTGGATACCGAGAAATTAGTCGAACGCGGCGGGACTTTAGTAGTGAGTGGCGATCGCGTCTACGATATGGCACTACGTTTACGTTACAGCCAAAAGTCCCCTGAGAGTAACTTAAATTTGATTGTCGAAGAAGATTTACGACAAGCGATCGCAACTGCATTAGAGCATACACCAGAGAATGAAACTCTGCATATTCTGCCCACCTACTCAGCCATGCTAGAAGTGCGAGAAGTTCTGACTGGTCGGAAAATTCTTTAAATTGGGTATTGGGCATAGGATAAGAATTTTTCCCATACCCGATTCCCGATACCCTATGCCCCATTCTCCATGCCCCATTCCCCATTCCCTAAATTTATGAGTTCTCAAAATTTAGAATTAACAATAGGTTGGCTTTATCCGACGCTGATGAGTACTTATGGCGATCGCGGTAATGTAATTACTATAGAACGTCGCGCCCAGTGGCGGGGATACGATGTTAAAGTGTTACCCCTAGATCAAAATGCCACAGCCGCAGCTATTAAAACTGTAGATGTAATCGTTGGTGGTGGCGCACAAGATCGTCAACAAGAAATTGTCATGCGTGATTTGCAAGGTGCAAAAGCTGACGCCATGCGTGACAAAATCGAAAATGGAACACCAGGAGTATTTACTTGTGGTTCACCTCAATTACTAGGACATTATTATGAACCAGGCTTGGGACAAAGGATTGATGGTTTAGGAATACTCGATTTAGTTTCTGTGCATCCTGGTGAAAATACTAAGCGCTGTATTGGTAACTTGGTAATTGAAGTAACAGCCTCACGTTTAGCGCGAGATTTAAAAGAGATGACGGGTAGTACAGCATATTTGGTAGGCTTTGAAAATCACGGTGGACGCACCAAGTTGGGAAAAGTAGAAGCATTGGGGCAAGTAGTGTACGGTTTGGGAAATAATGGTGAAGATGGGACAGAAGGAGCATTTTATCAAAATGCGATCGCTACTTATTCCCACGGCCCTTTATTACCAAAAAATCCTTTTGTCGCCGATTGGTTAATTCAAACAGCATTGCGGCTAAAGTATCAGCAGGAAATTACCTTAAAACCTTTTGACGATAGCCTCGCTGCACAAGCACGAGAAGCAATGTTTAAGCGATTGAAAGTCACTTTACCAATTGCTTCGGCGACGAAAGTTTAACCTCAGCTCGCTGATTAAGCCTCTTTCCGTGTCGAGGAGAGGTTTAAAGAGGAGTCAAATTTGACCCACTTACTTAACCTGGGCTTTTGATAAAGATGACCTGCGCTCTAGAATCGTGACACCGTTTAGATTGTCTTGCAACACTACTGTCATCCAGAAGTGGTTAACGCAGAATGCCTCGATTTTTAGGCAATACAGTTCAGTTAAGCATTTTTTCTCTTCTCTCTGCTTCGCGCCAGTTGCTACCCTACGGGAACGCTAAGAGCGAACAAGAAGTCTCTTAACCGCAAGGGCGCACTGGCTTCTGTGCGCCTCTGCGGTTCGTTAAAAAAGTTGACCCTTCGGCTTACCTCAGCTTACTTCGACTACGCCCTTCGACTACGCTCAGGACAAGCTCAGTACAAGTCGCTCGGCACAAGTCGCTCAGGGTCAACACTGAGCGTTCGCGTAGCGTCTGGTAGAGAAGCCGAACTGTTGACTTTGATAAAGAGTTTTAGCCTTAGCCCAAGCGTATTGGATTTTTAGGTGCTACTCATTCGCTACTTGAAAATTACTTCTACGTCAGTTCCAACCCACCTTGATAACCGGTGACAATGCGTCCACCATCCTTGAGAATGTGGATTTCTATCTGGTCGCTAGCCCAAGTAATCTTGTCTTGAAAAGCCGGGTTTAACACCCGAACTCGTTGATTACTAGAAGAAACTGGAGAGTTGGGAGAATTAATCGCCAGAGATTGTACAAAAGGCCCGTCAATCAGGATATCAAGTTGTTCTAACAAAGCTTGAGAATCTGGCGGTGCTGATTGAGACTGTAGTTGCTTAAGAGTAAACCCAGTAAAAGACATTACATTTAATCCAACAGCTTTTACCTTACGAGCTAAAGACGCTAGTGCTGTTGCTTGCCAAAAGGGTTCTCCACCAGAGAATGTTACACCCGTATTGTGGGGATTGCTGAGAATATTCTCGGCAAGGGTATCAACAGCAATCAATTGGTTAGCCTCAAAAGACCAAGAGTTAGTATTAAAGCAGCCAGGACACTCACGAAGACAACCTTGTACCCAGATGACTGCACGAGAACCAGGCCCATTAACTTCTGACTGATCAACGTAACCCATAATGTTGAGATAGCCAGGAGGAATTTCCATGAGTGCTAGTGATGGGTCAGTTGGCTTAATTTCCATCTCTTTAACTCCTTTTAGCCGTTGCCTGTTAACCCTTAACTATAGCGAATCTCCAGTTATATAACCGTGACTAATGATTAATACTTCGGCTTACCTCGACCCTGACTATGCTTATTTCACACCGACTACTT
This sequence comes from Nostoc sp., assembly GCF_036916735.1. Lineage (GTDB taxonomy): Bacteria > Cyanobacteriota > Cyanobacteriia > Cyanobacteriales > Nostocaceae > Nostoc. The sequence goes on from NZ_JBALFV010000074.1 coordinate 31,412, forward strand.
GATGAATGCACAATAGTTATGTTCAGGAATCAGCTTGATCTTATTTGATATTGGCTCCTTTGAACGAGGTGTTTTCCTCTTTTGACATGATGTGTTTGCCCTGTGCCATGACCCAATTGTTGCAGTCGGTCTGACCAAGCCAGGTGAAAAGTTTTTTGCTCACCTAAATCCAACTGCTGCACTAAGAATTGCGGAAGCTTTTATTACCAAGAAGCCACGGGTATTGGTAAAAAATTAAAAGCGAACGCCGGGAAAAGAGCGTTCGCTTGACTATAACAGCCGAATACTATGGTTAGTTGCTTGTTATTAGCATACTATTGATCGCTTACATAATTCAAAAAACTTGCACAGCAGCATAGTTGCAATATTTCTAGAATTCTGACTCAAAAACTTGGATAACAAGATTAAACATCTCCAAAAATGAATGTAGAGACGTAGCACTGCTACGTCTCTACAAGGGATAAGACCGCACTGACTCCCTTACAGAAAATCGTTGTAGAATTTTAGATGCCAAATTTGAAGGCAATTTAGAATCATCTCCATTAGTCGTTAAGAGACTAAGCTAATGCGCGTCTAGATTGTACATTGCAATTGTTAAGATTGTCCTTTATCAATTGTGATCTGTCCTTTTAAACACAAATAACTAATACTTCGGCTATGCCCAACTTTACCAGAGGCTGCACCCTAAGCGTAGCTATGCCGTAGGCTTTACGGCTTTGCCCAACTCTACCAGAGGCTGCGCCCTAAGCGTAGCTATGCCGCAGGCTTTACGACTACCAAGAGGACAAGCTCTGGCTGAACTCAGGACAAGCTCAGGACAAGCTCAGTACAAGCGACAAATGACTAATGGCAACCTTCACGAGTAAATATACAATTTAAATGCGTAACAGCTTATTAGCTAGCTTTCATGTTTACACTAATCAGTTGTTCGAGAAGTGCAAAAACATCACTGCGGCTGAGTTTCTCTTTACCATTAGCAAGGGCGTCAAGAGTGCCATTAGCCAAGGTTAAGGGAATTTGGCAAAAATCTAAGGCTGGACCAGTAGGAAGGTTTTTGGTATAAGCGTCTGCTAGGGCTAGATTGCGCCGGGCATACTCTTGCATATTTTCTGCACTCCAACCCTCTGGGAAAAAGTCTACCCCACGTCCTAAATCTTCAGTATGATTACGCAGGATATTAACTGCTTGTAAACCCCGGCCAAACCCAATCGCCTGGGTACGGTTAGTTTGCGTTCCATCATACCAAGTCCATAAGTCCGATAGTAACAATCCGACTGCACCTGCAACCCCAAAGGTATAACGATCCAAATCAGATTCTGTATAAATTTTCCAGTTTTTTTCTGCCCAGTAAGCCATCCGGTCTGCCATTGCAGCAGTGGAATCCCAAATTCGAGGTGCAATGGTCTCAGGTGCTAGTATCGACCATTCTCTAATCCTCACTGTGACTTCTTCTAAGGTATTCTCATACCCACTAAATCCTGCAAAGAAAGCATCTACCGCGAAGCCATCAACCCCTGCCTGTAATGTCAGGCTAATCGTTCTTAACAGCTTTGCTTTAGTAGCGTTATCTAGTTCAGGATGATCTTCAATTTCATCAATGGCACGCATACACAAATATGCTGATGCTACTGCTTCTTGTAATCCTGGCGGTAAAAGACTAATTGGAATATAAAAAGTTCGGCTAGTTTCTTTGAGGATTTGCAATGCATCTCTACGTAAATTCATGTTTTCACTCCCCGATTGATTTTTGCACCACATGAAGTTTGCAGTTTTTTGATGATACTGGATATAGTTTTGACTAAACCTTAAAAACTATAGACTATAAGATACGCTAGTATTTCATCTAAAAATTAATAGTTTTTGGTGTTGCAATTAACAAAACTCTCAAATTTATCAAAGTCTAATTTAGTATATAGGGTTTTGGTCGCAAAAATCTTTAATGTGCCGTTTGATATAGCTATCATCAAGTTTTAGTGTATATATAAAGAATTATGCTAATATTTGGTTAATTAGTGCGAAATTTTTCTATGAGCAAACATTTATTGTCGGGATTTAAAAGTATTTTAAGTCTGCGTTAATTTGACTAAGAAATTATAACTACTGTATATATAAAGACAATCTAAGAGAAGCTGATAATGGATAACAGTAAGTCTAAACACCTTTAGATGCGAACGGCGGCTTGTCGAAGAGTTAGGGTAAGTTAAAATAGACATAAAGAGCTGCGATGCTTGGGTAAGGCTACGTCCAAGCTTGATGGATTACAGTAGGAACCTACTTACTGTTCAAGGTGTGTATCAAGTGACGAGAACTGAGAACAATAAGTTCCCGTATATTTACGAGATTGAAAATAAATAAAGTGGGCTGTTTGCTCACTCAATAAAACATTTATGAATATTTGACCTCTCATATCATATCCGCTTGATGGCTTATTAAACCTGAAGAACCCCATCCTGCCAAAGCTAGGCTTTCTCTCCCCTCCCCGATTGCGGGGCTACAGTGTATACACAAGTCTTTGGCAATCCAATTTAAGATTTTCGCCCAGTTTTGTACCAACTAAAAGAAGCTACAGTAAATACCTGGAAATGCTAAAGCTCAACATTTGGATAATCATGTTATTGCAATTGTCAAGATATCCTGGCATCCCATAAATATGCTTGCTGGTGATGGGGTAATTCTTCTACGCCCTGGCACTTGGTTTGCTGGTGTTGCGAACTAGGTGCTACAGTAACAATTCCCCATCCTTGGCAATGGGTAAGACATGTGGTCGTGGTTACACGTTAATTACCTCTTCATTTATATGAAGGGTTTTGAAATCTAAAGAAAGTTTCAGTTACCCTGAAGTTAGTTGCCCAGCTAGCATTGACCATCCCATAAATAGAATCGATGACTCAACAAACTTCTAGAATTTGTATCCTTGGCGGAGGCTTTGGTGGTCTCTACACAGCCTTGCGCCTGTGCCAGTTACCTTGGGAATCTACGCAAAAACCTGAAATTGTTCTGGTAGATCAAAGCGATCGCTTCCTATTCTCTCCTTTACTTTACGAATTACTCACTGGCGAACTGCAAACCTGGGAAATTGCCCCACCCTTTGAAGAACTTTTACAAGGCACAGGGGTGCGTTTTTATCAAGGGGTTGTGTCTGGAATAGACATCGACCAGCAACGAGTGAATATACATGAAGGTCCAGAAATCCCTTATGATCGCTTAGTGTTGGCGCTAGGAGGTGAAACACCGCTAGATTTAGTGCCTGGTGCAATATCCTACGCCTACCCATTCCGCACAATCTCTGATGTTTACCGTTTGGAAGAACGCCTGCGATTTTTAGAAGAATCGGATGCTGATAAAATTCGGGTGGCGATTATTGGGGCTGGGTACAGTGGTGTAGAGTTAGCCTGTAAGTTAGCCGACAGACTAGGTGAAAGAGGACGCTTTCGGATCGTTGAAATTGCTGATCAAATTTTGCGAACTTCCCCAGAGTTTAACCGGGAAGCAGCAAAGAAAGCAATAGATGCCCGTGGCGTATTTATTGATTTAGAAACCAAAGTGGAATTAATAGAGCAAAATTCCATTTCCCTAGAGTATAAAAACCAGTTAGACAAGATTCCCGTGGATTTGGTAATTTGGACTGTCGGAACCAGGGTTGCGCCCGTCGTAAAATCTCTTCCTTTCAAGCAAAACCAGCGTGGTCAAATCAATACTACATCTAGTCTGCAAGTCCTCGATCATCCAGAAATCTTTGCCTTGGGAGATTTAGCAAACTGTCATGATATTGAAGGACAGCAAGTCCCCGCTACTGCACAAGCAGCTTTCCAACAAGCTGATTATACTGCATGGAATATCTGGGCAAGTCTGACTAATCGTCCTCTCCTTCCCTTCCGCTACCAACAGTTAGGAGAAATGATGGCACTAGGCATAGACAACGCCACTCTCAGTGGTTTAGGAATTAAATTAGATGGGTCTTTGGCATACGTCGCCCGCCGGATTGCCTATTTATATAGGCTGCCAACTTTAGACCATCAGCTTAAAGTTGGTATTAATTGGTTAGTCCGTCCCATCATAGAAACACTTTCTCGCTAACTTAACGTTAGTCATTAGTCATTAGTGACTCTCTCCAATCCCCAATCTCCAGCGATGCACTGAGCTTGTCGAAGTGTCCCCAGTCCCCAATCTCCATGCCCCTAATCCCCATTCCGTGGGGGCCCCGAGTTCCCCAATCCCTAATTTAATCAAACTTTGATGCAACAACCGAAAGTTATTTTTTTAGATGCTGTGGGTACACTCTTCGATGTCAAAGGTAGTGTGGGCGAAGTTTATAGTCAGATAGCCCAAGAATTTGGCGTAACAGTTTCAGCCGAAACATTGAATACAGCATTCATCAAAAGTTTTAAAGCAGCGCCACCGCCGATATTTCCAGATGCAGAACTGCAAGATATTCCCCAGCGCGAGTTTGATTGGTGGCGGATAATTGCCCTGAACACTTTTGAAAGTGCAGGTGTTCTCAAAGGATTTTCTGACTTTTCGGCTTTTTTTAGCGAACTTTACATCCATTTTGGTACTGCTGAACCGTGGTTTGTCTATCCCGATGTTTTACCAGCTTTAATCAACTGGCGGCGGTTGGGAGTTACCTTGGGGGTGCTGTCTAATTTTGATTCTCGGCTTTACTCAGTATTGCAAAGTTTGGGATTGAGAGAGTTTTTTTCCTCCGTCACCATTTCTACCCAGGTACGTGCAGCTAAACCCGATCCGCAAATTTTTGCTATTGCTTTAAATAAACATAAATGTTCCCCAGAGGCTGCATGGCATATTGGCGATAGCATTGTAGAAGACTACCACGGAGCTAAAGCAGCTGGACTAAGAGGCGTTTGGATCAATCGTGAAAAATGAGGGAGAAACTGGTGAGGCTCTGACAGCTATCTTCAGCTTAAGCGACAAATTTTCATCAAGGAGAAAACGTACCTTTACCAAGAGTTTAGCAACTCCTGCTCACGTTGCGCCTTTATGCTCTTAACACGTTGCATCAAAAATGAAGGATTAACTGATGATTCTTGATAGCACTGTTCTTGCCAGTTGTGGATAAAATTTAAGTGGAACAGTAGGGTGTATCAGTCAACAATTTCAAGCACATTTGTTTAAAAACTGTCTGGCAATAATTGGACTCCAAAGCACAAAAAACACAACTCCAGAACCTAAAATCAAGAAGTGAATGTTGTTTGTAAGTCTTTGTTCGGTGTAGATGGAATTATTAACCTGTGTCCAGGATACTAAAGTTTTGCCCCAAACCAAAAAATCATCAATTACTAGGAATAACCCCAAAGCATAAGACTTTTCCTCACCCCATACTAGCGGTAATCCCAAAATTTCAGTGATAGCGAGCGTACTTTCAAACAACTGAGTATCTTGATAAGCATGTGCTGGAGCAATGCTGACAATTGTACTGGTCGGCCCAATGCCAAAGATAATTGGCCCAGAGTCAACATCTGCGTGGCCATCAGCGTTGACGGGATACTCCCTCACGGGAAAAAAGTTTAAGACTGAGGGAACAAACTGTTTGCGAAACTGAGCATACTGCTGTATTGCAAACTTTGAATCTAATTCTAGTAGAAACGGCAAAAGATAGACTTGACTGGTACCTCGTGCGCCAATTTTAATTTCACCAGTCACAGCATCAATTTTGTGAGGAATTAAATTTGTTTGTCGGTCAAGATGCTGGCGAGTATAGCTAACCCAACGTTGAATTACTGGCTGATAATTACTATTAAACAATTCATCGTGCAAAGCTAAAGATGCTAAAGCTACGGTTTGGTCACAAGGCCAAGCTTGTCCGGGATAAGCATCAATGGTTACAGTGGGACTTTTTGTAAACGCCTGAGCTAATTCTTGAGATTGGGCATGAAATTGAGTAATATCTTGGAGCGATCGCTCTTTTGGTGACTGAATTTTTAATAGTCCACCCAACAACCGATTACTCCAACCTAAATAAAAGACGCCATTGGCAACTTGGGTATCTGCTGTAAAAGGTGCGCGTCCTTCGGGTGTATTTACTTGAGATAAAACCCAACGTACCTCTTTAATTGCTTGTTGGCGAAGAGGTTCGGACTTGGAAGACAAAGCAACATTCACCCAACTGTAACCATAAATTATATGGCTAAAAAACCATCCTTCTGGGAAAAACGCCTGCATCGTTTTTCCTTCACCTGCATTTAACCGTCGTTTGATGTTCTTTAATTGCATTAGTGCATCAGGACTAAGTTGTCCAGGTGCATAATCTTTGGCTGACACTGTTAACAGGCAAAAATTAACTTGCAGTACAAGTAAACTTATAGCAATAGTTAACAGGACATAAGTCCAATAGCCAAATTTCTGCAATCTACTCATATTAATTATCTATAGCAATCCGATTTGATTCGGTGAATTACTCGTAGAGACTGGGGACACAACGACTAGCAGTAGTTAAATCTCGACTTGGCGGCAGTTGAATCTCGACTTGGCGGCAGTTGAGCCTAGCCGAAACTCGATTACCGCCTAGCCGAAACTCGATTATCGCGCAGTCGAAACTCAGTGCATCGTTGGGGACACAACGACAAGCGGTAGTTGAGCAAAGTCGAAACTCAGTGCATCGCTGGGAAGAAGGAATATAAGGTGTACTGAGTTTTTTTTCACGCAATCAAATATAAGTCCTATATATGCTTTGTATTTATATTATGGAAACAATTAACTATTCCAAGAGCGATCGCCTGATGAATTCCCTTGTCATCGCAAAACTTATTGACCCAAAAACTTTCTATATTCTGCTCAAATGATGAGGGATAAGGCAGATGCGGAAGAGTTACAACTTGAAGGATTAAGTTAAAAGACTCGTTCATCCACCTCAAAGACTCGTTCATCCACCTCAAAGACTCGTTCATCCACCTCAAAGACTCGTTCATCCACCTCAAAGACTCGTT
>NZ_JBALFV010000075.1:0-4244 GCF_036916735.1 Nostoc sp.
CTAAACTGCCATTTTCGGTAGTAGCTGTATACTGTTGAACTTGGTGGAAAGTCTCTTGGAAGCATATCCCATTGACACCCTGTTTTCAAGTGATAATAGATTCCATTGCATACTGTTCGCATATCAGTTGTACGAGGATGTCCACCAGACTTGGCTGCTGGAATTAGAGGAGCAAGGATTTCCCACTCCATATCATTTAAGTCAGTGGGATAAGACTTTCTTGTCATAGACAGTTATGTAAATCTACTACATAGAAAGTATTCTATCGTTGTGAGTACTGCTTTCTACTCACCTTTAGATTTACTTTATAAATAGCCTCTGAAACTAGTAACTATCCTAAAGCGATTCTAGATTGGTCAAAGATACGTAAAGTTAATGGCTTGATTATTTCTGACTTACGAAAGCAAACCAAACAGCGATTATTAAACCAAGGTGGAGATGAATATGATAGTGCGATCGCAGCATCATAAACAGTTGATAAATACTGGCAGCATAAAGACAAAGAGTATAAAGAATATCAACAAAAGCTTACTAAGACCCAAGAGGAAACTATTATCTAGATTTTAGACTAAGCTTGCCTATATCTTTATTTTTAAATCCAACTTCAAGATTATTCATTTTTTGCGTAAAGTAGGCAACTTGAGGTGAATACTATTATTTAACGGTATTTACTATGCATAAACTGGGGACAGCATTATTAATTGTCGTTCTATATAATTTACTTCTATCAAAAACTGCTCCAGCTTACGTCTAGAGCAGTTTTATATTGTACGGTAGCCAGATGCACAACTGCACCCAATGGTGAATCATTTAAAAGTAGCTGGCAGCAATCAGTGTTTCAGTCCCCCGTGAGGGGATTTGGTCAATGGAAATCTCTTGTCTTGGGATGGGAAATCTTCTTAATTCCCGACACCCCAAAGCCAGGAATACCAAGGATTTACGCTTAACAAGCGTGCCATTACGCTTTAAACCCAATAATCAGAGGATTAGCATAATGAGAAAACTGGAAGGAAAAATCGCCCTGATCACGGGTGGCAACAGTGGTATAGGTCTTGCCACTGCCAAACAATTTGTTGCTGAAGGTGCCTATGTTTACATTACGGGTCGTCGCCAAGTCGAACTGGATGCTGCTGTAGAAGCCATTGATAAAAATGTTACGGCTGTGCAAAGCGATGTTTCTAATCTGGCAGACCTTGATCGCTTGTTTGCCACCATTAAGCAAGAGCAAGGACACCTCGATATCATCTTCGCTAATGCTGGCGGTGGACAAATTGCCCCACTTGGAGCAATCACAGAGGAACACTTTGATAAAACATTCAACATAAATGTTAAAGGTTTGCTGTTCACGGTACAAAAGGCACTGCCACTGTTGCCAGAGGGCGCTTCTATTATCCTGAATGCTTCGACTACTTCTATAAAAGGTACGCCAGCTTTTAGTGTTTACAGCGCTACCAAAGCCGCGGTGCGATCGTTTGCTCGGAATTGGATACTCGACCTTAGAGAACGCAAGATCCGAGTGAATGCCATTAGCCCTGGTGTAGTTCCGACTCATGGTTACAATCATTTGGGACTGAATAACCAGCAGGTGCAGGAATTTGTGGATAGCCAAGCTGTCACTATTCCATTAGGGCGAGTCGGCACACCCGATGAGATTGCCAAAGCGGTTGTTTTTTTGGCTTCAGATGACAGCAGCTTTGTGAACGGCATCGAGTTATTTGTTGATGGCGGTATGGCACAGATTTAAATGTCACTAAGAAAAGGCAGCTATGCTAGAGGGTAGGAAAGTTGCATAGCGATGAATTGCTTATATAACATGTCTTTCAAACTCCAGCATAGCTGCCCGATCGCCGAGCGAACTTGTACTGAGCGAAGTCGAAGTAGCCGAGGTGCTGCCTCCTGCCTCAGAGGCTATTTATAAGGCTTTGTTGCGTGAAACAGAAAAAAGACACACTTCTCTCAAAGCGAGTTAGTAATTAGTCTTGCACTTTATAGCTGTCTGGTTTGCCCAACTGGATCATGCTATTGAGAGCAGCACATTGCAGAAATAACAAGGGCGGCTTGGTTTTCAAAAAAGCGTCGTTTTAACTTTCCTCCAAAAATGGTCTTGAGTCGAAACATGGCAGTTTCAGACAATGAACGTCGATGATACCTACTCTTTTGTTTCCATTGCTTTCGTCCAACTTGACGAATTGAGCGTATCTTATCATCGCGCGGATGGGGCAGTGCTTTACAGTTAGCGTGTTGTTGAATCTTAGCGCTACTGCGAGATGGAATTGTAGCTTTAGCTCCTCTTTGTGCAATGGAGCCAGGAATCTAGAAAACCTCAGTCCCGATACCTGGACTCTGGATCGAACACTCCTCGATCACCCTGGAAACCTGGATATTCAATTGGCATTAAAATACGGCTACCAGTCCAATGTGCGGTTATATCCATAATGGTAAGCTTACTTGCGCCAATATCAACCACCGACGCTAATTGTATGGGGCAAAAATGACCAGGGCTTTTTAGTCGAGGGAGCTTATGCCTACAAACGCGACTTAAAAAACCTGGAGTTTCATTTGTTTGATACGGGACACTTTGCTCTTGAAGAAGATGGGGAGGCGATCGCAGACCATATTCGTCGCTTTCTGACCACTCACGTTGTAGAGAATACCAAGCTAACCACCAGTAACAAATAGTTTTGGCTGGGAAACGATGTCGGTAAAAAGTAATTGTCATTCTACAATTACTACTTATAAAGCAGTACTGTTAAATCAATTAACTTGACAGTGCCATCTCAACAGATTGTTTACAATTCATTAAAGGAGAATGTCATGGTTTCTCAAGCAAACTCGCAAGCAGCAAAAATTCAGGAAGTTGCGGACGATCCACGTCTTTCCAAAGGAACAAAGGAATTTTTGAAAGTGCTGAATTCAGGGGGTGTGGCGCTGGAGAAACTTACTCCAGTCGAAGCACGTCAAGTTCTTGTGGATGCACAGGCTTCCGTTTCAGTAGACCTTTCAAGCATTGAAGAGTCTGAAAAAACAATTACTGCTGAGGGTTATTCAATTATCCTCAATATTGTACGACCTAAAGGGGTCAAAGGCACATTGCCTGTTTTCATCTTTATTCATGGTGGTGGTTGGGTGCTGGGTGATTACCCAACACACAAGCGCATGGTTCGCGATCTGGTTGTGCTTTCAGGGTTTGCAGGTGTCTTTGTCAACTACACTCGCACGCCAGATGCTCAGTACCCACAGGCGATCAATGAGATTTATGCTGCGACCAAATGGGTTGCCGAGCATGGTGAGGAGATTGGGGTGGATGGCAAGAATCTGGCAGTCGTTGGCAACAGTGTCGGCGGAAATATGACAGCAGTAACTGCTTTGAAGGCGAAAGAAAAAGGAGGACCACACATCAAGCTACAAATCATGATGTGGCCGATCGTCGATGCGGATTTTGAAACGAATTCTTATCATCAATTCGGCGACAAGCGATTCTTGACTACACCAACGATGAAGTGGATGTATGACATGTACATCGCTGACCCAGAAAAGCGCAAAGATATTTATGCCTCTCCCCTACAGGCGACTGTTGAGCAACTCAAAGGCTTGCCTCCAGCGTTAATTGTGGTTGCAGAAAGCGATGTTTTGCATGACGAAGGCACAGCCTATGGACGCAAGCTCGATGAAGCTGGGGTCGAGGTGACAACTGTGCAGTACAACGGTATGATTCATGACTTCGGACTACTGAATGGTTTAGCCGAGTTGCCAGAAACCCGTTCTCTGTTTGTTCAAGCTGCTGCCCAATTGAAGAAATATCTGCAATAGGATGCGATCAATGTTTTTGGGAAGGGAAAAGACGCTCTTCCATCGCTTTGCTGCTTACCGAGTTAGCTTAACCTGAGTTCGGGATAAGAAATCCTCAAAAGCCTTGACTTATTATTCGGTCTGAAGCTTAGTTTGAATCTATTCTTTATAAGGCATGTTGTTGAGATTAGTCTCATTTGTGAACCTTATTGACAAAATGATTCCACTTTAATCGTTTCCTCGATCAGTTAGAGTTTTGTTCAATCCTTATAGAATAAGCTTTTGAGCTTCTGGCTTAACCCGAACTCAGGTTACATTAGTATTAAAAACTAGCGATCGCGTCAACTAGCTCAACAGTTGCAGGACTTACGCAACTGTCACAAGCAATGGCGCGGTTACACCGCGCCGCGCGCCAAACAATTAAGCGACAAACATAGGAACATCCGGACGTTTTA
>NZ_JBALFV010000076.1:0-14227 GCF_036916735.1 Nostoc sp.
ACGGTCAAATTAGTGCGACTTTGGGAGCATCGGGGAATTACTATGTTGGAATTTCAGCAGACCCCAACGTCAACTCCAACTATTCCCTACAGTTAGCCAATGCTACCATCACAAGCAATCAGCGTCTCACTGGTAATGCACAGAATAACACTCTGATTGGCGGTGACGGAAATGATCAACTGCAAGGGTTAGCAGGAAATGATACCCTCCAGGGAGGTAATGGTAATGATATTCTCACTGGTGGAACTGGTGATGACTTACTCTGGGGAGGACTAGGCAATGATATTCTCACTGGTGGAGCCGGGAAGGATAAATATCTGTTTCAAAGTAGTGGGGTTTTTAACACAAGCTTAGGTGTTGATTACATTACTGAGTTTGAAGCGGGACAAGACCAGATTGTGCTGAGTAAAACCAGCTTCAATGCTGTCACTAATAATGCGGGACAAGCTTTAACTGACTTTGCAGTTGTTGCTAACGATCAACTCGTCAACGCTAAAAATGCACATATTGTCTATAGTCAAAGTAGTGGCAGTCTATTCTATAACCAGGATGGTAATGTTCTGGGTACAGGAAGTGTGTTTGAGTTTGCCCGTTTAGGGAATCCTGATATTACTTTGAGTAGTAGCAATTTCAGTCTGATTGCCTAGTTTTTTAGCTATTAAGATGTAGAACAATTTTCGCTCTTTAGTTCCGATTCCAATTCAATTCGGAACTTTTTACCAATGGATTGCGATCGCGGTTTTGATGCCGTACTCTCGGCGATCGCGTTTATTGGTGAGATATTATCAAACACAACAGCGTTGCATTAAGACAATAGGCAAAATCCACACCTGAAAGTATCCGGTTTTGCTCACTAGCTCTGAAGCTAGCTTGTTAACTTAGAGAAGTGTTCAATAGCAAGCTTAATCTTTACTTACAAGAATAATCATCAACAATTCTAAAAACTATTGTCTTTAGGGTTTGCAAAAAAGTTTAATGCAACAAAAAAAGTGGCTTTTAAGAACAGGACTTGCTCTTTTAATTTTTATCATGGTTGTAGCTGCAAAAATTATCGATAAAACTCATCCCATTTCAGAACTTTATGTATTTGGGGATAGTCTTTCGGATACAGGAATGGTATTCCGGGCGACAGGAGAAATGTACCCACCTAATCCAACTTACTTTCAGGGGCGTTACTCTAATGGTCGGGTTTGGATTGAGTATCTTGCCGAAAGCCTCCATCTTTCCTCTAAGCAAACTCATAATTTTGCTTACGGAGGAGCAACTACTGGCAGTGTTAGCAACAGCTATGTACCTAGCTTGCTAAATCAAGTGCAGACGTTTACGCAGACACATCGACATCCGAATCCAGATGCTTTGTATGTGCTGTGGGCAGGGGCAAATGATTATTTGCAAGGGGTAAACAATGCAACTATTCCTGTTAAAAATGTGACAACGGCAATCAACTCTCTAATTGATGTGGGTGCTAAAAAGATTCTGGTTGCAAATTTACCAGATTTAGGACAGTTACCTGCCACTAGAAACAGTACGAATTCTGTAAACCTCAGTACATTAACACAAGCACATAATCAAGGCTTGAGGCGATCGCTTAAGATTCTAAATCAACAGCATTCCGATCTGGAGATTGTGCAATTAGATATTAACGCGCTCTATCGAGATGCAATCGCAAATCCGGCAGCCTTTAACTTTACCAATGTGAGCAGTCCATGTTTATCTGGCGATCGCACCTGTAGTAACCCAGACCTGTTTTTGTTCTGGGATGGCATTCATCCGACAACTGCGGCTCATCGCATCATCGGGGAAACTGCTTTTTCAACTATTCAAGAGGCAGGGATGAAGCAGCAAGATGTTTTCAGAATGCTTTAGCCATTGCATAAAAGCAAGAAAGTAAAAGCAGTATTACTATTGGAATGGATTATTGAGAGATATAGAGCGCAATCGCGGCAACTGGGATGTAGCCGAAACCCTGTATCGGCAATCTTTGGCAGTGAGAACAGAATTAGGCGATAGCCACTACCATGAAACCTATGACGATTGTCATCACTTCACTCAGGTGCATTCTTGATTTGCTGCGTCGCTCACCAGTTATTAATGGTTGGTAGTTGTAGTACTTGTTGCCACTACTGCTTCCACATTGAGCAAAAATCATTTACATCGCAGAAAATCTGGGCTACATTTAGGCGAAATACAATTGTGGACATAGTTGAGACACTGTTAATTTTTTCTTCTAATTTCAGTTTCAGCTTTTTTTTGGGCTTTTTTCAACCCGTTGAACTCACGTTAACCTAGTATCCACACCACAGTAAGTCAGTAGCCAGTGGCCGCTTCTAAATAGAGCGACAAAACTGCTTGGAATCATGCTTTGATTAGCGATCGCACACCCCCTCTTCAAAACCAGGAGGCGGTTGTTCTTTACACAGGAATAGCTTTGTTAAGTATTAGTCCTCTACCATAAAGGAGAACGGTAATTGATGATGGGTAATTAGATACACTGTCGATAACTTGATTTAACAAACAGTGGAAGTGGATAATCCTGCACTTCTCCATCCCCAGTTTCTCTGATCATGGCAATGAAAATTGCCTACGCCGAGAAAATGGTAGTGGTGTTTACTCACCACCAATTATATGCTGAAAGGATAGTCAATAGCTAATTATCAAGTTCCTCATCTGTACTTTATGCTAGGTGTAAAATTCACTGATTTGAATAAAACTTCTACATAAACACACACTGATGCAGCTTGATTTGCTTGAATAGCTATATTGATAGGACATTGAGAAGAGAGCAATTCACAATCCTGATTATGGCAAGTAAATTCATTGATGTTAGGGAATATACTGTCAGGGCGCACAAAAGACAGATTCATACTCGTGTTTTCCAGTTTGTCTGTAAAGAGTGTAACAATCTGACAAAGCGCGAGACTTTCGGGCCTCGACCCTTATATTGTGAGAGATGTCGCCCTCCCCAACCGCCTAAGAAATCCCAGCCAGCATCTCACAAAGCAAAACCCAGAGCAATGTCTTACAAAAGTGACATCGATTTAAATTGATTGAAGCCTTATGACTCAAAATGGACAATTAGAACCACCTCCAGGTACTTTTCTCTCACCATTGTTAGAATTACGAGACTATTATGCTCGCCTCACAGAAGAGTATGAACGCCTCTTTGTGCAGGCGCGATCGCAGCTCGATCATGTAGAAGCGTTGTTGTCTAACTGGTCTTTTTCTAATAACAGCAAGCAGATATCAAGTCTGACGGCAGCTAATGAAACCTCAAATGTTTCCCAAGAAGGCTCTTTGCGGTTTTTATCACCTCTTGATGACATCGACGAAATCAACTTGGCGGAGCCTGTACAGTCAGAACTTGCAGATAAAAACTTGGTTGAGATCGATAATTCTTTTTCTGCTGTTGATACAAAAGAGAGTCAACCTTCAACTACATCGCCAGATCCAAAGATCACCGCAGAGAACAACGATAGTTCAGCAAAGGTGGCCGAAATCCCGATGCTACCTCAGTATAATCACGCTCTTTCCCGAATGGAAGCCATAAAACAGCTATTGCAAGAGCACAAAGGTACTGTATGTCATATCGATTTTATCGTGCGATCGCTTTATGGAGAGTTAGATTCCAATCTATTCAAAGTAGTTAAAGGTAGAGTTCAATCTTCCCTCACCCAAGGCAGAGAAAGGAATTACTGGGTAACTATTCCTGATGAGCCAGGTTGTTATACTCTGGATTTAAGTTTGGTAGCCCCAAATAACCGCAATGCTGCTTCTAAGAGCATCAAAAACAAAAACAAGAAGCCTTTTGTACCCCCGATAAGAGCAGTACCGATGCTCAAAGCCTTTGAAGGTCAATTCTTAATTGATGCCCTCACCTCGCTGTTTGAAGAAAATCCAGGTAAAGTTTTCAGCGTTGCTGAAGTCATTGCCGGAATTTATGGAGAATTAAATTCTCAGCAACTTCGAGAGGTCAAAAATAAGGTATTGAACGAATTATCTAGAGGCTATCGAACAGGCAGATTCTCTAGGGTTCCTAACCAAATTGGCTTCTATACTTGGGACTCCAATATGATATTGGAGAGTAGTTCTCGTTAAATGGGCATGGGGCATTGGGCATGGGGCATTGGTCAATAATCAATAGTTCTTCTTCCCCTGCTTCCCATGCTTCCCCTGCTCCCCCATTTCCCCATCTACTACTCCCCACCTATCCCAAAAACAGCTTGTATGCCGGATTCTTATTCTCATCCCAATAGCGATAGCCCAGGTTATGGAGAAAAGCTTGCCACTCTTGCATCTCGTGCGGGGGAACCTGGATACCAACAACGATTCGTCCGTAGTCTGCCCCATTGTTGCGGTAGTGAAAAAGACTAATATTCCAGTCGGGACTCATGGAAGTAACAAACTTCATCAATGCACCGGGACGTTCGGGAAACTCAAAACGGTAGAGCAATTCATTGTTAGCCAAGGGAGAATGCCCACCCACCATATGCCGCAGATGTAATTTAGTTAATTCGTCGTCTGTTAAATCAAGAGTTTCAAATCCTTGAGCTTCAAAGGTTTCTACCATCTTTGCAGCATCAGCACGATTTTGAATTTGCACACCGACAAAAATATGGGCTGTTTTTTCATCGGCAATGCGATAATTAAACTCGGTAAGATTACGATTGCCTATACATTCACAAAACTGGCGAATACTTCCCCGTTCCTCTGGAATTGTGACTGCAAAGATTGCTTCGCGGCGTTCACCCAACTCTGCCCGTTCTGCCACAAAGCGGAGGCGATCAAAATTCATGTTTGCACCACAGGCGACAGCAATTAAGGTTTGTCCTTCAATTTGTTCTCTTTCTGCGTAGGCTTTGGCAGCTGCAATCGCCAATGCACCAGCTGGTTCTAAAATTGATCGCGTATCCTCAAACACGTCTTTAATCGCAGCACAAGTATCGTCTGTACCTACCAAAATAATTTCATCTACATACTCCTGACACAAACGAAAGGTTTCTTCACCTACTTCTCGCACCGCCACGCCATCCGCAAATAACCCCACTTGAGACAAGCGCACCCGATGTCCAGCTTTTAGCGATTGAGACATCGCATCAGCGTCTACTGGTTCAACGCCAATAATCTTGATTTCGGGACGCAAGCGTTTTACATAAGCCCCAATTCCAGAAATTAATCCGCCCCCTCCAATCGCTACAAAAATCGCATGGATGGGTTGCTGATATTGTCGTAAAATTTCCATCCCAATTGTTCCCTGTCCAGCAATGACATGAGGATCATCAAAAGGATGAATAAACGTCAAACCTTTTTCTATTTCTAATTCACGCGCATAGCTATAAGCATCGTCGTAGGTGTTTCCATATAAAACCACTGCTCCGCCCCTCATTCTAACTGCGTCCACCTTGACTTGAGGCGTGGTTACTGGCATAACGATAATCGCTTTAGTTCCTAAGCGATTAGCTGCAAGGGCGACACCCTGAGCATGGTTCCCCGCAGATGCGGCAATTACACCCTGTGTCAATATATCTGGTGGTAGCTGCACCATTTTGTTATAAGCACCCCGCAGTTTAAAAGAAAATACTGACTGCATATCCTCGCGTTTCAGCAGGAGTTGATTATTCAGCCGTGCAGACAAATTTGGGGCATACTCCAGTGGTGTTTCCTGGGCAACATCGTACACACGGGCAGTCAGGATTTGGATGAGGTAGTCGCAAAACATGGACGTCAAGGTGTTAGCAAATGCCGGATGGAAACTAATTTTACGTTACAAGCGATCGCACTGGTTTTATTTAATTACACTCCCTCAAAATTTGGAGTGAATCTATGCCCAACTCTACCAGAGGCTGCGCCCTAAGCGTAGCTATGCCGCAGGCTTTACGACTACCAAGAAAACAAGCTATTCCCCATGCCTAAAAACTCCATCCCCTTTATGCGTGGAGTTTTTTAGCTTCAGCACTTGACGCTGTCAAAGAAAGTCCTGCTTTTAGTCTACATAATCTGTTGATATTTGCTCTTCAACAGTGTTATCTGAAACTATTGGGCGGTTACCATCTATCTTTAAAGTATCCTGAACTTGAAAATTACTCTTAGCTATCGGACGTTGACCATCTATATCAAGAATATCCTTTACCTCTAAATCACTAGGGTCAATTGGACGTTTACCATCTACAGTTAACATTTCATGTTCTTGAAAAGCGCTCTTAGCAATCGGACGTTGCCCATCTATATTAATTGTTTTATCATAATCAATTTCATTCTTAACAATTGGGCGTTCACCATCTATATTTATTGTTTCTTTAACTTCAATATTACTTGGATCGACTGGACGCTGGCCATCTATATCAATTGTTTTATTCGTCTCTGTTATTTCGTTATATGATGAAGTCATATCATTTTTATTTCCTAGTTTTTGTTGATCTAATTGATTTTTAATACTATCAACTTTTTTTGTGTTATCCATGTTTGCCATAATGATTATTAGACTATTTATTTACTACCAATATAAACTTAAAAATTATTTTTCTCTAAGGTTAATATACTTATCATTAAGTAAAAACCAGAAAAACTTTGATTTATCCAACTCTTACTTTATTTAAGTATAATACTGAAGTAGAAGCAAAAAAACCTCTATCATAGCACAGAATACATATATGACTTGAGAGGGATTTGTCATTTCTCAGAGCTGAGAAATTTCTGAGAGATACCTGCGCGGGTTAGCTTTAAGAGGGTTAGTATCCACAGTTCCGTTACCAATAACAATTAATTATACAAAAAAGATAAGGGATTACTCATCTTTTCGGCAAAACCAAGAATACCGCAATCCCGCAACTAAAGCGATCGCTCACCCAGTTTTCGGGATCGAGACCGAGTAGGCGCAACGCCTCATGTGCGGCAAAATCGAGGTCAGTCGTTGTTGTCATGTCGGTAGAGGATGAAATGAGATTTTTTCAAGATTAGTGATAATGAAGAGTATAATACCATAAATAACTAATAATTAGTTGAGCTAATATTATGTTTACGAATAAAATAATTGCTGACTGTTAATGAAGCCGTGCTGATGTCACCCAAATACTTGGAAGAAGCTACCCTAGTAAAACTGTACTGCACATTGCAAATTAGTTGAAAGTTTCTATTAATTTGAGTAGCTGATAACGCTTATCTTTATTTATTGGTAATGCCTGCGCTGGTCACTGAGCTTGCCGTACCACTTTGTGGAAGCAAGCTATCA
The DNA here is from genome assembly GCF_036916735.1 of Nostoc sp. GTDB lineage: Bacteria > Cyanobacteriota > Cyanobacteriia > Cyanobacteriales > Nostocaceae > Nostoc. The sequence continues at coordinate 7,226 of NZ_JBALFV010000076.1, forward strand.
AGAGCGTCTCGTAGAGAAGTGTGGACTACGCCTACGCCTTTAAAGAAAAACTTTTTAGTTTGCTGAAAATCCCAAACCGTTTTATCTTTTGTTCAAGAACAGCCTCACGATGAGCAGATTCTTGTGGTGAGAATTTCCAAATATCACCTATCTTATGTTCTTCCCGATCTGTTAATTGGAGATGATGTGGTAACTGGGACTGTTGTCCAAATAACCAAGGTACTCCATTTAATAATTCTCTTTCTATTCCATGAAACATATTTTCACCATTATTAAAAATAACTTGCTGCAATTATTGGCGTTTGGCAATATTTTGGTTAAAACTGCTTTTCCAAAGTTGTTTCAGATCAAGCACTCTGTACCTCATGTACTTGCAAACTGCTGTAAGTATATTAAGCTACTATTAATGCTTGTCGTTCTTGTCGTTGCACTTCTTGACGTACCAAAGGAATCACATCTCGACCGTAGGTGAGGTCTGAGGACAAGCCGATTAGAAAAGTGATCTAATGTTGCTAATTTGCGAGCGGCTAAAGTGGGAGCCAAGTTGTTCCCTTGCAGCAGCTACATAACTAATGTCTTGAAAACAGTGTTCTTTTAAATAATTCATCACAATTGACTCATTGATATCAATTTTTAGGAGTTGAAACAAGCATACCTATGATAATAATAATTAACTACATTAAATCTATCGATTTAATGTATTAAGAAGATAGGATACCACCTTTTGCTCATCTGACCACATCAAATAAATATTTCTTTATCTTTGACTATGAAAAGTTAGCGGAGGTATTTTTATGTGAACTTATAGCACTCCTAAATCATTTGTGAAAATTATATATCTCTTTTTTCTTTCTTCTCTTTGCCTCCTTCTCTAACGAGACGCTGCGAGTTGGCAAAAGCCTCTCGTTGAGAAGGCGGTTCGTTTCTTTATCTATATTTTTCAAGGCTCATTTAGGATTGCTATATGCTCAAGACGCTTCGCACACGCCTCTGCAACGGTTTCACCCACGATCGCCAAGACACCTGGAAGAATTTTACTATGTCCAATGAATCTCTTTAGAACGAAAAGCTCTATCCCAATCGTTAGCAATCACCTCCATCATATTGACCATACCTTCATAGCCAAAATATGGCTTGTCAACATAAGTTTCTCTGTTAGTGGGGCTAAATACATCAAAAGTAATTTTTATTCCCAATTCCTCTGCCATGTATTTTTCCCATGCCGAGCCAATTACAGCATCAACATCCAACTCTTGTAAAGTTTGTTTAACTTGATAGCCATCTGCTGAAAATACCACGCGAGGAGCAAGACCAAGACTATTTAGTTCTTGCTCCAGAATTGAACGAGAATCAGGCATCGCCGAACGAAATAATAAAACTTCAGGAATCATCTCCAATTCTTCAAACAGCATTCTGACTAGTCCAATGCCAAGCGTCCCATCCGCAGATACAGCAATTCTACAGTTACGATATCGGGGAATAATCATCAACGCTCGTTTGCGAAGTGTATCTACGACCATTTCTTCGCCTTGTTTAATGATTGGCTCCACTTTTTCATCTATCTTGAAATGTGCCGCCAATGCCTTCAACCACCGAGTAGTGTTGTTTACACCTATTGGTAAAGGTATATCATCAAGGATCAAAGGAATGTCATGAGTCTCTTGCATTTTCCGAGCAAACTTATACCCGACATCATGACTGAGAACAATATTGGCTGTTGCCTCACCAGCTAGCTCCAGTTCTTCAAATGAGGTATTATGAGAAAATACGGTCTGTACTTTAATCCTTAAAGATTTTAAAATCTGCGTTACCCATTGCAAATCAGCCCACCAAGTAGGATTAAGATTTGCCTGTGGCGCAATGATATTTACAATCCTTGGCTTTCTACCCCTTCTCTTGGTCTGTCTTTTTTTGATAAAAGGAAGTAAAGCCTCCAAACCCATCTCCAAGCCATCATAAGCATTACCCCGAAACCCACCAGCAAGTAAAGGAACAAGTTTGGCTTTGATATCTGGCTGAAGTTGGTTGCACAATCCCGCAATATCTTCACCAATGATGTCCGCCGCACAAGTACCAACGACAAACATCACCTTAGCATCAAAAGATTTATCTGCATCTTTAATCATCCCTTTGAGTTTCTCAGACGCTCCCATCACAATGTCTGACTCAAAAAGACGAGTACAACCTACTTTTCGCTTGGTGAAATCAACCTCATGAGCATCATACCCAGCTGCGACAGTAGACGCGCAACCCTGTGGAGACTGAATCACAATACTGACATCTTTAATGCCAGCAACCGTAGTTGCAATACCTTCAAGGGCGCACCCAACAACTGGGTCTTTACTATGGTTACAATTATCAAAAGTTAATCCAGCAGACATTTATTTCCTCCTATTTTTTTAAGGTTTGACTCTGGTAAACTCTGGTAAACGCGTTTCACGCAGTTTGTAGCGACTTCTGCTTTGACGTTTTCGTGTTTTGTGCAGGCTGTAAGAGCTTCTGCTTTAACGTTTCCGTGTTTCGCGCAAGCTGTAAGAGCTTCTGTCTTCCCTGTAGCAACTTCTGCTTTGACGTTTCCGTGTTTCGCGCAAGCTGTAAGAGCTTCTGCTTTAACGTTTCCGTGTTTCGCGCAGCCTGTAAGAGCTTCTGTCTTTCCTGTAGCGATTTCTGCCTTGACATTTTTGGCTTAAACCTTGCCCATATCAAATGCCACCGAATCAGTCTACGTCGTTTGGGTTGAGGAACGTAGGTGCAGCCTTCTTGCAGGGTAACCCAATATTTCCAAAAGTTTGTTGGGTTTTACTACCCTGCGGTCAGCCGCCTCTGGTATCTACGTTTTACCCAACCTACAATTTTTTTGTAATCCAAAATCCAAAATCCAAAATCCAAAATTGGTATTACTCGTTAAAACATTTTCCCCGTTTCTTTCCTGCATATACGGTACAATCAGGCAGGTCTTGGGCTAGTTTTCCAGTCAGTGATTGAGCAGATGCTAACCCAGAATTTTTAGGGAACACCATTTGCTTGGTTAAAGAACTGCGAGGTCTAAAGCCATATTGGAGTGCTGTTTTAATACACTTTGCGACCTTTAAGGCTCCGCGATAGCCAAATCTAGGACGATTTAAGATGGCATTTAAATCAACGACGGGAATATGAGGGAAACTCAAAGAAGAACCAAAATATACTACTGATTCGGGATCGAGACCACCAATAAAATCTAGTAATTCATCTTCCGTTTGTTTCATGGACTCGTACTTACCAAAGGCCAGCGTCCCTTTCGTAATGAGAATTTCCGGGTCTAACCCTGTTTCCAACAAATAATCTACACTGGTTTCTCGTGCTTCTGTACTCCAAGGATGGAAATTATAGATTACCGCACGCATTCCAAAATCACGCTCCAACATGTGGGCGATGGACAAGCACTTGATAGCATCATGTCCTTCGATAATCGCTAATTTCCCTTCTATATAACTCTTAGCTTCTTCAAATTCTGTTTTGATTGCGGCATATTCCCTTTCCATCAATGCAGCCGCTTGTTCTTCCATCCCTAAATATTTTGCCGCCCCTTCGAGCCATTTTTCTGTAGCGCTGATTCCATAAGGGAGGATAGTAGAATTTAAAGGCGTACCAAACTTGTCTGACATGGCTTTGCCGATGGTATAGCCAAGATCCAAGCATAAGGTACAGTTGACTGCCGCACTCGGTGCTTGCTTGAGTTCTTCTAGTGTACAATCGCCAGCGATGACGCTGTGAACTCTTGCCCCCATTGCTTCTATCAATCGCACCAGTTCTTTAACATCAGTTTCAACTTCCGTCCTTTCTGGGCCCATCTTTGCGCCTACAATATTGACAGCATCGGCTAGTTGTGCTTTTCGTTCTGGAGTTGGCGGCTCCATAAAGTCTACGATTTGCCGAAATACGATATCAAATCCACTGCGATACTCTCCGGCGAATCCTTCACAATGTATCGTCATGATCTCAGCATCGATTTCGCTGCGGGCTTTATTCACTACGTCATCAACACAGTCGCCAATAATACCAGACGCACAACTAGTAGCAACAACGATCGCATCGGGATGGTATTTTTCATCTACTTCTCGAATCGCGCCTTTTAATTCTTTTTCTCCACCAAAAATTACCGCTTTCTCACTCATGTTCGTAGTCACCACTGGTTCATAAGGGGAACCACTATTGCGGCTATTAGTCAGCTTGTATGCCCGCTTGACACCATAAGCACAGCCACTCGGCCCGTGAGAAATGACGATCGCATTTTTAATGCCACTTAAAATCTTCGTTGCAGTCCAAAATTTACAGGGACGGGTATGACTACCTTGTAAAGTGGTCTTAATCTTACCCTCTTTTGCCAAGCGATACAGTTCGCTCAAATTTCCGTAAAATACAACATTCTGATCTATACTTGTTGCAGTCATGATAGCTCTCCAGTCTTTCAATAGCTTCTATCGCGCGGGTGATTAGATCCCCGACTTCTTAAAGAAGTCGGGGATCTCGCAAATCATCAAGTATCCTCTTCAGCTTTCTACCAAACGTTTAAGATCCATTCACGCTCGTGCTTGTTCTCCATATCTGCAAACATGGTATTAGCAATGGTGTCTGCTAGCCATTCTGCTCCTTTATAGCCAATCACAGGATATTTCCACAGACCTGCACGGTCAAAGCTGGGGAAACCAACCCGAACCATTGGAATCTTGTGATCGATAGAAATATATCGACCCTTGGAATGACCTAGAATCAAGTCGATTTCGAGGGATTTATCTTGAATGCGGCGCTCCAATTCCCAGAGGTCTGCATTCCAGATAACTTCGATGTCGGTGGGTGACTTTTTCTCCAGAGCAGTAATTCTTGGATCTTTTGCACAAGCCTTGTTATCATCCCCTAATAACAGTAGCACTGGCTCTAACTCACATTCCAAGCAGAACTCTGCTAGACCAATTACCAGATCGGGATCTCCGTAAATAGCTACCTTCTTGTTAGCGAAGAACATGTGGGCGAGGTCGGCGATCGCATCGATAGCCTTTCCACGTTCTCTGACTAAAGATTCTGGTATTGGTTTCCCAGTCAGTTTTTGGATATTTTGCAGCCAGATGTCGGTATTTTTGATCCCAATTGGTGTTGGGCCAATGATTGCAGGAACCTTAAACTTCTCTTCTAAGAATTCGGCTGCACTACCGCCTTCATATTTGCATAAGGCAATAGTTCCCAACGCATTAGCAGAATCAGCAATTTCTTCAATGGTTGAATTCCCAAAGGCAAAACTTGTCTTATCGGGCATGGTAGGCGCATCAAAAGATTCTGTATCCACTAAGATGTTTGCTGGAACATCCATATCTTTTAAGATGCGCTTGATTTCCGTGACATCTCCAGGGTTAAGCCACCCAGTAATGAGGTTCAACTTGCCAGTTGGTTCGCCTTTTTTTGCCAGGGTAGAAATGATTGCATGTATGCCGACATTATAGCCACTGACCTGGCTACCTTTGTAACTGGGGGTATGCACGGGAACAAGGACAATCTTGCGATCAGGATAAGCCTGCTTTAACTGGCCGTTGAGCTTATTAATGGTTCCTTCGATATCATCCCCAATTGTCTCAGTTGAACAAGTCGTAATAATTGGAATAATCCGTAAATCGGGATATCGTGCAACTAAGGTGTGTACAGCTTCCTCAATGCGTGGCTGTCCTCCAAGGACAGCGCTATTTTCATGGAGTGAAGAAGAAGCAATGTCAAAATTTTCCTTCAAATGCTGGGCAAACAGCAGACGAACGAACATACTACACCCCTGTCCTCCATGCACCAGAGGAATACAATCTTTTACTCCGATTGCAGCGTACTCAGCTCCAGCAGGCTGACAGGTAAAGATAGGATTGATTATTCCCTTGCGTTCTTTCTGTTTTACAACTACAGACATTCTCTTGACTCCTATGTGGTAAAAAATTGCGTGATTTTGTTTGGCGTTGCTGAACGAAGATATGAAGTGTCTTTTTGAGCTTAAAAAAGTGGAGCGATGTCTGCATCCAACCAAGAAGCAAGCTACTCATAGCATCGATTACAGAAGAAAAGTAGAATTGAATTTCTTGAAAATCTTGAAAGCTAGATGAGATGCTTCTGTAGTCAGACGGTACGCGGACACTACGCTTCTTGGCAATGCTTTTGGTGTAGTCCGTCGTGACACCGCTCTTTACTCTGTAAGTCTCTACTCTGTAAGAAAGTTTCTGCACAAACACTAACAGGATGACTTGACTCTAATTCATACTCCAATTCAATAACGCCGTTCGTTCAGTGAGTTAGCTGGTGTTCTCCCTTAATGCTGCTTCTTACGAAGGGGAGAAAGGGAGACGCTAAGAGCGTCACCCAAAGGGTTGAATTACCGATCTAATTGCTCTAGTAAAGCGAATAATGCAATTCACCATTCTTCGACTTGGTTATTACAATATCGATCAGCATTGCCTTAACAGACTCCAGTACTGCTTTCTTTTGCGAGTTCTCCATGCTAGTTAACCATGAAAACCTAATTTCCAGGTCAGCAGAAAGGATCTTCGCATCTGCATAATAACTTCTGTCGATCAAGGTTTCTAGAACTACCTTTTCTCCAGTCAAGATTCGGGCGGCCATATTGAGAACACCATTGATGTTTTCTTCCCGATCCCATGCACGAGAGTGAAACTGCCACAAACAACGTTCTTGAATTAATTTTGTGACTTCCGCAGCTCGCTCTTGAATGTATAACGCGATTTCTTTAGCTTGCACTTGAACCTGTGGTGCAACTTCCTTAGCTTGTGGTTGAACCTGTGGTGCAACTTCCTTAGCTTGTGGTTGAACCTGTGGCGCAACTTCCTTAGCTTGTGGTTGAACCTGTGGCGCAACTTCCTTAGCTTGTGGTTGAACCTTTGGTGCAACTTCCTTAGCTTGTGGTTGAACCTGTGGCGCAACTTCCTTAGCTTGTGGTTGAACCTTTGGTGCAACTTCCTTAGCTTGTGGTTGAACCTG
>NZ_JBALFV010000077.1:0-13329 GCF_036916735.1 Nostoc sp.
ATATGATAAAAAGAACTATTTACTTAAATATATATATGTTTTAGCGAACGCTCGTTTTTTATCCGACTTCAGAAAATCGCGTTGCTCCCCACAAAAAATGATTATTATTCTTTAAAAATCTTGTCTCTTGTTTTTCTTGGAATAATTTATTCTTCGGAAGTCCCTTAGCATTCCGACATTGTGTAATCGCCGATTAAATCGTGACTTTTCTAACATATCTGGTATTAAATTGTGGTCTTTCATATAGCTACAAGCATTGCTATGATTACCATTAAATAATATTGCCGCAACCAACGCCGTTGTAATAATTTCTGCCTCACTCATCGCACGACGAATATCGTCTTTATGCCTAATCACCTTCAACAGGTCATCAGTGATAGCATAAATTGTAATTATTTCGTTTAGCATTACCCCTCCCAATTTTTCCTCTGGAGGGGATTTTATTATTTATGCAACGCCATTTAAAGACCTGCAAGCATAACTAGCAACTTGGGTTATTAGCACAACAGCATTTCTACCAGTTTAGCCCTAGTTTTTGCAACACAACCAGCACGAGTTCATAAACGTCGCCCGAAAGCTTACCCTTTAATGACGAAACCTCGGCACGAATTACGAAAGCAATTGCAAACTGCTTAACCCGCAAGTGTTTCGGCTTTTATTAATGCCATTCAGCTTTAATTAAATCTGCTGCCTTCTCAGCAATCATGATGGTCGGTGCATTCGTATTTCCAGATGGAATGGTTGGCATCACAGAAGCATCGACAACCCGTAATCCTTGAATGCCATGAACTCGGAGTTGAGCATCTACCACCGCCAGCGCATCACTGCCCATTTTGCAGGTTCCTACAGGATGTCAACAGGTACTAGCCGCTTGTCGAATGTAAGCTGCGATCGCTTCATCACTGCTGACATCTATACCGGGAGCCAATTCCGTTTCCAAAACTTCATCAAAAGCACCCGCATGACCAAGTTGACGTGCGATTTTAATGCCTTCTACCAGCACTTGTAAATCAGTTTCATGTTCGAGATAGTTCACTTGAATCACAGGTGGATCAGCAGGGTTCGCGGAGCGCAGCCTGACCGTACCACGACTTTAAGGCTGAAGTAGACTGAGCCTAAAGGTAAATCCGGAAAAGTCATCTGGACTCTCCCATAGAACTGGGTTAAAGAAAAACTGTAAGATAGGTACACCCTCGTTGCTTTTGCTGCTGTGCAGGAATAGTCCGGCTTCTCCTCCATTACTGGTTGCTGGGAGTGGGGGCAGCACTTGGGTAGACTGGTAGCTAATGGCTACTAGCGGATGATCGTGCAGGTTCTGTCCGACTCCAGGCAAATCAGCAATCACTGGAATATCTAAGGTCTTTAAGTGTTTCGCTGAACCAATTCCAGAGAGCATCAACAGTTGGGGTGAATCGAAGGCACCCGCCGACAGAATCACTTCGTGATTGACATAAACTTGGTGCAAGGTGTCTTTGTGCAGATACTCGACCCCAATCGCACGAGTTCCCTCAAACAGTAACCGAGTCACTAATGCCCTGGTTTGAACTGTTAGATTCGGACGTGACAAAATCGGTAGGAGAAAGGCGGCGGCAGCACTGTGTCGCTTGCCGTCTTTTACGGTTAATTGATACAGTCCTGCGCCTGCTTGGTGTGCGCTATTGAAATCGGGATTGCGCTGATAACCTATCTGTTGTGCGGCTTTGATAAATTGCTTTGAGAGAACGGAAGGTGCAATTAGATCGGTGACGCTCAAAGGACCACCAACCCCATGAAATTCGTTGGCTCCACGCTGCTGGTTTTCTGATTTCTTGAAGTAAGGCAATACTTCCTCATAGCTCCAGCCTTAATTGCCGAGGTCTTGCCAATGGTCGAAATCATAGCGATTGCCTCGAATGTAAACCATGAGATTGATCGCACTAGAGCCGCCAACAACTTTGCCTTGAGAACACAAGATTTTTCGTCCATTGAGATGAGGTTCTGGTTCAGACCAGTAAGCCCAATCAACGTCAGTGCCTAGCAAGCTTGACCAAGCCACAGGCGTTTCGATTTCAGGTTTGGTCGCTGCATTGCCTGCTTCAAGCAACAGCTACCATTGCTTCACTGTTTTGTGTCAAACGATTGGCAACAACACAACCTGCTGAGCCAGCACCAATTACTACATAATCGTATTGAGTCATGTCATCCTCGCTTTGGCATTCAATTCTTGCAAAAACTGCAACTGAGACTTTTGTTCAAACTGGCTACATCATCGACGAAATACTTTGACTTGTCCAAACTTTTTTAGATGCACTATTAAACCGTTCTCTGGAATTTCTAGATTTTGGATTTGGGTAAAATTTTTACTATCAACTGAACATCAACGATTTTTGGCTATACCAGTTAAAAACTCTAATCCCTTGTTTTTAAAGAACTTCAGGTTTTTATTACTGGAATACCAAGCGCTACTTTGTCACTGTTTTCGGCTCTAAACCCCTTTCCCATTACCTCAGTAATCATGTCTCGTAAATAATCATTTTTAGTTTGACCATCCTGTTTGTCATATATTTGATAATTTACAGGTACAGATTTACCCGATAATTCCGTGTAATACAAGGTAATTAGCTGAATACCTTTGACTGTACGATGATGCCTTCCAGAATAGTTGGGAAGTCACGTCCTTTGGAAGCATCTGATAGATTATTCGCCATCGAAGATCCGTCTCGCCGATATTCTCTACCACCTCGATGCCGCCTGCTCGCGGATGGCTGATAAAATGCTCGGGATGACCAGCGCGCAGCTCTGGCTCCCGCGAGTTGGTCAGGGCGTTGCTGTACCATTTGTAGAAGTCTTCTGCGGTTGGTCTGATGACAACCATCTCCACTGAGTCGGTCTGCCATACGCCCCGTGAAGCCTCGACCCAGCCCCGCACCGGTGCTGTCATTTCTGCAATCTCGCCTTCGAGGAGGTCGCGCATTGTGTCATTGCTGATCTTACGCTTGAGGTACGCCAACGCGTGTCGCGCCCTCTCAAGTTCGGCGTTTCGGATGTCGCTGTTGGTGAACTGCTCTTCGGTGGTGATGACCATCGCAGGGAAGTTTCGGTCGTCCAACATGGTCATAGATTAGTGCCTCCATACGCTGTCATCGAAGCGGCAGGTTCAGGGGATCAGGACGATACGACCGCCAGCGCCGCCTTTTGCGAGGAGGTGGTGAGCGTCTGCCGCTTGAGCGAGCGGGAAGCTTCGGGAGACGACCACGTCATAGGCTCCGGCTTGAGCGAATGCGGTCAACCTCAGGCGCGCGGCGTTGCGGATCGCAATGCCTTCATCATCTTGTCCTGGAGCGCCCCCGAGCGCCTGGATGCCGATTTCTTTGGCACGGTCGAACGCAACGATCGTGGCGATGCGCGAGCGATCACTTACAAGCTCGAGTGAGACATTAATCGCCTCTTTGGTTCCGACGAGGTCAATCGCCGCGTCGATACCACCTGTAGCGATACCCCGGACTCGCTCGAGCAGTCCGTCGCCGTATTTGATCGGCTCGGCACCGTAGCGGCGAAGCGCGTCAAAGTTCTTTTCGCTAGCCGTACCGATGACCCGAACGCCCTCGAGCACCGCCAGTTGCACCGCCGCTAGACCCACGCCGCCGCCTGCGCCGTGGATCAGCACCGTCTGTCCCCCCCGAGCGTGCACGGCGCCAAGCACGTGGGAAGCAGTAGTGCCATCTAGCATCATCGCGCCAGCCTGCTCCCACGAAAGCTGTGCAGGCTTCGGCACGACCTCCGACGCAGAGACGGTGATTGTGTTTGCATAGGCTCCGGAGATCCGGTAGGCGATCACCTCGTCGCCCACAACGATTGGTCCGGCCGGTCCTGTCGCATCTGCGCCGACGGCAGTCACTACGCCAGCCGCCTCGATGCCGAGCCGCAACGGGAAGGTGGGGGCGCTCTCCCCGTGGCTCTTCATATACTCTGGGTCAGAGTAGAGTTTGTAATCGACATGGTTTACGCCCGCGGCGCGGACTTGGATCTCGACCTCGCCCCGCCCAGGCGAGCGAGGATTGATCGCCACGGCCTTGAGCACGTCCGGGTCGCCGAACCCAGTCGCAACGATCTCCACAGTTGCTGCTGCATTTGTCATAATGCTATCCTCAATTTGAGCCGAAAATTGCCTTGTTTGTAAGCTGGAGTGATTAGTATTGCAAGCCGCTACAAATAATGACAGCTTCCGCTCATCTACGCTCGATCACTTCCGCCACTAGTGCAGAATCAAGATAGGCGTGAACTTCCACGATTTGCTCGCCCTGAAAACGGCAAATCCAGCAGTAGTTGTTGTTGAATTGTACGCCACTCTTAGCAGTAGCTCGGACGAAAAGTTCGACGGCTGCTTGGTCTCCATCCACCAGCACTTGGCGAGTGAATAACTTTAAGCTACTGTCGAAAAGCTTGTCAAGACGAGCAAAAGTCGCCTCCTGAAAATCGTGTTTGGACGTGTAGAGTCCCGCGAGGGGATGGGTGCCTAGTACGGTTCAACTGACATTGTCTGCGACATGCTGGAAAAACTCGTCTGGCGCTTCACTAGAGAGTTTTGCAAAGATGGATCGTACAGTTTCTGAAGTGATTGCCATGGTTTTAATCCTTTGGTTAAATCTTGTTGAACTCTGCTACAACCGTATACCTAACAACTCAGCAGTCAGGGTTGAGCAACTTGTGACCGAAACGGTACTCCATCCGGTTAACAATGACTATTTGCCGATTATTCAACAGCACAGGTGAATTCGCGGTTGGTCTACCGGACTGGACACGACGATCACCACGATCGCTACTGCACAGGCCAGTCCGCAGTCGCCTTTCGAGTTCCGGTCTGTGCCGACAATAGCACATCGTCCACAAGCCGCGCCAGGCGAACTGCATGAGTAAAGTCGGGAGCAGTCAATGTTCCCTGGGCAATATCATCGCGCAGGGCGGCGTAGATTCCTCCTACATTGGCGGCTGTGTCCGGCATCGATGCCGTCTCACCGTCGTCTACAGGCTGAGACTCGCCGTTAAATGAAAGGCGCAGGCGACCCGTTGGAAAGCCTCGCGGCGCGCCGCCATCCAACGCGAGGGTGCCCTTATCGCCAACCACTTCCAGGCGAAACCGCGATGCCTCAGGCGGACGACCCCCAGCCACTTCGAGCAACAACGCCCCACCACTAGCAAAACGCGCCTGCACGAAAAGGTGATCGGGGATTGATCGCGCCTGCCGCATCGAGTCGTCGCCGACCTGAATTTCGGGGTACTGGGTCGTGGCTAGCGCGGTCACGTCTTCGAGCCGACCAAGCACCGCGATGGCAAGATCGAGCGCATGTCCGCCGTGGATAGACACGAGGGTGGCACCGTTCTCGGCGTTCTCCAGGTAGGAATCTGCCGCCGCTATTTTCGGACTGAAGGCGGCAGTGCCGGAGTAGAGCCGTGCGCTGAGCAAACGCCCGATCGCGTCAGACGCGACGATCTCACGGGCGCGATGCACGGCGGGGTTCATCCGCGTCTGAAGACCGATCGCTGCGTGGACTCCTGCGGTGTGCGCGGCTGCCGCCATTTCCTCAGTCTCGGTGATGTTGCAGCCTAATGGCCACTCGCAGTAAACGTGCTTGCCCGCCGCGATCGCGGCCAAGACCAACTCACGGTGATTGGGAACCCTGATGCAAACCGACACGAGGTCAACGTCCGGATCTCGAATCAGATCATCTGCCTTGCCATAAGCTGCCTTCGCGCCAAAAGCTTTAGCAGCAGCATCAGCCGTTGACTGTCTGCTCGTTGCCACAGCCGCCAACTCCAATCTTGCCAGCTTCTGGACTACGGGGACGTGCGACTCTTTCGCCCACCCGCTATCAACGCTGGCACCGATGATTCCAACCTGCAATGATTTGGTCATAGTGTTTCCTCTGTTGTTTCGTTGAAGAACTTCATCAGATCTTCTATGATGACCCGCTCTGGCTGCTCTTCAGCGGTGTGATGACCGCACTCGTCGATCATCACATCGCGCACGTTCTCGCCGAGTGGCTTGATCTGCCCTTCCAGCTTGCCGCCGAAGCTTGCCGTGCCTTCCATCGTCAGCACCGACATTGGCAGTTTAGTTTTGGCGTTCTCGCGGTTATGCTCGGCATCAATTTTATGAGACCGGAAATATTCGATGCCGCCGCGCAACGCTCTCGGTGCTGCAAGTCGGCGGGCATACTCATTTAGCGCGTCCTCATCCAGCCCGGTTGGGTCATAGGACTGCTGGCGCATGAAGTGCGAGACGAACATCTTCTCTCGACCGACGATCAGCGCCTCGGATAGTCCATTCGGTGCCTCGAACAGCGGCAGGTGGTACATCCGCAGGTACTTGGAGCCAGACTGCCTGCCTGCCGTCCGTGTAGCTGCCTGAATTACGATATGGATGAAGACTTGGTTGGAGGCGGCACCGTGCCAATGACGCTCGCCCAGCGCGATCGCTTTTGTGAAAATACCCTCCTGAAGACTAATTTGCCGAAATCTAGCTAGATATGTTGAGTATAATCGTTGCCATAAAATCAATAATCAGGAATTTTTGCAATACATTAATGCATAAGTTACCTTAGTTTTGGCACTCCCTGCATTGAGTGATGGCATATATGGACGATCAATTTGAGTTGATTCGGAGTTTTATAGTTGTGGCTCAAAAGCTTAGCTTTGTGGAAGCGGCTGATGGTTTACAAATCGATCCATCAGCGTTGAGTCGCCGCATCCGACGCTTAGAAAAGCGATTAGGCGTGCGTTTGTTCAACCGCAACACGCGACGGGTGGCACTTACAGAAGCTGGAGTTTTGTATTTATCTCATTGCCAAGAAGTGTTGGCAAAACTAGACCAAGCGGATGCGATTGTCTCACACTTGAGTACAGAACCGCGTGGGTTACTGCGGGTGACGCTACCTGTGGTTTTTGGACAACGGCATATTGCACCTGCTCTATCTGAATTTCTCAACCGTTACCCCCAGATCGATCTCGATCTATCTTTCACGGATCGATTTGTGGATGTGCTGGAGGAATCGATTGATGTTGCCATTCGCGTCGGTCAGTTGCAGGATTCCCGGCTGATTGTGCGTAAATTGGCTTCCAATCGCCGCGTCTTGTGCTCTTCACCCTTCTATCTTCAAAAGTACGGTTCGCCTCAAACACCAAAGGAGTTAGAACAGCACAGTTGTTTAAACTTCTCACGACTTGCTACCGGAAATATATGGCACTTTTCGCACCAAAGCCAACGGATTGCTATACCCATTAAAGGTAGGCTCAGGGCTGATAATGCCGAAGCTTTGTATCAAGCGGTGTTAGGAGGATGTGGAATTGCGCTGCTGGCAACATATCTTGTGGGAGACGCGCTCAAAACTGGACAACTCTCAACAGTGCTTGATGATTGGAAAGTCCCTACAACTGATGTTTTTGCAGTGTTAGGCGTAGGGCAATACACTCCTTCCAAAACCCAGGTTTTTGTAGATTTTTTAGTCGAGCGATTTCGTGATCCGCCTGATTGGGATGTTAGTTGGTAGTGAGCTCGCTATTGTTGGTGTCGGATTGCTAATAGCAGTAGCCATAACTGTAGGGCTTGGGCATCTGGAAACAGCAATTGGATGAGGTTAGAATACTCTCTCTGGGACTTCCAGAAAATAAACTATTCCATCAATAATAATGATAATCATTTTAAAGGGGATGAAGGGGCTGCCGACGGCAGCCCCTTCATCCCCTTTTGTAGTAATTTGAATAATGATTGAGTTTTTGAGTGTGGTAACTGGTGGCTGTAGTATTAACTGATTCTCTCAAAAAGTTGTTAATTCAAGGCGCAGTCAAGAATTTCAAACCCGAAGAGCGTAATTTTTAAAGGCTTCATCAATTAAATTAACAAACGCTTCGGCAATCGCTTGATTATGAAGACCTGGAAGCTGAATCAATTTTTTGAAGTGACGGTGTAGATGAGCCAAACATTTTTGTTGGGCAACAGCTTGATAGCCATTGTAAACACGCTTATTCGTCGCTGCTGAGTACCCCTGTATACTCAGTCCCTAAAGCTGCAAAGATGTTTTGCTCTATCGATTTCATAGAGCGATGTTGAGATTGAGGTGGAACAGGTTTTCCGAATCGAAACGTCGTTTGATTTCACGCAGACGCTTGTACTTCTCTTCGCCAAATGCCTTCGGTACGCGAAACTGTTCATCCCCGCGCAGGAAATTATAATTAGCCTCTCCAGTGTACACGTCACCGAGATCGGCGAAAGCCTTTTGTGTCGCTTTTGCAACATCTTCCAGAGTGGTCTTTGGCGTCACGGGTGTTACCAAGTGAAGCAAATAGGGAGCCGCTGACGGGGCAAACGCGCATTGTCCGGCATTAGAGTGCTGAAGCGCCCCGCCCAGTTGCTGCACCTCGATTTGCATCAAGGGCGGAATGCTGTGTTCCGCCACCGCCACCAATTTATCAATTACTTCGTTTGAAAGCGACTTCAAAAACTCTACGTGTCCATACGTGGGCGCTCCAGGAAGGTGAGAGGCTTTGTCAAACTGTGCCATTTCAGAGAGCTGGCGTGCTTTGATGTTGTTCACGAGCGGCGGGTGGTGGCTGAACAAAGGCTTCAGCATGGCGTCTGCTGTCTCTGGGTTGGCGTGACAAATGCCAATTGCGCACGCGGTTTTTCCCCGCAGTTGATCTGGGAGATCTGCATTCGGCTCAACCGCCATCAGGCGCAGAACTGTGCTGGTGTCCTCAGGCAAGTCAGCAGACCAATCGCGGTAATACCTCATAACATCGCGGGCTGAACTTAGGGAATACCATGCTTCCCCACCAACGATTGTTTTAATCGGCACCAGATTCAGCTCGAGCGACGCGACGATGCCAAAGTTCCCGCCGCCGCCTCGGACTGCCCAAAAGAGATCGGCGTTCTCCTGTGCGCTGGCAGTGACGACGGAACCATCCGCCAAAACGACTTCAACGCTTTGAACAGCTTCGCAGGCAGCTCCCAGCTTTCGCACCAGCCAGCCCATACCGCCGCCGAGCGTATAGCCGATGACTCCGACGTTCGAGACTTGTCCGGCAGCGTACACCCAACCTTCTGCTTCGGTGAGTTTCAGCATTTCGCCCGAGGTGACCCCAGGTTCTAAACGTGCAGAATTCGTTTGCGAATTAATTTCAATTCGCTTCATTTGGGTGAGGCGTAGAAGGAGTCCGTTATCGCAGGCCGCGACGATGCCGTGCCCGGTGGACATGACGCCGAGGGGTAGTGAGTGGTTGCGGGCGAAGCGCACTGCAGCAGCGATGTCGCTGACGGAAGTGGCTTCAACAATCAATGCCGGATGTTGATTGATGACACGCAGCCAGGGAGTCCGAAGTTCGTCGTAATTTTTCTGTCCTGGCAGACAAACACGACCTTGTAGTGCGCCGGTCAAACCTTCTATGGATTTGGATAGTTCTACCGCTTTCATTATATTTGCCTCTTTGATAGCGTCACTTTTACAGTCTCAATTTCTTTTGAGTAGAACACTGGCTAAAACAATCAAGTACAAAGCCGTGCCACCATGAATCATCAGTGCAGCAATGTTACTCATTCCAATGTTGATATACACATTCAACAAGTCACCTAACGGAATGAGCACCACTACGAAGAGAAAGGCAGACAATACCTGACGAGTCACTTTTATCCAAAGAAAGACAATCACAAACAAACCGGATACGATGTCGCGCGTTCCCTTTGCCCAGAGATAGGCATAAGTATCTGTGCTATCAACGGGTACACCGAAACCTGCTGCTCCAACCAACGGTGCAATAATAAACCGGGCACCAATAAAGATGATGCCAACGGCAGGCAAAACCACCAGCCAAAATAGCAGGGAGTTCATCGGTAAATCATTAGCATTGGTTGACAAATCATTCCGTTGAGTCATCGTTATCCTCCACAAATCATTTGAATTGATAACCGTAAAATTGAGCATCGCTGCATATTTTCTTAATGGACAGCTGTAACTGACGCCAAGCGCGTTTCCCGTTACTTATCCAGATCATGGATCTCTCAGCGGACCGCGACGTATGTGAATAGGATGGATCCGAGGGCGAGAGCGACTATACGCACGCGATGTCTTCTGTCCCAGGTACGATGTATTCTTTGCCATCCAGCAGCACCTTCGACCACACGATTATTTAGTGGCACCAGGAAGAGGATCGTGGCGAGCACAGTAAGAAACCAGATCACACTGGCCGTGAGCAGGATCACAAACCCTGGCGTGTGCCGATAAAGCCAGGTCTCAACCCCGAGTAGTAGGAGATCGGCCGTGTACCACACCGGCATCACCTTACCAAGCACGGCAGCGTAATGGCCCAGCATTCTCGCTTGCGGCTCGGGGTCAAGACGCCATGCGCTAGGGTTTACGAACGCGGAAACAGAAAACTCGGAGCCCACTAGCAGAAGCAAGCTGAACACAGCGGCCACATTGAACAAGTGCATGAACAACTCCTTTGATGGCTTCGGACGAACGTTAAGTTGAGAGGGGCCGGGAAGTCAGTTTTTAGCATGGTTGTGCGGCCGGCTCTTTACAGGAAGCGATTTTAGCTTAGAGGTGACCCATCTCCCGGGATAAGGAGAAGAGTGTCAACGCCTTCGATCTGTGCCACATCGAATCCGCTCATGTCTTGCTTGAACGCATCAGTTTGCATGTACTCACGTGTGACGACCTCAGGATCGGCTTGCTCGCCGAAGCTTATGAGCGCAACTACGTTCCGCGGCGCCGAGGGAGCCGAGAAGAAGGCATGCGTCTCCACGCCGAAGAGCTCAAGGCTTTTGACATGTAGTACCCAATGAGGCAGGTAAGCGGTAGCGGCCTCTTCTGTTCGGAGACGATAGGTTCTGAGCTGAAACTTTCGCATGGGATTCTCCTTGTTGCTCTGTTTGTGGTGAGGTCTTGATACCCGTTCTCTTGCTATTGGGGCATCTGTTTAGAAGGCATGGATCAGCAAGAGGCCAGCGAAAAGCATCACTAAGCAGGTCATGCCATGAACGGAAAACGCCGTAGCTTTACGCCCGCCTGACGCCAGAACGTTGGACATGTCGCCAAGCAAGATGACGGCGAGGGCTAGGAGGGCAATGCCCACCGTCTTGCTGTTCGTGGTCAGCATCAGGGTCAGCACGGCCAATCCAGAGGCCACATCCCGACCCCTTTCGTGCGAAGCCAGGCGCTAGTGTTCGCATCGGCAGCAGGCGGCTCGAGGCCAAACGAACCTACGACCCGCTCTGGATCTGCAATGTAAAAGTAACCGATCACCATAATCGTGACAGAAACAAAGACGGCCAGAGAAAGAGGAATAGCGGCATGCATAATTTATTTGTTCTTTAGAAATACTAGCAATGCTATTATAAATGCAAATGAAGTGACTTAAAACTCCACAGTGTAAAATAATTTCTAGCGGTGCTATGATCACTTTGGTATGACGACCCAGCGAATTGAGGAACGAAAGGCGCGGGACAGGCAGGCTCGCCGGGCACAGATCATCCGTGCGGCTCGACAGGTCGCGGAATCCGAAGGATGGTCTAACGTTACCGTGCGGCGGCTATCGGACGAGATCTCCTACAGCCAACCCGTCTTGTACTCCCACTTTGAGAACCGCGAGGGCATTGTTGCCGCAGTCGCCATTGAGGGTTTCCAGGAGCTGGGCTTGGCTTTGGAGAAGGCGCGGCTACGGGGAAAGCGCAGAAACCCAGTCGAGGCGGTGGCGAGCGGCTACCTGGAGTTCGCCACCGCTTCACCCGCTCTATACGAAGCGATGTTTTCGCTTAGCCTGAGCGTACCTTTCGGAGATTCCGCCACTCCTCCCGAGTTGAGATTCGCGTTCTCCCAAATCCTGGATCTCTTTCCTGAGCAGAGCACGAAGTCCGAAACCCTGTCGGAATTGTTCTGGGCGAGCCTTCATGGCATAGTCGAGTTGACAAGAACCAAGCGATTTCCGCCTAAACGACAGAAAGAACGCTTGCGGGCGCTTGTGGAAGTCTTCAGTTTTGCAATCGACAAGATGGCGCAGGTGGAGAAATCGCAATGACAGCGCTCTTGGCGTTGCATAATGGGATAATGATTAAGGCGGGATAGGAACAACTCCCGTACGCAGATGGTTAGTGGTGGTTCCCGTTTGATGGAGCGGTTTCAACACACTGCTAATTTGCTGACGGTGGTGCAGACTTGCCGACGTCAAGGTCGGTCTGTAATTGATTTTTTTGCACAAGCTTTACTAGCTGACTCTAATAATTATCTGTCTCGCCCTTCTTTACTTTTGCAATATTATACCTGAATCCTTACGTATTTTTATTTATCCTTTATTGCCTGATCATTATAAGTTCGCCTTCTTTAGGATTACGTGCATTATCTTCATTAGTATTTTCCATCAGCACTGACCTAACCGCAGCAGTCTGGTGGTAATGCAACTTCGACCAATCCAAAGTGCTTGCATCACAAGCACCATTGGTTAGCAGTCGAGCGATTGCATAGTGTGCTGGGAACCTTCACCCAGATAAGCATTGAGCCGAGATCCCTGCTAAAGTGAAAATCTTGCTACTTTTGCAAGTCTTACACCTATGTCATCAGTTCTAGCTGATGAACTTTTCTACAACACTAGCAATGGTGCGGCTGCTATTGGTGTTTTTGATCGCTCTGGCAATTACACACAATTAAACGCCTATGCTGCGCGAGGCTTTAGTACTGGTTGGACAAAGATTATAGAGCAGCCCTAGCTACTGGCGGTATTAGATGATTTTCCCGATTCGGGAAAACTTGTAATCGCGTTAATCTCTCACAAACGCGATCGCACAGGAGCAACACGTCCTGTAAAGTCCTATAAAAGTCAGAGTGAGCCAAAAATTATGCCAACCGTCGAAGCATGATACGAATCATGGCAATATAGATGAATGTCTCGGAAGTTTCAGGCAGTCGTTTATAATCTTTACTTAAACGCTGACACCAATTAAGCAAGCCTTAAGGGACTTCCAGAAAATAAACTATTCGCCTAACAATAATGATAATCATTTTAAAGGGGAGATGAAGGGGCTGCCGTCGGCAGCCCCTTCATCTCCCCTTTTGTAGTAATTTGAATAATCACTGAGTTTTTGAGTTTTTGAGTGTGGCAACTGGTGGCTATAGTATTAACTGATTCTCTTAAAAAGTTGTTGATTGAAATTGCATCTCATTTTAATTGGTGCAGCAAAGCGTAAATTTATGGCTTCGACAGTTCAGGGCTTAGAGGATGTCTGAAAAGTTTTAGATAGGTGATTTTAATTACGCAAGTTGCTTCAACATCAAACGAATCATCGTTAGATAAATAAAAGCTTCT
>NZ_JBALFV010000078.1:0-11982 GCF_036916735.1 Nostoc sp.
ATACTCATGAATCCACCTCAGAACTCCGTTAACGAGTCTTTGATACTCGTGAATCCACCTCAGAACTCCGTTAACGAGTCTTTGATACTCGTGAACAAGCATAAAACCTCTACTCCCCTGCCCCCTGCTATCCCTGCCCCCCAATCCCCAATCTCCAATGCCCAAAATCCGGGTACTAATTGTTGATGACGCCGTAGTTGTACGGAGTCGATTAAGTAAAATTTTGTCTAGCGATCCCCAACTGGAGGTGGTAGGAGTCGCGGCTAACGGTCGCATTGCCCTTGCCAAGATTTCCCATGTTAATCCCGATGTGATCATCCTGGATATCGAGATGCCGGAGATGGATGGTTTGCAAACCCTGTCCGCTATCCGACAAATATATCCACGCTTACCAGTGATTATGTATAGTACCTTCACCCGCAGTGGAGCGATCGCAACACTGGAAGCTCTTTCTTTAGGGGCTTCAGACTATGCCACAAAACCTAGTAACTTAGGAAGTGTAGAGGCAACAACCCAACATATTCAGGATGATTTAATTCCCAAAATTAAGGTATTTGGTGGATTTTTTACACCCGACATAATTACCCATCCAGTTGTTTTTCCCGTTCATAGCGATATACAGCAGGTAGAGGTTGTGGCAATTGGGGTTTCTACCGGAGGCCCAAATGCTCTGGCTGTAGTGCTTAAGCAGTTTCCAGCAGATTTATCAGTGCCGATTTTGATTGTGCAACACATGCTGCCAATGTTTACGAAACTACTAGCTGAACAATTAGCTTCCAAGTGTAAAATCCCAGTAGATGAAGCGGTTTCTGGACAGATATTAGAACCGGGGCACGCCTGGATTGCACCAGGAAATTTCCATCTAATTGTACAACGTGACAATACTGGAGTTCGACTTGCTACCCATCAAGCATCTCCCGAAAATTCTTGTCGTCCTTCAGTTGATGTGCTGTTACGATCAGTTGCACAAGTTTATGGAGCTAGGGCGATCGCTGTTATCCTCACGGGTATGGGGCAAGATGGCTTACATGGCTGTCAGTGCATACGCGAGGCAGGTGGACAGGTACTTGCACAAGATAAAGCTACTAGCGTCATCTGGGGAATGCCTGGTTTTGTCGTTAATGCCGGACTTGCCAATAAAATTCTTCCACTTAATCAGATCGCAAATGAAATTATGCACAGAATTCATTCCAATCAAGTTCCTCCTTCAGACCTGTAATGACACAGATTATGGGTGTAAACACCACTGATTTTGAGTATCTTCGTCAATTAGTTCACGATCATTCAGCAGTTGTATTGTTTGGTGATAAAACTTATTTAGCAGAGTTACATTTGCAGCCAATTGTCGAATCAGCAGGATTTGCTTCTATCGCTGATTTGGTAACTTACTTGCAAACTCACCCGTTTAATAGTCTTCACGTTCAGACAATCGAGGCGCTAGTCACTAACGAAACTTCATTCTTCCGTGATAGCCACCCTTTTGAAGCACTGAAAAAATACGTGCTACCAGAGTTAATTAAACAACGAGCAATTGAGCGATCGCTCAACATTTGGTGTGCTGCCTGCTCTAATGGACAAGAACCTTATAGCATCGCTATATTAATTCACGAACATTTTCCCATGCTTACCAGTTGGTCTGTAAAATTAATTGCAACTGATTTTTCTACTAAGGTTTTAGCGCGTGCCCGCGAAGGGCATTATAACCAACTTGAAATGAATCGGGGATTACCTAAAAATATTCGCGATCGCTACTTTCAAAAGCTAGATAATGATTGGGAAATAAAGGAACAAATTCGCCAGATGGTTGATTTTCGCCTGTTAAATCTTTTGCAATCTTGGTCATCTTTGCCGCAATTTGACGTTATCTTTTTACGGAATGTTTTAATCTATTTTGATATTGTTACCAAAAAAGCCTTGCTAAAAAATATCAAGCAGCAATTAAGGCCTGATGGCTACTTGTTTCTGGGTAGTGGTGAAACGACTATCAGCCTAGATAAATCATTCAAGCGGGTTTTATTTGACAAGGCTATCTGCTATCAATTGCACAATCCTGAAGTTAAAATTGCCGATTGAGATAAAAATTAGCAGGTTGCTGTTTGTTTGCAGCCGCCTATACACTTAAACAATCATAATTTCCAAATAAATACTAACAAATATTTGCATAGCAAATTACTATCATCACAAAAATAATTAGCCTTCATTATTCTATTATTATTCTTTGGTATAAAAACATTATATATTTATATTTATCTAAAAAATAGTGTTTTACCATACACACATGAACACAAGAAAATACTGAATGCTTACGATACGTAAGTATATCTTTAATTTTCATAATATGTAACTTAAAATACAAATTATTTTGTAAGTAAGCATGTCTATTATCACTGGAACCTCTCTAAACGATGTTCTTAACGGCACCCTCGAGAACGATGTAATCAATGCACTGAATAGAAATGACATAATTTGCGCTAGTGCTGATAACGACACTATTAATGGCGGGGATGGACAAGACACTGTAGATTCAAGCCTCAGTGGTAGTGTTACAGTATTACCAATAAGTACAGTTAAAAAAAGTAGTAATACAGACCAACTTATTAATATTGAAAAAATTACTGGTTCAGCAACTGCGATAGATACAATAGACACTTCTGGAACCAATGTAGAGCTAATTACTGATTTATCTGTAGAACAAGTCAACATCAGCAATATTTCTGTTTTCAGTTCTTTAAATTCTCAAGTTGTGAACTATGACAACGTTATCGAAATCGGAGGTCATGGAAATGACTGCTTAACTGGGAATGCTGGAGTTAATACCCTGAACAATGGTTGGGGTGATGACAACCTTAATGGTAATGATATTTTGATTGGCGGATTCAGTAAAGATATCTTAACTGGTGCAGCAGAAGCCGATCTGACTTTTGACGGTAAGTTATCAAACAACCAAACAGCGTGGCTTTTTCCTCAGACTGATTCTTAATAATCGTAATCGCCTAGAAGATTTTGGATTTTAGATTATAGGGTGCCGTAGCGAGATGGAATATAGGGTGTTAACTTTGATGAAATTTAGTGATTTTCGGTTCATGCTATTTTTGTGAGAGTGAAAAATATCTCTTTTGTCATTGCTTTGCTCGCAATGACTACACAAATTACGCAATCAATTTTTACTCCCTAAAAAGGCAAAGAGTCAACACCCTAGATGGAGTACAGCACTATTAGCAGACATCAAAAAACTTACTCCTCTATTTTTTTCAGAGCATCAGGCTTGTGAGCAGCTTGTTTTCCTGTCTGATCACTTTCTACTAAGTACTCAGGATTATCTTCACTTGCAGCAATATGGTGTTCTTTAATATCTGTAGGTGAAGTGAGTTTCTTTAGTACTTTGCCAGTTGTCTTGCCTTGTGAAGTGTTCCATTCAACCCGATCGCCCTTTTTGAATTGTTCAGCCACATGCATCTCCTACTTGATGTTTTATACTTACTAACGTCACATTATGTCTACGACTGGAAAAGCAGCCATCATTCTATTGATAGAGAAAACATCTGTTATTAAGCCAGTAATTTAATTAGGTGTGAGATGAAATTAGGCGATCGCTACAACCATCTTGATACAAAAGCTGTGCGATCGCCTGATAATGAAGAGAGATTAAGCAGATTTTTAGAAAACTCTCAATGAGCCAGACTAGCCTAAATTTAGTTGCAATATCTATCTTTCTGATGACCTTATCGGTACTGCTGGGGCCATTTTTGAATTTATCGCCCGCAGTACCGGCGATCGCTACCTTCGCTATTTTGGGAATAGCCACTTTTGACAATTTTAGCTTGCAAGGCAAGGGTGGCACTATTTTTTTAGATTGGATTGCTGGATTTTCAAGTGAACACCGCGATCGCATTGTCCACCACGAAGCAGGGCATTTCTTGGTTGCTTACCTGTTAAATATTCCCGTTACAGGCTATACCCTCAGCGCATGGGAAGCCTGGAAACAGGGTCAACCTGGGCAAGGTGGCGTTAGCTTTGATGATGGTGAATTAGCATCTCAACTAGAAATGGGTAAAATCAGTGCCCAAATGCTAGACCGCTACTGTACTGTTTGGATGGCGGGTATTGCTGCTGAAACCCTAGTTTTTAATAATGCTGAAGGTGGATCTGATGATAAAAATAAGCTGATAGGTGTCTTGACAATTTTGGGATTTTCTGAGTCAGTTTATCAGCAGAAATTGCGGTTTCATACCCTCCAGGCAAAAACCCTTCTACAAGAAAATTGGTCTAGTTATAAGACTTTAGTTAATGCCATGCGACAACGCACTTCAGTAGAAGATTGTCATGCTGAGTTAAGAGTAAGTGGGGAGTAGGGACACTTCGACAAGCTCAGTGCAGCGCTGGGAACTGGGGGGATGAGGAAGATAAGGCAGAAATATTGAACAAGTTTCTTTCTTATCTCTTCCCAATCGCTAATCCCTAATCGCCAATCCCCAATCCCCACTTTTAAGAAGAAACAACTTTTAGATGTGGGACATGACATAAATAGTTCGAGGCAATAACCCGATTACGTCCACTAGCTTTAGCTTGTAGCAAGCATTGATCAGCACGATGCAACAAACTTACTCCTTGATTATCATCCTCAGCTTGCAAACAGGCTGTACCTAAACTAATGGTTATATTAAGTGTCAGTTTATTACTGATTAAAAATGGTTCTTCGGAAACTACCCGATTGAGACGACGGGCGACGACTACTGCTTCCTCATTGTTGGTGTTAGCTAAAAGAATTACAAATTCTTCGCCACCATAGCGAAATGCTGTGTCTTGACAGCGCAGATTGTGTCGCAGACGCTTACACAGCAGCTGTAAAATGCGATCGCCTACTAGATGCCCGTGAGTATCGTTAACTTTTTTGAAATGATCTACATCCAGAATAATCAAACTCATCGAAGTCTTTTGACTTCTAGCTTTTTTTATTTGCCTGGGTAAGTCCCATTCTAAAGCACGACGATTATTTAATTCTGTCAAGGAATCGGCTAAAGCGATCGCTGATAACATATCGTTTGTCCGAATCAAATCTCGGTATTTTTGTGCTTTTCGCAAGCCAACATTCAATTGAGCAAGTATTAGTTCATGATTGGCAGTCAATTCTGCCAAGCTATGGTCTGTTTTTTCATTAATAAAATGCCAAATATAAGCATCGGCTCCTTCCTTTAATGCCGCAGCACTCATCTCTAATTCTCTGTACCAACCCTTATTTCTATCAGTAAGCTGCTCGGGACGATCCTCAAAGAGAATACAGTATATCCAAGATAGTTTTGTCTGCTCTTTCAACCAATTGCAAAGTTCTATACTCCCATCCAGACTAGCCTGTACAAGCATTATATCGGGGGGCGCCATTTGAATCCGGGACACTGCCTCATTCAGATTGTCTATAATTTCTACACTATAAGCTATCGCATTAAGGATCTGATCTGGGAGTGTAGCGAGAAAGTTATTTTTTCCAAAGACCAGAATAGAAATATTCATTGCTTTATTTTTTATCCTATTTAACGATTAACTTCCTAAAACTTGCTGTTCTTGTTGGCTAATACCAAATATGATTTTTTAGGTGGATTTATATTTTGATATATTATTTTATCGCTGACTTTACAATATTTTTACAATTTTAATCTCCTTTTTATACTTTATCTTTACTCTCACCGTTTTTGAAATATCCTCTTCTGACAACTAATGTCTTCTTTACAGGATTTTTTTAAAACAGTAAAAATACTGAATATTCTTTAGATGGATAAAACCTGTTTATGTAGTTTATTGAGTGTTCTTATCCTCAACTAATTACCAAATTAAAGAGTTTATCATAACTGTCGCATTAGGCAAATAATTTTATCTTTTAAAAGAAAAATAAATTATAAATTTCTCATTTATTTATAAAATTCAAAACTGTTTCATTGAATGAGAAATATTATTAACCAAACAGCAGTTAAGCCTTTTTATTTAAAGAACAGGCTTTTATGACGTATCAAGGTAGGGGTTGAATTGCAAAAAATACGAATCAAATAGATAGCAAAAATTGCCACTATTAAGACAGTAGACTTGTAACAATAATCTACAATTTTACATGGAATTTTTAGGTTAAAAATTCACACATAATTTAAGTGAAGTTCCACATGTGTTAATAGAATAAACAAATGGTTTCTGTCTGCACTTTTGCAGTATTGGTTTATTTACTTAATTCACATCTTTTTTTCTTTACCGCAACCTCATAAATCTAGAAAACAAAGTTAAATAAAAAAGTTTATGTTAAAACCTGCCCTTAATGTGGGGAAATTAGTTCAATTCCGCCCTTTCTACGGGTGGAAAAAATATAAAAAATTTTGTTAGCGTACCCTAAGATATGAAAATCTCAACTTCTGTGAAAAGCTAGAACCCGATTAATAACCCTCAACAGCATAACCAGCAGCAACAATTACCTGTTTGATTGACTCTTCAGAAGCTGCGGATTCCACCGTGACAGTTTTAGCATTAAGATCAATATCCACTTTGGCTTCAAGTTCCATAACGTGCATGGATTCAGTAATTATTTCTCCACATTTCTCACAAGCAACATTTGATACTTTCAGTTTTAGTGCCATCTGCTACCCTACTATAGGGTTTTAAACTATTTCTTAAGGATTAATTTTAAAGATGAAAATGCCATGTCTACGCAGGGCAAACACATCTAAAGTATAAGAATCCTTTAATAGCAAGGGTTTCGGCGTTTTTTAATTTAACCTATTTTTTGGTCAAGATCCTTATCCAGCAGGGGTTTCAGAAATGCCGTGCGTTCGCCCTGCATGTCTACAACGGGTGTAGCTGCGGCACATGCTATCAAAGTCAACAGGAGGCTGAAGTAGGTTGATAGCATTATAGTAGCTGCATGTATATCATCGACTGGCACAATTCGCTGGCAGTAATATGAAACAAAATGCAAGAATATATAAAGCTATTTATGAAAATACACTTATCTACTGCCGCTACACCCAAGTCTAAAGTTAAAAATACCTATGTCTTCAAATCCCCAGTACTTAAGCGGTAACGAAATTCGCAACATATTTCTCGACTTCTTTGCCCAACGGAATCACCAAATTCTCCCAAGTGCCTCCCTCGTGCCAGAAGACCCAACCGTGCTGCTGACGATCGCGGGGATGTTACCATTTAAGCCGATATTCTTGGGGCAGCGCACACCAGAGTTTAAGCGGGCTACAACTTCACAAAAGTGTATCCGTACCAACGACATCGAAAATGTCGGACGCACCAAACGGCATCACACGTTTTTTGAGATGCTGGGCAATTTCAGCTTTGGTGATTATTTTAAAGAACAAGCGATCGCTTGGGGTTGGGAAATCTCTACACAAGTCTTTGGCTTCTCTCCTGAAAATCTTGTCGTCAGCGTTTTTGAAGATGATGATGAAGCTTTTGGAATTTGGCGCGATCAAATTGGTGTGCCGCTAGCGAGAATTAAACGCCTGGGGGAAGATGATAACTTTTGGGTATCTGGGCCGACTGGGCCTTGTGGGCCTTGTTCAGAAATTTATTACGACTTCCACCCAGAACGCGGTGACGAAAATATAGATTTAGAAGATGATTCCCGGTTCATCGAGTTTTACAACCTCGTGTTTATGCAATATAACCGGGATGCGTCTGGGAATTTAACGCCACTGCAAAACAAGAACATCGACACCGGCATGGGTTTGGAGAGAATGGCGCAAATCCTCCAAAAAGTTCCCAATAACTACGAAACTGACCTGATTTTCCCAATTATCCGAACAGCAGCCGAAATTGCTGGCATTGACTACCACAAAAGTGATGAAAAAACCAAAGTTTCTCTAAAAGTTATTGGCGATCACGTTCGTTCTGTTGTCCACATGATTGCTGATGAAATTCGCGCTTCCAACGTGGGACGGGGTTATGTGCTGCGGCGGTTAATTCGGCGGGTGGTGCGTCATGGGCGATTAATTGGGATTTCTGGCGAATTTACTACTCAAGTTGCCGAAACTGCGATCGCTCTTTCTGAATCAGCTTACCCCAATGTGCGCCAACGGGAAGCGGCAATTAAAGCTGAGTTGCAACGGGAAGAATCGAATTTCCTTAGAACTCTGGATAGAGGCGAAAAACTGCTAGAAGAAATTATCCAAGAGGTGAAACAGCAAGGGAATACTCAAATTAGCGGTGAAAGTGCATTTACCCTTTATGACACCTACGGATTTCCCTTGGAACTTACTCAAGAAGTTGCTGAAGAAAATAATCTCACAGTCGATGAAGCGGGATTCGATGCCGAAATGCAAAAGCAGGTGGAACGCGCCAAAGCAGCACACGAAACCATCGATTTAACTGTGCAAGGTTCCCTCGACAAATTGGCACAACACATCCAAGTCACCGAGTTTTTAGGCTATACCCAATCGGTGGCGACAGCAAAAGTCGAAGCGATTTTGGTAGAAGGTGTTTCTCAAGAGGAAGCAGAAGCGGGGACACAGGTGCAAATTGTCCTTGACAAAACGCCATTTTATGGTGAATCTGGGGGACAAATTGGCGATCGCGGTTATATCTCTGGTGATGGTATCGTTATTCGGGTGGAAGATGTGAAGAAAGAATCTGATTTCTTTGTTCACTTCGGACGCATCGAACGCGGTACACTGCGCGTAGGTGATCATGTTACAGCTCAAATTGATCCGGCTTGTCGCCGTCGCGCCCAAGCTAACCATACCGCAACCCACCTGTTACAAGCAGCTTTGAAAAAAATTGTTGACGATAGCATATCTCAAGCTGGTTCTTTAGTGTCTTTTGACAGGTTGCGCTTTGACTTCAACTGTCCCCGTGCTTTGACAGCAGAGGAAGTGCAACAAATTGAAGAACAGGTGAATACTTGGATAGCCGAAGCACATGCTGCAAAAGTGGAAGTATTACCTTTAGCAGAGGCGAAAGCTAGGGGTGCTGTTGCCATGTTCGGCGAAAAATACGGCGAGGAAGTGCGCGTGATTGACTTCCCCAACGTATCAATGGAACTGTGCGGTGGAACTCATGTGAGTAATACGGCTGAAATTGGCGTGTTTAAAATTATTTCTGAAGCTGGTGTGGCTTCTGGGGTACGGCGCATTGAAGCTGTTTCGGGGCCGGCAATCCTAGATTATCTCAATCTGCGGGATAAAGTAATTAAAGATTTGAGCGATCGCTTTAAAGTTAAACCTGAAGAATTACCAGACAGAATCACCAGTCTGCAAAGCGAACTGAGAAATAGCCAAAAAGAACTAGAAACCTTGAAGGTACAGTTAGCGATCGCAAAATCTGACAGCTTACTGCAAACAGCCCAAACTCTAGGCGATTCTAAAATTATTGTCGCCCAATTAGAAAATGTTGATCCAGAATCATTGAAAACCGCAGCCGAACGCTTACTGCAAAAAATCGGTAACGGTGCAGTGGTGCTGGGTTCTGTTCCTGAAGCAGGGAAAGTTAGTATAGTTGCAGCTTTTAGTTCAGAAGTGAATAAAAAAGGTTTGCAAGCTGGTAAATTTGTAGGTGCGATCGCTAAAATCTGCGGTGGCGGTGGCGGTGGAAGACCGAACTTAGCCCAAGCAGGCGGACGCGATGCGAGTAAATTACCAGAAGCGTTGAAACAAGCCGAAAGTGAGTTAAAGTCCGCATTGGGTTAACCATCTTCTGCTTCAATGAGACGTAGCACTGCTACGTCTCTATAAGGATTCTGGATAATGGATATTTAATTTTCAAAGATGTCTATTATACTTAGATATTAGGGTTCTCACTAATCGCCCTAAAGATGGGTTGCGGGTTAGATTTCAACCTCGGTGAAATATTTTATGGTTTCCCAAATAGACATACATTTAGCTAACGAAGTTTTGCAACGCTTACAAAATGTGAAAAATTTTGTAGGTGAAAATGTTAACTCTCTAAGTAACTCAGCACAACAAATTGGGGAATCTTTAAAGGCAACAGCAACTACAACGACTGATAAAGCAATTGATACAGTTACGACAAGTTTAGAGGAAACTTGGCAAACTGCTGATAAATTTAAGAGTACAACATCGGGAGCAGTTAAAGATGCGATTGCATCTTCTGTAAGTGATTGGCTGACACAACACCCGATAGTTTTTAGATTAGTTCAAATACTAGGTTGGGCGGCTAATCACCCAATTATTAGTATAGTGATTTTGCTGTTTGCACTTGCTTTAATTTGGAGCATCATCAGAGCAATTGTCCGCTTGATTGAAACAGCGAGTTGGTCAATACTGCAAGTTCCCTTAAAATTGCTTCAGGCTTTGTTTAAAGTAAGCTTTTTGTCCTTAACTCAAGTTGGCAGTTTTGCAGTTCAGCGAATGACAGCTAGTAAAACAACTAATACCCTGCCAGCTTTGTTACCTGAGAATTTTCAACCAAATAAACAACAACGATTAGCAGAAATTTCTAGTCGCTTAGAAGCAATTCAAAAAGAACAACATGAGCTTTTACAAGAAGCCGCAGACTTAATTGCTACCGATACAATTGATATAGAAATATCAAAAATTAAACAGCTAAAAAGCGTTGAATCACATCTTGGCTGAGTTCGGTTGTGGAACCGGAGGCGACAATACCACCTTTTTGCATAGCGTAATAGTAATCAGCCTGACGGACAAAGTGTAAATGTTGCTCTACCAATAAAACAGAAATACCTTTGGTTTCGACGATGCGACGGACTGCGGCTTCAATTTCTAGGATGATGGAGGGTTGAATACCTTCGGTGGGTTCATCCAATACGAGTAATTGAGGTTCTCCCATTAAAGCACGGGCGATCGCTAATTGTTGCTGCTGTCCCCCACTCAAATCACCACCCATCCGCGAAAGCATGGTTTTTAACACCGGGAATAAGCTAAAAACTTCTTCTGGAATTTCTGCTTTTTTTACTGGTTTGCGTCTAGCTTCCAACCCCAACAGCAGATTTTCTCTGACTGTCAACCGGGGGATTATCTCTCGTCCTTGGGGGACATAACCAATTCCCAACTTTGCCCTTTGGTCGGGAGATTTAGAGTTGATTAATTGTTCAGCTAAATTAATAGTACCACTGCGGGGTTTGAGTAAACCCATAATTGTTTTGAGTAATGTAGATTTCCCTACACCATTGCGTCCAATTAGGCATATCATTTGCCCAGATGGTACGCTTAAATCTACATTGCGGAGAATATGGCTTTCGCCGTAGTAAACATTTAGGTTAGAAATTTTTAGCATAAAATAATTTTCTACTGTTAGTTTTGATATCAAGTATTTAACTGGAGATCGTTGTGTTAAGCACTCATTAACCACGGTTCATTAGGAGTCTGGTTAATCTCTTCAGATTCACCACGGGAGATACTGAACTTGACCTTCTAGCTCTCCGTTTTGACTACACTCTACAAGCACAAGAATATCTTCAATGACCCGCCCGACTGCTGCATCTGGGCTGACTTCGATGTTTTCATCAGCAAGCAGTTTTAACATGCTTCTGGCGGTGTTTTGCAGGTAAGCAGGCGATCGCGCAAGCCTTGTGGGTCAAATCTCGCTTGATTTATTGCCCGAATCTCTTGTGATTGTTGCTCTCGCTGTTTCAAGTAGGCTTCTACTTCTGCTTGGTGATTGAGGTAGAAGGCGATTGTGGCGTAAACATCGGCCAGATTCAGCGATGGATAGCGATAAACAATTTCCTCTGGTGTGGCACCTTGCTTAAAAACAGCAGCTACAGTATCTAATGTTACACAGGTATTTTCCACGAGAACCACACCATCTTTATTTGATCTCAGAGGAGCAGGTTCAGCCATAATCGCTAGTGTCATAAGCGCCTTCAAATTCATTGTTTTGATAGTAGCAAATTGGCTTTGCATAAGAATACTGAAGCCACTTCTCCCAAGTCTGTAGCGACTATTCTCAAGTCTGTAGCGACTATTCTCAAGTCTGTAGCGACTATTCTCAAGTCTGTAGCGACTATTCTCAAGTCTGTAG
>NZ_JBALFV010000079.1:0-39435 GCF_036916735.1 Nostoc sp.
TTAAATACCAGCGATATATCTGATCTACTTCTAACGATGCAGCATTACTAGGGAGAGAAATACCAATTACACTTGGCTTTGAAGGTAGGGCGATCGTATTTCTATAAACATCATTTTCGGCGCTATCCTGTAAGCTAAATTCAGCGCTTGAGTTAGACAAATCCTTAGTGTAAGGGATATAAAACCAAAACGTAGGCCGTTCTGAAGTGGTTAGTCCCTCTACAATCCCGATAATTGACTTGTTTTTCTGTTCCCCAACCTTTTGTTCCTCTTGAAATGGTACTAAGGCAGTGAGGGGGATTGGAACCGCAGGGCAATTATCTCGACTACCCATTCCTGCTCTACGCCCAGATACAGGGCTTAATGAAGCAGGTGCTTTTGGCAAAATAAAAACTGGTCGAGAAGTAGGTTGTTGAGGTGAAGCAGGTGTTTTAACTGGTTGTGTAGGCTGTTTATTAGTAACTGGTTGTTTAATTTGATCTGTTACTTGTGCTGAATATTGGGTAGTGCTGCTCAAAATCAGAGCAGTTGTTAAGATCCATTTCATTGACTTAACAGGTACGATTTTTACTTGTTGCTATCGTCATCATAAAGGTTAACATAGCATTTGGTTAAATTAATCATCACCATTTTTGAGGGAATTTCCAGATTTTGACTTAATTACTTTAGAGTTGAAATATTCCCTTGAAGCTGCGTAGGTGCAGCCCGCACTTATCTACGAAAAGCTGCGCGTAGCTTGCTTCCCCGTAGGGGTACGACAAAGCTCAGTGACTACTGTAGGCATTGCAATCAGCAACAAAATCACTCTTAAGAGCTATCTGTTGCTTTGGCTTGAGTCAATTATGTTGCTAGCTAGTGAAAACTGTTGTAGCCCAGTATGGGTATTAGTTGCATCTGTATGCGATCGCAATCCGTCTACTGAATTTTTGCAGTGCAGCTTCGATAGGGGTTCCTTGGAGATGCGATTACCTTATTGTTTCAGAATTGAACTCACGAAAATTCCAGTACTAATCTTGTGTAATTGCCCCTAACGTACCATTGACCGCACCTAAATAATCAGATGGGGATAGTAGAAACAGCATCCCTTGCATCCTGCCAGAAACAGTAATCTCCTCAATAATGTTGCCGTTTCATCAAGGTAAACTGGATAGTCTTTTTTACTAGCTAAAGCTGTCACACCTCCACAGATATATCCTGTTAGTGGCTGAACTTCTTTGAGAGCTACTGTCACTTCTTGCAGTAACTCGTCAGGAAGTTTTAAAGTATGGCAGTATGGCTGGTGGTGATGATAATTTTACGCGATCGCTTTAACTCCCGCGTCAAGTTTTGCAACTCCCGCACAATTAGGGCATTCTTCTGTGTAGTCGGATTTTTTACAAATGGATACAAATCCCGCAGTACAAACATTGCAGGTGTTTAGGCATCAGCTTTGCCAATTTGCCCTAACGCCACCATCACCGAACCTTTATCTGCACCATTGTCACTCCAACCCTGCACAATATCCCAAAATAAAAGCTGTCATTTGACTGGTATTGAATCATGTCAATCCTGTAAAGGTCGTATTTAAAGAAATCATGAAAGCCTCGCGCTATTTTAGTTTGGCTTAGGCTCAAAGATTTAGCTTATAATAACTGGTCAAACAATTTATCAAATTAAGCATGGATTGTTATCAAATTATTTAGTTCAGCAATTAAAATGTCCGGATGTTCTCATGTTTATTGCCTAGTTGTTTGATGGGCGACGCGGCTACACCATGCCATTTTGTGACAGTTGCGTAAGTTTTGATATTCTCAAGCGGCTGCTAAATCGATTTCAGGAGATGAAGGGAGAGAAGGCGGCAGTTGAGGAGATATTGCAGGTGTTAGGGGTGTTGAAATTATAATTTTGAGCTTTTATCTAGTTATAGCTATGAGTTTTTGCATAAGTTTTTATATGAGCTTTAGAAAGAATTTAAATCAGTAGTCATGCAATAATCAGCTTAGTGTATAAATTTCATGCGTATCATGGGAAGAAAAATATTAACTAAGCGAATATAAAGACTAACCTCAGTCTCAAAGCCAAGCATAAAGCCTGTTTGACTTATAAATATTGCTGTATTTCTCTTTTGATATAGATAAATCCTCTATATTTAATGTTGGTATCAAGGCTGAGTAAGGATATTGCAAATATTTAGTAACAGAGTTTAGATGTTATTACGCTTAACCACCATCGTAAATCTACTGAATATTGCTAATATCAATCTGGAATCAGGTTCTGTGCATTTGTAACTTTGTATAGACACTATTTAGAGTAACCGCTATGCATATCAGTATTACAGACGATCTCAAAAAGCAGTTTCATGCAGCTTGCACTTTACATGGGCAGAAGATGAGTCAAGTTGTAGTAGAGACGATTGAGCAATGGCTGAAAGCGAATGCAATACAACCATCCAATGAATTGCACGAAAAAAACTGCTGTGAATTAGAGTTTGGTGATAGTATCTCTGATATGACAGTAGTTGCAAAAAATTATATCGTGTCCAGTGAAAGACTTATATTAAGACTGCAGTTCTTGCTGAGGGCAGGGAGCAGAGGGAAAGAAGGTTTTCCGGTTTCTGCATAGATTATGAGAATTATAACTAATTAACCGGAGATGATATTAATGCCTAAATCTGACCCCGCTAAAATAACAAAAGTATCCTTCAGTCTTCCCTTTGAAATTGGTTCTGTAGAATGGGAAGCCGATCCAACAGAACGCAGAGCAGCTTGGTCGTTGTATGTCGAACTTGTCACCCGCATTGCAGTACAGCCTTTAGAAATAGACAACGGACTTTTGCGAGAAGCTTTGACATCCTTATACAACTTGTTCCCTGTAACCCGGCAAGTTTTTGAAGAAGGCGGCCTAGATGTGGGAGCATCCCATGATTCAGTCGGTGGGATTGCGATCGCAGTTTTGAATAATGGATTACGTCCGTTCTTATCCAAGTGGCATCCACTATTGCAGACATGGGAGGCTCAGAAACCGCCGCACCAGAGTTTGAAAGAGCATCAGCGAAATTGGACTGAGGAACCGAAATTGCGGGAAGAGTTGGAATCTTTGAGAAGAGATTTGGAAAAGTATGCCAATGCGTTGGCAGTAATTGCTGGTGTAGAAAAATAACAGGACAGGAGAAGCTTTTATATGATTAACACTCAATAGCCATTTGATGTTTTTCTAGCTCACAACAGTCAGGATAAACCTGAAGGAAGGGCACTAAAATAAGCTCTAAGCTATGCAAAATAAAGGCTACAGCTTTAGTGTTATTGAGCAGTAATGAGATGAGTCAGGCGATTGCTACGGCGGGTGGGTATACCATTGCTGTCTGTGCCTTGTAAACACAATAATATAAATGGAGCGACGATGTACGGGTTGTCCAAAATTTTTAAATAGAAAAAGCTTAGAGGATGTTTGAAAAGTACTTCTGTTGGTAGCAAAACGTTTTAGATCTCCCTAAATCCCCTTTAAAAAGGGGGACTTTAAGAAGCTTTCCCCCCTTTTTAAGGAGGGCTAGGAGGGATCAACAGGTGTCTCAAATCACAGCTAACTACTTTTCAAACAACCTCTCAGGCTAAAGTCATAACTCAGGATTTGTTCCACTTCAAAGGCTGCATTCGATTTGATGCGAGTAATAAAACCTATTTGTTTGGCAATTAACCGCAGAAAAAACTGAAAATTGTAGAAGCCTTGGTCGAGAATCAGCAAAGTTTTGGCGGGATGATGGCACTTGCGGCCAAATTAGAGTTAACTACCGCAGCTACCATCAATGGCAGGGTGAGAATGCGATCGCGTAACCCCAATGTTCGATAATAGGCATTTTGAGCATGGATGGCAGGACTCAATAAGTTTTGCAAATGCTCTGTTATCGCTTCGTTATCAGCTTGTGGTGTATTCCGACGGCGGACATGGTCAGGGTTTCTTGGTTTCTTCGTCAGCATGAGCTTTTCGGGTGCTTACTGACTCTGGTGCAAGATTTGAGTCTCCATAGAAAAAATTTGTCAATAGTGAATAAGGTGCTGATATGACTGCCAACGAAGTTTCGGAAATAGTTACTACTGTTAAAGCTTTTAGTACCGCTCTTAAAGTAACAGAAGAATTAACTCAGCAGGAGGAGGCTGACCGTCAGTCACTGGAGGTAAAAATAGAACAGTCGTTTTATGAAGCAGGGAAGGCGCTGGCAGAACTAAGGAATCGGCGTCTTTATAGATCCACTCATAAGAAATTTGAGGACTATTGTCGTGAGCGATTTCAATTCAGTCGTGATAAAGCTGATTTGATGATTAAAGCAGTGGAAATTGTAGACAATCTCAAAAACGACGACAATTGTCGTCGTTCTCTACCAAGTGCGGAAAGTCAAGTACGCGACATGGTAGATTTAACCCCAATTGAGCAATGTCAAGTTTACGCAGCAGCTATTGAAGAATGTCGTGGGAAAGTTCCACCCCGCCGGGTTATAAAGGGGATTGTGAAGCAGTTGAAGGAATTAAACATGATCTCACAAAACAACCTTTACTCCGAAGGCGATGTGGTGAAAATTCGTGCCGATGTTAATATGACCCTACGCAAGTATGATGATTACTGGGGCATTATTATCCAGAAAGACACGAGTAGCTGCATAGTTCATATTGATGTGAAAAATGTAGACGTTCAGTGCAATTTAAGCGAAATGGTAAAAGTTGAGGAGAAGTATATAGCAAACATCAAAGCTGTGAATAAACGCATCGCCAATTTTATGCAAAAATCAAATGAGTTGAGCAGTATTGCAATAGGCATCTTAGAGATTTTAGGGCGGCGGATTTGCTTTACTGATGATGACTTATGGTTCCTGAGAAAGCTTGAAGAGCGTTATGAGGAAAAGCTTGGTATAAGGACTCATAATTAAGACTTCCTCAGAAAAAACATGTCTTGCCTTACCTTTAAGGGCTATCTATCCATTATCAGGAGGTTTCTTAAAATTTCTCAGAGGGATTGACGGCAAGCGGTCTTGGATCTACATTCACAAGTAATAAAATTATCATACTTCAGTTGGTAAATCAATTAAACCAATTCGCGATTACGTTTTGTGACGGAGATTTAGACCCTGACACAAAACGCGCTGCCGTAGAGACAGGGGACTTAAACCCCTAAAATTCGTTAACTGATGACTCCAAAAGCGAAATATACTCTTTCTCACCTAGCAATATAGTTCTTTAATTTATTAATAATTGGCATATAACCATAACATCTAAGGTATTGGAAAACAAGAAAATTGGAGTACTCATCAAGGAACATTTCGATGAACATGAGTACAAAAGGATTTTAGAGTTCTTCCCGGCTCGTGATTACAAAGTTGATCTTATCTCTCAAGAAACACATTGCGTTGCATGAGAGTAAACTTGACACCAATGGTGGCCTACTGGCAACCTGCGAGCGCGTAGAATTCGCTATCCCACAGTCAAAAAAAGTACTGCAAAACCAAAACAGAAAACACTAAAGCCAGCTTGAAACTTTGGCTGTTATATTTTTAAGTGTGTAGCTTGTCCGCTCAGTATTCCTGAGTCATTTTGTCGTGCGTTAGTCTAGTTCGCGGTGCGAAACCCAAAAGCCTTACAGTGATTGAGAAAACGAAAAATATACTCAATCAAAAGGCAGACTTGAGGTGTTACGGAAAAAATATCACATTGACAGGGAGTTCAAAATTATCTTGCACCTGAGTGGTGAAATGGATGAGCGAATGACTCTGATTGACCATCTGCTCTGTGATGACAAGCTAGTGGAGTTAATCGCAGAGGACTTTTCAAGACGTTATCCACTCTCCAGCAAAACGGGAAGAAAATCAACTCCTGTAGAAGTAATATTCAGGATGTTAGCTCTAAAACACTTACGCTGCCTAAGTTACGAAAAGATAATCAAAAATGTCAAAGAAAGTTTAATTTTAAGGCAGTTTTGTCGAGTATATTTTAATGCTTTGCCAAATAACAGCACACTGATTCGTTGGGCAAATACTTTGAGTGAAAAAACTTTGGAGAAGATGAATCAAAGATTGACTCAAATTGCCACCGAATTAAAAATAACTAAGGGGAGAAAGATCAGGACAGATGGTACAGTCGTGGCAACTAATATCCATTTTCCTTCGGATAACAGTTTGTTATGTGATGGAGTTAAGATTATTAGCCGCATTTTATCTCAAGCTAAGTCAATTATTTTAGTGAATTTAAAAACGGTTAACTTGACGATTTTTCGCAATCGTTATCGAACAGCGAGAAGAATATCTAGACAGATTGATAGTTTATCAAAAACGAGAAATGAATCTGGTAAGCACAAAAGGAAACAAGCATACATAAAATTGATTGAAGTCACTATAGCTGCAATTAAACAAGCTCAAAAAGTGAAGATACTTCTTGAGCATCTGGATAACCTCAAGTCACAGAAACTACTCCAAAAATGGAAAATTTTTCTCCCACGTATAGAACAAGTGGTGGAACAAACATCTCGCCGAGTATTAAATCAAGAAAAAGTTAGCGCAGCCGAAAAAATTGTGAGTATATTTGAAGTACATACAGATATTATATGTAGGGGCAAACCTAACTTAGAAGTAGAGTTTGGGCGAAAAGTCTGGTTAGATGAAGTTGATGGTGGAATTGTAAGTAATTATCGAGTATTAAAAGGAAATCCTCATGATACTCAACAATTAGTTTCCAGTCTTGACCAACATATAGAAAATTTTGGCTATCCCCCAAAACTAGTTTCTAGTGATAGAGGTGTTTATTCTCAAAGTAATGAAAACTATGCCCAATCATTAGGAATAAAAGAAGTAATATTGCCTAAAGGAGGTTATAGAAGTAAGCAACGAGTCCAGCATGAAAAAAAGAGAAGTTTTAGAAAGGGTCGTCATTGGCATAATGGCGTAGAAGGACGTATTAGTTTTCTAAAAAGATGCTTTGGCTTCCAACGTTGTTTGTATAGAGGAGATATGGGATTAAAACGTTGGGTGGGCTGGGGAATAATCGCTCATAATTTAACTATTATCAGTCGATGTTTAATTTCTCAGACTAAAACTGTTAACTAAATTGATATTTTATCTTTTAACAAATAGACTTTATAGTTATTATTTTGTTCTCAAAATATTTGAATTTGACCAATTTTTAGCTTGCTGCTATTATCGCTATTTATGTGATTTTTTATGTTCGAGCTTTAATAATACTTTTGCTTGATTCTGTCTCTAGTTTTGCACCGCGAACTAGTCTAAACTCCAGTCAAAAATGATGATGATTAAATTAATCTACGATAGTAACCGCTCAATAATCCGGGGTAAATCGCTCAGTGACAAGGCTCAAATAGCGTAAATTCGTTCCTGATCTGGTAGTTCGCCCCGATTTATTGAGCGGATAGTAATGATGGATGAGCAGAACAATCAAAATTATCGTTCACAAAGTCGTTACTGACCGTCGTCCCGCACGCAGGGAACCACGAGTTTAAAAACGCCGCCCCAAAGCTTACCCCTTCATGACAAAACCTCGACAAGAATTACGTAAACAGCTGCAAACTTCTTAATTGGCAACTGTTTCCGCTTTTCTTAGTACCATTTGTCTTTAGGCTACAGTGACTCCTAACGTATAAGAACCAGGATTAAAAAAGCCAGAACTGAAAGTTCCGCCATTTTGAGGGAAGTAATCATAATCACTTATTGAAATTGAGTAAGTACCTGCCCCTAGTGAAGCGGTGATTGATTGAGAAGTACTGGAACTCTGTAAGTTCCCAGCACTATTAAATAGGCCGATAACTGGAAAGTTACCACTGTAATTCGGCGTGCTGATAGTCACAGTTCCTGGGTTGGCTAAAGAAAATGTGAAAAAGTCGAAATCAGGATTGTTCCCTGGAAGTCTTGCCAGCTGAGCAGAGGTATTAACTTCTGAACCTGATGTTAAAGTACCTAGCTTCTCAGCAGTGGCTAGTGTGTTGTTTGTCCCTTGTCCAGCATTTTCTTTCTCGTAGAACAGGAAGTCGTCACTATCAAGCCTTAAAGACGACGCTTGCACAACACCAACGAGTTCATCTGGCTCTCCTGAGTTGTCCAGAAATACACTTGTATTGGCTCCCACAGTCTGCAAGCGATAGTCTGCCAGTGTTCCTTTGAGCTGGATTGTATCTTCGTTGGAGTTGAAGCCACTGATGATAGCGTAGTCTGCCAAACCACTACTTTCATTGTTGTTATCGTCATAAAAGACATTAGTAGCATCTCCAAGTAAGAACTGATCTTCCCCAGGCCCTCCAGTTAGGCTATCAACCTCCCCTAATCCAGGAGAATTAGAACCGTTAGTATCAACGCCTATGAGGACATCATTTCCAGGGCCTCCAAAGAGAGTGTCATTGCCGACCCCGCCACGGAGGGTGTCATCGCCTTCTCCTCCTTCGATTTGGTCATTGCCAGCCCCACCAAACAGGCTGTCATTCCCATCCTCGCCCAAGACAAGGTCATTACCTTCCTGACCATCAAGAAAGTCATCGCTATCCCCACCAAGCAAGGTGTCATTGCCGCCTCTGCCAAAGAGGGTATCATTGCTGCCTCCTCCAATCAGGGAGTCGTTAAAACTAGAACCAAAGACTTGCTCGATATTGAACAGGACATCATTCCCATCTCCCCCACTGGCAGTTCCAGCGCCAAGGTCAACGGTGACTCCGGCAGTGGCATTTAAATAATCAGCAGTATCAATGCCAATCCCACCAAAGAGTTGGTCATCCCCGCCTCCACCAAGCAGAATGTCATCGTCATCTCCACCAAGCAGAATGTCATTGCCGCTGCCGCCTAGCAGGGTATCATTGCCTTCTCTACTAATGAGAGTGTCACTTCCGTCCTCACCTTGGAGTTGGTCATTGCCAGCCCCACCAAGCAGGATGTCAATGCCGCTACCGCCAAGCAGGGAGTCATTGCCGTTCCCGCCATTGATAAAGTCGTCGTTAGTCCCGCCAAGGACGGTGTCATTGCCATCATCGCCAAAGAGGCGGTCATTACCAGCCCCACCATTGATAGAGTCATTCCCGTCCCCACCACTGAGGAAGAAGTCATTGCCAGCTCCGCCCAAGAGGGTGTCATTGAACCTAGAACCAACGACTCTTTCAATCTCCAACAGGACATCATTCCTGTCCTGCCCTGTAACGGTTCCGGTGGCAAGGTTAATCGTGACTCCGGCAGTGGCATTGAAATAAGCAGCAGTATCAACACCAGCTCCACCCAAGAGTCGGTTATTGCCAGCCCCACCACGCAAGGTGTCATCGCCATCCCCACCACGGACAGTATCGTTGCCTTCCTCGCCATCAAGCAGGTCACTACCAACTCCACCATCAAGTAGGTCATTGCCACCTCTACCAAAGAGGGTGTCATTACCGCGCCCGCCAGTTAGGGAATCGTTGAAACCAGAACCAAAGACTTGTTCGATATTAAATAGGACATCATTCCCAGCCCCTCCACTGGCAGTTCCAGTCACTAGGTTAAGGGTGACACCAGCAGTGCTATTTGAATAGTCAGCAGTATCAATGCCAGTCCCACCAAAGATTTTGTCATCCCCGTCCCCTGCTTCGATTCGGTCATCGCCAGCCCCGCCAAGGAGGATGTCATCGCCAGCCTGACCAATCAAGTTGTCATTGCCATCCTCGCCATCAATCAAGTCATCGCCAGCCCCGCCATTGAGCGTGTCAACCCCTTCCCCGCCAAAGAGTTGGTCTTTACCGTCTTCTCCAGCGAGTCGGTCATTTCCGTCCCCGCCTTCGAGAAGGTCATTGCCAGATCCAGCAAGGAAAGCATCATTACCGGACCCACCAAGCAGGGTGTCGTCACCGCCTCTGCCAAGGAGTTGATCGTCGTCCTCCTCGCCTTGGAGAAGGTCATTGCCAGATCCACCAAGGAGGACATCATCGCCGAATCCACCAAGCAGGGTGTTCTCGCCCTCCTCACCATTGAGAAGGTCATTGCCGTCCTCACCATCAAGCGAGTCATTGCCAGCCCCACCCAAGAGGTCATCATTGCCGCCCCGACCAAAGAGGTTATCATCACCGCCCTGACCAAGGATAGCGTCATTCTCAAACGTGCCAATTAGAGTGTTATTCCTGTTGTCTCCAATAATGTCTGCCATATCAATCCCCTCGGTTATAAGTTCGATTCAAAGATATTCGCTGGCAGAGGTGTCATCTATGAGTAGCCCTACCAGCGTGGAAAAACCCTAGATAACGCGATGTGGAACTTAATATTTCGCAAAATACTAAAACCTACTCATAGTAACTATTCTGTAGATTAGTATTTAGTCTTTATCTAAATCGCTCATCTCTGAAATGTTTGTGAAATAGGAGTTTTAAAAAAGTCGCACACGGCGTTAGATAGGTAGTTCAAATAAATGCAGCATCTACTTAAACTGGTTTCGTAACCGCTTAATAATCCAGGGTAAATCGCTCAGTGACAAGGCTCAAATGGGGTAAACTCGTTCCTGAACTGGTAGTTCGCCCCGATTTATTGAGCGGATACGGCTTTTGCGTCATCTGATATATTCTACGACGCTATGTGCATCTATCCACTTTTTCTTTTTTCCACTACCCCGATTTATTGAGCGGATACTAATAAATGGCGTTTTAACCAAATTCTTATTTCAAATAATTTTATTAAGCCTTGTTTATTGATTTAGTCAACACAGTTATTTATTTATCACTATTCTCAGGTCAAGTCAACTTATTTACAAAATCTTCAATATGTTAACTTTCTATAAAAGCTAATACATTTTAAAATATATTTATAACCAAAGATTTATTATTTGTACCAATGTATTTTATTTACTTATCGCTCTTTCATCACTTTGGTCGAAGAAAAATCTCAGCTAACTTTTAAACAATAGACAGAAACCGGGTTTCAAGCTTTATTTTCTAACATGATGGCTAAAATCATCTTTTTTGCCTGAAAGTCATGTTTAGCAAGGATTATTGCTTTATTCTCTCATGAGAGTGATGGAAGAGCGTTATATCATGTTCGGATAATCACTTCTGATAAAACTGGAGACACAAAAGATGAAGTATGCCAAAACGAATCAGTATAGCCAAGCATTTAGATATTGCTAAGTTAGAACAGCGTTACCGTAAGGCTTCATACGGAGTAGAAAGTCATCAATACCAGATTATATGGTTACTAGCACAAGGAAAAAGACACAAGAAGTAGAGTAAACAACACGCTACAGTAGAACATGGCTCTACGCATTGGTGAACAGTATAACGAGTTGGGTAGAAGTGGAATAGGCGATCGCCGTCTTTCAAATCAAGGAGCAAAGGGGTTAATAGACAACATTCACCAAGCACAGCTTTGGCAAGCGTTACAGGAGAACGCCCCAGATGGGGGACTTTGGAATGGAGGAAAAGTTGCGAATTGGTTAAGTGAAGTTACCAAAATAAAGATTAGTAGATTCAGAGGGTGGGAGATATTACCGCAGATAATGTTTAGACTACGAGTACCTCGCCCATCTCACACACAAAGTGATGCTTTTGAGCAAGAAGCCTGGAAAAAACTAGAAACAGAAGTTGAAGAACTCCAAAGTGCTTATCCGGAGGCGGAAATTCAGTTGTAGTGCCAAGATGAACAGACGCTCGAGGACTCGCTAACGCTTCGCTATCGCTTGGGACTCAAGCTAATTCTTAGACGAGTCTACGTACATGAGGGAGAAACACCAATTGCTAACGTTAATTGGAGATTTAAATGGTTATGGTTGTATGCATTTGTACATCCCAAAACCGGAGAAACTTATTGGTAGATTTTACCATACGTCAATACTGAACTCTTTAATCAGGTTTTAGCTGACTTTGCTCGTGAATTTGAATTAGGTGCTAGAAAACACATTCTTTTGGCTGTTGACCGTGCTGGGTGGCATATTAGTCATAATTTAAAAATTCCTCAAGGGTTACATTTAACATTTTTACCCTCTCATTCACCAAAATTGCAACCTGCTGAAAGATTGTGGACTTTGGTTGACGAACCAATTGTGAATTAATCGTTTGAAAACTCAATGATTTGGAAGAGTTTTGTTTCATCGCTGTGAATCTTTACTTCAACAGCAAGATTCAATCCAAGGCTTAACAGATTTTCACTGGTAGATTAAAATCGGAGTTTAATTGTAAGTGATTTACCGAACATGATATCATAGCGATCGCTCTAATTCATATTTCTATTCTGCAACGCCCAGGTTTTTACAGCATTTCAGGCATTGGCCGAAATTAAGCAAAGAATCTATGCATTAAACTCCAAATTTTTCGACTGTAAATTAAGCGATGCCAACTCTTGGAGAGGCTTTGCCAACGGCGGGCGTAGCCATTGCCAGAGCCAAAATCCCAAAATTGGATTAAAAACATCATTGATTTTATAGTACAAACGTTCACGTTGAAAAG
Organism: Nostoc sp.; assembly: GCF_036916735.1. Lineage (GTDB taxonomy): Bacteria > Cyanobacteriota > Cyanobacteriia > Cyanobacteriales > Nostocaceae > Nostoc. The sequence continues at coordinate 12,409 of NZ_JBALFV010000079.1, forward strand.
GCTAGTCCTATAAACTTTCACCACACCGATGGATTAATTGTGCAATCACTCCTGTCCAGCCAGTTTGGTGGCTTGCTCCTAAGCCAGCCCCATTGTCGCCATGAAAGTACTCATTAAAGGTGAGCAAATTTCGCCAATGAGGATTTGTCTGAAAAACCTTGACGGCACCGTAGACAGGTCGATGCCCGTTGGCATTTTGTAGAAAAATGCGTTCAAGTCGTTTTGATAACTCGATCGCCACTTCCTTTAGCGTCATCCATTGTCCAGAATTAGTCGGGCATTCTACTTTGTAGTCATCCCCAAAGTATTGATGAAAGTGGTATAGGGCATCGATAAGCAGATAATTCATCGGAAACCAAATTGGGCCACGCCAGTTAGAATTGCCACCAAATAAGTTGTTTGTAGATTCAGCTGGTTCGTAGTCTACCTGATACTCTTGATCGTTGACGTGCATGATGAAGGGATGAGCGGCATGAAATTTCGATACAGAGCGAATGCCATAGGGACTTAAAAACTCGCGCTCATCTAACATACGCTCTAAGATGCGCTTTAGCTTCTTGCCATCTAAGATTGCCAGTAAACGGCGCTGGTGTTCGCCTGTGGTATGCATACAGGCAATTCCACTTGTCAGGTCTGGGCGATTTTTAATAAACCAATCGGAACGCTGGCGAAATCCACTGAGTTTTTTGAGGATTTCGGGTTCTAGGGTTCCGATCGCAAATAAAGGCACTAAGCCAACCAACGATCGCACTTTCATGGGAAAATGATGTCCATCTAGGAAGTGGAGTGCATCGTAGAAGAACCCGTCTTCCTCATCCCACAGGACAAGTTCATCCTGACCAATCCCATTCATGGCATCGGCAATTCGCAGAAAATGCTCGAAGAATTTACTGGCAATATCTTCGTAGATGGGTTCATCCATCGCTAACTCTAGAGCGATTGTTAGCATATTCATGCAAAACATTGCCATCCAGCTTGTACCGTCTGCCTGCTCTAAATCGCCACCTGTCGGTAGGGGGGCACTGCGGTCGAACACGCCAATGTTGTCCATGCCCAAAAAGCCGCCTTGAAAAATGTTTTTACCTTCAGCATCTTTGCGGTTAACCCACCAAGTAAAGTTGAGCAGCAGCTTTTGAAATACTCCTTCCAGAAATCGTTTGTCAGCGTGTCCGTAGAATTTCTGCTCGATTTGATAGACCTGCCACGCTGCCCATGCGTGTACGGGTGGATTGACATCGCTCAGTTTCCACTCGTAGGCGGGTAACTGCCCATTAGGATGCATGTACCATTCCCGTGTTAGGCGTTGCAGTTGTCGCTTGGCAAAATCTGGGTCAATCATTGCCAAGGGAATAGTATGGAATGCCAAATCCCAAGCAGCAAACCAAGGATACTCCCAGGTATCGGGCATGGAGAGAACATCATCAATATATACATGCACCCAATCTGCGTTGCGAACACTCCGACGCGAATCTGGGGGAGTCAAAGTAGCAGGGTCGCCTTTGAGCCAATCTTCGATGATGTACAGGTAAAACTGTTTACTCCACAGCATTCCCGCAAACGCCTGTCGCTGGATAATCCGCTCGTCGTCGGATAGTTGAAACGGCGTAATTCGCTGATAAAATTCGTCGGCTTCTTTGATGCGATCGCTAAAAATTTTCTCGAACTCATCGCCAAATGGATCGGCAATATTAGACGAATCTGCCAGCCGCAAGCGTACAGTTTGCGTTGCACCTGGTGGAATCATCAATTTGTAGTCAGCAGCAAACTTCGTGCCCATGCGGTTCGGATTCACCGCATCAGTGCGGTTGTGGATCGCATACTCATGAAAGCCATCTTTAACGTAAGGTGAGGTATTTTCCACACCATACAGTCGTTGAAAATTCGTTTCATTCTCAGTAAACAAAAGTTCTGCTGCACCTTGAGAGTAGAGCCAATAGTTGCTCATCTCAGGATGAGAGGCTTCAATGATGCTGAAATCTGCTTCTGATTTCAACACCTTCAGTATTGGTTTTTTAGTTTTTCCATCCCATGACCAAGTATTGCGAAACCAAAGTGACGGCAAGAGACGCAATGGCTTGGCCTCAGAACCGCGATTAGCGATCGTGATTTGAATTAATATATCTTCAGCAGAGGCTTTGGCGTACTCAACAAACACATCAAAGTAGCGGTCTTGAGCAAATACACCCGTGTCAAGTAATTCAAATTCCGGTTCCTGCTTGCTGCGGCGACGGTTCTCTTCGACTAATTGAGTATAGGGAAATGCCTGCTGCGGATATTTGTACAAGAATTTCATGTATGCATGAGTTGGCGTATTGTCAAGAAAAAAGTAGTATTCTTTAACATCTTCGCCGTGATTGCCTTCGTTGCTCGTTAAGCCAAACATCCGCTCTTTGAGGATCGGGTCTTGCTCGTTCCAGAGAGCGATCGCAAAACACAATTGCTGATGATTGTCAGAAATTCCGGCAATGCCATCTTCGCCCCAACGGTAAGCACGGGATCTCGCATGGTCATGGGGAAAGTAGTCCCAGGCTGAACCATCGGGGCTGTAGTCTTCGCGCACAGTGCCCCATTGCCGCTCACTTAGGTACGATCCCCACCGTCGCCAGTAAGCTTTGCGTTCTCGGTCTTCTTGCAAGCGTTGTTCTTCTGCGGTCATAGTTCTTTTAATTTACGCTCTTTGAATGAATCACTTATCAACAGGCTTTTTTAGTCGCTTCAGGCGTATCCTGGTTTACGTCCGCCTAAGCGTTGTTCCTTGGCTTCTGGAAGTTGATGAACTGAAATTGTTGCATAAGAGCCAAGTTTTCTACCAGCAATCATAAATCGGATAAAGTCGCCCAAACCCTCAACCATGCGCGCACGACGCAATTCGCCACAATCGACAGGGTTGAAGCCGATTTCTGCTATTAAGCCGATCGCAGTCTGCTTTGCCTGCTCGTTATCGCTGCATACAAAGCACGAAACTTGATATTGCTTAAGTGGGTCTGGACTGAGTTCAAACACTTCTTGAGCAAAGGTATTAAAGGCTTTGACTATATGGGCATTTGGTACATCAGCGGCAAACTTTTCCGCAATTGATTCTGCAATTGGTTCAAAAGCAAACTCTTCAGGGATGGGTGAATTATTACAATCAATCAGTATTTTGTTTGCCAGCACATCGGTTGAAGAAAAAACCTTAGAGGGTAACTCCCGCACACCATAAAAAATTACGTCTGCAAACGCCGCCGCTTGATCGTTTGTGCCGCCCTTTGCATTGTATCCTGCAAGTTGTGCAATCGCTTGTGCTTTCGCTGCCTCACGGGAACCAAAGAAAACCTCGTGTCCCCGTTCTGCCCAAAGAATTCCTACCGACCTGCCCATATTACCTGAGCCAATAATGCCAATTTTCATAGGATTGAGTTTCCTGATTCATCAGTGAATAACCAAATCTCGCGGATGAGTCTTTGATACTCGTGGGCGAGTCTTTGATACTCGTGAACGAGTCTTTGATACTCGTGAATGAGTCTTTGATACTCGTGAACAAGTCTTTGAGCTTCATTAATGAGTTTCTAATTTTCCCTACCCCCCTGCTCCCTTGCCCCCTTGCCCCCTGCCCCCCTGCCCCCTGCCCCCTGCCTCCTGCCCCCTACTCCCCTGCCTCATTACATTTCCTGATTGCTGGGACAAATCAAAATTTCGTTGACCCTGACATGAGCAGGTTGGGTGACAGTGTAAGCGATCGCAGCTGCAATGTCTTCTTTTTGCAACGGCTCGACAGAATTATAGAACGCATCCACCTCCTGCCGTGCTTCTGGGTTAGAAATTTGACTGGCTAACTCCGTTGCTACAGCTCCCCGTTCAATCACAGTGATGCGAATTTTATCTTTAATCACTTCTTTGCGGAGGGCTTCTCTACGAGAGGCTTCGCCAACGCTAAAAGCAACTACTCCAAACTTAACCGCATTGTAAACTGCATAGTTAGGAATTGGAATGCGACCAGCGACTGAGGCAATGTTGACAATATGTCCGCCGCCTTATGCCTTCAGTATTGGCAAAGCAGCATGGGTTGTTTTCATCAAACCCAACAAATCAATATCAATCATGCGTTGCCAATCACTGATATTTGCACCTTCAACTGGCCCAACCAACATTACTCCAGCATTATTAATTAAAACGTCTATACCGCCAAAGTGAGACTGGGTTTTTTCCACCAGTTCTTGAATTTGAGCATCATCTGTAACATCAGCGGCAATTGGCAGTGCTTGTCCACTCCCATCCGTAATTTGCTTGGCTAACGCCTCCAGTTTTTCCACTCGTCGAGCCGCAAGCGCAATTTTAGCTCCCTCGGCTGCAAGAGCGATCGCAGTTGCTTCACCAATTCCTGAAGATGCACCTGTAATTACTGCTACTTTGCCATTCAGTTTGCCTGCCATGCTGTTTCTCCTAATTAATTGTGTATTTCGATGTCTTCCAAGTGAGCATAAATTGTGCCGTTATCCCAAAAGGCGGGAATTTTTTCGATTAAGTCTTGAGCATTAAACCCAAGTTGCAATCATAGGTGGTATTTCTCCCCCTGCCTCCTCTACTCCCCCTGCTTTCTTAAAACGCCGGGATTACGAGAACAGTTCTGTTGTATCTGTGTAAAATCTGACGGAAGTTACTGAACCTGCTTGATTGCGATCGGTGAAGGCAACTGCTCGCAGGGTTACAGCCTCTCCATCTTGGCGTTTGTAATGGTTTAAGGCTTCTAAAACAAAAAACAAATCGCTGCCGTAAATGTTGAGTAAGTCGTGTTCCAAGCTATCAAATGTCGTCCAGTAATTCGAGAGAAACTGGACAATCGCTTCTTTACCTTGAACAAGAGGATGATTGTTGGAGAGCATAACGCAATCCTCAGCAAGAAAGCTGCTATACAGTTCAACGTTTTTAGTATCTATAGCTTGTAAATACGCGAGATACCATTCGTAGTTCTGGGGTGAAAGTTGATTAATTCTCAGCTTGTCAGTTTTCACAGGCTTATTGTTCCTGATAGTTCCACAGCAAGCCACCGTCAACAAAAAAGGTGGAACCTGTGATGTAATCGGCATCAGATGAAGCTAAGAATGCCACTAAGTTTGAGACATCCTCTGGTTTGCCTAACCGTCCTAGCGGAATATTTTTTACCAGGGCGTTGAGTTTTTCTTTATCTTCGAGTAAATCTTTATTAATTGGAGTTACGATCGCCCCTGGAGCAACGTTATTAATTGTGATTCCTAATGGGCCTAACTCCACTGCCAAATTTCGCATCATCATCTTAACGCCGCCTTTGCTGACGCAATATGAAGTGAAATGGGGAAATGGCAGTTCTTCGTGAACTGAGCTAATGTTAATGATTTTGCCAGGACGGTTTGTTTGCTTGAGATGCTTCACAAAAGCTTGAGCAGCAAAGAACACACCTTTCAAATTGACATCTGTCACTTTATCGTAGTCTTCTTCACTCACGTCCCAAAAGTCTGCTCGTTTTTCCAGTCCAGCATTGTTCACGAGAATGTCTACTTGGCCAAAGCGATCAATACTTTCACTAATTAATCGTTGAACTTCACTAACTTGTCCTAAATCAGCTTGAATTGTTGCATCTACATCAGATTGCGCCATGTGACATTTGCCGCCAGCGGCCTGCACTTGCTTTAATGTCTCCTGCGCCCCTTCTGGATGAGAGCGGTAGTTAATCACTATACTAGCTCCATCTTGAGCTAGGCGGATAGCGATCGCTTGTCCGATTCCTTGACTACTGCCCGTTACCAACGCTACTTTTCCATCAAGTTTCATAGAGTTCTCCTTTTTATTTAAAAATTGCTTGAATTTATGAATGAGATTCTCTGCCGCAAGGTGCGCTGACGTTCTTGAAAATGCTGCGGTAGTAAGGTACGTGAAACAGCTTGCAGGTCAAAATATCTTGCTTATGTGCCCCAATCACCTTTAAAAAATTAAAGGCTCCTACTGCAAGTAAGGAGCCTAATGAAGGGGCAATGCCATAAATCCATTGATCCTGCCAATTACCGCTAACGAATGCAGGCCCAAAGCTACGGGCAGGATTGAGACTCGTACCAGAAATTGGTGATTCTAACCAAACCATTGTTGCCACCAACAGCCATGTCATTAAAGGTGTCCACCGTAGTAGCCGATACTGACTGAGAAAAATAAAAATGGCGAAAACAAGCAAGAAGGTCATGCTAACTTCCGCAAAGAAGACAACGCCAAGGGAATAGCTATTGCTTGGTAACGTCATGCCGTTTTTAAGGTTGGTAGCGTATTCTTTCCAAACACCAATTAAAACTGTGGCTCCTAAAATCGCACCAAGAAACTGCCCAAAGACATATCCTACAAAATCTATACGGTGCATTTTTCCACGTACCCAAAATGCGAGTGACAAAGCAGGATTGATGTGCGCCCCGCTAAGTTTGCCTAACGGTGAGATAGCAATCAACGATCCCGTACCTGCAAACATCAACCCAGTCAATAGTAGACGAAAACTGCGATCAGGAATCCAATGTTCCATTGGCAAGCCTGCACTAAAGTTGAAAACGACAGCACTCAAACCTACAAAAACCAGCAGGGCAGTTCCTAAAAGTTCTGCTGCATACTCTGCCCAATGCAATTGTCTCCAGCAAATGAGAGCAACCATGATTCACGAAGATGTATTAGTGAAAACTGCCATTAATTTAAATTATTTTGCTCTATTCACAATTAGCATGTATATTCGTTTCATTAAAGTAGGGATAAAAAAGTAACATAGGAACTTAAACAAAGGTATAGTAATAGCCAAGCTTAGTAGACCGAAAAGTTCTGCGATCGCTCTATGATGAATACTTGTAAACCTAATTTTGTCGGTAAAGCTGTACTTTTTGATACAGTTTTTGGAAAAAGCGTCGACAAATAACCCTCTTGTGTCACTCTCCGAAAACATTTGGCTTTTCTGATTTCTAGAGCTTCTATATAGCAAGTGATGGCTTCGCCGCACCGTAGGCATCGCGCCATTCTTTTCTAATAACAAATACAAGACCTATTTTTTATAATAGGAAAGCCTGTATTGACCGACTGATAAAGCTTTCATAGATTAGCTGCTCGGAAAATGATGAAGAGGGATAAGTAGCTCAACCTAAAAAAACGTAAAATAGGCTGAGTACAATATTTATATTTAAAGCCTCTTCCAATGAAAGAAGGTCTGAATATTTCTCCAAATGGTAACGAATATCATTACTAGTTGGAACATTTTTTAACATTTTAGTCGTATTTTTACTTTAGTCGTGTTTTTAATACTATCTCTTTGAGTGGTCACCCGAATTAAAATTTCAAATATATTCCTTACCTAGTTGCCACAGTCAAAAACTCAAAAACTCAGTCATTATTCAATTTACTACAAAAGGAGGGATGAAGGGGCTGCCGACGGCAGCCCCTTCATCCCTCCTTCAAATGATTATCATTATTGCTAATAGAATAGTTTATTTTCTGGAAGTCACTAACTACGCCATTTGCCGAGCCATTAACTGGGCAAATAGTCCCTCAACAGCAGCTAGCTCTTGAAAAGTTCCCTGTTGTATAACCCGGCCAGCTTGGAGTACATAAATGCGGTGAGCGTTGCGGATAGTGCTAAGTCGATGAGCGATCGCAATTCTAGTAACTTGTAGTTTATCTAAACTTTCACTGACAATTGCTTGGGTTCTGTTATCGAGCGCACTTGTAGCTTCATCAAATAACAAAATACGGGGTTTTAATGCTAGAGCGCGAGCAATCAATAACCGTTGTCTTTGCCCTCCAGAAAGATTACCCCCTCCTTCACTCACCACAGTATGCATTTGCATTGGCATGGCGGTAATATCGTCAGCAAATCCCGACATTTGCGCCGCTTGCCAGGCTTCATCTAAAGTAATCTGAGCGCCGCCTGCAATATTCTCAAAAATAGAAGCTGAGTTGAGTTGACCATTTTGTAAAACAACCCCCAATTGTCGGCGTACCGCATCCACATCTAACCCAGATAAATCTTGACCATCGTAGTAAATACTACCTACTTGCGGAGTCTCAAATCCCAGTAGTAATCGGAGGATGGTCGATTTTCCGCTACCAGAGCTGCCTACTAAGGCAATAAACTCACCAGGCTGTGCAGAGATGCACACATCATCCAGTATCAGGAGACCGTCACTGCGGTAGCGGAAAGTCAGATGATCGACAGTAATTTTCCCAGAGAGTCTACCAGGGTCAGCCTTAGTGAGATCCACTTCTGGTATAGTTAAGATAATTGGCTGAGTGCGTTTCCATTCAGGAATGACCTGCAAAACTTCAGTAACTGTATTGCTGACGCCTGTCGTGCCTTGAATAAAGTTGCTAAAGGCTGTATTGAAAGCTAAAAAAGTGCCAAGGGACAATGTTATCCCTCCTGAAGTTTGAGGTTTTTCTAGTAGGCTCATAGTAAACCAAAACAGAACTCCAGAAGTCACTGTAGGCATGACTGTGTTGAAAAGTGCCACAGCATCTTCGACTTGTTGTTTACCGAGTTCCAGCTTAATTTGGCGACTGTAATTTTTACTCCAAAAAGCAAAAGCACGCTCCTGAGCACCTGCAACATGGAGTTTAGAAATGCCATTAATTAGCTGTACCGTCTGTCCAAAAATATTTCCCTGCAATTCTAACAAGGGACGCACATAACGCAGCAGGAGGATACTAGAAATTGTGGTGAAGGTGAATGCAACTATAGCCACAACCACGCCAACTAAGGCTAATTGGAAGTTGTAGTAAAATAATTGTCCTAGATAAAACAATGCAAACAAACTGGTAATCAGATTAATTAAGGTTCTACCACTAAGTTGACGCCGGATGGTACTAATTGAGGAAACGCGGGATTGAAGATCCCCTGTAGTGTACTGACGGAAAAAAGATACTGATAAATTTAGCAGTCTATCCCACACAGCTGCTTGAGTCGAGGCGTCGCCAGTAGTTTCTATCCGCAGCAGAGCAAACCCCTGAGCCAGTTGAAAAACTGCTGTCGCCAAAGCCGCAACCATCAGTCCCAAGCCGACTTGCAACAATAACCCTTTGTCGCTATCTGGAATCGCGTTATCCATTAAAATGGCAGTCGCTTGGGGTGTGAGCATACCCAACAGGGTAACGACAACAGCAGTAAAGAAAATAACAAGCAGTTCCCTAACACGTCCTTTAAGGGCGAATCGCAGGAGATCCAAAGCTGAGAGCGCCCGATCAGGTAAAGACCGATAAAATACATAAGCTATGGGCGCTAGTGTTAAAGCTTGGCTCTGATCTACAGGAGAGCGGGTTTGCTCTACCGAGTCAAAGAGTTCGTAGCGATTACTAGAAACTGGTAATAAGGCTATTGGTCGGTTTTCTGATTGGGTGTAGGCAACTAGTGGCCCACAATCCCTCTCCCACCAGTTGTCCCGCAATAATACGCGTCGCATCCGGATGCGGGAAGCGCGTACAATTGCTTCCAGTGGCTCTTTGACTCGCTGAAGGTTTTCGGAACGAGCGGGGGGGCGAATTTTCACTCCTAAAGCCCTACCTACCGCACCAGCAGCAACCAATAAAGGTGTTCCCTCATTGAAAAAGTCTCCGTCCTGGGAATTGAGAGTCGATGCTAGTTCTCCTAAAGCTTCTGCTGTAACTTGACGGTTGAGGCGTTGGCGATCGCGCAACCGCATCAGTTCCGCCTCTGTTTGTGATCGATCTAAAAGTTCAATGGCGTGCAGGAATTGATTGTGAAGTTGGGATAGTCCTGCCAGAATATTATTTGGGTTGAGGAATTCTCTAGTAGTTTGAGTGGCAAGCTGCACTCCCTCCACTGCTTCTAGCCACATTTTATCGTTAAGGGGAATGATTGCTGTGGCTCTTAGGGTTAATTCTTCAAACCCTAGCCAGCGAACAGTGCCTTGCTCAAGCTCTACCCAAGATACTACACCTGATTGTGGTTGAAAAGTCTGACCTTGGTTGAAAGAAAATCGTGCCTGTCCCTCAGCTTTAACCTGAATTGCGGGAGTAGCAACGTGGGAGAGGGCAGTAGCAATATTTTCCATCCAATTATCTATCCAAGTAATTACCTTAGCATCTTCATTGGCTACTAACTCGCTGAAACATTGCGGATCTAACTTGAGCAATTCTGTTTCCCCCATTGGAACTGCTAAAAATTGACGACACTGACCATAAAAGTTGATAGTAGTTCCAAACAGAGCTGCCGTCTGGTTAAGACTGAACAGATAACGTCGTGTACCTTCAATTACACCATCTTTAACTGTGACGGCAAACAATGCCACACAGCCAGACTGGACTACCCAAACCGTCTGCGAGTCATCTAGCAGGATCGGCTCATTGCCTTTTATACTGTAAACTTGCCCCTGCATTGTCCCTTAGCTCCAATAAGAAATCGCTGTTTTAATTATTGAATTTCTGAAAGCGCTTCTTTGTCAGTGCGAATCAACCGCGAGTACACACCCTCCGCCTGCCACAATTGTTGGTGAGTACCTCGTTGTACCACCTTTCCGTGTTCTAGGACGATGATTTCATCACAGTCTCGAATCGTACTTAAGCGGTGTGCGACAATAATGCAAGTGCATCCTCGTCGCCGCAGATTCTGGTCAATAATTTGTTCTGTCTCGGCATCTAGAGCGCTGGTGGCTTCATCCATAACCAGAATTGCGGGGTTATTAACCAAAGCACGAGCAATTTCTAACCGTTGTCGCTGACCCCCACTTAAATTTGCAGCACCCTCTATCAGTTCGGACTCAAATCCCCCAGACATGGAGAAAACCACATCGTCAATAGCTGCATCTTGACAAGCTTGAATGAGATTTTTGTCTGGTATAGTCGCATCCCAGAGAGTAAGATTGTCTCTGATAGTGCCACCGAACAGTAGGATATCTTGCTCTACCAGAGCCACAGAGCTAGTTAGTATTTGGTGTGAAATCTGTTGTCTAGGTATACCATCAAAGAGAATTTCTCCTGTCCAAGGTTCATAAAGCCTGCTGACCAGCTTGGCAATGGTAGACTTGCCAGAACCACTCCCACCTACCAAGGCAACTCTTTGACCAGGTTTAATGGAGAGATTAAAGTTTTCAATCATTGGAGAGTCGAGGCGGCTATAGCCAAATGTGATGTTTCGCAACTCCACATACCCCTGTAAACGCGAAGATGCAAATTGAATCACATCATCTGGTTGTTCGCTTTTAGTTTCTACTTGCGGGTCTACAGGGTTGTCTAAAACATCATCCAGGCGAATCAGATTGCCCTCTAGTTCTTGCAACGTACTACCAAAGCTGACAAGATTGTTTACAGGCATCTGGAAACTTTGCATCAAACCTTGAAAGGCTACAAGCATCCCAATGCTGAGATGCCCATCCATAACGCGTAAACCACCTACAACCAACAATAGCATCGAAGAAAGCGCCGACAAAAGCGTAGGTAATACAGAAAATGTTTGGTTAGCCACTCCCAGTTCCTGCTGGGATTGGATAGCTTTAGTGTAATAGCCAGACCAGCGACCAAAGAAATCTGATTCCAACCCCGACGCTTTCAAGGTTTCTATGGTTTGAAGTGCAGCTATGGATAAGCCAGCAGCTTTACCATATTCTTGGATCAATCGTTGATTAGCATCTACACGCTGGCGAGAAATCCACTGTAAGGTTAAGACATTGACTGCGGCAAAGCTAACTACAAGCAACGTCAACACCCAGTCATATTGGAGCATGACCAGAGCATAAAAAATTACCATTACTGCATCAATGCCAGTAGTTGCCAACTTTCCTGACAGGACATCAGCTATTTGATTATTGAGAGTAGTGCGGTTACTGATTTCTCCGGCAAATCGTTGGGCGTAAAAACTTATAGGTAAACGTAGGATGTGCCAGAGAAAGCGGCTGCACATCCCAACAGCTAATTTGATTTTCAAGCGGCGCAGGTAGCGCAACCGCAGTAACGTTAGCGACCCTTGGAGTACAGTGGCGATCGCCATCGCTAACAGCAGTGGTCGCAGCCAGTCATGCCGTTGCTGTACTAAAATGTCGTCTACAAACACTTGGCTAAAGACGGGTACTGCCAACCCAACTAAAGTTAAGAAAAATCCCGCAACTAAACAGTAAACTAAAGCACCAACAGCACTACTCAGTCGTGACGACAGAGAGAGGATCATGCTAGGTTTGCGACCACCTTTAGTAAACTCTGAGCCTGGTTCCAAGACCAATACTACTCCAGTATACCCTTCGTCAAATTCTTCTAAGGATACACGACGCGGCCCCGTAGCCGGGTCATTAAGATAAACTCGCTGTTGGCGAAACCCCTCTACTACAATGAAATGGTTAAAGTTCCAGAAAACAATATAGGGAGGGCGTAGTTCTTGGAGTTGCTTTAGCCCTTTTTTAAAGCCTTTAGCCTGGAATCCATAATTTCTCGCAGCTTTAAGGATATTTGATGCCTTAGAACCATCACGGGAAACTCCACAGTCTCGCCGCAGTTGGGGGAGTGGTACTATCCGACCGTAGTAACCGAGAATAATTCCCATAGCAGCAGCACCACATTCTACTGCCTCCATTTGCAGCAGAGTGGGTGTCTTGACGCGCATACCTCTACTTGTTAACAGTGCTTGCAAGTCCTGCCAAAGATTAATTGGTTTTACTATCGGGTTAGTAGATACCACTTAAAGACCTCAAAATAGGAAATATATAAGTGATGGGAGCGCGTTCTTCCACCTTGACTCGCGCTACAGTAGTAGTCCCAGAAGAAATTTTCAACTGCGGCCCAGTGGAGGAAGACCATTTATAACCACTGGGGGTGCTGGAATCTAGCTCTAGATTAGATAATACTTGTATCACAGCTTCCTGTTTTTCAGATACTAAACTTTCTACCACTTCTGAATTGCCTACCTCCGAAGCCGCTGCCTCTTTTGTAATTGGGAATTTTGAGAGGCTAGTGACATTGCCAACAATGCCGCCATAACGTTCCCTTTTAACGGTTTGAGGGGTAATTTGGATTGCCATCCCTGGTTGAATTTTCTTGCCATCCGAAACTGGAAAATACATAACGCTAACTAATTTACTCTTAGGATTCTCAGCTTCTATGGTTGCTAGGCGAGTTCCTGCACTGATAACTTGTCCAGGTGTGAGTGTGATTTCTAGAATACGTCCGCTATATTGACTAATAATTTGGGTGTTATCGCCTAGTTGCTGTTGGAGTTTGGCAATCTCTCGTTTAAGTTCTTGAATCTCGTTTTTGCGGGTAGTTGCAATTTGCAGGTCTTGTTGAGCTTGGCTGGCTGCTTTACTATTTTGTTCTTGCAACTGGGCTTGGATGTTTTTGATTTCGTTCAAGTTGGAAAGGTATTGTTGTTGTGCATCTGCTTCCTTAATGTCTAGTTGTTTCAACTGAGATTCAGCTTCATCGATGTTTGCACGGGCATCATCGTATTGTTGCCGCGCTTCCAACACTACATCATCAGGAATCGCTCCCTGTGTTAACAGCCTCTGGCGGTTTTCTAGTCTCTTTTTATGAGTAGGAAGCAGCCCTTGGAGTGTTTGCAAGCGTCGTTGTAGGTTTAGGCGATCGCGCCCGATTGACACCAGCCCTTTGTCCCTCAACACAGGTGTCAAATCCTGGACAATTTTTAATCTTTGCTCAAGAGTTTGGCGTTGCTCTTGAGTTGCCTTTATGTCAAGCTGCTGACGCTGCCCTTGTAACAAACTTGCATTGCGATCCTGATCCTCTAATTGGACTAGTTTGCCACGTGCTAATTGTAATTGCTTACGCAGGTCAACTTGGTCAACCGTTGCCACTACATCTCCCTTGTTAACGACATCCCCAACATTGATATTCAGAGCAAGTAATTGCCCTGAACTTTTAGATTGTACTGGTACAACTTGACGTGGAAAAATCAGTACACCTTTCCCCTCAACAGTGATTGGAATGCGTCCAAAAATACTCCAGATCAGGGCGACACCTATTACAGAACCCAAGCCGACTAAAGGTAGCCAACTTCTAGGACTCACTACGTGCATCAGTTGGTCTAGTCTTTCAGGAGATGATAGACGCTCTAGAGATTCTTTGCGAAATAGGCTTTGCTTCTGGCGTAACATTTTTGTTTAAGTTAACAGTACTTTTGCTAGCTAGGGATGATTGAATATATCTAACTTCTATGCTGCCTCAGTATTTGTACAGACGCAGAGTAAAGAGGAAAACTTTTGAGGCAGTTTTTCCCATGTAGCCATATTGGCGACTTCTAGTCTGATTAATTCTGAGTCAGGTAGAGCAAGCTCATCCCACAGAGTAATCAAATCGATGACAGTTGCGTACCAGAGTAATGGTGTATCAGCGCGTCCAAAAGCCAGGAAGTCGGATGCACGTTCTAGAAAAGTGGCAAAATCGTTATTTACGAATGCTTGTTTAATAAGCAACCAAACGCAAGCTTGCAGGTGGCAGTGACGGTTATGATTAGTTTGTAAGTGCAGATGAGCGAAAGTAACCGCAAACAAATGACGCGCCAACTGACGGTTCTGTCCTGCTAAGATAATAGCGATTTCACTGGTGACTTCTGCAAACATAATAGCGACAAGCTCTGGGGATTGACGCGCTACACGTTCATAACCCCAAATACCTGAAATTGGTAAAACCTCCGATACTCCTTCAAGATAGCTGAGAATCTGACAGGCTAGCTCAAGAGCGTTTTCAAAGCAGGTGCGTTGTGCATCGATTCGCACAAGATTATGAGCGAGGTGGATGCGATGTAGGAAAAGAATATCGTAGCCATATTGTGATTCCAAAACCACATCATTGGCGATCGCTTTAAAGATTCGGTTACGAGCTTTATCAAAATCACCACGGCGATAATCAAGGTAGGATTCTGACTGCTCTAGTAAAGACTCGTAAAGTAAACTGCCCTCCAAAGAAAGTTTATTTAATTGTAAGGGTACACGCGCTTCTGCAAATGCACACTCAGCTGTCATTAGGTTTCCTTGGCGTACAGCATTCAAACCTTGAAACCGAGCATTCCCAAACTTACCCATGAGCTTTTGGTCTGTGAGCGGCAAACGTGTTGTAATTAATCTTAGCAACTGTTCTTCGACTAATTTGTTAGCACTATCTGTTGTAGTTTTAATAGGTTTTGCATAGCCTCGCTGACAATGCTCTAGTGTAGTTTTAAAGAGTTCACTGTATAAATTAGCTGCTGAATCACATGACATATTGCACACTTTTATCACTGAAAAATATGATTTTTATAATCATCTATTAAATCAATATAAGTATTTTTTGTTCAAAGATTTAGTTAAGCATAATATTTTTTGCATTTTTTGATTTCTCATCTAAAATAAAAAATAAACAGATGCATATTTTTTCGCAAATAATAATAATTTAATACTTCATAACTTCCTAAAAAATTTATTTTTTATTCAGAATTTTAATAAAGTGAGTTACTAGCTAGTGTCCATAAACAGTATTGTTTTAGATACCAAAACCCAATTTTTAAGTACTCATTAATCTTAAAAAAGTAAATTATTTACTTAAAAGTAAGCACTTTTTGATAACTAGCAACTTGGGTTAATAAGGAATTATAAACATTATGCTATGGTTTCTATTTTAATTCTTTAATAGTACCTCTAGTTTCGGTAATAGAAGTCAAATAAGGTGTCCACCGATGCTTAATAAAATCTACCATAGGCTTATGTATGAATGGGGTAGTCCAAATAACGTTAGGAATTTTAGCTTTAACTTGACGCTTACCAGCCTCAGAATATAAGGAAATAACTCTCCCCATTTTCTGCAAATCTTCTCTCACAAAAGAACAGGTGTAGCGGATAGTGTCTAAAGAAATACGATGATTAATTACCCATCCTACTACCTGTCCTTGGTAACGCAAACCTAAACTATTTAATGGCTCTAAATGCTTTTCGTATTGAAAAGGAGTCAAATTTTTAGCAATTAATGATTGAGCTTTCATCTGCTCTTGAATTATTTCTCGCTCTTGTTTAGTAATTTCCACCCAAGGAAAGATGCTATATGAAGAAGGAAGGCGGCTGTATTTCTTCATCCAGTTAGCTTCCATTATTGTCTCTGCATTACCCTTGCATACCAACATCCGGGGTTGGGGGGGTGTCCAGTTGCATTTTTCTAGCAGGCGTTCTAAAGCAAGCGTTGTAGGCTTTCCAGTCATATAGACCAAGTTAATTTTTGTACATCCTCTCCCTCGCAGTTCTTCTTCTAAACGGATAAGTAAACTTGTTCCTATCCCAGTACAACGATATTGAGGTTCAACAAATATAGAGTAAACCTCGCCAGAGTTATCATTCTGCTTGATTTCACCAAATGCTAAACCAATAGGTTGCTCTAGATAAGAAGCCGCGATCGCAATCAAAGATTTTTCTGAACCTATATTCCGCAGGAAATACCGGAAGCTAGGAAATGTCAAATTTTCATATTTAGCTGCTGTTGAATCTTTGAGAATATTAAGTGTATACATTTGCTACCTCTTACCAATGGAGTTGCCAAGCATTTTGATAAAATACACCATGTCCTTGAAGAGTAATTCTCTCATCTTCTGGTTGTAAGTTTTTTATTGGAGCAATTTGGTGAACTATATGTCCAGAATGCAATATCAGTCCACCCCTTTTGTAAGGATGAAAACTCTTTTTTCTCCTACTTGCTAATTGCTCAATTTCTTGGTGTTCTAGTCCTTTAACTTCGTCATATTGCAAATCCCACATATATATTCCTGCACCATATTTCGGTAGACTAACTGTTTGGGTGAAAGAAATGGGATTGTTAAAGTCTACTTTTTCTGAAGAATCCCAATGGAACATATAAGATTTGTCACAATGAACTGTGCCCATTGGTTGCTCAAATGCTTTATCTGCCAAAAAGATATGAAAACCAGGTAACGCTAAATTGTCTGGGTAGGATGTGGGCGCTTGCAAAAACTTTTTAAGAGTATCTGTTAACCGCTCATATAACCATCCTAAATGTTCGCGCAGAATGGAATTGTAGTGTTTTGCTTGCTTATAGTAGCTTTGTTTATCTTTAGGTACATCATAAGGACTTGCTAATCCTAATGTGTAAAAAGGTAGGGTGTGATGTCTGGGAATCCAGAATTCTTTGAGTTCGTGTACTGTCGAACGAACCTTTAAACATTCTTCTTTCGTAAGCAAGTCAACCTCAAATTTCATAGACTTAAACAATCACAAATTTTTAGGTTTAATAAAACCTTAGTACAACTTTGCATAAATTCGTGGCGAATTGAGAGTTGAAATTTCAACGCATAGGCGTTTCGGCTTCCTGCTGCGTAGGGACGCAGAGTTTAGCGCTCCAGAGAAATCAAAAGCTCAGGCTTCCTTAGATAGATGGCTTTTTTGCCAATACCAAGGGTGAATAGAACTTTCATAAGAACGCAGAGGTTTGATACAGAACAATTTTTTTCGCTACGAACTTTTGGACAATGATGTAAAACTGTTCTATATTTTTATTGCTCATAATTAGACTTATCGCAAATTAGGTTTTAAACCTTGATTTATAAGATTTGTAACTTAATTTGCAGATAAGCCTATTGCTAATTGCTTATGCTCAAAAGTTGACTTTTAACACTTACTACCCAAACAGCTGCTAATCAGCAGACAAAATGTGAATTTAGTATCTAATGGACAACCTCCTTTTCCACCAGCCACAGCTTCTAGCTGTTGGTCGCTAAGTTCGGCATTACCTTGTTGAGCTTTTTGGCTAATAAAATCTTCAGCTTCTTGAACCGTGAAAGAATAGCCATTCTCTTGACCCAACTGCACAGCCTTTTCATAAAAGCTTTGTGGGTTTTCAGCTTGTCCTAGCTGCTCTTGCAGTTGTTGATTATTCTCAACAAAGATGTAAAACTGTTCGAGATTTTCCTTACTCATGATTGTCAATTCCTCATGTTCAAATATTGTTAATTAGAGCATTATCAAGACAACTTTTACTGAAAAGTTATACTTTTTTTTGCTCATATTTTTATAATAATCTGCGTATTTATTTCAAACAATCACATTTTTTTAGTTAAATTAGAGGATATTTTTAGTTTGGTAATTTATAGAAAAGAAAAAAACTTGCCATAAAAAATAAGGCAAGTTTAAAAAACCAAGAACAAGCAATTATTATCAAGCTATGATTGTTATTTATTTGTGACAAGAACACAACAGATTAGCAAGGATTTATTGACAAATAGTTAAGTCAATTTTCTCCATTTTTACCTAATTCACTAATCAATATATATTTTTAGTTGTTTCATAATCTAAGCTATTTGGGGTAATTATTGTAACTAAGAAAAGTTTTTTGCAGACAGGTTATTTCTTCTTTAATCAGCAGCCAGTTTGACTCTAAAATATTTGCAAAATTAAACTCATTACTCTGATAAAATATTTTGTATTATCCACTATTTTCCGGAATCTAATAATGGAATTACTTCTGTCCTGACGAGGAGGAAGTTGGTGTGGCGATTTTATTCCCAAAGTAGTACAGAAGGTAAGATTTCTGGGAAGGCTAACCGCAATAATTGGTAACCAATACCAGCAGAACCTTGGAAGAAACAAGGACTAAACACAGATTTAGGCAAGTTGCCAAACAACTCATAATTCCCTGTTTGTGTTGCTCGTTGCACTGTCATAGCTGCTAGTTCTTGAGCGGATTGATACCATTGGGGACTATTAAGCTTTTGGGCTGCCACTAACATTACTTCTGCACGCCCCAAATTACCGCAGCAGAGTTGATCTATGTTCTGCCAACCATTCTTCTGAGTAGTTTGTAATGCTACTTCTATATCGTTGAGAATTTCTTGTGTCTGATAAATCGATAAACCCCCTAATCGTCCCAAAGCAATGCCAGGAGAGCCATGACACCAAGTTGTCCAAAAAACAGGTGGTGAGGCAGGGTTATAAATGGGAATGATTTCCCGCCAGTTACTAGCAGTAGGGTAGAAAAAGTTGTTTTCGTAGGCGATCGCACTACGAGCCGCATCTAAATAAGCACTGTCTTGCGTCACTGCATAAAGTCGCAACAGTGAATAGGCGATACCAGCCGCACCATGAGAGAAACCAGTCAAGGGTTTGGGAGTTGCAGTTTTCAGGATGTAGGCTTTGTGACAATACTCAAGCAAGTGCTGACCGCAGGCGATTGCTCGTTGCAAAACCTCTGGATTTTCTGTTTTTTGATCAAGTGCTAACAGTCCTAAAATTGCTCCTGCGGCTCCTGAAATGATGTCATACTTGCGATCAACGGCGATCGCACTAGGTGTGATCAATTTAGCAACTTGTTGAGCATCTTCACATAAATGAGGCAACTCTAGGAATTGGCTGACTTTAACCAGAGAATAAATCATTGACCCAAGTCCTGTTGCACCGCCAATTCCCATATCTAGAGCAACACTTTGGATCGTCTGGGCATCAGATGTTTGCAAAGCTTTTTGTAAAGGCTGTATAGCTTTCAAAGCTAAATCGCCAAACTGGGTGTTCCCTGTACAATGAGCTAAAGCTGCTAGAAATAAAGCGATACCACAATTACCATCGTAAAAACTATAACCCAAAGGCTGAAGTTGGAACCGCTCGGCGTTGAGAACATAGCTCAAACTAATCCAGGTGAGGCTACCATCCGCACCACTGATAGCTCGTTGCTGAATTTCGCTAGCAAGCTCGAACGCCTGCTGTTGCAATTGTTCTGATGTCAAGATTGGTGCAGCAGAGTTTATTGGCTCCCCTGTTGTAGAGTTACTGGTTTCAGCTTGTAGAGTTCGCGCTTCTCTAGCATAAAAAGCTAACTGAATAATCCCCACTTGTTGTGCCAAGTGGCTTTCATCAAGCTTTTGCAGTCTAGTTACAACTTGGGATAAGCAGGATTCTTGAAAATACTCAGCTATACTTTGCTTTGGCCCAAAAGTGAGGCGATCGCTACCAGCAGGGGCGCTAAAGTAAGGAACATCCAACTGCCCTATTGCTTTTAGTTCCACTGATAAAATTGGCCAAGCCTGGGGCTTGTTCTTGCTGCTAAGAAAAGACCGACTCAGGACATCTACTTCTATGCTCCAGTCCAACCCGTGTCGGAGAAATTCTGGAGTCATAACCTTATTGAGAGCAATACCATAAATTTTCGTAGGGCGAAAAATGAATCGCACATCCTGGGAACGAAATGCAGCAAGGGGACTATTAGGTGCTAGTAGTGCTTCCCGTTGTCTAATCAGAAAGCGATACATTTGCTCAAAACCACTGACTAACTCATCAATATAGTTATTAGGCGATAGTGCCACCCCATTCAAAGTAGGTATATTTGCTTCAACGGGTCTGTCAATCTTCTCGTACCCCTGGTGCATATCATCCGTGTTGATGTCTCTCCAGACTGGCATCGGTATTGGTACTGGCTGAACATCAACGCTACCCAAACCACTAAAATCGCTGGCAATAGAGCTATCTTCATTAAATTGCCACATTGGCAATAACCCTATGGTCAGGACTGAATCAAAAAGTTGATTTGTTGCCATTGAAGCAGCTGTTTGGTCTAAAAAATCTTCCATCAATTTTGCTTCGTGGTGCATTACGGTTTCCATATCAACCAGCACTAAATGCTCGCCACAGGCAATTAAATTTTCATTGTGACAGTCAGTTGCTCCCAGAACATATAGCAGGCACAACAACATTCCCGCCCGTGTGTAAAAATGTTGTGCTGCTGTTTCATTTGCACAGGGACGTTGCTCTACATACTCTACCCAACCGTAGGTTTTCTTATTTAAAACTTTGAGAGTTTTGAAGGCTAAATTAGGATTATCGATTTCCTGTTCTTTTGGTGAAGTAAATTGTTGATTACACCATTCTAAAAACTGCTGAAATGTAACTTCTAATCCTAAGTTCTTCGGTTTATAGATAAGCTTGAAGCCAGACTCAAATTTTAGGCAAATAACTGAGCGGTTTTGATTGTGTAGATCAGATAAGGTTGATTTAACTTCTATTACTTTATCAGCCTGTAGTACGCTAGATATCTGCTGATTGAATAAATGCTGAATTTCTGGTAAATCAAAATTTAGTCTCTCTAAAAATTCGCCAGTTGATTCTACCCAAAAGTCAAGAGTTGTTGCTATTAATCTACCTAATACAGGATATTTTTGAAAAAACGCCAGCAATCCGTCAGACAATAATTTTTCAACAAAAGCATTGTATTTAACTTGACTAGACGTACTTTTTGTCTTTTTTATTACTATGTTGAGCAAGTTCTGTCCCAAGGGACGAGAATGAGAAAATTCAAACTCCAAAGTTTTTGCAGTGAGATTAAACAATCTTCCGAGTAAAGCCTGTTCCAAACTCAGATAAGCTGGTTCAGTCAGGATTTTCAATGGTAAATTTTCTGAAGATAATGAAATTGAACCCAGACGTTTGAGTAATTGCTGTCGCGCCACCAAAATCAGGGGTAGTAGTATGTCTTCAAAAGGATAAGGATTTTCAGGAACAATTGGGCTTGGCAATATATTTTTTAAGTGAAATTCTGAGACTATGCGAATAATTTCGGTTAAAGTGTTTGCCCAATTTGGCAATGATTCACTATTTAAGACAGGTGTTCTTCCTAGTATCTGACGCACCCTCTCAATATTCCATTCATCCCACTCTAAGCGCTTATTGTATTCTTCTTGGTCTCCCTGAGCAACAACTTTACACCAGTTGACGAGGCGTGTATTAGCTTCCTGTTCATTAATTTGGTTGACGTTTATCTGGATACGCTCATCATTGATACGTTCCCATATAAATGTAGCTTGACTAACAATTTCTGCTATGTCTGATTTAGTTACTATTGTCCGAGGTTGAGTTGATATCATATTATCAGTTTTCCATTATCTATTTTGTCAGTGTTATCAATTATACGTACTTAATAAGTAAGACGACCTGGTATCAACTAAAATGAACTATCTATCTGTAAAGTAGCAATCTTATGTATGAGATTTATTTTGAATAGCTACTATACTGGCGCTTTTGATACATTTTTTTAGCTGGTGCTAATTGACTCTTAATCGTTCCAACATCCAATCAAACCTTTTTCCAGACAGCGCTACACGGTCTAAAACACTGATATCCAGTTCATCCTCATATTTCACATTTTCAGCCAACGACAAGCCTTTGCTATAAACCCGCCTACCATAACCTAACCGACTCAACATTCCCTGTAATCTTTGGGAAAGTAAAGTAACAATTACTCGATAAAAACGAGATGCAAATCCTACATCCTGCTGTAACTTTACTGCCATTTGCTGTCGAGAAATCGATAACACAATTGCATCTTCCACCGCCTTCACAGTTGTAAAAGAAAGGCGACCATCAATGAAGGGTGTTTCTCCTATGATTTCGCCTTTTGATAATCTTGCTATTTCTCTACCAGAAATTTCATTACCCTCCATAACAGCAAAAGCACGCACCAAGGGATTACGCTCATTTTCCGAAATAGATAAGGACATAGTTCCATCTAAAAGAATATACAGAGCATCCACAGGGCCTTTTTCGTTGATAAGTACGGTATTAGCAATAATTTTTTGTGGCGTTCCACAAGCCATCATCCAATCAATGTCGCTATCATATAATTCCCCTAAAACAAACAGCACATCCTTCAAAGGCTGATCTTGTGCTAGACTGTTACGACCAAATTGATTGATCATGCTTTGCAGTCTATCTGCTAACATAATTGCGATCGCTCGATAAAAGCGTGAAGCAAAACCAACGTCTTGCTGCAATTTTGCTGTCAATTCTCCTACAGGAATTGACATTATTAGAGATTTTTTTACAGCCTTAATGGTTGTAGCTATTAGGCTAGTACCTAAAAAAGGAAGTTCTCCTACTACCTCACCACTTGATAATCTTGCAATCTCTCGACTTAAGATTTCATTACCCTCAATGGCAGCAAAAGCACGAGTTAGAGGATTATTGTCTGGTTGAAAGATGTTAACTGTTAAAATGCCATCTAGTAGAATATGTAGGAAATCAACAGCTTTTCCTTCTTGAATGAGTACAGTGCCAACTGCTATTTCTCTTTGATGACCTGTAGCAATCATCCAATTGATGTCACTGTTAGTTAATTCTTTAAGTAGAACTTCTGTCATAGGTTAGTTACCCTATGTTTTATTAATGAAAATTTGAAGAAAAGCATATAGCAGGCAAATACACTAGTACAAAATTCCTGTTGGTTGTTCAAGAGCGACTACCTCCCATAATTACTTTCTTTTGCTCACCGAAAATCTGTGCAGCAATTTCTTTTACTGTCTGGCTAAAAGGATGGTCAGAGTGGCGCAGACAGAAAATATCGCTGCTTCCTAGCTCAACTATCTCTTCAGAAAGAGGTACAATACCAGCTACAGGAGTCTTGTAGAGTGTCTCTATCTGTTGTTGTAAGGCATCGAAGTCCAACGTTGGCAACACTTTATTGACCACCAATAACATTTGGGATACCTCCAACTTTCTCGCTACATCTACTGTGACAGCTGTACCCTGAAAGTCTTGGTTGTCTGGACGTAAGATGACAACCAAAATATCGGAGATAGCGATAGAAAGTAAAGTTTCTTCATTCAGACCAGGGTGAGTGTCAATCAATAGGTAATCCAGATTCAGATAGCGAATCAGATCCTCAAAGCCATCGTTGAGTCGGCTGACATCATAACCCTCGCGCAGGATTCGGGAAATTTCACTAGCCTTTAAACTGGAGGGAATCAGATAGAGGCTGTCAGGAGTCACAGCTATGTGATCTTCCGTTTTGAGAGTGTTACTGACATTGTAGACAGCTTCTTTAATCGCACAGCGACCCCACAAGTAATCATTGAGGGAGCGATTTATCTTTTCCTCATTTAGACCAAAAATAATGTGAATCCCTGGTGATTGAATGTCGGTGTCAATAATACCTACACGCTGTCCGTTACGGGCAATAGTAGCACCTAAGTTGGCAATCAGATTTGATTTGCCTGTTCCACCACGGAATGAGTGAACGCATACAATTTTTGTCATAGTGCAATACTTAGTAATATGATTTGTTGACCAAAGAAAGGCACAAAATAAGAGGCAGGAAAAAGTCAGGAATCAGCTTCTAATGCCCGATTTTTTAGATTTTGCGCCTTTTTATATAGTTGCTGGAAGTAATCTATCTCCATTTCACTAGCTTCTACCTTTCGAGCCTTGAGCTTTCGAGCTTTTTTGTGCAACTGTTGAAAGTAATCTGTCTGAGTAATTTCGGCTACCTGACTAGCTCTTTTAGCTTCGTCAATCTCAATGTGTAGTTGCTTCACTTGCTGTTTAAGCTTCTGCTCTCGTGCTTTCACCTCTTGAGCCATCTCTAGAAAAACGCGCACCAGTTGACCGATGTCGTCAGTTGTGCTTCCGGCTTTAACCAATTTGTCAGCATCAAAATCATCCTGCTTCACTAGTGCTTGCGCTGCTTTTGTGAGGGCACGAATCGGTTTGGCAATGCTCCGTGCCAGTAGCAGTGCTACAATCACGGCGATCGCTCCTACTGCTAGTAAACTCAGGATACTTTGCCAGATGAGGCGATTAAGAGGAGCAGAAAACAATGCGATCGGTTTGTTTACTCCCAACACCCAAGGTTCCTCGTCTAGAGGGGCAAAGCCGATCATTAAGCGCATCTGTTCTAGAGTTGAATAATAGCTGGTGTGACCAGGCTGTTTGGCTCTCACCATCACCTTTGCTAACTCTGAAAGTTCTAAGCTTTTAATCTGATTCAGGCCATATTGCCTATTGCTCTGAATCTGCTTGAGTTTCTCTAGCGGCAAGCGAGCCAGGCTAGTGTAGAGGAGGGATTTATCAGGGTGGCTGATAATTACTCCATGCTCGTCAACCAAGAAGGCATTGCTCCCAGTGCCTGCCTGCAACGCATTCACAATTGCCCAGATGTCCTGTCCCTTAACCTTTAAGACTGCCACTCCTACAATTGTGCCGTCCTCAGACCGCACAGGATTAGAAAAGTAGATGCCTGGTCGTCCACTAGTTGTACCAACCAAAAGGCTAGAAACGTCAGAGTGTCCCCCAAGTGAGTGTTGGAAATATTCGCGGAAGGCGTAGTTTTGACCAATGAATGTGGGATCTGTGGCAGCGAGGCAGCGACCCTTTCTATCCATGATATAGATAACATCATAGTCAGGGTTGGAGTGAAAAACATTGTCTAGCGATCGTTGCATGGAGGAGCGAAAAGCTGTTTGCTTCTGGGGCGTGACAGAAGCAAAAAAATTTACCACATCTTTATCAGTACTGATTTGGACAACAACACGCTCGATATCGATAATTAACTGGTCGAGCCGTTTAGCATTACTGGTGGCTAATAATTCCAGTTTGCGGTATTCGCCGGCCTTGACACTTTCTAAGCTCTGTCGCAAATTGTAGTACACGGTGAAGGTCATCGGTATAAGCGTAGCTAAAACCAATGCTGCCGAAATTTTGGCAGTGATCGACCAGGCAGGTGGGTAAAATAACCGATGGAAGTGCTTCAATTTGACTTTTTCTGTCATTCTTTGTGTGTCGTCAACAGTTTATTTAAATTGTCTGTTTATTGCCAAAATTTTCACTTCATAAGCTCTATGAATCTGAGATTTTGTCATAACTCATTTAGGATGGCTATATAGATTTTTCTAACTTCACAAGCAAAAAAACTAGAATATTTTTGACGCATTAAAAACAACTAAAGTTTTACAGACTAAAAGCTATAAATAACAATATGTTTGAGTTAATCTAGCGCTTATTGCCTTTTACTCTACTTGCATATTATGAGTTACTATTGCTCTAGCTTCGCTGGGTCTTTCTCCAAATTTGGGGCGTAGTTCCGTGGTACTGGCGAAACTGCCGGAAAAAATGACTCACATATTGATACCCTATTGCCTCAGCAATCTGATTCACAGATTGGTTAGTTTCTAGGAGTAAAGCGCGTGCTGCTACCATACGACGCTCGGCAATCCAATCATTTACCGTATGTCCCGTATTACGTCGTACTAGGTCGGTTAAATAAGCTGCACAGTAGCCAACTGCGATCGCCACATCAGACAAGCTAATTGGTTGATTATAATTTGCCTCAATAAATCGGAAAACCTTATTCAACAAGGAGTCAGCAGGAAAGATTGGCATTAGATCGTTTAATGGTTTAATAACGTCAACAAGGGGTGACTCTAGCACTGGTTGCGAGGAAGCAATGTACCGATTTTTCATGAATGTTGATTTAGGGTATTACTAACGTCCACCTTACTTTTTGCCTCTGTTATGTCATCAATTCAAAAATCAAAATTTTCGCTGGAATTCCTAATTAATGGTTTTTTGCCTACACCTACCTCACTAGACTTTGCCCTGGTACGTACTTTTGTTTAGTACCATTCAGATATGAGGAATATCATGTCTGCATCATAGCCTGGGATTAGGTTTAAATTATCCCCTTTCACGTACCTTCTTTTGCCTCTGTAGTGACATCATTCCAAAACTTAAAATTTTCGCAGGAATTTAATCTTATTACAAAAGTTCATATTTAACCAAAATTAACTATAAGTTGATGCAAGGCACGAACCCTTAATAAAATACAAGCCCCTTTAAGTTTCACTTGAAAGGCAGAACACCCACCATTTTTTGGGAAGAGCCAAACCAAAAATATATTTGATAAGGGTAGCATTCTCTTACAAAGTTGAGAGCAGTGGTTAACGCCACTCTGGCTTTGCCCAAAGCCAGACTAAGTATCAACTGGCAACTCTCTACAAAAAACTGCTCAGAAAATTTTTTCTGAATTTCCGCGAAAAACTTGAACTTGAGTTTGATAACTAGATAATAGCTCTACTAATCCAGGTACTAAACATCAAGTTATGGATTCGTTTATTAGAAATTTAAATAGTTAGAGGCATCTCTAGACTACTTCTGTAAGTATTTCACCAGGAGATTTTCTATGACAAACGTCCACACAGCAAGTAATCTAAACTAACAACTCCAGCATCTGGTTGCTCAAGCTTGTTTGCATCCAGCAAAGAGTTTGATGCGGCGGCAAAAACTTAGTGAGATAGTTAGAGTTGTAATG
>NZ_JBALFV010000080.1:0-7673 GCF_036916735.1 Nostoc sp.
AGGGAAACTACAGGACGCAACGTGTAAGATTTAACTCTTATTCTTCTGCTTAATTGTTTGTTACATACTTATAAAATTTACCCACGACTTACTTAAATCTGTTGCCCCATATCTATTTTTTTCAGTAAACCAAATTTGATCTCTCCGAAAAAGCTTATTGTTAAGTAAATTGGTATCGTGAGTCATGAATATTAACTGAGCATTATTTGGATTTGTTTCGTTAGAATTAAACAATTCCACAATTGCACGGCTGATTAAAGGATGAATTCTAGCATCGAACTCATCAATTATGAGAACTTTACCATTTTTCAGTGTGTCAACAAGAGGCCCTGCCAAGGCAAAGACTTTTTTAGTACCCTCCGACTCTTGCTCATCTAAATTAAAAATTTATGTAGATACAGGACTTCCTTTGCCATCAAATTTTTGGTGTATGGTTTGAACTGATGATAATTTTCCTTCCACATTTTTTAAAATTAAGCTCTTTAGTTCATCTGGTAATTCTTTAGGCAAAGAATCAGCAGTAATTTCACTTTCTTCCACCTTGACATCGCTAAATCCCAAATCTAATTTTTTTAGCAACTGAAAAATCTCATGTTTATTTTTGTTATCTATTAAACAACTAACTGTATATCCTCGATATCCTGTATCATTTAAAGTAGAGATAAGTGCGACTCTATTTGTTAGCAAATTTAAAATTGTCTTTGCAATCTCGACATTGAATTGAGCAGATACAGACAAGAAGAGGGCATTATCTCTTGTTTTTTGCTGAATACCATCAGCTTTATATGTTTTAGAAACACTAATCTTGTGCAGTTTACGCTCAAAAAGTTTAGTTTCTTTGGATTTAGGAACATAAAATAACCATTCAGAGATAACTTTGTCACGAGTTGCCTCGAATCCATATCTATATCTTTTTCTATTCATTAAAAATACTATTTCAAAAAAAGATGGTTTAGCTTCGGTTTCAGTGCTGAGTTGAAATTGTTCAACACCAATTTTTTCCGTGCTTTGAGTCTCTTTAGAAGAATTAATCATAAACCATCTCATGAAATTTAAAGCTGTAGCTAGGTTACTTTTACCACTAGCATTTGCTCCATATATTGCGGCGCTTTTAAGTAGTTTTAGATCATTATCTACTTCAAAAACGTTATTTTCATCAAGCTTTTTGTCTTTTGCAACAAGGTTAGCTGCCACCATACTAAAAGTGACTTGCTCTTTAAACGATCTGTAGTTACCGATACTAAATTCAATAAGCATAGCATGGAGTTTAGGCTTCAGACAGAAATCTGTGAATAAATCATAATTTACTGCTTTAAGAGTAGCAATAATTGGTCGAAAATGCTAAATTAAAAGATTGTTTTTACCGTGTACAGATGTACTGTTATTAAAATATGCAGCATAATAAACGCCTGCACCGGATGATTGACAGTTTCATTGCAAAAACTAACACTAGATACTTAGAAGTGACAAAGGTTTAGGTACAAGAAAATTACTTCACAGTTCAGCAATTTCCCAAGCTTTTTGGTACAGTATTTTAGAAAATCTATATCACGAGAATAGGCGATCGCTCAAAAGCAATTGCCAGTTTATTGCTCAGAATCAAGAATGCAGTTGCTATGATCAAACGCCTGCTTGTGGTGGAGTCT
The DNA here is from genome assembly GCF_036916735.1 of Nostoc sp. Taxonomy (GTDB): domain Bacteria; phylum Cyanobacteriota; class Cyanobacteriia; order Cyanobacteriales; family Nostocaceae; genus Nostoc. The sequence continues at coordinate 1,647 of NZ_JBALFV010000080.1, forward strand.
CCCGGAAAAGTTAAAAAACTCAGTCAAATTCTGGGTTCGGATTGGAAAGTTCTTGCAAGTTGTGGTCATATCCGAGAACTCAGCAATGAAGGAGATGATTCCTTGGGCTTTGTCATGGACGGCAGTAATGTGCGGTGCAATTACATCGCGCGTGACCAACGAGCGAAAGAAACAATCCAAAAGCTTAAGTCTGCGGTGAGGCAGGTTGATGAAGTTGTCTTAGCAACTGACCCAGACCGGGAAGGCGAAACGATCGCTTGGCATCTCAAAGAAACGCTGGGTTTAAAGGAACCGAAACGAGTAATTTATACTGAGATTACAGCATCGGCGGTGCAGAGTGCGATCGCTAATCCCAGAAAGCTAGACCAAAATTTAATCGGTGCTGGGTTGTGCCGAGATTGCCTAGATAAGTTAGTAGGTTATAAAGGTAGTCCTTTAGTTTGGGCATTGAATAACGGCGCTAAGAGTGTTGGCAGAGTCCAAAGCGCGACTTTGCACCTGATTTGTCAGCGAGAAAACGAAATTCTGACTTTTGTCCCCCAAGATTACTGGAGTGTCTGGGTAGATTATGCTGAAGGATTTCGGGCTTTTTACAAAGGTACGGTCGATTCTGCAAAAGATACAGCAGAACAAGAAACTGAAACTCATGATGATGCAAAGGTAGGTAATAGTCCAGAAACACCAGAGTCTAAACGTGTTCTTTCCGAAGCAGAGGCTACACGTTTAGTTGAAGAAGCACAGCGACATTCTCATCAGGTGATTCATTTTGAAGGAAAAATCGTTAACCGCCAGCCACCGCCACCATTTACAACTTCCAGCCTTCAGCAAGCAGCCGGTTCAAAGTTGAGGTTTGCTCCTGACAAAACTATGGTTGTTGCCCAAAAGCTGTATGAAGCAGGGCTAATAACATATATGCGAACAGACTCAGTAATGCTGAGTCCAGAATTTTGTGCCAGCGCCCGTAAATGGTTAGAGCAAAACGATCCGCAGAATGTACCGCCGCAAGTTGCCAAGCATCGCAGTAGCAAATCGGCTCAAGAAGCACATGAAGCCATTCGTCCCACGGATGTATTTCGCCCTTCAGTTCAATTGCGCTCTGAACTTCCTGATGATGAGTTTAATTTGTATGTGATGATCTGGAAACGGTCAATTGCCTCTCAGTGTCGTACTGCCCAATTGCGTAAAACTTTGGTGATTACTCAATCTGGTTCTTTACTGTGGTCGGCGAGAGGGCAAGTAATTGAATTTTACGGTTATGCTCGGTACTGGAACAATCTCAGCAAGGATAGTGTTTTACCTTCATTACAACAGGGACAAGCATTGAAACTGGAGAATGCAGGACATGAAAAGAAACAGACCCAGCCACCACCGCGTTATAGCGAACCCAAATTAGTGCAACTGATGGAACGTAAAGGAATTGGTCGCCCAAGTACTTATGCTCCTACTGTTGCTACCTTAAAAAAACGAAACTATGTCGAGTTGAAAAAAGACCATCTGCAACCGACAGTGTTAGGGTTAGAAGTTGATGCGTTTTTGCTCAAAGCACTGCCTGATTTACTAGAGGCGGAATTTACAGCAAAAATGGAAGATGCCCTTGATGCCATTTCTGAAGGAAAAAACTCTTGGCAGCATTATTTAACTAGTTGGAATCAGAATTACTTTATACCAGCACTTTCCAAAGCTAAAACTGTAGTTGCGAGTTCCCCAACAGGTAAAGCTAATGTGATAAGTGAGCGCAAATATGAAACTTCTAAGACTCGATGCCCTGAATGCAAAAATTTTCTTGCCAAAATTCCGAGTAGTAAGGTCAAAAAGAAATATTTCCTCAAATGCACAAAAGGCTGTGATGTCATACTATTTTGGAGCGACTTTAACAAAACTTGGCAGCCACCACAAACTAAAGCAGTCCAATCTGAGAATCAACAAAAGTCTCCCGTGAAAATGACGGAACATCCCTGCCCGGTATGTAAGAAACCTCTGGAAGAGTACAGTTATATCAAAGAGGGGCAGAGTAAGACAATGTTGCGATGTTCTGACTCGCGATCGCGTAAGGATACCAAACATAAAGATGTGGCTTATTTCAGTACGCCCAAAGGGTGGTGGAGTCCTAAGTTTGGGGAGATATCAAAAACTTAACTAAAGCTATCCTACTGATTTCACCTTTAAACAAAAAAATTTACCTGATAACGCCTTTAACTAGCCAAGTTTGATACCCTGGTGGTTGAGTAGATTTATCAACAATTTTTTAAATACACCAGTTAAGAAACCAATAACAGGAGTAGGAACAGTTAGGAGATATCGGCGGAAAGTTTTGATATCGAAGGGCCAAACGGGCAACTCATCAGTCAAAGTGTATAAAGTGCGTAGCTGCTGAATTTTTTCAGATTTTTTCTTGAAAGCTTCTGTGTCTTCAGCCAGACTAGTATAAATCCCTGAATAATCTGCTCGGAATTGTCGAGCAATTTTATGTAGAGACTCTTCTTTAGCTCTTTTCATCCCGCTATTTGCTGCCAGCAATGGTCCAAAAAAACATCCCATTGATGTAAAAATATACAATGGAATTACCAGATGAACGAACCAGAATCCTTTTCCGACATTTTGTGTAATAGCCTGATACTCAATCACGCCAATCAAGATACCCAAAACACCAACTAGATACGCAGTTTTAAGCGAATAATCACTCAGACATCGAAGACCGCCACAGCGATCGGGATGAAGAGGATTAATATCAAGATCCTTGTTTCCTAAAATTCGATAGAAAATCCAAATATTTGTAATCAAATTAAGGACAAGTATACTACCCATATATACGACTGCAAATGTGGCGATCGTAACAGTCAATTTTGGCAGAAGACTAGAGCTAGTCCAACTTTCTTCTAATTTAGGTCGGGTTATAAAGACAATAGTGCTGAAAAAGAGAGCGCTGGCAAGTGCAGAGAGTTTGCGCCATTTTTGAGAATAGAGGTTAAGAACAAATTGATCAATCTGAAAAAAGTCAATTTCTAATACGTCAGATTTTTCAAGCTCTTGAATTACTTTATTGATCGCTTGAAAACTCCACAAGTAATATCCCAATGTTATTGGATTAATGAAAAGTCCTACTAGCCAGGGAATCCAGTCTCCAAGCAACCCCATTTGCTCGTCCTTAGACCATAATGTATCACTTATCCATGCAGTAAAAAAATAAACTACAGTAGCGGTAATTGCTGCCAACAACCCGAAAGTTAGAGGAGAAAGACGAAATTTTTCAATTACTAGATACGCAACAGGATCAAATCGGTGAAGGTTTCGTTTGTGCGAAATATTGTTTATCATTCTTTGTTTAACAATGAGTCAGGTAAATAACACCATATATATTTATGAGAAAATGTGCCAATTTTGGCAAAATGTACTAACAAACCGGATGAGCCGAAAAAGCCTACTCCATAACCATTTTGAATTCTGAATTTAAATTCGTACGTAGAAAATATAAGTATTTATAAAAACTTAATTGACTTAGTAGCAAGTTCTGCGGGGTTTAGATTTTCGTAGTGTTCAAAGGGTTGGTGAATCCAGGGGTTATCAGCCAAATAATCGACATAATAATCGGGTTTTAGAACTGAACATGCTTTATACCAAAGTACGGCAGTGCGAATTTCCTCAATTGAAGAATCATTATTTTGCTTGAGCCAAGGTATAGTTTGTTCCAATGTGATTCCAGAATCTACTAAATCATCCACTAGGAGAATGCGTGAACCTAATTTTTCGGTGGTCATTGTCAAGTGCTGGGAGAAAATTAAATTACTTCTTTCTTGCTTACCAATGCCACTGTAAGATGAGGTTGCTAAAATTGCCAGTGGTTGCTGGTATATACGGGAAAGAATATCTCCAACTCGTAGTCCTCCTCTGGCAAGACAGATAATCTGGTTAAATTCCCAGCCTGATTGATAAATCTGAATAGCTAGTTGTTCGATTTTTTGGTGATAATCTGACCAAGAAACATAAAGGTCTGGCATAAGTCTAACGGGAGTGGTAGATAGCTAGTATTGAAGGCGATGTCTACGATGGTCAACCCCTTCGGGGAAGTCAAAAGTCAAAAGTCAAAAGTCAAAAATTTACCAAGCCCCTAAATTTATTTATGGGCTTGTACCTTTTTCTTTCTGGTCATTGAGCTTACCGAAGTGCGGGTTACACCTACGCAAACTTTTTATTTTAGTATGAGTGCAAGTTATTATGAACGATTCTGCTGATAGCGATGCCCAACGAGATATTCTCAATGAAAAACTCGACTTAAAAACAAAGCTGGCTTACGGTGCAGGAGATTTAGGCCCGGCAATTACTGCAAATATCTCTGTCTTTTATCTGCTGATTTTCTTTACCAGTGTCGCTGGTATCCCTGCGGGTTTAGCTGGCACTATTTTAATGATTGGCAAAATCTGGGATGGCATAAACGATCCGCTTGTGGGGTTCCTGACTGATAAAACGAAATCTCGTCGCTGGGGCCGTCGTCTTCCCTGGATGTTTTATGGAGCAATCCCTTTTGGAGTTTTCTTCTTCTTACAGTGGATTGTACCGCAATTTAGTGCAAATCAGAGTAATAATATTTGGCAGCTGTTCTGGTATTACGTAGCTATTGGGGTGCTATCTCAGTCCTTTTACACGGTTGTGAATTTGCCTTATACGGCGATGACTCCAGAATTAACTCAAGATTACGACGAACGCACCAGCCTTAACAGCTTTCGCTTTACATTTTCCATTGGTGGCAGCATTCTGTCATTGATTATAACGGGAATTGTTTTTTCGCAGATTGCCGATCGCCAACAACGATATCTTGTTTTAGCAGCAATTTGTACGGTAATTTCGATTTTAGGATTATATTGGTGCGTTTTTGGAGTCCGCGATCGCATCTTGGCTTTTGAGGCCAAACGCATCCAAACTGAAGAACCTGCATCTCTTCCCTTCTTTGAACAGCTAAAAATTGTCTTTAGTAACCGACCCTTTTTATTTGTTATTGGTATATATCTTTTTTCTTGGCTAGGTGTGCAGATTACAGCCAGCATTATTCCCTATTTTGTAGTCAATTATATGGGTATAAAAGAATCAGATGTGCCCCCAGTACTAATTGCAGTCCAAGGAACTGCTTTATTGATGCTATTTGTCTGGGGGGCGCTGAGTAAAAAAATCGGAAAAAAAGTTGTTTATTTTCTGGGAATGAGTTTGTGGATTATAGCAGCTGTCGGACTATTTTTCTTACAACCCGGTCAAATAGTTTTGATGTATGTGATGGCTGTCATGGCTGGTATTGGTGTATCCACAGCTTATCTAATTCCCTGGTCAATGATTCCAGATGTGATTGAATTAGATGAACTCCAAACTGGACAACGCAGAGAAGGCATTTTTTATGGGTTCATGGTTTTGCTGCAAAAATTTGGTTTGGCTTTAGGGCTATTTTTGGTGGGAAATGCTTTGCAAGTATCGGGTTTTAAAGAATCTGTAGCCGGAAGTCCACTACCTAGCCAACCAGAATCAGCACTGTTTGCTATTCGCATTGCTGTTGGGCCTATACCTACAGTTTGTTTGATTTGTGGCTTAGTTTTAACGTATTTTTACCCAATTACCCGCGAGATGCACGCAGAAATTATCCTGAAACTCAAAGAACGGCAAGAGAAGAGGGGGAGTTAAAAAAGCAGGGGAGGCAGAGGGAAAAGAATTTTACAGCAGAATTCATGTTTTTGTTCCACATCTGTCGTAGGGGCGCAAAGCCTTGCGCCCCTACCGCGTGGTATATTTACTAATGTTTTCCAGTCTTTGATACGCTCCTGTAATCGGGCATATTCATCGGCAATCGATTCAACTACTGCATCCAGCACGGGGTAGCAAGCCTCGGACACCACACCTAATCCTTTATAAAGCGCGATCGCCTACCTTAGCGATCATCTATTAATAACTCGTTGACGAAGCTCAAAGGTTCATCGACGAAGCTCAAAGGTTCATCGACGAAGCTCAAAGGTTCATCGACGAAGCTCAAAGGTTCATCGACGAAGCTCA
>NZ_JBALFV010000081.1:0-61663 GCF_036916735.1 Nostoc sp.
GGATGAACGAGTATCAAAGGTGGATGAACGAGTATCAAAGGTGGATGAACGAGTATCAAAGGTGGATGAACGAGTATCAAAGGTGGATGAACGAGATTCTTAACTCCTAACTCCCCCTTGTCTCCCCTGCCCCCTGCCCCTCCACTCCCCACTCCCCCAATCTTTAGCCCATACCTTTAGCGATAAAAAACGCTTCACCGATCGGCCCTAATGCAAGTACTGGGAAAAATGTAAGTGCGCCCAGGATTAAAATCACCCCTGCGGTAACACCTGTAAATAGTCCAGTATCGGTTCGCAATGTACCAGTAGTGTAGGGAACAGCTTGCTTACGAGACATACTATCTGCTAAAAACAGCAAACCCAGAATTGGAATATAGCGTCCAGCAATTAAACTGAAGCAGGTACTCAAGTTCCACCACAGGGCAGTTGCAGTAGTTTTTGTACCCGTTGCAGACATCGCCAAAGGTGAAGGTTGTGAATCTCCCAAACCTTCAAACCCAGAACCGTTGTTAGCAGCAGCAGACGCATATTCATAGATAACCTGAGCAAAGCCGTGAAAACCCGGATTACTAATTCCTGATAGTTGATCGGGAAATGCCAAGGCGATACCTGCGGGAATCATAATTGCGATCGGGTGAACCAGCAGAATCAGGAAACTAGCAAGTACAACCTCGCGCTTCTCAATCTTGCGTCCCAAAAATTCTGGTGTGCGTCCTACCATCAACCCTGTAGCGAACACAGCCAGAATCAGGTAAGCAAATAAATAAGCGGTTCCTGTACCCTGTCCACCCCAGATAATTTGCAGAAACATATTAGAAAGGGTAATAAAACCACCGTTGGGCATAAAGGAGTCGTGTAAACTATTGACTGCACCGCACATAGTACCAGTTGTACTTACGGCAAATAATGCAGATTGTGCCCAACCAAACCGGACTTCTTTACCCTCTAGATTCGCTTGCTGACTACCCAGTAGTGCATTCACAGCCGGATTGCCATTGTATTCACCAACGGCAGTGACGATGATAAATATTACATAGAGAACGCCTACCATACCGTAGACTAACCAAGCTTGCTTAGTGTTGTTCGCAAACAACCCATAAGTGTAGATTAGGGATGTAGGAATCGAAAGCATCGCCACAATCTGAATTAAATTAGAAAATCCGTTGGGATTTTCAAAGGGGTGTGCTGAGTTGATGGCGAAAAAGCCACCGCCGTTTTCCCCTAATTGCTTGATAATTTCAAAATGGGCAACAGGGCCACGAGCGATCGCCTGACTAATATTCGGATTTTCCAAGGTAGGGAATACAACTGCACCCCCCAAAGTTTCAGGAACACCAGCTGCCATCAAGACAATGCCGCCCACAATACAAATAGGCAGCAAAATTCGGGTAATCGAGCGAATTAGGTCTACATAAAAGTTGCCTAACGATCTACCAGTCAATCCTCGAATAAAAGCAATTCCTACCGCCAAACCAGTTGCAGCAGAGGTGAACATGTGATAACCAAGTCCCCACATTTGGCTGCCATAGCTCATGTAGGTTTCGCCAGAATAATGTTGCTGGTTAGTATTAGTAATAAAAGAAATAGTAGTATGCAGTACTGTATCCCAAGTTGGAGCATTTATCCCCGTAGGGTTGAGGGGCAACCATCCCTGATTCATGATGATAAAGAAAATCAGCAACCCCATTACTACGTTGCTGTATAGGATTGCCCGCCCATACTGCCAGCCCGTCATATTTTCTTTGCTTTTCACACCAACCAAGGCATAAAGCACTCGCTCAACCGCATTTAAAATTGGGTCGAGAAAAGTACTTTCCTCTAGATAGACACGCGCCATGTAACGCCCAAATAAGGGAGTAAGCGCTACTACAATTAGTAGCGTTAATACAATTTGAATCCATCCTTCTAGCATTGGATTAGTCGAACTCCGACATGAATAAATTTCAGATGAATATCAGATATTCTCTTGCAATGAATCAGAAAAACTAATCAAGTATATAGGCATTATTATTAGCTAACCTATAACTATGCGCTTCTTCAATCAATCATGTAGCTTTTTATCAAATAACACAAGGTATAAATTAATATTTAAACTAACCTATACAAGGAATATATTTATCTATATATACAAGTTTTCAGAGCGTTTATATTGATATATATTTGCAAATATAGAAGGACAGCTAAATGCTAAACAAATAGCTATTTTGCACTCAAATGGGAACATCTCACAAGCCAAGCCGGAAAAGGGGTGGGAATCGAAAGCATGACCACGATTTGAATTATATTAGTAAATTCGCTAGGATTTTCAAAGGGGTGTGCCGAGTTGATAGCAAAAAAGCCGCCGCCGTATTCCCCTGATTGCTTGATAATTTCAAAATAGGCAATTATGCAAGACTTTAGACAAGAAATAAATGCCAGAGCTTCTATGGATTTGGAACAGCGAAGGACTTGGTATTCTCCCGTTGCTGATGTTTATTACAATGCAAGAGCGTCCTATCCAAAGGAACTAATCGATCGGTCTGTCGCTTTAGCCCAACTTGACTCAGATGCATCGATTCTTGAGGTTGGTTGTGGTCCAGGAAATGCGACGGTGGCTTTTGCTCAATTTGGTTTTTCAATGACGTGTATTGAGCCAAACCAGGATTTTTTTCATTTGGCACAACACAACTGCGATCAATATCCAAAAGTTACAATTTGCAATACTTCATTTGAGGAGTGGGAACCAGAAGCAAAAAAGTTCAATGCGGTTCTATCTGCCAATGCTTTTCACTGGATACCGCCAGAGATTAGATATACCAAGGCAGCATCGGCAATGTGCGATAACGGCTTTCTGATCCTGCTATGGAATCTGACCCCAGAACCGAAATATGAAGTTTACCAAGCGATCGAGGAAGTGTATCAAGCTTATGCTCCCTCATTTGCCCGATACGACGGTGCACAGATTCAAGCGGAGATTTTGAGGGAGTTTGGACAAGATATTTTAGACTCCAATTGTTTTAAAGAGTTGGTTGTCGAGCAAACTGTGTGTGAAGTCACCTATAGCATTGATGACTACCTCAAGCTTTTGAGTACCTTTAGGAGACTAGAACCACAAGCGAAAGACTTACTATTTGCAGGATTGCGCCAGAAGCTAGAAAAATTTGGAGATAGCATACAACTCTCGTTTCTTTCTGCTGTTCATGTTGCCCGCAAATGCTAATACTTGCACAACACCTTCTAACTCTTCTCTGTCAGCTTCTGTTAGTAATGGCAGTATTTGATTGTTATTGTTTCCCATGTTAGTAGTTATGTATAAATAATACTGAAATTGCTTTCTAGTTTAATGACCAGAAATAAAAAGGTAGAGCTATGCAACTTAAACCCCCAAACTAGGTTAATCAATTTTAGATTTTAGTTTTGAAAATCCTAGTTGGTAGTGGTCGATTTATCGTTCACTACCAACTAGGATTTGATTTTATGTTTCATTATGGCTAGTTGCTTAGTTGCTTTGGAAATGTGTTTTTTAGTTTAAGGTTTTTCCGAAACAATCGGTTCTGCTGCAATATCATCTAAGCGGATGCTGCTTAACAAATTTCGCCACTCTGCTTGTAGTGCTGCATCTTTAGGATTTTGATCGCGCAGTTGGGCCAGTGTCGTCAGTGCCTCGTACCATATTCCATTTTGGGCATAGATAGCATAGCGCTTTAGAGGTTCTGTGGTTTGTAGCTCTTTGAGAGCGGCTGGTTTGAGTTCGATTCGTTGTATTACCCCTTCGACAAAAGTTGGGGGAGAATTTTCTTGGTTGTCACAGTTAACGGTTAAAAACCAGCGATATTGTTTGTTTAGTGCCAAGACAGGAGCGCTGGTAGGCAGAGAAACGCGGATGACTCCTGGTTTATCTGGTAGAGCGATCGCTTCTTTGTAAATGTCTTTTAAGTCCTGATCTTGCAGCACAAATTCAACTGCATAGGGCAAATCTTTGGTATAGGGCAGATAGAAAAACCAACTTGGGTGTTCTTCTGTTGTCTGTCCCCAGACATTAATCACTGAGTTAGCTTCTTCAGTAAAGGGCACTAAAGCAGTCAGGTCAGTTTTAGTTATAGGAAGTGGACATGCATCCCCCCCGTCGCGCTTCGCTCCACCACGAACGCGACCTCCAGGAGGAGGGCCAGATGGAAGTGAGGGTTGATTAAAGGCTGTAGATTGAGCAAGGTTCGTTTTAACACCACGATTGCTAAGTGAAGAACTAAGAGTTGGTTTTGCCAGTACTGGAGTCAGGCTAACTAGTAAACTAGTGCAGCTAAAAGCTACTACTAAAAACAGTTTTATTGGTTGTGAATTTGACTTCATAAAAACCTTCCCTTAAGTATGCAAACCTAATAGAATTATCTATTAGTTATCCAAAAATTTCATCAAGAAATCTTTCCCCATTTCATAGTAAACTCCAAAAATTAAATTATCGAAATTATTCTGTCCAATACAATTATCAGATTTTTATGCCCTGCCTGCATCAACAGATAAATTTTCTTAACTTAAGCGGATTGCCCTATTCCCCACTACCCACCCGAAGTTTTGTTGATGAATTAAATATTGACATCAAGCCAACCATGACAAGCAACGACAAAGCCGAAGGTACAAAAGGCACCCAAACACCCGAAATTAACAGACCAAAGCAAACTAAATATAGAACACTAGAGGTAATAATAACTGCCAATGCTAACCAAGGGAAGGAAAGCTTTCGCCAAACCAGGACTCTCCCTATTAAAGACCAGCCCCAAATCCAGGCCACCTCAGCCCACAATGACCAAACCCGCAGCAACGGTCGCCCATCCTGCACTGCACTGAGGATTTGGCTGATCATCTGCGCTTGTACTAACACTCCTGGCATTTGCTCATTTAAAAGAACGCCATAGGGTGTAGACCAGGTGTCTGGAGAATCCCCTTTTGCTACCACACCAATTAAAACAATTTTATCTTTGATAGCACTGGGGTTAATTGGACTAGATAAAAATTGGGTTAGCTTCACCTGTTCGGCTATTTGTTTAGGGGAGCGGTAATTGAGTAAGATTTGACCGCCATTGGCATCAATATTTTGATAGCTGCCAGTACGAGATTTCAGCTTCGGAAAAATAGTTTTACCTAGCTGCAAATTCCCTTCAGAGGTGAACTTTGGTTCAATTCCTAAAGGGCGCAGATATAGGGAGGCCAGTTTTAGACTGAATGCAAAGGGAGCAGGACACAAAGATGTCGCCTCTTGGTTCATGAACAGGAGATGCCGACGGATAACTCCATCAGGATCATTAATAAAGTCACTAAATCCCAAATTTGTTGTAGGGATTTCTGGCGGCGGCTGATTTCCTGGGATATTTACTGTGGCATCACTCCCTTTACATACGCCAATCAAATTCTGAGTTGTTTGAAAACGAGTAATTAAATCTGGTTGTTTGGCTTTAAAATCACGGTAGATATCCAAGCCGATCGCACGGGGTTGGTATTGATTCAGTTTTGTCAGGAGTTTGTTAAGAGATTTTTCGGAAATGGAAGCTCCAATTAAATCCTCGTTATTTTTTCTTTGAATTGCCAGATCGTCATCGTCAATTGTGATTACCAGGAGTCGAGAATCAAGTCCCTCGGCAGGGCGCGATCGTATCATCAAGTCATAGGCTGCAATCTCTGGATTTTCCAGCAATCCCAGCAATCTTAGCCCACAAACAAAGCCTGTAATCGCCAAACTAGATAACAAAGTTCTCGTAAGTTTTTGTCTGGTAGACAAAACTAAATTTGGTGCTTCAGTTTTTGTAGACCTTAATTCATCCCAAGTAGGTGGGATCTGTGCTGGATTTTGGCAAATCATTGGTAGCCAAGTCGCACAGGGAAATTTATCCTCAAGTCCTTGCAACCTTTCCCGTGCTTGGCGTACCGACTGATATAAAGGCTCGCCACTGGCAAAACCTTCGAGAAAATACTTTAAGAACTCCTTGGCTACCTGATCTGGGACAGGTTCACGCATAACGATCATCTGAGGGATTTGCAAATCAGCCAGTTCTCGCGCCAATCCCAATCCATCACAGGAGTTGAATATAGCTAGTTGCAAACCGTTTTCAATGGCTTTCTTGAGAGCATACTTTAACTCGCTAATGGTGAGGCTATCAGTTTTATTCAGGTAAATTCGTCCGCTTTCTCCACTTTTGTTACTGGAACTGTGCCCAGCAAAAAAGAGAATATCCCAGTTTTTTCCCCAAAGATGCTCAGTCAATTCCTTTCGTTGTGGTTCTACCAGAAAGCTGACCTTTGCATTACTACACTGTTGCAGTAAAGCTTGGTCAGCCTCAGTGTCAATTCCTTTACTATTGCCCACAATCGCTAAAATGTTGACTAATGGATTTAAAGTGCGTGGTTTTTGAATGCGATCGTAAGATGGGGAAGAAAGGGCGATTTCAGCCTTGGGGTAGCGTTCTAACAAATCCCACAGATGCCAGGGTAATAGCTGCAATTGGCTATTTTCTGTTTGCAAAATTACCCGCACTTCTTCTGTGGACGACAATCTTTCTAACCATTTTTCCCTCAAAGGGCGAAACTCCTCTGCTCGCAGCCACGTATTAAAGCGTGCCCGTAAAATATGAGAAGCGTTTTCGCAGTCTTGAATCATCGATACATTCGTCACCTGCATTTTGTCAGCATGGAGACGATAACGATTGCCTATCTGCCGATAACTAGACTGCCAATGACTGTAATAGAGCGGCATTTCGGGAAATGAAGGTAGTTTGCCCGTAATTTCTGTTGCAGCACGCTTTTGTTCTTCACCAATTTCGAGGGTGACAGCAAACCCTTGCTCAAAACTACCCTCTCCGAATTTCAGAACCACTAACTTACCCATGACCGTCCCTATCCCTGTACGAAACCATGCCCTGTTTTCATGTCTCATAACAAGCTCTATAAGCATTTACAGATTTTTTCAGAATCTCTAAAAGCCAGCTTGAATTTTTAATTAACCAATTACCACTTCATAAATTACCGACAAAAAGGGAAGATAGCTAGATGTTTTAAATTCTAAAATATTCGGTAATGCTAGTATCATTTATGGCTATCTTAACGCTAAATTGCTCTCTAGGTTCACCGCGAAACTGCAACTGAATGTAGTTATCTAATTTTCTAGATTGAGCATCTAGAAATACTGTTCCCGAACTATCTAAAACGGTGAGATGAACTCCTGGTGGCAAGTAGAAGTGATTCCCAGTGGCGTGCAATTGGAGATGAATACTGGTTTGCTGATTTTTTTCTGGGCTGATTTCTACAATCAACATGACGGGTTGGTTGAGAATTTGGATACCCAAATCAATCAGTTTTGCACGTTTAGTAATTGATTCTGGTCGGTTAAGGGCATTTAGTTCCACAGTATCAATACTGCGAAAGGCATAAATTGGTCTGAGTTCTGGCACGTTCCACAGAGATTCAATAGTCTGCCAACCTGTCTCAAATATACCAGCAAACCATTGACTTAAATTCACCAGTGGACTAACTGTGGATTGGCGCAGTTGGCTCAGGTGGTCGATAAACGCTTCCAATGGTTGCAATTGCGCTAAAGGCAACGTTTCAGTTTGGACACTAGGGATAAAACCAAGCAACCTCGCTTCTTGGAACGATTCATCAAATTGAACTACTAAATAACCCACCCGTTCGTCCCAGGTTTCTGGAGGAATGGAACATATCTGCTGATGCAGATGGACAGGGCGACACTCCAGACGACCGATTGAGGGCACTTTTAAATCAGCTACATCCCCACAGAGGCGCATAATCGGGTTCCAACTGTCACTAGCTTGAAGGTCGGTGGGAATATCCATCATTTCTAAGTAGTCATTCACCACCCACACAGCCAGTGTATTCAGCCGAACTTGCTCTGCTTTTTCAGAATTTGGCTGTTGGTTAGCAAATTGCTGGGCAGTTATGCGAGCTGATTGGGAAATTGGTAATGTTAAAGCAAAATCGTCTAGCTGGTAGGTGGAGTTATTCATAAGGAACTTCTTAGTGATCAATGCTGCTGTATACATATCACCCGTATTAACTAAATTTATGCCACAAAATAGAGAATAATTATTGGAAAAAGAATTGGGGATTGAGGGCTAGCCTTCAACAGTTATCAGTTATCAGTTAATTTGTCTGCTGGCAGTCAGAGTCCCCTACGAATATAAGTAACGTGTTTCATTCGGGGTCAAATCTGCGACTGCTTCCAATGATTAAGCTAATCGTCATTCATTTTTCTAGGTTGATTCGCTTGTAGTAAGCGGCTCCAACCCTGCTTTTATACAACTTAAATGCTTATTAGCTTAACTGTTCACTGATTTAATACGGTTCAGATAAGCAGGGTAAGTCAGAGAGACAAGAGGGTTATTGTTAAGTAATTTTTCTCTCCAGAACAGCTTTTTTTCTGGAATTGCCCTCCTGCATTAAGGACTTCCAATTATATGGCGGGCAAGATACCCACCCCACAAAATTAGATAATTTATTTCTTGGAGTTTCTTTAACCAAGAAATTCCTTAATTGAATGGTATTAATACCTACTTACATTTCTTTCATGTCTAAGCAAAAAGTTTTGTAACAATTGTGGCTAGTTTGTGTAAAAATTGCAATCTATACATGAGATATATACAGATTGGCAAGTTGGTGCATTTGAATTCGAGGTCTTTTATGACTAACGACTGGAAAAAACAACTAGACGTACAACTTAAAGAATTAGCGCTCAAAGCCCAACAACATCCATACGCAACCAAAGAACAGCGGATAGCTTTAACACGGCTGATGAATGCCATTTGGCAGTCGGGTAGACTTATTCATCCTTATAAGGGCCAATTTAAACAACTTTATGAAGATATTTATGATGAGGCAGTACAAAATTTATTTTTCTATCTTTGCCAAAATAACAATATTAATAAGTATAATCCAGAACGCGGTGGAGTTATAAATTGGGTAAATATGCTGTTAAGTAAGCGCTTTTTTCCAGAAGCTATTCCCAAAATTATCGGTCAAAGAAATGAAATAAATCTCGAAGATTATCATCTAGAAAATATCTCATCATCTCAATCTCAATCTATGTCTTTATCTGAACAAATAATCGAATGGATAGAATCTGATCCAGAGTTTATTTTTTGCAAAGAACACATAAAAGGTCATCCAGAGGCAAATTTTCAAGCTATAGCGAAAAGAAGATATTCTGGAATTTCCTGGAAAGAGATTTCGGCAGAATGGGGCATTGGAATCACATCTTTACATAGTTTCTACCAACGATGTCTGAAAAAATTTACTGATAAACTCCAAGAATATATGTGTATTTAATATTTAATCAATTTGAATCATTTGGTCAAAAATATGGAAAAAATCGGAGATTATTTAACATTTACAGGGCCGATATCGCTAGATGGAAGACATCGAGCAGAAGAGTTATGTAGGCGACAAGCCACGCAAAAAAAAGCTGAACAAGTTTATCTCAATACTTTGTCTGTGTCTTTCGTAAACTCTTATCTACAATACATGGGATTTGAGACAGACTTAGACAAGAGTGATAGTTGGAATCCTATACAGCATACCCTTATGGATGTAGCTGATTTGTCGCTACAAAACTTGGGATCGTTAGAATGCCGCCCAGTGTTTGCAGATACACAATTTGTTTACGTACCGCCTGAAGTACAGTCAAATCGAATTGGCTATGTGGCTGTGCAGATAAAAACATCATTTCGAGAAGCGACGCTGCTGGGATTTGTCAGGCAGGTACAAACTGATTTGTTACCAATTAATCAGTTGCTACCTTTGGACAATCTACTGGAGTATTTAGAAGAACTGACTCAAGTGACGCAAGCTGAGTTAACTTCTCAATCACACACTGCCAACAAGACTTTAGTTAAATTGAAACAATGGTTGGAAAATTTTTGTGAGGTTGGCTGGCAAGAACTTGAAACTCTCTTTGATTATCAAAGAGCTAATCCAGATTGGAGTCTAAGAGGTGCTAATAATTCTTTTGTGAGCAGGGGTAAGCTGATTAATTTAGGAAAAACAGGAATAATTCAATCTGTAATTTTAATTGTTGGCTTTATTCAAGAGAATGAGCAAGAAATAGACATCATCGTAGAAGTGCATCCTATATGGGGGGAAATTTATCTGCCACCCAATCTCCAACTGATGGTAATTGACTTTGAAGGAGTAGAGGGAAAATCTATTATGGAAGCACAAACTAGAAGCACTAACAAAAATATTCAATTGCAGTTTAGTGGCGACGTGGGAGAATGTTTTAGTATTAAATTGGTATTGGGAAATATTAGCGTTATAGAAAGTTTTCTCATCTGAAGCGAAAAACAATAGGAGTGCTGCAAATGGGAAAGTTAGTTGTTTTGAAGCTAGATGGCGATTTGGAGTTAGGGGTGCGGGTAACGCTGGAGATTGGAGAAGATGGCAAACGCCCCAGCATAGAAACCTCTGGTCATTTACCTGCCAATCTAGAAATAGCTAAAGCAATTAATGAGTGGCGATCAACTTATTGTAGTCTAGGAAGTGGCCGCCTCGAAGCCAAAAAAATTATTTACGATGGTTCTATTACCCAACGGCGTGATGACTGTCAAAACAAAGCTTGTGAGTTGCGATCGCACTTAAATCACTGGCTAGAGTCAGAGTCATTTTGGCGGATTCGAGAAAAATTGCTTAAATACTTAATGCCCAATGAAGAAGTACGAATCCTGATTCGCACTGCTTCTATGCAGCTAGAGAAACTTCCTTGGCATCTATGGGATTTGCTCGATCGGGACTACACCAAAGCCGAAGTAGCTTTGAGTGTTCCAGAGTTAGAACAAGTAATTAGATTGCAGACATCTGTCTACAGACATAAAATCAACATATTGGCGATTTTGGGCGATAAAGCTGGTATTGATATAGACAAAGACTGCGAATTCCTAAAAAAATTACCTAATGCTACCACAACCTTTTTGACACAGCCCCAACGCGATCAGATTAACGATCAGCTGTGGAACCAACATTGGAACATTTTATTTTTTGCTGGTCATAGTAGAAGCGAGGGTGAAACTGGTCGCATCTATATCAATGACAAGGATAGTTTAACAATTGCAGACCTGAAATATGCGCTGAGAAATGCCGTCACCAATGGGTTACAGTTGGCGATTTTCAACTCCTGTGATGGATTGGGATTAGCGCGAGAACTACAAGATTTATATATTCCCCAAATTATTGTCATGCGAGAACCTGTGCCCGATCTTGTGGCACAAGCATTTTTAAAACATTTTCTGGAAGCTTTTTCTTCAGGCGCATCTTTATATATTGCAGTTCGCACTGCTAGAGAAAAACTGCAAGGATTAGAGAACAAATTTCCCGGAGCAACTTGGTTACCGATAATTTGTGAAAATCCTGCTGCCATACCGATGACTTGGCCAAAGCCCCGAATTAAATCTTACATTGGCCTACTCATCAGGGGATTGCTAATGAGTGTGATACTTACTATCAGCGTGCTAGGAGTCCGACAAATGGGAGGATTGCAAACATGGGAGTTACAAGCTTACGATCAATTAATGCGATCGCGTCCCCAAGAAAAGCAAGATTCGCGCCTGTTGATAGTCACTGTTACCGAAGAAGATTTTCAGTTACCAGAGCAAAAGGAAAGAAGTGGGTCGCTATCGGATCTAGCACTAGCCAGACTTTTGGAAAAACTTGCACAGTTCCAACCCAAAGCCATTGGCTTGGATATTTATCACGATCAGTCATCACAACGAAACCAAGCTTCTTTGGCGACTAGGTTGAAAACAGATCACAAGCTTTTTACAATTTGCAAAGTTCAAGAACTTACAAAAGAACGTCCCGGAATTTCACCTCCTTTGGGGGTTCCGTTAAAACGCCAAGGATTTAGTGATATTGTCCCAGACTCAGACCACGTTTTGCGTCGTCATTTATTGGCAATGCAACCAGCAGATGTAACCTCCCCTTGTACTGCACCCTACGCCCTTAATGCTCAACTGGCATTCCACTACTTGGAGGCAAAAGGCATCTCTGCCAAATACACTGACTCTGGGGATTTGCAGTTAGGTAAGGTTGTTTTTAAGCGGTTGCAGCCTCAGATGGGTAGATATCAACAAGTGGATACAGGGGGCTACCAAATATTGCTCAATTACCGCTCTTTCCAAGGTTCTCCTGGAGAAATTGCTCCTAAAGTCACACTCACAGATGTTCTTAGGGGTAAAGTCAACCCTGAACTAGTCAAAGACCGAATTGTTCTCATTGGTACTACTGCCCAAAGCTTTCGTGATTATAGTCCTACCCCCTACATGAATGGGCAGGCTTTTTCTGCCGAAGAAATACCAGGAGTGGTTCTGCAAGCACAAATGGTGAGTCAGCTAGTGAGTGCGGTGATAGATGGCCGACCTTTGATATCAGTTTTGCCCGTTTGGGGCGAAGTTTTATGGGTTTGGAGTTGGTCAGTGGTTGGAGGTGCGTTTGGCGTAGCCGGATTAGTAGCGATCGCACCAAGCGATCGGTCAAGACTATATTTAGTATTGGCCGGAGGAGGTGTACTTGGAGTCTTATACGTTTTTTGCTTAATTCTCTTTTACCAAGGGATTTGGGTTCCCCTCGTTCCATCAGCTTTGGTTTTAGTGGCTACTGGCGGCACAGTGGCAACTTATGTATTTTTACAACAAAGCAGCGACAACTGATTTCTACAACTTGAGGTATAAATAAAAATGAAGTTATCTATGCAAAAGATTCAAATTTTCCTCACCATTAGTTTAATACTCCTTAGCTCTATAGATGTACAGGCACAGCCTGCAAATCCCAACGAACAATTAAAGCAATCGTTGATTTTCGCAGCACCGCCTCCACCAAAAGGCATCGGGGAACCAGGTAAGCGAGGAGAAGCAGGTAGTCGTGGCTGTGGTCAGGATATGAATAAGCGCATGATTTCTTCTCAAAAACGGCTCACAGCCTTAGTGCCTGTTTATTCAAACTCAGAATTGGTATTTGGCACAACGATCAGAGAGCATCCTAGTTTCTTATTCTATGTTCCTTATGCATCCGACTTTGCATCTGGAGAGTTTGTCCTAGAAGATGAAGCAGAACATCAGACTATTTACAAAACTTCTTTAACAGGGACACCAGGAGTAGTAAACTTTCGCTTGCCATCAAAAGCAGCACCTTTAGAGATTGGCAGGCAATACCGATGGTATTTTAACATCTACTGTCAGAAGGATAACCAAATTATTGCTAATGTTGAAGGCTATGTAAAACGGGAAGAACTAAAGCCTGCTTTGAAAACTGAATTGGAAAAAGCAACACCACGCCAGCAAGTAAATCTTTATGCGGCTAATGGTATTTGGTATGAAGCGCTGAGTGCTGCTAGTGAATTGCGTCGCACCAATTCACAAGATACTTCTTGGACGGCGCTGTTAAAAGCTGTAGGTTTGAATGATTTTGCAACTGAACCAAAAGTAGAGTGCTGCAATTTAGAAAATTAGGGCGTTGCATAAATGCGGGATGATTTTATAGAGTTTCCTTTGCACGGCAGTTGCAAGGCTTGTCGGCAGAGCCGCAAGGGTACACTGCCTTGTCTTTGGGCCTTTGCGCGAGATAAATCCCGCAACTATGCAACGCCAGAATTAGCAGTAAAGAGCGATCGCCTTTGAAGAAAAATCAGCGACGCTCTACACTTACTTAATGGTTAAGTTGATTAACTTGCAGCCGCAACTGACTTTTTACGGTTAGAACGCTTGCGCTCTGATTTTTTCTTTAGTCCAACTGCTTGAGCTTGATCGCTGTCTGACCCATATTGCCCGCGCACAACTTCTTTCATCGCTAATACAGCATTGTGAAATTCCCATTCTGCTAATCGCGCAGTATCAGCCGCAGCACGGTATAAAGTTAGTTTCTCGATTTCGGTTTGTTGAAAACTCAACATAGTTTGATAAGCTTGCTGTAAGTTTGCAGCAGAGGCATCAGCACGGGTTGTATTGTATGTGCTGATGGTTTGAAAACCGTGCAATGAAGCAATATCTTGACTAATTGATTGAGGAGGCAAACGCCGTGTTGTATCTTGGGTAGGCATAGATGTATACCGTAATAAAGTATACATTTAATATGCCCATTACAACTCTAAAGCTAACAGGAGACTTTTACAGCTATTTTCGGGTAAATGTACCACATCTTTTTTATCTCACGCAAAGCCGCTCCAGGCGCACAGATGAATCAAGAGTGTGGTTTAAGAACATGAAAACTGCTGTAAATTATGCAAGCCGATGCAATGGCATTGTCAGGCGATGCGATCGCACTGTAAATCGATGCAATGACATTGTTAGCCGATATAATGGCATTGTCAGGCAATGCAATGGCATTGTCATCCGCAACAATGGCACTGTAAATCGATGCAATGGCATTGCAATCCGATGAAAAAAACCTAGATTACAATCTGACTTTCTTAAATTACGAATTACGAATTACGAACTTGTACTGAGCTTGTCCTGAGCGTAGTCGAAGGGCGTAGCCGAAGTATTACGAATTGCTCTGCAAGATGCAGGCTTCAACCAAGGACTATGGGGCGTAGTGGTGGGAAGATTTGCTGTTAGGACGACTTCCCCTTTTTCGTTTAGCGTCAAACCAGTAGCTTCTATAATTGGTTCTGGTGCGGGGGTAGTTGTTTTGCTGGGAACAAAGGAGCGATCGCGGTTATCACTGTTTGGATTGAGACTCACCAAATCTACTTTCACTGCATCAGCGTTAAGAGCTTCACTTGGGTTAGGTGGCAAGCCGCCGCGTCCAGTAATTATAAAACTGTTTTTAGCTAAATTTCCACCAGCTTGACAAGTCTGTGCTACAGAGGTATCAACTGGTACGGTTGGCAAGTTAACTAAGCCACTGTTAGGGTCTACATCAGGTGTGTTAAGTTCTACAGTGCCGTTTACACCAAACTCAGAACTAGCGGTGATATCACTCAAAGAAGTTGGCTTAGAGCGGGGTTGAATGCCATAGATACCAAAGGCTCGAATATCTACTCTTCCACCACTGCCTGTGTAAGCATTAGCAGTGATGTCGCTATTTTCTTTTGGGACAGCAACAATGAAGCCAGACGGGGCATTAATATTAATGTTGCCACCATTACCACCAGTTTTGTCTGTGCCTGCGGTGGTGGAAATGGAAGCGCCACGACGCAGAAGTAGTAAATCAGTTTGTAAGTTGATATTGCCACCGTTACCTAATTCAGATTCCGCAGTGAGCCTTCCTTGGTTGTCTAAACGAATTTTAGGCGAGAAAACTTCAATGTCTCCAGCAGTTCCTAAACCAGAAGAGCGAACAAACAAGCCACTGCTAGCACTAAGATTAGGAACTTCTGTAGGAAATTGAGTAATTCGGGAGTCGAAAGTCGCATCAGTGCCATTAACAATTATAGAGTCAGTAGCGTTGAGAGTAATCTTACCTGCGCTTCCTTTGCCAGAGGTGGTAGAGAGAAATTGTCCTCCATCAAGAACCTCAACTTTATTTGCATTCACTGCAATATTGCCACCATTGCCATTACTTGTAGTTCGTGCGTCCAAAACTGCACCATCTGATACAGTGAAACTGTGAGTGTTAATAGTGATATCCCCTCCTTTATTTAAAGAGTTGGTAAATGTAAATAATCCACTGGATTTTCCAGTTGTGGGGCGTGTCCCAGAAATACTGACAGCATTAGCAGTATTAATTTTAAGTGTGCCAGCATTCCCCTCTCCAGAAGTGCTAGCAGACATAAGAGCACCATCAGTTAAGGATAATGAGTCAGAAGAGATCATAATGTTACCTCCATTGCCTATCCCTCCTGGTGATACTAAGCTGAAAATTCCACTAGCAATTCCATCCTTGCTTCCAACAATCGTTACTGGACCAGTGACTTCTATATTGGTATTCCCCGCATCCCCCCGTCCAGCAGGCTTATCAAAATAGTCAATATAAATTGCACTGATCAATGTAGCACCATCATTAAGAGAAAGTGAAGTAGCTTTAATATCAAGATTTCCACCTTTACCAACACTTCCAGCCCCCACACCAGTGACAATTTTAGTAGGAATACCTGCAAGAGAAACCGAATCTCTGGCACGGACAGTTATGTTGCCTGCTCGACCTTGCCCTTGGGTCCTGGTATCCAATGTAGCACCATCATTTAACGAGACAGTGCCGGAATCAATAGTAATGTTACCTCCATTGCCTACTGCTCCTGATTGCACTATGCTAAATACACCACTGTCAAGACCGTTAAAGAAAACAAAATCGCGGGCAAATATAGCAACACTGCTTGCATCTCCTTGTCCTAAAGTACTAGCACTTAGTCTGGCTCCATTGGTGATTAATAGTGACCCAGTTGTGATATTGATACTACCTCCATTGCCCATAGCCATATCTCCTACTTGGCTAGCTGCTCTACTAGGGACACCATTATTACTTACCCCATCAAAAGATACGGTATCGCGGGCTTGGATTGCTATACTACCTGCATCCCCTCGACCCCGAGTATTGGCAATCAGTTCAGCGCCATCTCGTAATGAAAAGGAACCAGAATCGATAGTAATGTTACCCCCATTGCCAACTGTCCCCGTATCCACTGAGCTGTCAATCCCACTCAATAAACCGTTATTCTCCCCAGCAATATTAACAGCACCAGTAACTTTCACATTCACATTCCCCGCATCCCCCCGTCCTGCTGGTAGGTTATTAAATGCTTCACTAGTACGGGTTACCAATTGAGCGCCATCAATTAGTGATAGTGTTGCAGCATTGATGTCAATATTACCTCCCTTACCTACAGCCCCTGATTCCACTGTGCTGAAGATGCTAGCATCTGCAATGTCAACAGCATTTTTTGCACTCACTGTCACATTCCCTGCATTCCCTTGTCCAAATGTTGAGGTACCAAGTTGAGCGCCATCTCGTAATGAGAAAGAAGCAGAATCGGTAGTAATATTACCCGCATTGCCTTGTGACCTCAAACGCACATCATTAAAAACTACGCTCCTATCGGCCACTTTTATTTCCCCGGTAGCATTCAGCGTAATATCTCCCCCAATTGTTTCAGGTGTCCCCAAACCTTCCTCAATACCACCAAGTACAATACTTCCTCCCAATATGTCTAGATTCTTAGCATTGACTGCAATATTACCGCCACCAGCGCCTTCTACATATATCGCAGCTTGATTAGTAAGGGATACCGAAGCTCGCCCAACATTCTCAGGAAATTTCAAACTGAGATTATCACCATCTACATTCAACGCTACACTACCAAGTTCGCCCAACCCTCCTAACTCAACTCGTCCACCAAAAGCATTTAATTCTCCCCCATCCATGCTGACATTCCCACCCACCAGCAGCAAACTTTTTCCATCTGGTACTTGTAAACCAAATGCATTAAAGCCTGCTGAATCTTTTCCTGCAAATGCAACTGAGCTATTTTGAATCGCTGCGTTTTGATTAATCTGATTAAACAGCAATGCTGAAGGATTAATAGTCAACAACGGTGAAGGGATATTTTGCTCACTAGCGCTAAAAAATCCACGATTTCCAAATTGCAGTGCATTCGCTGTCGTCGCTACAAAAGAACCACCAATATTCAACGAAGCATTACGCCCAAAAATAATCCCACTAGGGTTAATCAGAAACAGGTTGGGATTAGAGTTACCAAATGTGCCAATGGTTCCAAAAATCTTGGAGGGATTACCACCTGTAACGCGGGCCAAAATATTCTGAATATCCGCGCTCCGACTGTAGAAATAGGCTCCTCGTCCTTCAGCCACATTGAATTCCCGGAAACTATGGAATAGATTTGCACCTCGCTGCGCCCCGCCATTGATTACGTCAACAGGTGAGTCAGGAGTAAAAGGTGTGACCAAAGAACTTTCAGCACCCAGCGTATTATCAGGTATGGGCTTGAGTTCTTGAGCTAGGGCGCAATTTGTACTCCAAATGCTCGCACTAGCGATCGCAATCCCTATAAACCAGCTCCAACGATTACTCATCTCATACCAATTCACGAAAAGCCTGATACAAATAAAGCATCCAAAATAAAACCCCAACCTGTAATAGAAGCAACAATTGATGTGTTGAATGTTTCAAGACGTTGCCATACAAATTCTCTCAACTCATCTTCATAGTGAAAGGATTCCCAACTCAAAGACCTTTTAATCTCTTGCCAAAAGCGTTCTATAGGATTAACTTGTGGTGTATGTGGTGGTTGAAACAGCAGAATGATATTTTCTGGTACTTGAAGATATTGACTACAATGAAAAGCTCCATTATCTAGTTGAAGAATGTGTGTATCCTCTTGATATGCCGCAGCAAATTTTTCCAAAAATATGTTAAAACAAGTGGTATTTAAATGTGAAAATTCCCAAATAAAATGTTCTCCAGTTAATGGTTATACTAAACCATATAAATAAAAATTATCTCTTTTCCATTGCATATTACCCAGAGGTTTGATACCTTTTTTGGTAATTAATCTTCCTGACTCAGTTTTTAATCCTAGTCTACTTTCGTCCCCACACCAATATCTGATTCTTTTTTGTTGATCTACTGGTGCTATTATGTGTTTTTTGATAACCTCTAAGAATTGTGGTAGTTTTTTTTAAATTCTGACTCTGCCTCTTCTTCATGTTTTATGCCTACTGGTCTTGGCACTTTTAGCTTTGCTTTCATTTGATAATGCACTGTGTCGTGTACTACTTTATACGACGCTTCTATTCCCTCAACTGCTTTTAACCATGTACGTATTTCCTCATAACTTTTGAATCCCTGTGGCTGTTGGAGTTCTCTGTCTAGTTGCTCTCTTGCCGAAGATTTAATAATTGGCGATCGCCCTGGACTTTTTTTTGTTGACAACAGACTCATTATTCCTGACTCTGTATAAGTCTTTAACCATCTTTCTACCGTTACCCGTCCTCTTCCCAACACCACAGCTACATCCTGTACTGTTTTTACTTGCCCTATTTTCAGTAAATACAAAGCTTGAATACGTTCCAGGTTTGATGCTGTTTTTTGTTTTCTCAACAGTTCATGCAATTGGTCAACTGATTCAACTATTTTTACTTTGGTGACTCCAGCCATCTTTGCTCGTAATATTTATTCCTTAATTATCTGTATCATACTTTTCGTGAAATAGTATCAGACATTGTACACCCCTAAGCAAACAGCAGTTGCTAAACTTTTGGTTATGTCACACCACTAATGTGGGTTTACGCTGATTGAAGTCACCTCTGGATAATTCTCTGTTGCGATTGCGTTAGTTTTACGCAAAACTTGCTAATTGATTTACATAATTTTATACAATATAATTCATCAGTCGATACAATGGCATTGTCAGGCAATACAATCGAATTGTCAGCCGATACAATGGCATTGTTAGCCAATACAATGGCATTGTCAGTTGATGCGATCGTATTGTTAGTCGATGCAATCGCATTGTCAGTCAATGCAATCGCATTGTCAGTCGATGCAATCGCATTGTCACCCAATACAATCGAATTGTCAGGCAAAACAATGGCATTGTCAGTCGATACAATCGCATTGTCAGTTGATGCGATCGCATCTGCGTAAGTAAATGGACAAAAAGTTAACTCCAACTCTAGCCTGAATCCCACCACTTGAAGTTGTGAGAGTGGCTCAAAGCCAATTACCCAAAAGAATATAGGGGGCCCAAAACCTGGGACGTTGGTACTTGGGATTTTTCAAAAGAGCTAGCTGGGCGCGACGGAGTACTTCAGCTTTAGTTAGGTTTTTGTTGGCTAACTCTTGGTAAAATTGACTCATCAACACAGCAGTAGACTCATCATCCAAGTTCCACAAAGAAGCGATCGTACTGCGTGCTCCTGCCTGAAAAGCAACACCAGCAATTCCTAGTGCAGCTTGTTCGTCTCCGGTTGCTGTTTGACAGGCACTAAGAATAAGCAATTCAATCGCTTCGGGTCTATTTTGCTCTAATGTTCGCACTAACTCATTTAACTTTTTGACATAAATACGCTCATCCCAAGCGACAATAAATGTCTCTTCAGCCTTGGAGCTAAACTGACCATGAGTTGCAAGATGAACGATAGGGAAAGATAGAGAATTAATTCGGTTTTGCAAAGTTTTGCTGGTAAATTGTTGATTTAGAAGGATAGTGCTAGGTACTTGAGAGCGGATTTGTTCTAATTCAAGTTTGACGTTAGGTAATGCAGAAAATCCCGAACTTGCTTGAGTCAATCCTGCGGCTATTGCCTTTAATCCTTTCTCTAATGGTTTGGGTTCAATCAGTTGCAGACTGGGGGTAAGTGCAATGTTATACTTCTCAACTAGATACTGTTTGCCATCGTAAAGAGCTGCCATCGGAATATTTCGCAACCAACCATCCAGCACAAACACCAAAGTAGGAGTCTTAGTTTCAGCTAAGGCAGCTTCAGCAGGTTGAATTAGCCATTTGTAAACCTTCTGGGATAAAGATTGAACCTGTCGCAGCGTGTGTGGTTTGGGTAGATTTTCCTGTAGTTGCACTAAAGTAGTTTTCAATTCTTTTTCAACTACAGGGGTAGTGTAGTGCAACCAACGCTGTTGAGGCAACTCAACGATCACCTCTAGTCGGTCTGGTAAAATAAATGGATAAATAATTGCTGCCGTTGGATCTTTTTTTGGATTACGAATTTGAGCATTTAAACAGTTGTTGCGAAAGAAGTTTTCTAGTTCTGCTATTTGGAGTGATTCGATTGTATTGCTGGCTTTTGCGAGATTTTCTGAGCTAACTTGATTACCCTGAGATTGCAAAAGTAAATCAACCAACTGTCGATAAACTGGTTCAACTTCTTCTCGAAAGGAAAATTTCACCGCAGAATTGACAGCAACTAAATCACTGCGGAGGGCTTGGAGGTTATTAACTGCTTCTGTGTAAGCTGCTACTGCTCCTTTTATATCTCCCTTAGTTTTAAGCAAACGTCCTAATTGCCATTGCCATTGATAGCCAATGTCTTTAGCATCGATATCTTGAGCGATGAGTAAGGCTTGTTGGGTGAGGTTTTGGGCATCAGACCACTGTCGAGTTTGTTCGTACACTTGCCCTAAAACACCAATAGCATAGGATTGTGTGCGTTTATCTTGCAAACTTTTTGCTTGCTCAATAGCAGTTCCCAGCAATTGGGCAATGTCCAACCATGAGGAAGTGTCTGCGGCAGTTTTTTTTCGGAATTGCATTAGACTTTGGGCAAAGTTAATGCGGGCAGAAATTGCTGTCGGACTAAGGGGTAAGTCGTTAAGCTGAGTTTTAATTTGCGAGGACAATGTTTGGAAAGCGGACAATTGCTCAGTTTTCAGCAATAGTCTTAGTTGATTGGCTTGAGCTTGGATGCGTGTAGTGGGTGAGGTTGCAGTTTTGATAGTTTGTTGATAATATTTTATAGCGGTTTGCGTGTCTTGCTGAACACGCGCTGTATTACCCAGACTAAGGAGAATATCAGCGATCGCTTCCTGATTTGGCAACGATGAAGCTACTTCTAAACTTTGCTGCAATATCTGCCGAGATGTTTCTAAATCACCTGTGACTTGCATGACATTGCCGAGACTATGCAGGGCTGCGACTTTAACAGGTGAGTTGGGTTGACTTTGGAGAATCTGGGTAGTTTGCCTTAATGTCTTCTCAGCTTGACGATAAAATCCTAAAGCTTGCAAAGCTTGTGCTTGGTTAATCCGATTTTGAATACCCGCCCTCTTACTACCTATTTTGGTATAAATGTCAAGTGATATTCGCCAAGTATCCAGGGCATCTTCAGCTTTGCTTTGAGCCAATTGTAAGCGACCTTTGATATCTAGGACTTGGGCTAGAATTTGCAAGGAGTCTTTGCTATTTATATTTTGAGAAGTTTGTAATAAGTTGAGACTTTGAGCGATCGCAGTTTCTGCCTCTGACCACTGTCCTAATTGCTGATAAGCTAATGAGAGATTACCCAGTGCGATCGCTTGCTTCAGTTCATCCCCATTGCCTTGTAATGCAGAGATAGCCTGTTGCCAAGAAGTAGCAGCTTCAGCAAACCGTTCAGCTTCATAAAATTTACTGCCTTGTTCCAGTAAATTTTGGGCATCAAGTAAGCTTTGAACACTAGAGTTTTCCGTAGTTACATGTGCGAAAGTGGGGGGCAATAACCCCGCGCCTAAGAACATAGCCAAAAGCAACAGTACACTTAAAAGGCGTTTGATTTTCCGTAATCTAGATTTTTTTCTTGTCATGTTTTTGCCCTCACTTGCACCCCATCTTCACTAAAAATAGACAGTGTAAGTTGCTCAACCTCCCTGGTGTTGATTAAATACACGACAATCGGCTGTTCTCTGCCACGAAGAATGAGGGGTGACTGTGGGTGCAGAGCTAGTGAGAATTACATCGCCATTAGCAGCAGTTACCCAACCAGTAGCTTCTACTATGCGATCTGATGTTGGGTTAATGGGATTTGTGGAAACTGCTGGAGTATTACCTACTTCTGGTTTGAGAGCCACCAAATCTACCTGCACTGCGTCAGCGCTGAGGGCTTCACCTGGATTAGGTGGTAAGCCACCGCGTCCAGTGATAATAAATTTGCTTTGCGCTTGAGAGCTACCCGCAGTACAACCTTGGGCTACACGGCTATCAATTGGTATGGCTGGTAAGTTGACTAAGCCACTGTTAGGGTCGATGTCGGGTGTGTTGAGTTTTACAGTGCCGTTTACACCAAACTCAGAACTAGCGGTGATGTCACTCAAAGAAGTTGGGTTAGAACGGGGCTGGATACCAAAGATGCCTTGAGATGTAATTTGGATATTACCCCCATTGCCTTCAAAGGCATTGGCAAGGATATCACTGTTTTCTGAAGGAACCGCGACGATGAAGCCGCTATTTATATTGATATTGCCGCCATTGCCATTATTGGCAGCTTCAGCAGATATCTTACTAGCACGGCGCAAAAGTAATAAGTCCTGCGCTTGCAGTAAAATATTGCCGCCTTCACCGCTTTCAGTGGCTGCGGACAGGAATGCTTGACCATCAAGGGTTATGGAGTTTGCTTGTTGAATCAGCAAGTTACCTGCGTTTCCTTGACCTTGGCTATTGACTGCTACGCCAGCACCCTCTGTGATAGTTAGTTTATTTGGATTAATGGAAATTGTACCACCCTCTCCTGTAGAGTTGATATCGGTGTTAGCAAATAGTCCACTAGCAGGACCTTCATTTCTGACTCTTTCTGGACCATACAAGGCAAATCGATTATAGAAAGTGCGATCGCTACCAGAGATAGTCACGCTGTCAGTAGTATTGATAGTGATATTACCTGCCCTGCCACTACCGCTAGTAGTAGTGAGTACTTGTCCACCGCCAGTAGCCTCAAAGGTATTAGCCTTAATGGTAATGCTACCTGCATCACTAGCGTTCAGAGTTTGAGCGTTGACAACTGCCCCATCTGCGACACGAAAAGCACCTGTATTAACTGTAATCTCTCCGCTCTGACCCTGCGCTCCTAGCTCAGTACTAGTTAACAGCCCTCGAGAAAATCCATTAGAACTGATCCCAGAGACAATCACAAAATCATCAGCTTTAATCTGAATATTGCCTCCCTTACCCTGCCCAAAGGTACTCGCACTCAGGAAAGCACCATTAGTTACACTAAGTGAATCAGCCGTGATGTTGATTTCGCCACCATCACCTATGGTTCCAGCTCCCACACTGCTGAGTACACCGCTAGAGAATGTATTGCTACCTACCCCATCAAATAAGGCTGTACCGCGAGCATTAATATTTACATTACCTGCATTCCCTTGTCCACCCAGAGTTTCAGGAGCTGTACGAAGAATGGACTGTATTTGAGCACCATTAGTTAGGGAAACAGAGTTGGTTGTGATGTTGATGCTGCGACCATTGCCTATAGCCTCAGGCTCCACAGTCATGAAAACTCCGCTAGAGACTGTATTGCTACCCACCCCATCAAAGAAGACTCTTTCGCCAGCTTTGATATTAATACTGCCCGTATCACCTGTCCCAAAAGTGCTGGCAAGTAGTCCAGCACCGTTAGTTAAAAAAAGCGATCCATCGGTATTAATATTGATGTCCCCACCTTTGCCGATAGCGTCAGGTTCTAAAGTGCTAAATGCAGAACTGGAGCCTCCATTTCTTCCCACACCATCAAATGAGACTCTATCACGAGCATTAATATTGATATTCCCTGCGTTCCCTTCTCCATAGCTGCTGGTAGTTAGTTGAGCGCCATTAGTGAACAAAAGCGCTCCAGTTTTGATGTTGATATCTCCACCCTTACCCATACCTGTTTTTTCTAACCTGCTGGATGCAGCCGTAGCGAATCCATAGTTATCCACACCGTCAAAGGAGACTGTATCACCAGCATTAATATTCAAATTGCCCCCATCTCCCTGCCCTCTACTGTTGGCAATTAGTAAAGCGCCATTGGTTAAAAAAAGCGAGCCATCTGTATTGATGTTAATGTCCCCACCGTTGCCCACAGCGTACAACCCTACTTGGCTGGATGCACCACTGGAAGTTCCATTGCTATCTATGCCATCAAAGGAAACTGTATCATGGGCGTTGATATTTATACTACCCGCATTCCCCCGTCCATCAGTGCTAGTCTCTAACTGAGCACCATCGGTTAAAGAAAGCGACCCAGTTATGATATTAATATCCCCACTCTTACCTACGGCTTCAGAATCTACCGTGCTGTATGCACCACTAGAAGTTCCATCGCTACTTACACCATCAAAGGAAACTGTATCACGGGCGTTAATATTTACACTACCTGCATTCCCCCGTCCATAAGTGCTAGCACTGAGGAAAGCACCATCAATTGCAGAAAGCGACTCAGCTGTAATGTTGATGTTTCCACCTTTGCCTAAAGAACTTATTCCCACTGAATTGGAGATAAAGCTCCCCTCTGCAATCTTTATTGGCCCTGTCGCATTGAGCGTAATATCTCCTGCTTGACTGTTAACCGATCCTAATTCTGACTGTATACCACCAACAAGCACACTTTCTCCCAAAACATCTAAGTTTTGGGCGTTGACTACAATACTACCTCCGGTGCTGCCACTAACAGAAACTAAAGATTGATTGGTCAAGGATACATCTGCTCGTTGCACTTGTTGAGGATTGGGAAAACTCAAACTCAGGTTATTGCCTTCTACATTTAGCCCAAGTGTTCCTACTCCGGTTAATCCTCCAAGTTCGATTCGACCATCCCCAGCCCGCAAAAACCCATTATCGATTAATATTCTTCCAGTTTCGGCTAGATTGGGGGAAACCTTGCCCCCTATTAGTAACAAACTTTGGCCATCAGGAACCGAGAGAACAGCTCTACTCTCAATAGAATTAGTCGGCTGCACTGTAATTTGATTGAATAATAAAGCTGAAGGATTGACTGTCAGCAAAGGTGGAGAATTCGGGTTGGAAGCATTAAAAAAACCTTGATTGTCAAATTGCAGTGCATTAGCTGTTGTCGCAACAAAAGAACCACCAATATTTAATTGAGCATTCTGACCAAATACAATTCCATTGGGATTAATCAGAAACAGGTTAGCTGTTCCATTAGCGCCAATTATCCCATCAATTGTAGAGACTGATCCACCCGTTACCCGACTGATGATATTTTGAATATCCGCAATATTATTAAAGAAAGCAGCACCGCCATTGGGGACAGAAAATTGCTGAAAACTGTGGAACAAGTTCCTTCCAACTTGGGTTCCCCCTTCAATGATACTGATGTTGTCTTGTGTTGTAACCCTGGAATTATTGGGTAGAGTACTATCGGGGGTAATTTGGGCAAAAGCGCAATTAATAGAAAAAGTGAATGTCTGCAATACAGCTTCGCCGATCGCACCACCTATCACCAATAAACTTCCCAGTGCGAATTTCCAGTACCAATGCTGCTTATATCGCTTCATTCTAAACATTGCACCCCTTATATAACCAGCAAGTAAACTACACCCTCTTATAAGGATAGATAGAAAACCTCCGGTAGGATTGTGAGAAATAATTACGAATAGTTACAATGCGATCGCTCACAAGTCTGCAATCAGCCTTGCCTTCCTCAAAAAGAATTGCATCACAGTCTCTTCTCTAGAAATAATATCGACTGTACCTTCCATTCCCAATTGCAGCGCACATAAGTGTTTGTCTCTACCTAGAGAAAGGCTTTCTGGCTCAATTGTGACCCCATAGAACGTACCAACGGCTGCCATCTTTTGGTTAGCAGATGTAGTGTCGGTGGCATTAGCAGCATTGCCTTGAGGTGCGATTGCATCGGGGGAAATCGTCTTAACCTTGCCTTTGAGAGTACCATAATCTGGATAAGGACAAGCAGAAACCCGCATTTGTACCTTTTGACCTTGCTTCAACTTATTTTTATCGTGAAGTGCTACTGCTGCCTTAATCTCTAAAGGGGCATCACTAGGAACAATTTGGGCAATCTCCTGTCCAGCAGGCACTGTTTGACCGGAGTTTCGCAGGTTTAATTTAGAAATAATTCCGTCTGCTGTGGCAATAATTCTAGTCTGGCTGAGGTCAATATTTACCTGTTGGAGTTCGCGGGTGTCACTCTCTAGCTGTTTTTGGATTTCAATTCGTTGCTGGATTAAAGCAAGACGTTCTTTATCTAAAGTAGCAATGTTAGCTTGACCCGTAGCTTTTTCTTGGGCAATGTGATTATAAGCGATCGCTACTTGTGCATTACTAGGATTAAGAGCAGTTTGGACATTTTGCAATTTGGCTTTAGCTGCCTGGAGAGCTTGTGATTGCTGGCGAACAGCTAGTTGTGCTTCTTCAAATTGATCTTGAGACAAGGCTCCGGCTTTGGCTACAGTCTCATAGCGATTTCGCTTTGACTGGGCAGCTTTCAGACCAGCATCTGCGGCTTTGACATTGGCATCCGCTTCTTCAACATCTGTAGCAGTAGTAATAACTTTATCTTGATAGTTCCGGCTGCGATCGCTTAATTCAGCTTCAGCGCCAGCAATAACCCGGTTGACCCGCTCAGTTTCAGCTAAAACCTGGCTATTAATAGCATTAATCTGGGCATTAATTTGAAACAGTTGCAAACGACTTTGCCCAATGTTATTTTGCAGTTGGCTCTTTTTGGTTTGCAGCTTCGAGTTGTCAATAGTAGCAATCACATCCCCTTTTTTGACAACTTGATTCTCTGCAACAAAAACCTGCGTCACCTGACCTTCAGTAGCAGCTTGAACGAGCCGCAATTCACCAGCAGGGCGGACAACAGCTTGTCCTTTAACTGTCACTTTATATTTGGTAACAAAGGCGAGTGGAACGCCTAACCCTACAGCACAGACAAGAACTAGTCCGCCCCAAGTAGTCCAACGACCAAGTGGTGGGAGAAACTCGTTGTCTTGAATTGGGGGCAAGTAGTCTGAGTTGGAATGGCTAATCATACTGTTTTATTTACTGATTGCGCTGAATTTACCGTTAGAATTAGAGGATAATGGCACTAAACCATTTGTAAATGGGTCAACGCCGTCTAAAAAGTCTAAGTGTTCACCTCTTTGATGGCGCAGAGCCTCTGGAGTGCCTTGGATTTTCAAACGTCCTGATTCCAGCAGTACAATCCAATCAGCCCGCCCGATGACTTTGGGGCGATGGCTAATCATAATTGTGGTTTTGCCCAGCCGATGGGATAACAACTTATCTAGCAGTTTGGCTTCACTTACTGGGTCGAGAGCGCCAGTGGATTCATCTAAAATTAATATTGGCGGGTGAGTAATTATAGCTCTAGCAATCGCTAATCTCTGTCGTTGTCCACCAGAAAGATTTGCGCCAAATTCGCCTAAAACAGTTTGATATTTATCGGGCAGTTTACTAATAAACTCATCTGCACCAGCAATCTCGCAAGCTTGCACAATTTGTTCAAACGTGATTTGAGGATAGCTGAAACGGAAGTTTTCAATAATTGAGCGACTCCAGAAGTGAGGTTCTTGAGGTACTAGCACCACCTGTTGCCGCAGACATTCCATCGAGAGGTCTTGCTGATTATAGATACCATAGCGGATATTGCCAGATTGAAGGAAATATAAACCAGCAAGCAGTTTGGCGAGGGTGCTTTTACCACAACCGGATTTACCAATCAGCCCAATAACTTGACCACCAGGGATAATCAGCGAAAAATCTTGCAGCAAGTCAACTCTACCTGCGTGGTGGAAATTAAGGTTAGTGCAAGTAATATCTATATTGCCCTTCAGTTCTGCCCAAGGCTTTTTCTGGTCTTTGTCGTCTTCTGGGGTAGCATCAATCACCTCCGTCAGGCGTTGGATAACAATCTGGGCAGTAATAAACTCATCAACTAAGCCGATAACTGAACTCAAAAAGCCGAGAAAGTTGCCACTCATACCACTAAACGCTAGCAACTGACCGATGCTTAAAGTGCGATTAATCACCAGATACGATCCTAACCACAGTAAGGCAATATTAGTGCAAGTAGAAAAAATATTAGTGATTGTGCCACTGTAAAGCCCCAGCTTCATCGTACTCCAGCCCAAGTTAGCAAGCCGACCATAATTTGCCTGATACTCTTGCCAAGCTTGGGGAGTGGCTTGGGTCGTTTTTAATACTTGGACACCGCGAAAAGTTTCAACGAGAAAGCCTTGGTTTTCTGTACCCAAGACGATCGCGTTGCGGGTTTTCTGGCGCAAAGCCGGGAGAAAAAGCAGATTGACGAGGGTGACAATCATAAAGGCAGCCAAGGAAGCCAAAGTCAGCCCCCAACTGTAAAAGAGCATGAAGCCCAAGGAAACCAAGGCGATAAAAAATTGGCTGGGTAAACCGAGAACAATTTGGGAAACTAGCTCATTGATGTGATTCACATCGGCAATCCGGCTGACTACTTCCCCACTGCGCCGTCCTTCAAAGTACGAAAGGGGCAAACGCAACAGTTGTCGCCCGTATTCTAGAATCAGTCCTAATTGCAGTCGTTGACCAAAGTGACCAATTAAGTGAGACTGTACCAAACCGATCGCACTGCTAAATAGATTCATAGCGATTGATCCAATTGCCACGACGGTTAGCAGTTGGGTATCTCCCCGCACTAACACATCATCAGTAAGTAATTGCATCATCAAGGGAGAGACAAGGGAAAGCAGCCCGATGACAATGTTAATTGCGATCGCTTGAATCAGAATAGCGCGATAGGGTAAAACCCGCATCAGATAACGCCCAAAGCCGCCAATTTTATCATCTGATTGCTGATAAAAGCGGCTGTCGTCTGGCGTTAGCAGCAGCATAATGCCATTACCCCACCCTTCGAGCAACTCCTCGCGGGTAAGGTAACGGATACCTACACCAGGGTCAGCAATTATATATTTTTTCCCCTTTTGCCCGTATAAAACGACCCAGTGGTAGCCTTTCCAGTGAATGATGGCGGGTAGAGGGGCTTTATGCAATTGGTCAATCAGTTGCTCTGAGGCTTTGACTTGACGTGTATTAAATCCTAGAGTTTCTGCACCCCGCCTCAAACCCAGCAGACTGGTTCCCCGCGAACCTGTACCAACTACTTCCCGCATTCGACTAATCGCAAAGGTGCGTCCGTAGTGTTTGGCAACAGTCGCAAGGCAGGCAGCACCACAGTCTTCTTCGCTGTGTTGTAATATGCTGTGGTATTTCATTGTTCAATGATTAAAGTAAGTAGCAGTAAACAGTAAATAGTTATCAGTCAATATTAGCAATTACTATCTCAATTATTAATATTAGGTAACTGATAAATTAAACCAGGATACTGTTAATAATGCCTCAGAAAATTTAGAATCTGAGGCAGCTTATGTTTCTAAGGAAAACCTTATAACAGTCTAAGGAAAGCTAAACCTATCCTACACGTTTGAGTGAAGTTAATGAGTCGTTGTAAAAACCTTTAGGAAGAGAGGAGTATTCGCCTGGTCCTAGAGGCTTTGAGTTGTATAGACCGTTATAGCCTGGATCTGCGTAGAAATTCCACTTACCTTTATAAATTATAAAAGATGATATCTCATCGTTGAAATTGTTGAAGCCCAAATTCCTCCTATATTTAGAAAGGTTTCTAAGACCATCATTATTTTTTGCGTTGACTTTTAAACTATCGCCCTTGAACCCTCCATCTACAAATAAAACTACATCTGGGTTATTACTTCCAGTATATCCTTCTCCACCACTACAGTTAGCAGCAACTTTATCGTCAAGTTCTATGACGGGAAGAGTTGCATCAATTTGTTTTAAATATTCTTTGATGTTTAACATTGTCACTTTCCTTCATTTCAGATTGATGTTGATGTGGAATTAGTGATGCATTATCTAACTCAATTTAAATATTCTGATATTTAATCAATAAACTCAATAGGTTTAAATTGAATTTTTACACATAAATAAAGGAGTTATGTTCTCATTGTTTGAATTGAAAAATTCAAAATTAAAGGTATTTTTGTCTGCATATTAAATCCTAGAGTTTCTGCACCCCGCCTCAAACCCACTAGGCTGGTTCCCGGCGAACCTGTACCAACTGCTTCCCGCATTCGACTAATGGCAAAGGTGCGTCCGTAGTGTTCGGCAACAGTCGCAAGGCAGGCAGCACCACGTCTTCTTCACTGTGTTGAAGTACACTTTGGTAGGGCATTTTTCTTAAAGACCTATCTTATTTTGTTTTTGAGCATAAAAAATTCCATGTAGGAGTGATCGTTCTACGCTCCTACAGGTATTATGTGTATTGTTTGCTCAGATTAGAGCTACTGTTCAGCTTTTAACTTGGATTTTTGAATGTCTGCCTATACCGGCTTAATAGAGTTGTCGAGAAATAGTGACTAAAATCGCTGAAAGACTTATATAGATGGGTTTCAATGATTTTAGTCAGAAATTACTAAAAAGTTTATCACAAGCAGGTTTTAAGAATTTTTGAGCTTATTACCCAACAAATTTAATGTACTTCGTCGATACCCACTGATTCACATCAAAAGCGAATTTACGAAATCCATTCTTCACAATAGCTGGTACTTGTAAGTAGTTTATTTGACCGGGATACCAGCGACCAACAACTTTGTAGTTGGTGCCCGGTCCAGAACGAATGTTTAAGTAACTAGAGACACCCTTAGTCGTGTACCGGGAAAGCCCGACCCCTCCCTGCATAGTTTCTGCTTCTTCAGGTTTCAATTCAACAATTAGGGATTCATCATGAAGATAGTTGAGTGTTTCCATCATTTTCTCCTTTATTTAAGATTCATGTTGATGTGGAATTAGTGATGTATTGTCTAACTCAATTTAAATATTCTGAGATTTCATTTAGAAAATCAAGGGTTAAAAACTAACTTTTTATACATAAATCAATGATTTATGTTTTTATTATTAAATTTATTTATATTAAAAAAAATTGAATTTATTATCTTCCAAACTAAACTTTTATAACGTCTTTTGACTATTCCAAATCATGGGATTTAAAACGGAGGCTATATCTCTATCCTTTCTGATTTTCACTATACCAAGGCTTAAAAAGCTGTACTGATGCTAATCCACTTGATAATTATGAATTTTTGTAACGAGTTGTGGAATTCATAGACTTTTGATTCGAGAAGTAAGCAGAGGTTCGCAAAGAAGCTAAACGAACTTCCAAAGAGTGCAAGTTCTACCAAGAGGAATCGTTATGGAAAATCCAGGTCTTTGTTTAACACCCTTTCAGCGCAGATACTTACTGAAAAGCTTAGAAACCGATTTACGTCCAGAATACCGCCGTCGCATTGAAATTATGCTGCTTTGCGATGCAGGTGAATCTCAGGCTCAAATTTGTGAAGCTTTGGGATGTTCTCAAGAGACTGCACGCTACTGGATTACGATCGCCCAAACAGGACAGGCTCAAAAATGGAGCGATCGCTTAATGGGACGGCCTAAAACTGTGAATGAGCAATACCTCACTCGCTTGAAAGAATTGGTAAACCATAGTCCGCGCCTTGTTGGCTATTCATTTGAAAACTGGACAGCAGAATGGTTAAGCAAGTATTTGGCAAAAGAATTGGAAATTAAGGTTAGCAGTTGTCACATTAATCGTTTGCTCAAGGAGATGGGGCTTTCCACCCGTTCAAAAGGTAATACAACTAAGCAAGAAACCTTACATCAAAAAGATTTAGGTGCAGCTCTTATTAAAAGACAGTACTCTTTGAAAAAGTAAAATTTTTCGTATCAAACCACCTGCCCTTCCCTACAAAGGAAGGGCAGGGTGGTTAGCTTAAGTTGACACGTATGAACATTACTATGTCCCTACAGAGTAATATATTTACCTGAAAATAACTGTTTGTTCTTTTGCTAAAGCTAATGCTTGTTGAGCATTTCTAAACTTTGTTTCATCTGTAAATTTATGACCAAAACACTTTAAATAAGCTTCCAAATATCGAATACGTAAGTATGGATCAGCCGGACTGTTAAGAAAGGGGAGGTCAGCTTCAACCATAAACCGGATAGCCAACAAGGGGATAGGGCTACGAAGTGGACGAAAATTTGGGTTGTGCAAACCAGGACTTTCATTACGTTTATGAAATTCTCCTATCATCAGTCCTGACTCAACAAACAAAGGTTTAAGTTTTTGTTGAACACTATCTACTAACTTAGGAGCATCTTCTATATGAATGTCAGGAAATATTAGTAAAAAAGCTCTATTTATTGCTAATTCACCCTCTTTAACTTCCATCTCAAGAAAGATATCTCGGTAGCGCCCAACAATTTCTTCTAATTGTTCTGGATACAAGTTTTTTGTATGGATAACTGCCAGACGAATACTGTTTGACTTGAGAGAGTGAGGTACAAAAGGGCAAACTACACCGGGTCTTCCTAAGTTAGGATGAGGTCTTCCTAAAAAATTTTTTACCCAATCCATAACTTCAATCAAGTAAGGAAGGTCTTCATTTTGCTCGAGTTGTTTGATTTCAAGAGGTGTATAAAGTTCCATGAGCTTAAATTAAATAGGGTAATTGTCTAACTCTGAATCCAAAATTACTTTGACAAAATGATATAAAACTCCAATTTGATTTTTGAAAACATACTGAGGCTAAAAAGCCTGTTTTCCCAAGATTTCAGATAAAATCCTGTTCATAAATCAGACAGGAGTCCTATATGTCTGAAACTACTTACTGATTATCTAAAGAAATAAAACAAGTCTTGAACTTTCTATTTTGCGTTGATCTGTGGGTTTAGCGGATAAAAATGCTCTAACATATTTCGCATCAAGCTAGTTGTTTTCATTTATGTGTCCTTGGGGCAAGACAGAAGGCAGAAAAAAGTTTTCAGCTATGGTTTTGTGCCTTGCCTAAACTGAGTTAAAGACCCCACTAAATTTACGATTTAGTGGTTTTCAATCAGAGGGGGTCTGAATCCCTTCTAATTCCCTTTAGCATAGCTGCCTCCTTCAATTTTGGAATTTTAAGTAGAATACATCTGTATTATCTAGCAAATACTCATAGTTTTTTACACCTTAAGCTTCTATTATTTTTAATAAATATATTATAAAGTTTATGTGTAAATAGTTATTTTTACTGTAAAAATTTAGTGTAGATTTTACAGTATCTATACATTTAATATCAAGTTATGGCAATTTAATCTAGCTCAAGTTACTAGAATTTAATCTGGCTAGATATTAAAAATTAAGCCTACTTTTACAAGCTGTATATCGCTTATTTATTAACAAATTCTTTAACCACTGCCATAGCATTAGGAGGAATCTGCGTAATTAAGCGAAATGGAAACGCTTTAGTCGAAGCAAATTGGGCATAATCTGATGTCAGAAAAATAGCGTAGTTTTTAGCTTCTGGAGTCATCTGGAAAGCAAACGCTAAAACTATAGCTTTAACGTACTTGCGAACATCTGCTGCTTGTTCACCCACAACTTCACCACCACTAAGTGGTGTATTTGGTTTTCCTATCTGATCTAATGTGGTTTTGGGGTCTTTTACACTCAGATGAGTAGCGCCAACTATACCAACGAGCCATTTGGGGGATGGGATTTTGTCAAATCCCGCAATCTGTTCAGTTAAAGCTGGGGTGGTTTTATCTGCGGAACTTGCTAACACTAGGGTAGGAACTTGCACCTTAGTTAATCCTGTTTCGCCAAAAATCAGAGAAGTTGTAGGATTGAGAGCGATCGCCTGTTTTATTCTAGTATCCCGTAATTGATAGGTATTTTCTGGTAGCTTTTGAGCAATGCACTGCATAACTTCTCCCTCACTGAAAATAGTCAAGTTCTTTTTACAGCGTTGTTTGAGTTTTTCGAGTTGTAACTCTGCTCCAGCAATTTCTAAAGCTGTACCACCACCAAAAGAATGGCCAATCACCATCGCGTTATTGGTTGCAAGTTTCCCTTGTAGTGGATGATTAGCTGTTTGGTTGAGCTTTTCTAATTCGTCGAGGACAAAACTAATATCTTGAGGGCGATCCAAAAACTCTTGAGGCTTCATAAGACTGGTTTTGCCTTGTAATGCTGAGTTAGTATTTGCCTGGTTACTACCGGGATGTTCTAAAGCTGCTACTATAAAACCGTGGGATGCTAAATGTTCTGCCAGGTAATACAAGTCTGTGCGGACTGAGGTAAAACCGTGAGAAAGGACAATCAAGGGTTTGTCGGGAGTTGCAGCAGTTGACCAGTAAACATCAACTGGAATTTTACGATCGCGCTTTTGGTCATTCAAGCTTAAGTTGAGTATTTTTACTTGAGCGGTTCCTGGTTGGCTGGGATCAAAAGGGAAGGCAATCTGCGGTGTTTTGGGGTCGAGTTGGGGAGCAATGTCTGATAACAAGCCGCTACGCGTCAACGCTAGCATAAATTGTTGGGTGCGCCAAAAAGTTGTATTCAAACTTTTTGCAACTATAAAAGCCTTTGGTAAATCAATTTCTAAACGTTTACTGGGATAAGCCGCGATAAAACTCAGTATAGAAAGACCTTGCGGTGCAGTAGAACCTAATATCAATCCTGCTCTAAGTGCTTGCACCCCAGCTTTGTCTTTTCGGGCTAAGGCTGTAGCAAAGTCACTGAGAATAGTTGTACCAATCTGGGTATTAACTAACCTATTAACGGTGACAACATTCATCGGTATCTTCATGTTTAGCGCCCCTAAAAAGAAGTGGCGTTGTTGTTCAGATAATCTTTTAGCAAAAGGCTGTAAACTCCCAGACAATTCCCTAGTTTTTGCAGCTTTTTGCAACTCAGCAAGGGAGATGGTTTTTGTAAATAAACCCAGACGCACAACAACAGTGTCAGCCGCAATGGCTTGAGTATTTGCTCCGAACTGTGTAAGAGCAATCGCGCCAAAGAAGCCCGCAATTGTCTTAAGACTTACCCAACTTCTTCTCATAAATATATACCAAGTGTTACTTAGGGGAATATAACGGATATTTGTGTATTTGGCTACCCCAATAATTATCTAGAAATAAAAGCAGATTGTTGCCTTAAAGACTCCAAATAAAAAAATATCCCATCGTTTTAGAGGCAAAGGGCAGGGGGAGGGAAAGTCGTAGTGAAGTCCAGAAATTGGATAATTTATTTTTTGGAGTTGCCTTAACTTAATAGCGATGTCCATAACGAGCTATGACGCAATAGGGTTTAGTTAAGGAAATTTATCTATTAAGGCAGGCAGGGGGAGCAGGGGAGGCAGGGGGAGAAAAAGCTTAACTTGAACCGTATTGGGCTATGACGCTCGATAGCGCAGCGTAAAGCCAACTCTTAGAGACGCACTCGCGTTTGCTATCGGTGTTGCGCTGATTTACTCAAAGCATTAGCAGATGCGAAGGGAATTACATCAAAAACATAATCAAAGCAACGAATTGTAGAATTCATTACAGTTAAAAAAATTGAGGATAAATCAGTGTTGACAGTCACAAAAGGCTGATTGCTTCTCAGCTAGGTTTAATACTGTAAAGAAGGTCTAAAACAGGATAAGCGATCGCATCTACAATCTGAACTTTTTATGCGCTGATATCTTGACTGCAATTTTTTTGACAGCAAAAGTTTAAACGCTCGCTTAATGTTCTGTTTTTGCCCTTTAGAACGTGTTGCAGAGGTGTTGCCGAGGGATAGTCTTACTGCTTTATTAGCTTATCATTACCCATCAAATTCTACCAGCCACATCAACAATTTTTCTTGGCTTTATGCATCGCAGACTCCGCTATATTTTTATTTTGCTACTCTCCCTGAGTATTATTATACTGTGGTGGCCTGTGAATAATTCTGATTGTAATTCCGAGGCTTTTCTTGCTGCAAAAACTACAAAGTTCCAAGTACATGCTACTAAGGTTATAGTTCAGCCGTGGCGTGGTCGTCACCATGTATATGGGATTTTTATGATTCCTGATAAATACAAAAAAGCTCCATTTTTTGTCTTAACAGTAAAAGGTGCTGGCAGTTACTGTTCAAAACAATTTGGTCAAATAAAAAACTATAATGATATCTTTGCTGAACCAGGAACTTATCTGGTGAGGAATTTCATTAGAACTCGAACGGCTTTGCGGCTGATTCTCCAAGGTTTGTACTTTCAAATCAATGATAAAAACAATTGGACATTGACTTTGCCTGAACCAAAAGCTAGTATTGCTACACGTAATTAGTCATTTCTTTTTTAATTATGAATTACGTTAGCGAACGCGAGTGCGTCTCGTAGAGAGGAACGAGCGTCATTAAGAATTACGAATTATTGACTCAGCTTGCTGGTTGAGTTTCCAAAACTTCGTTTTTTTCTAACAAGGCAGTAGTAGCATTGACCACAATCTGTGCTGCTCCCGTGAAAAACGATCGCTCGATAGTCGCTGGAACATCACTAGGTTTATGATAGTGGGGAGTACGTAAATTTGCGGTATCTGTCACCAGCACAGCACCCACACCCTGATACCAAAAAGGTGCATGGTCGCTGCGTAGGGTGTCTGGTGTCAGTAAACCTTTTAAAGGAATTGGTAGTGTTAGGACTGATGGCATTGATTTTTGTTTATTCAGAGCGCTTGAAGAAAGCATCTGTGGGTTTTGAAAGGCACTGAGCAAAGGCAAATGTTCTGTATCACCAACTACTGCCAAAAAGTCGCCCTTGTCGCTAATTGCAGTAACAGGCAATCCAGCAGGGTATTTTTGACACCCAGGAGTGTAACATGCATAACCTACCATATCCATAATGATCGCTCCGCTTAAGTTTTGTAAGCGTGCTGTCTTGCTAACAAAAGCCTGACTACCCAAAAGTCCTGCTTCCTCTTTGTCAAAAAAAGCTAGCTGTAACGTCCGTGGCGTAGAACGGGAACCAAGCAACCGAGCTACTTCCAGCACCACAGCTACACCACTAGCGTTATCATCAGCACCAGGCGATAAAGCAACAGTATCGTAATGCGCTCCCACGAGAATTGCTTTAGCTGCTTTGTTAGTTCCTACACGTTCGGCAAAAATATTCACACCCTCAGAGAACTTTTCCAATTTGAACTTCCAGCCTAATTTTGTGAGTTCAGTTGTGATATAAGTGCGAGTAAGCGATCGCTCTGTTGTTGTGTAGCGCTGAAAATTCAACTTTTGGATATGAGTTAACAGCTTATTAGTAGACACTTGCGGTGCACCGTTAATTTCTTTTAACTTTGCTTGTGGTTGGGGTGTTTCCACTGGAATGCGCTCAACAATTGCTGGCGACGTACGCTGTTCAAAAAACGTGCTACCTCTGCTACCCACTACTGCAACTGCCATCAGCAGCAACAGCATCAGCCAAATCCATTTTCTCATGTGATCTTATCCTTGGCTTCCTGACTTAGGGTAGCGCAAATCCCCTGGTATAACTTTCCAGGATTGCTAGGAAGGTTTAATATTTTGGTTTCCTAAATTCTTAGATAAACCTGCAAAGTTACTTTACAATCAGCTTAATTGGCTATTTTAATACAATTTTCTTGAATCCAATCTGCTATCAAGTCTTGAGTCTCTTGATCAGTTGAAAGTCTTTTTATCATTAATACAACTTCTTTTTCTGGCAATTCAATA
Source organism: Nostoc sp. (assembly GCF_036916735.1). GTDB lineage: Bacteria > Cyanobacteriota > Cyanobacteriia > Cyanobacteriales > Nostocaceae > Nostoc. The sequence continues at coordinate 37,962 of NZ_JBALFV010000081.1, forward strand.
TAAGAAAGGTAGCCATCGAAACGAAAGCTACCCTTTTGTTACCATCTATAAATGCATGATTTTTCGCAAATGCAAAAGCATAAGCTGCGGCTAACTCAAAAACAGTTGGTGTAGGTTCGCCATAAGCAAATAAATTTTTCGGTCTATCTAAACTAGCTAAAAGCAGATTTCTATCTCTTATACCTGGAAGTCCGCCGTGTTCTGCTAGTTGTTCTTCGTGCATAGCTTTAATGACTGCCTCACTTAACCAAAAAATATCATTCACTGAGCTAGTTCACGAAGTGCATTTCTATACTTACTGCTTACTTTTTGATAAGCTTCCATAGCCTTTTCAAATTCAGACTTCTCAGATGTCGTTTGAGGATTACGAGAATGTTTCACAACGAAAAGTACCCCATTCTTACTACGTCTAAATTTTAGACTTTGAAAAGATGGGATCAATTTGTTTTTGAGCTTACGAAGTCTCAAGGTTTGCATGATCAAGAAAGCCAGTGATTATCGCTTTAATCTATTTGTCCTAAGCCTAATATACCTCATCTAATTAGGTCAGGTCACTTTATTTGAATTGCTTACGCGCTAAAGCGATCACTTAAACTTTTAGCAACAAGCAAGGATTAATGAAATTATTTTTAACTCTGTCTGGATCAACATCAAAATTTTCTAATAAAGTCTCAGTAGTTTTTTATTGTTCTGTGTCGGCTGAAATTGTTCCTTTAGTTCCAGCCAGTCCGAAGAAATTCACTACTCCTTCAAAAGAAGCTGCAACCTTTTGCTTACCAGAAGCAGTTTGTTTAACAGATTGAGTAGTTTGGTAACCTGCTTGTTTCAGAATAGCAAGATGTATATCTATTAATTTCCAATGATTAAGACATTGAATATTAATATATTCGTCAGATTTAAGGCAACTCTTTTTTAAAGATGTTTTTCGCTGCTTGGAGCTACCATATATAACAATGTATCTACTTTTGTCTAAATTTTCAATAATTTTTTGATCAACTTCTTGCCTCTTTATATAGTTTAAAGGTAAGTCACGACTTATACCATAAATATCATTTGTTTTATATACTTTTTTGTTAAATAACATATTTTTTACTCCTATTTAGTTTAAAATTATCTCGTTAAGAGAGGTTCGTGAATAAGTAAGTCTGCGCTCAAATTTCAAGCTATGTTAATAAATTTAAATGTAGGGTGTGTTGTCGCGCAGCGCAACGCACCGTCAAGAATTCAAGGTGCGTTAGCCTACGGCATAACACACCCTACTTAAAATTTATATTTCTTCATATACATTGAATTTTTCTCACCGACTTACTTACTCTTTAAGATACTAATCGAAAAGACGGACAGAGATTTTTAAGTAGATGCTATTTTAGCTATTAAAATTATACATGCTCTTTAGGATATTACTATACGGTATATACTGTTATACCTCAAGTTATTAGTTTAGGATTTACGCGCATTTAGAGAGTTTTATGAGTGTTTACACCCAAGTTTTCTTACTTTTTTGTTTCCTATGAATAAACATTAAGTTTGACAACTTGTCTTTTGACAGCGATCGCAACTTCACGTAAAGTGCCGCACTAGAGGAGTGCTGAGTAATAAGTAAAGAAGAAAAGAATTTCTGATTACTTCTTCAAAATTTTTATTCTGACACTCAGCACTTATGACTGAGAACTCAGGGCTTTTTTTATGGTAGATTTGTTGCTGATTGCGATCGTGGGGTTCCTGGGGAGTTTTGGACATTGCTTTGGGATGTGTGGCCCCCTAACGGTGGCATTTTCCCTGTCTCATCAGCCGAAAATTCCCCAAACAGTTTCTTTGGGACGGACATCAACCTTAGAAAAGTCTGATAATTGGCAACAGCAATTAAAATTTCATATCTTGCTAAACCTGGGGCGGATGTTAAGCTATGCTTTAGTCGGTGCTGGCATTGGGGCGCTGGGTTCGGTATTGCTGCAAGGTGGACAGCTAGCGGGTGTTGGCAGCGACTTCCGGCGCTGGATGGCAATTCTAACTGGTGTAATGTTGATCTGGTTTGGCTTAGGACAAGTAAAACCTGATTTACTGCCACGCATTCCCGTGTTACATCCCCTATTGCAAGGTAGCTTACATGATCGCCTCAGCACCGGAATGGTTAAGCTTTCCTTAAAAACCAAATGGTGGACACCAATGCTTTTGGGGATGACTTGGGGCTTAATGCCGTGTGGTTTCCTCTATGCTGCCCAAATTAAAGCTGCTGAAACTGGCAATTTATGGATGGGTGCGGCAATTATGCTGGCTTTTGGCTTGGGAACTCTACCCACAATGCTAGGCGTGGGCGTTTCCACATCGTTGGTAAGTAAAGACAGGCGCAGTCAATTGTTTCGATTAGGCGGTTGGGTGACACTCATCATTGGCGTTATCACCTTGTTGCGAACTGGTGACACAATGGTAGATTACACCGGACACGCTGCCTTAATCTGCTTAATCTTGGCTTTAATTGCGCGTCCTATTAGTGGCTTGTGGGCTTCACCACTGCGTTACCGCCGCGGCTTGGGAGTGGGATCTTTTGTGCTTTCTGTGGTTCACACCGCCCACATGATAGAACACTCATTGCAATGGAATTTTGCCGCTTTTTCGTTTCTGCCGCCAGAATTTCAGTGGGGTATGGCTGCGGGTGCTGTAGCATTGGTATTAATGTCCCCTGCCGCTTTAACGAGTTGGGAATCTTTGCAGAAATCTTTGGGCAAGCGTTGGCGACAGATTCATCTATTGGGTGTGCCAGCCTTGCTCTTGAGTGCCATTCATACTGTGTTAATTGGTTCCCATTACCTGGGTTCCTTGGAATCAACTTGGGGAAATAAATTAGCGGCAGTACTGATGGTAATTATTACCCTCAGTGTCTTAATGGTACGTTCGCGCTTTTTTTGGTCAAAGTTAGCCGTAGAAAAGTTTTATGTTCCCCCAACCAAATCACGGTAAATTATCCTTATTCTCAACGAGTCAAAAACAGAGGCGTTACCTATTCAAAGGCATTTCCTGGCATCAAGGAAGAATAAAGTATTTATTATTCCTGAGTTGCTTAGTTATATCAATAACTAATTTTTCTCCTGCATCTGCTCATAAGGTGGAAGTAGCCGGAGATGTCGGCGGCACCCTCCACATTGAACCAAATGATAATCCCCGTGCTGGAGAACCAAGCCAAGCCTGGTTTGCGCTTACCCGCAAAGGTGGAAGAGTGATTCCCCTATCACAGTGTAATTGTCAGTTGGCTGTTTATGCCGAACCTTATGCCGCCGGAGAGCCACCCCTGTTAGAACCACAGTTACAACCTGTGCCAGCTGAACGCTATCAAGGTATTCCAGGTGCAGATATTACCTTTCCCAAGCCAGGTATTTATCAGTTGCAACTAAATGGTAAACCAGTTTCTGGAGCAAAATTCAAACCCTTTGAGTTCAAATTTGAAGTTACTGTGGCAAGCGGTTCTACACAAAATACACAAAATATGCGAGATGTCAATGGTAATTTAGGAGAGGGTGAATCTCAGCAATTACCAATTTGGGGAATCGCCCTGCCAATCCTTGGATTTATTGGCATCTTAGTTGTCGTACTACGAAGCATGAGAGGGAGTGGGGAGTAGTTAGGAGTGAGGAGTTGAGAGTTATGAATTCAAGACTTAACAATTTTAGATTTTGGATTGAAGGAAAAATCTAAAATTTACAGACGCGATGATTAATCGCGTCTCCTAATTCCTGTACAGACGCGATTAATCGCGTCTGTACTCCTAATTCCTAACTTTTACTGATGTCGCTTTTGATGCCACTGCCATGCATGAGCGACAATATCTTTGATCGATGGATACTGAGGTTGCCAGCCTAAAATTGTTCTGGCTTTCTCGCCGGCGCCAATGAGAATTGGGGGGTCACCAGGACGGCGATCGCGTTCTTCTACTGGTATGGAAATTCCTGTCACTTGTTCGGTAGCTGCAATAACTTCTCTGACAGAGAAACCGCTACCATTACCTAAATTAAAAACTTCGCTATCGCTACCTTTTAATAAATATTCCAATCCAAAAATATGGGCATCTGCTAAGTCATTAACATGAATATAATCACGAATACAAGTACCATCGGGCGTAGGGTAATCAGTGCCGAAAATTGAGATGGATTTTCGTTTGCCTAAAGCTGTCATCAGCACCAAGGGAATCAAATGGGTTTCTGGGTTGTGATCTTCGCCAAGCAACCCACTGGGATTAGCACCAGCAGCATTAAAATAGCGAAAACGCACTGATTTCAAACCGTAAGCAACATCAAAATCAGAGAGAATCCGCTCTACCATTAGTTTTGTAGCGCCATAAGGATTAATCGGATTTTGGGGATGATTTTCTGGAATGGGTAACAATTCCGGTATACCGTAGGTGGCACAGGTAGAAGAAAAGACAAATTTCTTTACAGATGCCGTCAGCATCGCTTCTAACAGAATCAAAGTACCAACAACGTTATTGCGGTAATATTTAGCCGGGTCAGTCACTGATTCTCCTACGTAGGCATAAGCAGAAAAGTGCATCACAGCAGCAATATCGTGGGTTTTAAATAGATGATCTAGCAAGGCGCGATCGCCTATATCCCCTACTATCAGTTCTACTTGTAAAACCTTTTCTACCAAATCACGATGCCCATAAACCAGATTATCAAGTATGACAACGTTATAACCCGCTTGCTTCAAAGCCAGCACCGTATGAGAACCAATATATCCAGCTCCCCCCGTTACCAAAATGGTAGGCTTTCCAGGCGACATAGTTTTTCCTTTTGAGTCAATTATTTAATTAATTTAGTTTATCGGTACCATATTACTCTTCTGGAAAAATATAAATAATAGACGCAGTGTCAAAAAATTGCACTAAAATCACTACGACGGTAGTCTTTGGGTGTGAGGTTTGAAGTATTTTAAGTCAAACAGTGCGATTACAATTTGACAATAAAATAAATCTATTTCCCGAAACCTCTAGGTTGACCCTTACGGGTGACGCTCCTAGCGTCGCTAAAGCTAAGAAGTCGCTAGTTGTTTTATGCAGGGAAACCATGCACGACAGTTCCTCTTGGGGAGCTACTTCTTCTCTAAACAGGAGAGGTGGCGTGGAAATCCTAAGCAAAGTGGACTGTCTTAACACCACATTGGCTCACTGCACCAGAAAATTTGAGAGTTAATCTATGTTTCTATTATTAAGCCGAGTACTGCTGTGGCTGCTGATTGGCACTATCGTATATTCTCTGTTCCAGCGATTTTATCCTTCTGGAACTTTTGTCGGGCGATTGATCTTAGTCGTTATCTTGGTAATCATAGCCCTATCTTTTGTTAACCCTAATGAACCAGCTGTGGCGTCGTTGTCGAGGCTGCTGTCTTTTCCACTCAAGCCTTTAGGAGCCTCTATTTTAATGATGATTTTTGCAGCTCAGAGAATCAAAGGAGGCGGGATAGACAAACCAGGAGGATACTTGATCGGTTGGGCACTGACGATTTTGCTGTTAGCAAGTACACCAGCAGTCGCCTACTTCCTTTATAGAGCACCTCTAGCAATGGCAGGTGAAACCTATGTAGCAACTGCTGCACCAACATCTGGGACACTGGTGGCATTTGGGCAACCAACCACCACAGCCAACATCTCAGATGTTACAGGCGATCGCATTCTTTCTTATAATTTAAGAGTGCCTCCCTATCTATTACAAGGAAGTCCTCAAGATATTCGCACACGCGGTTTACGACTTGAAGACTTTGTACCGAATGCGGAAACGTTGCAATTGACAACCAGAACTTGGGAAACTTATCTCTTTGAAATTTACAGGTTCTTGCGTGTTCAACGGTAATAAAGTAAAAAAGTAAATACTAAAAAACCGTAATGCCACGCTTTAGTAAAACTGCCTGGAATTCAGAACTAAGAATTTGCAAGGGTTTCATTGAACTAAAGACTGGGGATTAGGAAAATTCAAATAGGGATTCAGACCCTATTTTTTCCCAATCCCCAATCCCCCATACTTCGGCTTCTCTACGAGACGCTACGCGAACGCTCAGTACAAGTCCCCAGTCCCCTACATAGCTGTCTTCTTGGACAAACAGTTAATCTAGGATGATAAAGTTGCAAAATTGCTTTAATGGCAAAATCTCGACGAATCGCTAAACTCATTGCTTACCTACGTCCCCATTGGCGGGAGGCGTCTTTAGGCATTCTCGCTTTGTTGTCTGTCAATGCACTGGGCGTTTATATCCCCTTGTTGATTCGTGCTGGTGTTGACAAACTCTCTACAACCTTCGTCTTGAGCCAAATAATACATGACGTAGTAATTATTATCTTACTCAGTTCGGCGATGTGGCTAATGCGGATGGCATCCCGTATTTGGCTATTTGGGGTGGGGCGGCAGGTGGAATTTGACCTGAAACAACGAATTTTTGAACACTTACTCAAGCTGGAGCCGGCTTATTTTGCTAGTAATACTGCTGGCGATTTGATTAACCGGGCTACTAGTGATGTGGATAACATCAAGCGGTTATTGGGTTTTGCAGTTTTGAGTTTGGCAAATACCGTATTTGCCTACGCCCTGACACTGCCAGTAATGCTGGCGATTAGTGTGGATATCACACTAGCCTCCCTGGCAGTGTACCCTTTGATGTTCTTGTTAGTGAGTATGTTTAGCGATCGCTTACGCCAACAACAAGCAGAAGTCCAAGAGCAACTCTCTGACATCAGCGAACTTATCCAAGAGGATATCAGTGGCATTGCCTTAATTAAAATCTATGCCCAAGAAGCAAACGAGCGTCGAGCGTTCGCCGAAAAAAATCACGAGTTGTTGACTGCTAACTTAGAACTGGCAAAACTCCGAAATACACTTTTTCCCATAATTGGTGGGTTAGCCAATGTCAGTTCGCTGATAATCATCTGGCTAGGGACGGCACGGATGTCTTCTGGGACGCTTCAGGTTGGCGATTTTTTAGCACTGTTAATTTATGTAGAGCGTCTAGTTTTCCCCACAGCCATTTTAGGATTCACAATTACAGCCTACCAACGGGGTGAAGTTAGTATTGATCGCCTTGAATCTATTCTCTCTGTCACACCGAAAATTCAAGACACAGCCGATGCCATACATTTACCAATGGCTGAACTTAAAGGGGAAGTGACAGCTAAAAATCTCACCTATACTTACCCTGGTTCCACTACTCCAGCCCTAAAAAATGTTAACTTTACCATTGCTCCCGGAGAAACCGTGGCCATTGTTGGGGCAATCGGTGCAGGAAAATCTACTTTAGCCAATGCTTTGCCGCGCTTGTTGGATATTGAATCAGGACAATTATTTTTAGATGGGGTGGATATTACGAAGATAGCGTTAGCAGATTTACGAGGTGCGATCGCTTACGTTCCTCAAGATAGTTTTCTTTTTAGCACTACAATCAAAAATAATATCCGCTACGGTGACCCAATTAGCAAACAAGAGCAGATAGAATCTGTCGCTCAACTTGCCCAAATTGAATCAGAAATTAACAATTTTCCCCAGCAATATGAAACTATTGTTGGTGAACGCGGTATTACTCTTTCTGGCGGTCAACGACAACGTACTGCCTTAGCTAGGGCTATGTTGGTCAATGCTCCAGTATTAATTTTGGATGATGCCCTCTCTAGTGTGGATAATCAAACAGCCACGCAAATCCTCAAAAATCTCTCTAGTGGTACTGTACGCAAAACAGTAATTTTCATTACTCATCAATTATCCGCGGCCGCAGCTGCTGACCGAATTATTGTGATGGAAAAGGGAAAAATTATCGAGACAGGCAATCATTTAGAACTTTTAAAACAACAGGGTTTATACAGAACTTTGTGGAGCCAGCATCAAGTTGAAGAATTACTCCATTAAAGTTTTGATTTATAGCAATCCGATTTGATTCGGTGAATTACTTGTATAAACTGGGGACACAACGGCTAGCGGTAGTTGAATCTCGACTCTGCGGCAGTTGAATCTCGACTTTGCTCGATTACCGCGTAGCCGAAACTCGATTACCGCACAGTTGAAACTCAGTGCATCGCTGGGAAGAAGGAATAAAAGTGGACTTACGCACTGTACAAAATAACTATCTTGTGGCTTAACGTAAATACGTTGTTTCAGGCTTTTATCAATCACCGTTGATTGGGTGTGTAGGCGTAGCCCGCACTTCTCTACGAGACGCTGCGCGAACGGCTGCGCTCAGTGACCACCGCAGGCATCGCCAAAATCTCATTGAAAAACCTAGCTATAAGCCTTGAAAACTATACCTGTTATTTTGGCTTTTCTGTCAATGCGTAAGTCCTATAAAAGTGTAATGAGTTTTTTCAAAAATCAAATATGAGTCCTACATAAGCATATTTTATTGCTTGAAGGGTAACACAACTGTGCTACCCTTCGCTTTAAGAATTACAGTATGCCCGTTCTGCTAATGTGACATCTAGCACGAATGGATTGTCATTACCTTGAAATTTTGCGATCGCATGGCTGCGTTCTATTTCAGTAATATCAGGTAGGTCTTGCTGATTCCATTTACACAAAGTCTGACGCTGATTCTGAAAGTAATTTCGGTCTACACTTTCAGCCTGATTCCGATAGATAGTATAAAAGTAGAACACTGCCCTAGCTATATCCCCTTTTACTTTCTCTCTCGGCTCAAATTTGGCAGATCCTGATTCGCTAAACTCGTCGATTGCACTATTAGGAATTGTAGATTGAACAGTATCGTTTCGATACCATTTCTTAGTCATTGTGTCGGCTATATCGTCGAAGGGTTTATTGCCTCGCTCACTATTAATATCTTCTCGTGCAGGAAATAGATGGTGAAGGTCACTCCGGGAATTACCTTTTTCAGCACCTTTACTCTGTGGCCAAACATGTTCCGTATTCAGTCCTAATTTCTCAGCTTCCTGACTAGAATCGCCATTGCCAGCTAAACGAATTGGGTAACTGGCATAAATATCTGTCACAATACCTGCTCGGTTATCAATAATGCCAAACATTTCGTCTCTTGCGCGATCATAATTCAAGATTTTGCTAGGCGTATACTCTTTAGCTAGTTCGTCAACTAGAGCAAATTTGGATAATTGAGGCAATATAATTGCCGAATCACTTACGGGTTGCCTAACAGGAGGGATGGTTTCAGAGGTAGACTGGTTAGCAGGTAATGTAAACGCTGCAATCACAGGATCGTGGTCACTGACAGGTCTACTAAAGCCAACGTTGACATGCACAATGTCAATTTCCGGTTGAGCAATACGAGAAAGATTTTCACTGACCAACAAATGGTCAATAAGTTCAAGATTTCCACTGAATTTAAAACTAAACTGATCGCTAGGAGGTAAACGATCGGTCAGATTTTCCAGAATGTTACCCTTCAAGGTTTTCAGAGGTAGCGAATCTGGTACATCGTTTAAATCACCCAGTACAATTACTTTGGCTTGCGGATCAACTTGTAGTAATTGCGCTACAAATTCATTAACGATTTCAGCTTGTTTCACTCGTTGAGCATCAGTGGAAGAACCTCCTCTCTTAGAAACAAAGTGATTAGCAATGATAAACAGTTTTTGATTGTTAAATATAAACTCTGCCGCAAGTGGCTTACGGCTTTGCTCGAAAGCACTATTTGTAGGGTCAATGCGACCTGGGTTAAGCGAGAGGTCAAGACCATTTGAACCTTGAATAACAGCCACAGCATCTAATGAACCGCCTCTTCTGGGCAGTTTTGCTAGAGTTATCCGGCTGGGTCGAAATAATAAACCGACACGGATATTGCCTCCAGGTTCTCCACCATCTTGATCGTCGCGGGGCGGAATATCAACAAAATCGTATGCTGGACTACCGATATTTTCGAGCGCAGCAATCAGTTTTTGGTAAGTCTGGTTTGCATTCACAACGTCATCATTAATTGGCCCGTTGTTATCCTGAATCTCAATTAAACTGATGACATCTGGTGCATTCAAATTATTGAGAATAATTTTGGCAATATTATCAAAACGTCGGTCTTTCGGGTCTAAATTTTCGACGTTAAAAGTTGCAACAGTCAATACATCCTGGGAATTTTTCAGAGATGTTGTTTCACGTTGTGCAACTACAGGTAAAGGAGTTGGCAATTGAGCTATTGGACTAGCTTGCAGTGGACTAATCCATACAAAGAATATCAGAACAATACTAAGTAGTAACAATTTGATAAATTTCATTCTCTAATCCAATGAAAGTATTTTCTAGATTAGTTTTCTTCTTAATAGAGTTCAGTTAAGATAAGCTTTAGCTTAGGTAAAGCTTGTCTAATAATTAAGTTATGCTGCAAAAGTCTTAGGATGATGATAAGCACAAAGATAGTATATGTATTTTTATTCCTCTTTTTGATAATTGCTTTGTTTCGGCTTATAAAGAAACCTGCTAAAGCAAATTCCTTCCAAGAAACTCAACAGCAGATAATCAGAGTTTTATTTATTGGCAACAGCTATACCTATGTCAATGACCTTCCTTGGTTGACACAACAGTTGGCACAGTCGGCAAAAGAAACTAGAACACTCGAAACTGAAATGGTTGTGGTCGCTGGAGCTACTCTCAAAACCCATTGGAAAGGTGGTAAAGCACTCAGGCTATTGAAAGCTAAACGATGGAACTACGTGGTACTCCAAGAGCAAAGTACCTTACCGATTACCAATCCCAAGGAAATGTATAAGTACGCCAGTCTGTTTGATGCCAAAATCAAGCGAGTGAATTCCCAAACAGTATTTTACTTGACTTGGGCAAAGCAAAATCAACCAGAAACGCAACAGATATTAACCGATTCATACATGACAATTGCTAAAGAACTGAAAGCCAAAGTTGCACCTGTTGGAATAGCTTGGCAAAAAGTTCAACAAGCCAATCCGAAATTGAACCTTTATAATCCGGATCAAAGCCACCCCAGTCCTATTGGCTCATACGTAGCTGCTTGCGTATTTTATACAACAATTTTGCAGATGAGTCCGGTAGGGTTGAGTCGCCGTATATACAGTAGTCAATTTAATACTCCAGAAGAGGGCAACAGACTTGAATTGGAAAGTTTAAGTGAAACAGATGCCCAAATAATTCAAAATTCAGTTGAGTCCATCGTCAAAAAGATTTGATCAAGCTAGTGTAATCTGGTATGATTACCACGTTAGTTTTTTTGAGTATGTGGGTAGTATAAATTACCGAAAAAACTAATTTGGCAGATGGTAATGTTCAAAACTAAATTATCAAAATCCCATGCTTTAGGGGAATTTTACAACTTAAGGTTAACGCATCGCTATATTGGGGCGATCGCAGTTCTAATTTTAATTAGCTTACTAAGTTCATTGAGTGGAACACCAGTTAACCATACCATCTCTAACTGCTGGGAAGGCTTTCTCTGGGGACTGGCAGATCCAGTAATTAGCTTGAATTGTTTAGTTGGGATTGTTGCTATTGGTTTACTCTCATCTGTATTTGTTCGTGGTGTTGCGATCGCTGGATGTTTTGTCATAGCATCAATCTTGGGTATTGTGATTCATTCATTTCAGCTAAGTTTACCAGGCACAGAAATAGCCATCGCCATTTCTACCATCATTTTTGGTACTATGCTGATGATGCCAAATCAACTAAACTTTATGGCACTTGCTGTGGTAGGCGTTGGTACTGGATTATTTCAGGGTTACGCTGATGCTAAATCTATTATTGAGGCAGGAATGATGCCACTAATAGCCTATATACTAAGCATGACCTTAACTCTGTTTGTAGTTGCCATGAGTGCCAGGGAAATTGGTTATGCAATGGGTATGGGAGAAATAAACCGAATTTTACCCTGGAAAATTAATATTGCTGGCTTTGCTTTGTGTGCGATCGGCATTGTGTTTTTGAGGAATTCAATAATCTAAATTACATATTTCAAGTCAGTGGAATATATTACATTTGTGGGGGCGTACACTTAGCTGTACGCCCCCACTACGTCTTCAGACTGAAAATTTGTCCAGCAAGCAAGTAGGACAGAGTTTTAGCGAATAAGCTGATGCACCTCTGCGCTAATCTAGAGACTATATCTCAAAAAAGGCTTATGACACCTGAAGAAATTGCTGGTACACTAACAGAATTATTTGGCACATCGACCGTTAGTGCGAACGCTCCTGGATCGTGGCAAGTAGACACTTCAGCTTTCCGGCTGTTAGTGCTGCTTTCCGAAGATAAGACTTGGTTGCGAGTTTTACTACCTATTGTGCCTATTCAAGAAGCCCAACCATTTTTAGAACAGTTCCTAGAAGCCAACTTTGATGACACCCAAGAAGTACGTTACGCTTTGTATCAAAGGGTGATTTGGGGAGTATTTCAACATAACAGCAGCACTTTGGTGAGTGCAGATTTGTCCAATGCAATTAATCGACTTGTATCTCTCCATCAGGCTAGATTAGATAATGTCTTTAATCAACTAATTGAAAGCCGCATCCGGCAAATTATTCAGGCAGCAAAACAGCAAGGACAATCTCTGCAAGCTACTATGCAAAACTTGGAACGCTTTTACGCTGAGGGATTGATGGGTGAAATAAATCAAAGCTCAGAAGCACGAGAAGAAGTTTTAGTTGCTTGGCGGCGTCAGTTAGAACGTTTATGGAATGAGGGCTGATTTCAATTTTTAATAGAGATTTTGATCCGCGCCCCGTTTACATATTAAAGAAATTTACACATATATCTATTTATCATGGATATCATTGAAATCCTCAAAGAAGACTATCAAAGATTCCCAGTAAATCAAACTTACAGCATTTACGATCCAGACGTTTATTTTCAAGATCCACTGAATAAATTTCGTGGCGTTAAACGTTACAAAGCAATGATTAATTTCATTGAGACTTTATTTTTAGATCCCAAAATGGATTTACATAATATTCAACGTTTAGGAGACACAATAAAAACTGAGTGGACACTCAGTTGGAACACTCCTCTTCCCTGGAAGCCACGGATTTCCATTCCTGGTTGGAGTGAATTAGGTCTTAACTCTGATGGTTTGATTGTCTCCCATGTCGATTATTGGAATTGTTCACGCTTAGACGTGGTGAAGCAGCATTTCTTTGCTACAAAAATGTAAATAATTGAGGATTAAATTTTAAAATCCTTTGAATTTTTCAAATATGAGCCTCTCACGGGTGCGGCGATCGCTCTTGCAACAGATGAAAGAAACACATTCATCTTGAAAACCTCAAGTCCTTCCTAATCCAATTGCTTGACTTAAATCTCAACGGTATTCTGCCACTACACGATCGTACTCTACCATGAGAATACTGGGACAGGTGTAAAACAGATTAATGTACCCAGCTTAAATTCCCATACCTCCTGAATGATACGAGCGCTCCATTGTACGAATAACATTACGGGTTGACCAATCATAAATATTGATAAATCGGCTTAAGGCATTAGCAGACTTATTTTTATAGTGTTTGGGTAAAAGATGTCCTTGTGCCTCTAGAAATAATCAAGGGCATTGCTTCAAGGTTCCTTCTCTCAGAAGCCATTATGATGAATATCACGACATTCATCATCAACATCACGACATTCATCATCAACATCACAACATTCATCATCAACATCACGATATTTATCATTAACATCATGATATTTATCATTAACATCACAACATTCATCATTAACATTACGATATTTATCATCAACATCACAACATTCATCACTAACGTTAAAGCAATCGTCCAAAAAACCAAGTGCAATCTCATAATTAAGAGAAATTACTTATATTTAAGTATTAGTTTTATAACAAATAAAATTATTCACGAATTTTACTGAACCAGAAAACAGCTTTACTAAGTCAAACTAGCTTTATAACCTTTCTAACGAATATATATATGCCCCGTCAAAAACGTACATCCCGTATTTTAGAAAAAGCTGAATTGAGATCAGCTGGGCTGAAAGCAATAGATTCAAAGATGGACTTTGGCAATAATTGCGATTTGCAAAATCTGACTAAATCAATTGAGCAGTTACGCACTATGCTTGATGCTTATAACATCGCTCTAGCTATGATTGACTCTTCAAAAATTAAAATTGATGAGATGGAAAAAATCTTGAACAATCTTACAGATAAGATGGTGAGGGGCGTTGCTTTTAAATATGGTAAAAACAGCAACGAATATGAGATGGCGGGTGGTGTTCGTGATAGCGAACGTATCCGCAAAAGCAGGTTAAGCCGCCTGAAAGCTGCTACAGAAGAAGTATTAGATGAGAATGCTAAAATCGCCTAGTACACTACGGCGCAAAGCAGAAAGCAGAGGCGAAGTAAGCTTTTAGCAAAGTACATGGAGAATGAACAAACGCTACTTGTTCATTAAAAGTATTTGTTGTTGACTGCTGCGATACCTTTGGTAGGCTTTGTCTACGCAATTTATTCTCTTCGCTGATGCTCTTTAATATGCAAGGTTTGTATACAGTTAATATCATGCAATACCATGAATATTATCTTATAAATTTTGTAGTCTAGCCTCATTTTTGGTGATATTGAAAATGCTGCAATCTGCGATTTTCAATAATTTTGCTTGTCTAATTTTTCATTAAATTTTATAGTATTACGGTGTTTTTCCTGACAATTTCTTGGCAGATTTTTACCATGATTTATTCTCACAAATTGCATAATTATTTGGCAGCTTTCTCTTTATCTGTAGTATTAGTAGCTGATTTAGTAATCACACAAAAAGCTCCTCCAGCTTTTGCCCAGACGGTAAATTCATCTATCGGTAATGGTGTAACATTCAGTTGTAATGATAGTGAAGCGACAATCAAAGCTAAAAATGGCCCTAGAGTAGTTAAAGGAAATACAGCTTTTTATATTGGTTATGAGCAGGTTTCATCTAATAACAAAAATCCTATAACTATCCGTTTTAATGATGGTATTAAAACATGGTGTAGAACTGACTACGAAACAACGAATGACGATGGTACAGGCTATGGATTGTATTGGGATGGGGACAATGTTTTATATGGCGTTTACTCCTCTACTGGTAGTCAGACTGGTAATGATTTTCGCCGCTTTGCAACTGGGCGTTGGTTGTCTAGCTATGGTAGCGGAGGTGGACCAAAAGTCGCGGTTATAGCCCGAATTAATCCAGCTAATGGTCAGGTTAACTATGCCACATTTTTAACTGCCAAAAAGGCAGATAATGGACAAACTAATTCTTTAGTTGTCCAAAATTTATCATGGAATGGCACAAGTTTGACTGTGCAGGCAAAGTCATGGTGGACTCCTCGTGGGGCTAATACAAATTCTATGACTTGCACTGGTTCATCACCTTATCAATACACAGCAGTATTTACTGGCGATTTAACAAAGGTGAATTCGGCTTCAGCTCCTACCTGTAAGTAAAGCGTCAGCTCCTCCGGGGAAGTCAAAAATCAAAAGTTTGACCCTGAGCGCACTTGTACTGAGCTTGTCCTGAGCGACTTGTACTGAGCCTGTCCTCTTGGTAGCCGTAAAGCCTGCGGCATAGCTACGCTTAAGGCGCAGCCTCTGGTAGAGTTGGGCGTAGTCGTTTGCGTAGCGTCCTGTAGGGAAGGAAGTCGAAGTAGCCGAGGGGCGTAGTCGAAGTAGTCGAAGGGTCAAAAGTCAAAAATTTTGAAACCCATAAATAAATTTACTTGCTCTAAGTCAACTGATTTAGTATTTCTTGCACTACGTGTCTTGAAATATATTTTTTTATTTTCCATAAATAAATTTATTTGCTCTGTACCTTTTTATTTCTGGTAATGATTCAGCTATCAAACCGCAACGCCAGAGTCATTAGTCCTTAAGATACCACCCCTCAGAGCAATGCTAACCCTTGCAAATTTGGAAACTTACACTGTATGTAAAGCATCAGTGTAAGTAGTTCACCAGAGAGAAAAAAGATATGCGAATTCTAATTGTGGAAAGCAGTATGTTGTTGCTCCTAACTGCGGTGACAACTGGCTGTGTCGGTTCTTCCTCTGTCACAAAACAGCAGCAAGCCTTGCCAGCAAGCACTGAGCAAGCAATAAAGGCAACTGTGTTGACTTCAAAACCTACACCCACTGAAAAAACTACAGACAATTCTACCCCTCAAGCCACTATTGCTACAAATCCGACGCGCTGTGAAACTAGCCAATTGTCAGTGCGCCAAGTCTCTGAAGATGCTGGCGTTGGAAATGTTGCACTTACCTACGCCTTCACCAATAACGCCTCATCCCCTTGCACCCTCAACGGTTATCCGGGATTGGCACTACTGGATGAAAAAGACCAGCCTTTGAAGGGAGTTAAAATTCTTCGCTCCGAGGACACTTACTTTTCGAGTAAGCAACCTCGACAAAAAGTAACTCTAGCTCCTGGAAAACAAGCCTCATTTCAGATAGCATATAACCATATCAGTTCCCCAAACGAACAATGCCCAATGTCTAGTAAAATTGAAATCACACCTCCTAATGCTTACAAGCATTTTATATTGACAGAACAAATCAAGCCTTGTACAGGCAAAGTTAGAGTGACTCCAGTGCGATCTGTTGACACTCAACCCTAGTAAATATTCTGTAATTTACTTAAATATCCAGAAAAAGCATAAATTTAATCAAAACCTCTGAGAAATTCACTATTGTACTAATCAAAAAGGTTAAGAATTTTATGGAAGGAATTGATGTTTACGAAAAAGACGGCAGAGTAGATTGGACGGCAGTAAAAAACTCTGGTAAAACTTTTGGGTTTGTCAAAGCTACAGAAGGAGTTACCATCAAAGATTCTGCTTTTGCTCATCACTGGCAGACTATGAAAAGTGTTGGCATTATTCGGGGTGCTTATCATTTCCTTCATTCCGAAACATCAGACCCGGTTGAGCAAGCGAAGGAATTCTTAAAAACAGTGGGGAAATTAGAACCAGGAGACTTACCACCAGTTCTGGATGTAGAGATAATTGACAAAGGAGGAAATAGCCAAGGAGTAACTAATGCAGCCAAACAGTGGTTAGCAGAGGTGGAAAAAACCCTTTTACAACAAACACAAAAACCAATCAAACCGATTATTTATACCTTCCCCAATTTCTGGGAAGAAATCGGCAATCCATCTGATTTTGCAAGTTATCCTTTATGGATTGCCAACTACAAAGTTAAGGTTCCAATTATTCCTGGCGCTTGGCAGGGGCAATACCTAATCCATCAATATGCAGAGAATGTATCTGGTGTAGCTGGTGTTAATGGTGTAGCCGATTTGAATAGATTTAATGCCTTACAGCTAGAAGATTCTGGACTGAGAGTCAAACAATTACAACAGCAATTAAAAGATATTGGATTGTATACTGGTGCCATTGATGGGCATTTTTCTGAGTCAGTTAAAGATGGAATTGTTAGTTTTCAAACATCTAAAGGATTGCAAGCGGATGGAATTGTAGGTATCAAAACTTGGGTAGCTTTATTGTGGATTTAGAACAAATTGCACACTTAATAAATAGCCCCATATTGACCATCAAAGAAATGTAAATAAATAATGTTTACTTGTTTTAATTAGCGATGCCTACGGTGGTCACTGAGCGCAGCCGTTCGCGCAGCGTCTCGTAGAGAAGTGCGGGCTACGCTTACGCAGTTGTTTTAACTATAGTTACTTATTGAAAAGCTCTCAAGTTACTTCCAGGGTTTTTCAATAAGTAGCTAGCCATAAATTAATTCAAGTTTGTAGTAGAAACCTTGTTATAAGCGATGAATACTCACTACAAACTAGGATTTTATTGTATGTTTAATTATGCATATTTAATTAATGTATTTTACTATACTTGAGTAGTATCTTGAAATGCACAAAAATGAGATTCAACCTGGAAAAAACCTTTAAGGATTCGTTTGAGTGAATTAAACTTAACCCGCCTGATAGCTTTAGTCACTTCTACCCACTGCCGTTTTCTTTTACTTGCTTCTGGATAATCTTCACTTAGCATTTCAACTGGTAACAAATACATCTTTACCCGGTAAATTTTACCTCCTTTGCGGTACTTATAACTACCAAGTTCATTTGTGTCTACTTGCCCAATGACCCCTGCTTCTTCCCACGCCTCTTTGGCTGCTGAAGCGGGTGGACTCATGCCATTAGGAATATCTCCTTTCGGAATCACCCAGTGTTGAAAGTTACGGGTTGTGATTAGCAAGATTTCGACTTTGCCATTGTTCACTCTATAAGGAATCACCCCAGACTGTTTAAACACTTTGCTAACTTTTCGACTCATGTAATTTGCATCCTTTACGCTCTAGCTTTTTTGTACAATGTTTATTTAAAAAAGTCGAGAGCTGATACTAGATAAATTTTAGTTAATTCCAGGTTATGAAAAGGTTAAAATATTTTGTTAGCTATAAAAGTTAATTATTGAAAGTTATTGATTGTTGAATTAACACTGCACATTTATCCACCACTACCGCAGGGCGGAAGTCAAAAGTTAACACTGAGCGAAGTCGAAGTGTCAAAAGTCAAAATAATTTTATTCCAAGCTTTTGCGCCATTTGAAATGCTATGCTTATTTTTGCTTTGCTGTACTAAATTTGTAACCTTATAAATCAATACGTAGGTTGGGGAGCCACTGCGCCCTTGCAGTTTCCCGACTTGTTCGCTCTTAGCGTTCCCGCTTTCTTAGCAAGTGGTGTTTAAGGAACGTAGCAAGATTTTGCAGGGTAACCCAATATTTCTGGGGCTTTGTTGGGTTAAGCAAAGCGCAACCCAACAAAGCAATTTTTCACAAAGCCAAGCGTATTGACATATAAATATAAAATCAACTCCTATAAAAGGTGTACTCTTAATGGCTGATTAACAAATGTAGCATTATTTAAAATATTAGATATTCTATGTGCCTTAATGCCAGAATATCTCCCATCAATTTAACTAACTTGACTTTTTCAGATTTTGATAAATATACAGCGAGGCTATTGTATTTAAATCTACTTCTTTATTCTCATTTTCATGCTCGTTAGTATTTTGAAACAGTACTGTAAACGCACCAGCACCTAACATATCTTGAGGAAACATCCGATAACAAGGCATTTTAGTTAAATGCGACTGATATTGGGCTAAATTACTAATTTCTATCGCCTGAAACTGGGGAAAGCGTTCTAAAAACCATTCACAAACTTGCTCATTTTCTTCGGGTGAGTATGTGCAAGTCATATAAGCAAGATAGCCTTGAGGTGAAACAAGTTTAGCAGAGTTAGCGATAATACGTTTTTGTCGATTTGCACTTTTATTAATAGCAGTCGGGTGAAAACATCCGGGAGCTTTTTCACCTTTAGCCAGTAAAGATTGTCCAGTACAAGGAGCATCTACTATTACTAGATTGCTAGAGTAGGGAAACATTTCGGCAAATATACTCGAATCTCTATTAACTACTGCACTAGGGTTGATCTGGCAACGCTTCAAATTAGAAATTAGCATTCCCAGACGTTTGCCAATTACTTCATTACTGATAAGTAAATCAGGTTGTAAAGCTTTCCAAGCGAAAATACTTTTACCTCCGGGTGCGGCACACATATCAAAAACTAAACTTACTGGTACAGGAATAGCTAACAAAGTAGTAGCTGCAAACACCGAAGAAAAATCTAAACAATAGAAATATCCTTGTTGATGCAAGGGATGCTGACCGGGTTTTTCTCCCCAGCATAAACGGTCTAGAAATTGTGGTTGCCAATAGGTTGGTGTTTCCACTGCCCAAGGCAAAATATCTGGCTTTTCTTTACACCAAAGAATACTGGATGAAAAAGGCTGAGGATTCATTAAAGCTTCAATAAATTTTTCTTGTTCATCTAGATTAGTGAACAAACGCCGCGAGACTTTAAGTAATAAATTAGAAGGTTTTTCCATATAGATTATTAATTATGAATTACGAATTACGTTAGCGCAGCCTAAAGCCTTCTCTTCTCCTATCGGAGACGCTGCGCGAACGAGAGGCAACACCTTCGGCATGGCTTTGCTTAGAGCGACCTAGGAGCGTCATTACGAATTAGGAATTACAAATTAGGTTGTATCAAAATCAAAATAAAACTGTTACAGAAGAACAATGTAATTAAGGCTTTTGGCTTCATACTCAAAATATAATGACCGCCATTGGGAACGCAATGGCCAAGCTACCCCACTGCACCGGAGAAGGTCATGTTCTTAGATAGTTTTCCACATAAATTACGCAAAGAAGCACAATTATGGAGGGATGAAGGATTAATTAGTTCTTCGCTGTATGAGCAAATAGCAGAACGTTATCAATTTAAGAACTTGGAAGCTGCTGCACGCGATCGCAATAAAGCGATCGCGATTGCGATAGGTGGCATACTTTTATGCTTAGGCATAATTACCTTTGTAGCAGGAAACTGGCAGGGAGGATCGCGAGAAGTCAAGTTTATTCTGCTAATAAGTTTGTTTTTTGCGATCGCTATTACTGGTTTTTACAATTGGATAACACCTGAAGGAAAGAAGCCACAAAGAAGCAAACGCTTACTGGGAGAGGGATTGCTCATTTTAAGCGCTTTCATCTTCGGTGCAAATTTACTCCTGATGGCCCAGATGTTCAATATTGCTGGTTCAGCTTCTCAACTGTTTCTAGCCTGGGGGTTGGGTGTTGTGGTGATGGCCTTCAGTTTGTGCTTAAATTCTTTAGGAATTCTGTCAATTATCCTCGTGGAAATCGGCTATTGGACAGGATTAGAAGACTTGTGGTACGCTTCAGGCGATCTAACTTGGTCGCGCCTAGTGGTGCAGCACATGCCTTTGTTGGCATGGCTAGTGTTTGTGCCCTTAGCCTACTTCTGTCGATCGCGTTGGATTTTTGGTTTAGCAGCCTTTGTCTTTGCTAGTTCCTTACAAGCCAACCTTAATCCTCTGCCACTACTGAATTATGCTGATATAGCTCCTTGGGTGGCATCTTTTGCTTTTGCACTCCCACCTGCATTATTCTGGAGTTATGATGACTTGCTGTTTCCAAGCATAAATTACAGGTTGTTTCAATCTCTGGCCCGTAATTTAGCGTTGATAAGCTTCGGCATTGTCTTTTATATGTTGTCTTTTCGTTGGGTTTGGGAATCTCCAAATTATAGTTATAATCAGCCTACGAATGTGACCAACTTATTTGAGTCTCTGCCGATTATCGATTTGGGGATTCTCAGTGGCTTGGCGGTACTGCAATGGTTGTTTCTACTCCGTCAAAGAAATAACCCACCGCGCCGCGAAGTGATTTTCACGACTGCTGTCATTAGTACCTTTCTTGCCTTTATTATCCTAGTACCTTTTTGGCATCAAACTATCAGCCGAATTGATGAACTTGGTGTTTTTATTTTCAATGTACTTCTAGCAACATTAGCCTGGGGACTAATTCAAGAAGGATTGAAATTAAGCAACAGAAGTTCCTTTTGGGGCGGTATGTTGTTAGTAACATTGCAAATTATCAGTCGCGTGCAAGAGTACGATACCGATTTACTTTTCAAATCCCTAGTCTTTGTTTTGTGCGGTTCTGCTTTAATTAGCGCTGGACTTTGGTTTGAACGCCGCCTACCCGGTGGTAGCTCTGCAGGTAAGAAGTAGTGGAAATTTTAGATTTTGAATTTTGAATTTTGGTGAAGCAGCGCGGTCTTCTCCCAAGGGGAGACGCCAAAGGCGATGGGGGTTTCCCCCATGAGTGACTGCATCAAGCCGAAGGGATTGAATAAAAAATCTAAAATCTAAAATCTAAAATCCAAAATGTTGAAATCTCTGTGCATCAAAGTTTTTAAAGTTTCTCTGCGTCAGTCCTAATTTCGTTACTTTTGACCTCCTCAACCCCTCTGCTTTTTAGGACTACGCTCATGACTAATAGTTCTTCTGAATCTAAAAATAAAACCTTGTCTCCCGAAGCCGAGTTCTCCAGTAAGGTAACTTTTCGGGATTACTTGATTGCTACTGAACAAAAATCGAATAAGCCCTTACCTTTTTGGCGATTACTAGTTCCCCTGATGCTGCAAACAGGGCTTATTATGGCAGTACCAGCCCAAGCGCTTTATACAGATGTGACAGGTAAGACGGTGATTTTGCAAACCGTACCTGTAGACCCTAACAGTGTGCTAGAAGGTAACACCTTAGACTTAGATTACAACATATCCCGCACTGCAAATTTGAGCAGATTACCTGGTTGGCAAACATTAGTCAGCAAAGGTCGTGGAAGTGGTAGAAGATTGCCTGAAGGAACCAACATCTACGTGATTTTACAAGAGCAACTATCATCTGGTCGCGGTGTTCCTAGAGCTTGGAGACCGTTGCGAGTGACTAGCGATCGCCCCACAACTCTAAGAGCTAATCAGGCAGCCTTAAAAGGAGTTTATCAAGATGGCTCTGTTAACTACGGCTTAGAAACATATTACATCCCAGAAAACCAACGGCAACAAATTAGGAACGATTTGCAAGCCCAACGCGCCCGTAGAGGACAAGTACCGCCCATTGTGGTAAAGGCGAAAGTTGATCCACAGGGTAAGGCAGTCCCAGTTAGTATGTGGGTGCGCGATCGCAACTATCGCTTTTAGGCTGTTAGGCAAATAAACATTGCATATTTACACCCAAGGTTTGACTCTAAAGTTCTGAGCATCGGCTTCCGGCGCTCAGACTTCTTTATTTGTCATTTGTAAATAAAAATAACAAATAAAGAAGTTAATTTTAACACTTGAAACCGAATTAGCACTCTTAGTATTGAGTTGACTCTAAAAGGATATTTTGCTTTCATATTTAGCACACTGAACCATCTCAATACATTGCTAAAATGTTAATTTTCCCTTGCATTTAACCCAGTGCAGAACAGCAAATTATACCTTGTATAACTTTTAAAACATCTTATTACGGACTGTACAAATTAACCATGATATTAGTTATAATATTTGGTCGTTTCAGGCGCTTCGTATCACCTTGATTTACTCGCTTCTTTTGCCAGCACTAGATGCTAAACATGGCTTTATACCCAAATTGCGTATATTACTTATGTACACTGCCTAAATCCTAAAAGTTTTCCTTCGCTCTTATTTCCAAACTTGGAAATGTAGTTTCCGCTGATGACGATGCCTTAGAAGCTGGTTTGAACTTATTCTTTTGGTTGTGAGACAAATAGGAAATATCGCAGTCAAAGAAGGATGTGATCAAGAAGGTTACAGCAACATCACATAATTATCTTTCTGTCAATGCGTAAATCCTAGCCTCTTAAAAAATTCTTATTGAAAGAGTAAGACTTTCAGGGATTAAAGCTCTATCACACTCAATTGAGGAAAGTTAATATTATGCCTAGACTAATTGTTTCTTTTCCCGCGATCGTAGGCACCTCTGGTTTGGATCTAGTGGTGGGTAAAGAGGATAATGCATTCCCAGCAATTGGAATTGAGGTTCTAAAAAACGGAGTCATTGAGACTCAAGGAGGTAACGATACTATCGAGGGTAGCGGCACAGGTGGCGACAACTTTGACAATGCAGGCACTGGCACAGGCATTGCTAACAGTGGCATCATCAATGCAGGGACAGGAGATGATACGATCTCTGGCACAGGCACTGGTGGTTATGAGTATCGAACCTATGTATCTGGTAAATGTTAATATATATACTCAGTAAATCAGGTGAATACTTAAGTTAAGTCAGAGTAATCTATTTTGAGAGATGTTAAGTTTTCTGATGCAGACAAAAAAGTGTAGGATTCCCTTTGAGTAAAGGTTTTGAGATTACATATCAAA
>NZ_JBALFV010000082.1:2500-5137 GCF_036916735.1 Nostoc sp.
GCCTATAAGTCGCCGGCTCATTCTTCAACAGGCACGCGGTCAGACTTTCAAATAGTCCTCCCACTGCTTGTAAGCTAACGGTTTCATGTTCTATTTCACTCCCCTTCCGGGGTTCTTTTCACCTTTCCCTCGCGGTACTGGTTCACTATCGGTCACACAGTAGTATTTAGCCTTACGAGGTGGTCCTCGCTGATTCACATGGGATTCCTCGTGCCCCATGCTACTCGGGATTGAGCTACTATCCTTCAACTTTCGACTACAGGACTTTCACCTTCTTTGGTGCAGTATTTAGCTGCTTCGTCTAGCCTTCAGATTCGATGACGCTCTCCCACTACCCCAAAAGGTAAACCCTTTGGTTTAGGCTTTTCCCCTTTCGCTCACCACTACTTAGGGAATCTCTTGATTGATTTCTCTTCCTCCAGCTAGTAAGATGTTTCAATTCGCTGGGTTGGCTCTTTCCTGCCTATATATTCAGCAGGTAGTATTTAGGGTTGCCCCATTCGGAAATCTCCGGCTCAATGTTTGCTTCCAACTCCCCGGAGCATATCGTCGGTAACCACGTCCTTCCTCGCCTCTGTGTGCCTAGGTATCCACCGTTAGCCCTTATTAGCTTGACCACTCTTATTGGTATTAGATAATGCATTCACAACAGCATCCATAAACAATGAATCTCTGTGTCTGCCTGCTAATTTGCGTTACTATGCAGTTTTCAAGGTTCTGGCTGAGACCAATCTCAGCAGTCTGACTCTCTCAAGTCATATTGCTGATTTCTCACTCGAATAGCTTTTCTGTTATGCTTATTACCATCAGGTGGAGGTTAGCGGACTCGAACCGCTGACATCCTGCTTGCAAAGCAGGCGCTCTACCAACTGAGCTAAACCCCCAAGATTAATTCGTAATTTAATTACGAACTACTAATTAGTAATTACTAATTATCTTTAGGTGGGCCATCCTGGATTCGAACCAGGGACCTCACCCTTATCAGGGGTGCGCTCTAACCACCTGAGCTAATAGCCCATATCGAACCTTCATCATAGTTTGAAAGCTTTCTACATTTGCAAATCTTTGCGACCGACCTAGGTCAGACCAACTTACTATCTATCAAACTAGTGTGTTTTTCGATATTTAAGGGGTGTAGGTCTCCTTTAAAGGAGGTGATCCAGCCACACCTTCCGGTACGGCTACCTTGTTACGACTTCACCCCAGTCACCAGTCCTGCCTTAGGCATCCTCCTCCTTGAAAGGTTGAAGTAATGACTTCGGGCACTACCAGCTTCCATGGTGTGACGGGCGGTGTGTACAAGGCCCGGGAACGAATTCACTGCAGTATGCTGACCTGCAATTACTAGCGATTCCTCCTTCACGCAGGCGAGTTGCAGCCTGCGATCTGAACTGAGCTTTGGTTTGCGGGATTTGCTTGCATTCGCATGCTTGCTGCCCTTTGTCCAAAGCATTGTAGTACGTGTGTAGCCCAAGGCGTAAGGGGCATGCTGACTTGACGTCATCCCCACCTTCCTCCGGTTTGTCACCGGCAGTCTCTCTAGAGTGCCCAACTTAATGCTGGCAACTAAAAACGAGGGTTGCGCTCGTTGCGGGACTTAACCCAACATCTCACGACACGAGCTGACGACAGCCATGCACCACCTGTGTTCGCGCTCCCGAAGGCACTCTCAACTTTCATTAAGATTCGCGACATGTCAAGCCTTGGTAAGGTTCTTCGCGTTGCATCGAATTAAACCACATACTCCACCGCTTGTGCGGGCCCCCGTCAATTCCTTTGAGTTTCACCGTTGCCGGCGTACTCCCCAGGCGGGATACTTAACGCGTTAGCTACGGCACGGCTCGGGTCGATACAAGCCACGCCTAGTATCCATCGTTTACAGCTAGGACTACTGGGGTATCTAATCCCATTCGCTCCCCTAGCTTTCGTCCCTCAGTGTCAGTTACGGCCTAGCAGAGCGCCTTCGCCACTGGTGTTCTTCCTGATCTCTACGCATTTCACCGCTACACCAGGAATTCCCTCTGCCCCGAACGTACTCTAGCTATGTAGTTTCCACTGCTTCTATCTAGTTGAGCTAGACTCTTTAACAGCAGACTTTCATTGCCACCTGCGGACGCTTTACGCCCAATCATTCCGGATAACGCTTGCATCCTCCGTATTACCGCGGCTGCTGGCACGGAGTTAGCCGATGCTTATTCCTCAGGTACCGTCATTGGATTCTTCCCTGAGAAAAGAGGTTTACGACCCAAGAGCCTTCCTCCCTCACGCGGTATTGCTCCGTCAGGCTTTCGCCCATTGCGGAAAATTCCCCACTGCTGCCTCCCGTAGGAGTCTGGGCCGTGTCTCAGTCCCAGTGTGGCTGATCGTCCTCTCAGACCAGCTACTGATCGTCGCCTTGGTAGGCTCTTACTCTACCAACTAGCTAATCAGACGCGAGCTCATCTTCAGGCAGCAAGCCTTTCACCTTTCGGCACATCCGGTATTAGCCACCGTTTCCAGTGGTTGTCCCAGACCTGAAGCCAGATTCTCACGCGTTACTCACCCGTCCGCCACTGTGTCCGAAGACACCGTTCGACTTGCATGTGTTAAGCATACCGCCAGCGTTCATCCTGAGCCAGGATCAAACTCTCCGTTTTG
>NZ_JBALFV010000083.1:0-66728 GCF_036916735.1 Nostoc sp.
TACTCGTTAATCCACCTCAGAACTCCGTTAATGAGTCTTTGATACTCATGAATCCACCTCAGAACTCCGTTGATGAGTCTTTGATACTCGTTAATTAAAGCTAGGACTTACGCAAAAAGTGCTAAAAAGCTTAATTTATCGAACTGCCAAGAACGCCAAGAATCGTAGAATTTGCGTAAGTCCTAAAAGCTATGAACTTCACTGTTTTAACTCCTGCCTCATGCCCCATCCCCAATGCCCAATGCCCAATACTTCGACTAGCGAGCGTACAAGTGCTCTATGCCCCAATTCCATTTGTATCAATATCAAATTTGCTAGCGATCGCTCCTATTATTTCTTGCTCAACTGGTGTAATCTGATTGTCAAGCTGGGCAATTTTGTCACACTGAGCTAGCAACGGTATAGCAAAATCACGATTCAGCTGATTGAGCAGTACATTTAAAGGCTTGGGCGATTTAATATTTCGGGCAATGGCATCTAAGGAGTTAGAAGTCAGGTTTAGAATTCGTAACTCTGGCAAAATTTCTTCCCAAGTCTTCTCTGGATGACTAGCGAGGATCATGTGAACTAAAATTTGATCCATAACTGCTTCTTGAGCGATCGCAGTTTCTAAATACTTTTCACTCTCTGCTTTTAATGTTGCTAGTGTCTGTGGCGATGAGAGCGAAGTTGATTGATCTAGCTTGGCTTCGTAAAATCGACAAGCAGCATACCCCAATGAATAGATCATCGTCGCATTTGAACTAGCTCCAACTACTGCACCCGCCAAGGGTATATTTCGCAGCAAGCCTAATCCCGCAGCTTTTAAAAGACGCTCTCCACCCAAAGCCAAACCAAAAATTGCCAAAACTTCACCTTTACGGGCAGGATCTTTTAAATCCAACCCGTAGACAGATGCAATTTGATAAAGCATTTCTGATTGTAATTTTGTTGTTGCTGTTAAATCAATTGCCAACAATGCAACTGCGATTCCTGGCAAAAAACTAGTTGCTAATCCCACTGTCCCTGCTTGAGTTGCTTTTTCTACCATAATTCTGTGAGCAATCTGGCTGGGTAATTCATTGGGATACTTTTGTTTAAGCTTGTTTACCGCAACTTCTGCTTTTTCCAAATCAACAAGGTTAGTATCACTAATAAGCCAATTTAGATTTAATACTCCAGATAGTTTTCTAATCAGCCAATTTTCGCTCAGGCTATTCACAACCTGGCCGCTACTTTGAGTTGTTTGCTCAATAAACTTATGTGTTTCTTTCGCTGTCGCTTCTCCCACCTCTACTGCTGTATCTAAAACTGCTTTGCCAGTCTCAGCAACAGTTTTAATAAAAAACTCTACTATAGACGGTTCATTTTCTACTGATGATTGAGCCTGAATTTTTACTTCTGAAGTTTCTCTGGGTGAATTAACTAATTTATTCACCTCTATTTCTTGGGATTTGTCTGTCATAGCTTGACACCATCTTGTAAAGCCTCTCTCTTTTGGTTTTAGCGAAATATGAGCGGCTCTACATCCCTCTATAAACGTAAATATCAGTTTAAGATTAACTATTTTCTTGTCTAAACAACTGTCTTAATCCATCAATAATAGGAACATACTGCTCTGGGGTGAGTGTTCCCAAATACGCCAAAACTCGATTTATATCTAATCCGCGCGTTTGATCTAGTAAGACAATGGAAGACAGAGACAAAGCACCAGCATCAGCTAACAAACACGGATATAAGCTAGGATTATTGAACACCCAAGAGCTACTCTGGGTAGTTAAAAGTGCAATCATTAGCATTGGATAGCAGACTTATCCCAAGGTATACCGACTACTACAGCAGGTCGAGTTCCTTGCCGTTCGCGTCCTCTAAAAGTACTAGTAGGCAAACTTACTATAACTACGTCGCCACATTCAAGCAAATCAGGTTGGAGCATTCTTGCCACCAACAACTTTTAGCCCAACTCCAGGGATATATTCTACTGGCTTACCTTTTGGCTGTCCTTGGGAACCCCAATCATAAGAGTCATCTGGAAATAAATTTCCTTTGCTTTGATTAATTTCGTCATTTAATAATAGCTACTATTGATGTTTTTCTTATAAAGGAAGATTGGCAATGGCATCTAGAAGTGATTCAAAAGAAATTTGCAGTTTGATAAATGTTTTGGTTATAGTGGGTTTTGAGTTTGCTGAATTAATTTCTACCCTATCCTCTCCCCTGTAGCCCCCTACCTATATCAGCATTACTTTCTAAAAAGTTGTTAACCTTAAGAATTTCATAGAGATTAATATTTTCCTCTAGCAAGCAAGCATGTCCACAATTGGGCAATACTACAATTTTGCTATTTGGTAAGATATTCGCTATCCGCTTCACTTCAGTTACAGAAGGTAAAAGGCGATCGCTACCACCAGCAATCAGTAAAACTGGTTGAGTTAAGCGACCTAACTGCTTGTTATCAATATCAAATTCTCGCAGCAAAGACAACCGCCAATGAACGGTTTCTAGCGGCACAGTACGCATAGTTTTCAGCAGTTCATGGCGATCGCTCCGAGAAATGCGTGGCAAAGATGCTAGAAATGGCAACAATCCCAGTGCGCCAACATCATACAACTCTGATGGCACTAAATAAGTAAGTTGAGATGCCCAATTCAACCAAGGACGAAGACGAAAGGACGAAGCTGGGTTAATTAAGATAATTCGCTTAAATAAATAGGGTGCTTGGATCGCTACTTTCATTGCCAAGCAACCACCAAAGGACTCACCACACAAGTAAACTGGCCTCTGAGAGCTTTTTTCTAATTCGGCGTCGATCAAGTCCAATACACTCTTAGCTAGCACATCCCAAGTGTTAAGGTCTTTGCGTGGAATCGCCAAACAACGAACATCAAAGCCAGCTTCTAATCCTGCGGTTTGCGATCGTAATAGTTGACCAGTTCCATCCATTCCTGGCAAATATACCAATAGGGGATACTCTGGCTTTACTCGTTTAGGAGTCAGGAAACAAGGGTTTAGCTCAACTTCTCTTATAGTCATTGGTCACTTGTACGCTCGCTAGTCGAAGTATTGGTCATTGGTCATTAGTCAATGGTATAAAACTTTTGGGCTGCTGATTATTGCTATTACGAGCTTCGGTACTTTTGAGCAAAAACAAAAAAGGTTTGGGAACAAGCTACTGAAAGTCGTGCAGACAATCCAAAATTCAAAATCGAATAGCTCTAATAGCAACCTTGACGCAGTAAATTGCTAATTTCGCCCTGACAGTGTTCTGTCAGTTCAGCCACAACAGTTCTGGCTTGCTTGCCGTGATATTTTTTTTGATGTTGGGGTGTAATCCAATAAGGGCGACCGATTAACACTGCAACTCGACGATAAAGTACCAGAGGATGCCAACCAGCTTGGTTAAATAAAGGTTCTGAAGGGTCAAATAGACTCAAAAGCCTTAAGGGGAATCCAGAAGTGTTTACTTCTTCTAAAGAGGCGATCGCGATCGGCAAAATTGCTAAATCCTGCACATCAGCTCGCAATGCTAAATGGGCAAATCCCCGTTGAAACTCACCTACCTGATTTGGCTGAGTAAATTTCACCATTGGTGCAGTGCCTTCTGGAAATACTCCCACCATCTGCTTAGACTGCAATAGCAATTGCGACTGCGAAAAAAAGCTTTGTTGGCGGTTTTGAGTTTCCTGCAAAGGAAAACACCCCAATTGATCGGTGACAATCTCCCGCATTACTGGCACTTGTCCCATGTAGTGATGGCAAGCAAAGCGGATCGGACTCGATAACGCCGCCATTAAAATCAGTGCATCCATAAAGCTGCGGTGATTGCTGACTACCAAAACGCTGGCATCCTGGGGAATGCGATCCTCGTAATAACGAAACATTTGGGTTGAAAGCGCCGCCACCAAAGCGCGAGAAATCTCTAGGGGGCTATTTCGACTCATATTTGATCAATATATTTTTCCGGTAAATATGGTATTTTGCTTAATTTAATTTTTACATTTCTTTACGAGTGCCATGACCGTCTTAAGATAGAAATATCTAATCCACAAAACCAGATAGATTTTTTAGATTATGGATTATGTATTCTCGATCACAATAATTTCTAATATAAGGTATCCAAAAAGATTATGGTTAATTTCGTTCTTGTAAGCAAAAATGAGTTGAATTGATGCATATTATAAAACAATTTTTGAACTGAGAAGTTTGCTACTATATAAGAGATTATTGGAAAAAATATAAATTTTGTTGTATAATAATCGCTTGGTTTTTCCGATAAAAGTAAAACGTTTTATAAGTTAATTTTAATTTTGCATGAATCTAGTGAATAAAACAAAAAAGACATTTGCATTAACAACACCCCTATATTATGTAAACGATGTGCCCCATATAGGCAGTGCTTATACGACGATCGCAGCAGATGTAGTAGCGCGATTTCAAAGGCTGTTGGGGCATCAGGTATTACTAATTACAGGTACAGATGAACATGGGCAAAAAATTCAGCGATCGGCAGAAAGTTTAGGCAAAGCTCCACAAGAGTTTTGCGATGAAATTGTCCCTAGTTTCGTTAATTTGTGGCAATTACTGGATATTCAATATGATCGCTTTAGTCGAACTAGCGCACCTGGTCATGAAGCGATCGTCAAAGAATTCTTTGATCGAGTTTGGAAATCTGGTGATATCTACCAGGGACAACAACAAGGTTGGTACTGCGTATCCTGCGAAGAATTCAAAGAAGAACGGGATCTTCTAGAAGGACACCGTTGCCCAATTCATATTAACAAAGAAGTGGAGTGGCGAGACGAGCAAAACTATTTTTTTCGCTTATCTAAATATCAAATCAAGCTGACAGAATTTTATCAATCTAGACCGGATTTTATTCAACCAGAAAGTCGGCGTAACGAAGTCCTTAGCTTCGTAAATCAAGGGCTGCAAGACTTTTCCATTTCGCGGGTAAATCTAGATTGGGGCTTTCCTGTACCAGTTGATCCCAAACACACCCTTTATGTGTGGTTTGACGCGCTATTAGGTTACGTAACTGCATTACTAGAACCAGATGCAGAACCGACTTTAGCAAATGCCTTAGAAACATGGTGGCCGATTAACCTGCACCTAATTGGTAAGGATATTTTGCGCTTCCATGCAGTTTACTGGCCAGCAATGCTGTTGTCGGCTGGCTTAACTTTGCCAGATCGAGTATTTGGACATGGTTTTTTGACCAAAGATGGTCAAAAGATGGGCAAAAGTCTGGGTAATACCCTTGATCCTGTGGCGTTAGTTCAACGCTATGGTAGTGATGCCGTTCGTTATTACTTCCTTAAGGAAATCGAATTTGGCAGAGATGGAGATTTTAATGAAGTAAGGTTCATTAATGTTCTGAATGCAGATTTGGCAAATGATTTAGGTAATTTGCTTAATCGCACCTTGAACATGGTGAAGAAATACTGCGCCCAGAATAATGTCCCATCAATCGGCAATGAAGGAATTTCTGACGAAAATCCATTGAAAACAATTGGTTTACGCTTAGGGGAGCATGTAAGACGAGCATATCAGGAGCTAGCTTTCAGTGAAGCCTGTGAGGCCATACTTTCACTGGTGCAAGCCAGTAATAAGTTTATTGATGAACAGGCTCCTTGGTCATTATATAAACAGGGACAGCAGGAGTCGGTGGAAAAAGTTCTGTATACAGTTCTAGAATCAGTTAGACTAGCAGCTTATCTGCTTTCCCCAATTATTCCGAAGATCAGTAGTGATATTTATCAGCAACTGGGCTTTGAAATAAACTTTAACGAGCAAATACAAAGTTCAATTACCGCTCCTTTTGCCACCCATGCAACATGGGGGATACTATCTAGTAAACACCAGTTGGGTACACCCCAACCGATTTTTAAGCGAATAGAACCCCCGAAAAACGATTAATCCTTATCAAACTCTGATTTTGTTCAATTTCTTAATTTTCTCAAAACATTTATCGGGGCTGAACTTAAATTAGTCCTGGAAGATTATCATAAGCCTCTGCAAATAGGACCTAAAAGTTAATAATTTGTATCAAAAATAACAGGGATAATAATTGAGGTATCACAATGATGTTGAATAATTTTGAAACCGATTCAATATTTACGCCAGAACAAGTTTTGGAGAATCGGGGTCGAGTCGCTATATTTATTGATGGCTCAAATCTATTTTACGCTGCACTGCAACTAGGGATTGAAATCGATTACACGAAACTGTTGTGTCGATTAACTGGAGGTTCTAGACTACTACGGTCTTTTTTCTACACTGGTGTAGACCGGACAAACGAGAAACAACAAGGATTTCTGCTGTGGATGCGTCGCAATGGCTATCGAGTCATTGCTAAGGATTTAGTCCAGCTACCAGATGGCTCTAAAAAAGCTAACCTGGATGTAGAAATAGCAGTCGATATGATGGCGCTAGTAGATTCTTATGATACCGCAGTTTTAGTTAGCGGTGATGGGGATTTGGCTTATGCGGTAAATTCAGTCAGCTATCGTGGCGTGCGGGTAGAAGTAGTGAGCTTGCGTTCGATGACCAGCGACAGCTTAATTAATGTTAGCGATCGCTACATTGATTTAGAAGCCATCAAAGAAGATATTCAAAAAACCCCTCGCCAAAGCTATCCATACCGACCCTTATCTGGTATCGGTTTTTTGGAAGACCCCAGAACTAGTGATGGACATATAGAAATCCAAGAATAATGGCGTATCAATTTCATCAAAGGGGGAGACAGTGCGAGAGAAAAATTAAAAATTTCTCCTCTACTCCTCCTTTTCTTCTTTTACCTTTAATTTTTTTCTTAATATTTGGTTTAGTAAGCTGTGGGGGTAAATCTCCCATAGCTTCTCAACAAAATACTGCGGCTTCATCTAACCAAGATAGCAATTTAACTTTCTTTGATGTCACCTTAGAGCAGGCAGATGAAGTAGGACGGCCGATTTGGAAAGTTAGGGCTAAACAAGCAAAATACACTAAAGAAAAACAAATTGGTCAAGCTGAAAGTCCTTATGGTGAACTATATCAAGATGGCAAAGTAGTTTATAAAATCAAAGCAGATGTTGCAGATATTGAACAAAATGGGAAGCAGTTATTTCTGAAAGGTAAGATATTTGCAATAGATCCTAATAATGGAATTGTCTTGCAAGGTAATGAATTAGAATGGCGTCCCAAAGAAGATTTGTTGATTGTCCGTAAGCAGATTAACGGTAGTCATAAACAACTACAAGCTGTGGCGCAGGAAGCACGAGTCAAAACCCGCGAACAGCGCATGGAATTTTCTGGAGGGGTAATAGCAAATTCCACTGATCCCCAGTTACAAGTAAGAACCGAGCATTTAATCTGGAATATTAAACAAGAAAAACTGATTGGCGATCGCCCTTTACAAATCGACCGTTACAAAGATAATAAAATTAGCGATCGCGGCAAGGGAAATTCTGCCGAAGTCAACTTAAAAACCAAAATTGCCACTATTCAACAAAATGCTCAATTAGATTTACTAGACCCACCAGTGCAAATACTTAGTAACTCTATGACCTGGAACATGAACGCAGAAACTGTCATTACAAATTCCCCCGTGCGGATGTTTCAGCGTGTCGAAAATCTTACCGTCACCGCCAATCAAGGTGAAATGAAAATATCGCAAAAAACGGTTTATTTAACAGGTAACGTCAACGCCATTGGTCAGCGTCGCCAGTCTTTGAAATCTAATACATTAACTTGGTATTTAGACAATAAGTTAGTTGAAGCTCAGGGAAATGTAGTTTATCGACAAGTTGACCCACAATTAACTTTTACAGGTGAAACAGCTGTTGGTAATCTGCAAACAGAAAATATTGTTGTCAAAGGCGGCACTTCTAGCGGTAGGGTAGTAACAGAAATTATTCCCCAAGAAAGAGCCAATCGTCAGCAGTAGAGTTAAGGAAGTGGGGAGTGGGGAGTAGGGAGACCAGGGGAGATGAGAGAGTGAGCAGGGGAGATGAGAGAGTGAGCAGGGGAGACAAGGGGACAATGGGACAAGAGGTGAGAACTTGCAACAAGCTTTCCCTTTGTCCTCTTTCCAATACCCAATGTCCAATACTTCTCTTCTTGGGCTGCGCCCTAAGCGTAGCTATGCCGCAGGCTTTACGGCTAACAAGAGGACAAGCTCAGTACAAGTGCCCAATGCCCCATTCCCCACTCGCTACAAGCACTAGGCTAGGATCTTAGTACTACAAGTCTTCTGATAACCCATGAATGGATCAAACCAATTAGACAAGGAATCCCTACCAATAGCTCAACAAGCAGAACATTCCCACCATTACGATACAGACCACGAGCATACAAACCATACTCATGAGGCTGGAGAGTCAGCTCATCCTCACGTCCATAGCGAAGAGTCATTACGGCGAATTACCAATCGATTATCGCGGATAGAAGGACATGTTCGTGGTATTAAAACAATGGTGCAGCAAAATAGTCCTTGTCCTGATGTTCTACTGCAAATTGCCGCAGTGCGAGGCGCATTAGATAAGGTAGCGCGAATTGTTTTGGATGAACATTTAACTGAGTGTATTGCTAGAGCTGCACAAGAGGGTAATATTGACGTTGAAATTAAACAGTTAAAAGCTGCTTTAGATCGATTTTTACCTTAATAATTAGAAAAGTAAAAATTAACTAGCACCACAAAACATTTTTTAGAGATGCAAGATTTGGTGTATTGACTCAGGCAAAGGGTTCTTTATGCTAAAATAAATACAGGTGTATTACGTGTATTAGAAAGGAGACGTTTTAGCATTACCTATCTTGCCAAGGATCGAAAAGGCGATACCTACCGCAGCAAGCTATGCGTAGTTATCAAATTTCTATTTTAGCGAAGTTATTGCTTAAGCATAATGTACGAAAAATAAGAATAAAAAAAGCTATCAATCAAATTTTGCTGGGGCTTGCTTTCAAATTTGTTCCATTGATTAGCCTGGGATTATCTAATGAATATTTAAATATTTATAAAAATATAAAAATTTTTCTAAAAATGATGCAATTGTTCCTTATTATGCCAACGATGCTAAAATATTTGAAACTAATTAACTTTCTTTTGTATTATCAATATCTGCGGACATTATGCTTTTTTCCACTGTTGCTGAAAAATTATATTAACTAAGACTTTAGATATCTTCTTTAAAAATGACTTGAAATATAATTTAAACTATTATTTAAATCTTAATATAAACAAACCTCTAATTCTTTTTTTACACGGGTTCATGGGAAATATTAATGAATTCGATGAAGCTATAAAAGTACTAACTGAAGATTTTTCTTATCTTACCCTTGATTTACCTGGACATGGTAAAACCCAAGTTTTAGGAAGTGATGAATACTATAAAATACAACCCACTGCTCAAGCAGTAATCAACTTATTAGATAAATTAAAAATAGGTAAATGCTACTTAATTGGTTATTCAATGGGCGGAAGATTGGCTTTATATCTAACTCTACATTTTCCAGAACGTTTTATTAAAGTTGCATTAGAATCAGCTTCCCCAGGTTTAGCAACAGAAGCAGAACGATTAGAACGACTTAGACGTGATGCTCAAATAGCTAGAAAATTAAGCAGAAATATTATTCAAACTGATTTTGCTGCTTTTCTTTCAAATTGGTACAATCAACCCATTTTTGGTCATATAAAAAATCATCCAGAATACGATCGTATGATAGAAAGTAGGTTGCAGAATAATCCCAATGAATTAGATAAATCATTGCGCTTCATGGGAACTGGATACCAACCTTCTTTGTGGGAAAAGCTACAAGAGAATAAAATTACTCTGCTCTTACTAGTGGGTGAATATGATAAAAAATTTATATCTATTAATACAAAAATGGCTCAAGTTTGTAAATTTATCCAACTAAAAATAATTAGTAATGCTGGACATAATATTCACTTTGAAAATCCCTTGGCATTTGTAGAAAATATTAAAGATTTCTTCTAGGCAACAAGTTAAAAATTAGGATAACCTCACTGCTTCTTTGGCAAGTTCTTTACTGCCTTGCTAGAAGGAGTTGGGGATGGTGTTAAATTCGGGGCTGTTGATTGATTTGCTGCGGTCAATTCTTCTTGCAGCATTTTGTAATAAATTTTAGGCAAAGAGCTACTGACAGAATTAGTTTCTATACCATATCCTAGACTTGTCCAGGTTGGAGAAAGCCGCCGCAAAACATCATTTAACTTTCCCTGACGCAACAGTTGAGAAAGATTAGTTCCCCAAACTTTAGAATCATTTAACCAACGGTAAACGACTATATCTTGATATTCTGCTTCAAAACTATAAGTAGTCCAAAACATCATCTGCATGGGTTTTGGATGATAACGGGAAGCTAAACGATACCAAGTAACGTTAATAATTTGATATCTGCCAGCAGCAGTGGAACAATTACCTGTATTGGGACCTGTGACAATTAGGACGCATATCTCAGGATGTCGGCTAAGGTCGTTGACTTGCTGTCCACCATACAACAGCGAATAGGGACGATTACCACTTGCTTCACTCGCCGAGATGGTTCGCATTAAAGCGCGGATATAGGGGTCGCCCTTTTTCATGACCAAAGGCGGCTGTTGAACTGCAAAGATGGGATCAGAAGGCGATCGCAAGTCTCCAATATACCATTGCAACAAATACACAAAGCCGAGAAGCGCGGCTATTGGCCCAATCAGTTTTTCAACACCTTTGAATTCAAAGCCTTTCAGAATCCGACTCCTTCAAATTTTTTCTCTTTGCAAACAACATTGATTGACGCGCTCATTCTGGTAAAGTTCACTCCAATAGAGGCTGACTGTTTGTAAGGGCACAGCATTGCTGTGCCCAAAACGCGTGTTGTATCCAAGCAAGACACGCCTATAAGAGTTTTAACTCTTAACTCCCTACTGGTTGATTACGCGACGTTAGCAAATAATTCCCCAAAAGTTTTGGAAGTAGCTTCAGGTTTGGCTACAATCTCGACAATTTTATTGCGTGCATCTGCTTCAAACAGCGCCTCAACAGCAACTTGGGCGACTTTTTGCCTGGGTATACTACCGTCGAAAAGTGTATTAGCACTCTGCATCACTATCGCGTCGGAGTTATCTTCATTCTTCAACCCACCAGGCCGCACAATCGTATAGGTAAGACCACTTTTCTGGATATACTCTTCAGCTTGCTTTTTCCACACTAAAATCAGCCAAAACAAGTTCAGTGGATGGAATAACCGTGAAGTACACAAAGAAGAAATAAAGACGAAATGCTCAATTCCCTTTGCCTTAGCAGTTTCTACTAAATTTTTAGTCCCCTCAAAATCTACTTTATAGGGGCCAGTGGGGTCAAAACTAGGTTTTGCACCAGTTGCAACCAACAAAACTGTGCTATCTCCCAACGCAGCAGTTAAACTTTCTGGTTGTAATACGTCGCCTACCACTAATTCGGCTTCAAGAGAGAGAATACCTCTAGCTTTCTCTATATCCCGCACCAAAGCCCGGACGGGAATATTCCGCGCTATCAACTCTTGCACAATCCGGCGACCTGTTTCACCCGTTGCCCCTGCTACAAATGCTTTCATGAGAAATGTTATCCTGGGAAACTATTGTGTGCTTGTTCAGTTCTTTATTTTAGTAATTCTATGGACTTGATGGTAGATTAATGAGGTTTCGGTAAAAATGGGATATTAGTGTGAAATGACCCAGGTATGTGGGGAATTATTAATATAGACGAACGCTAAAATATACATTAATGCATTTATGCTTTCAAGAAAAAGCGAATATAAATCTTGGGAAATAACAGAAGCAGTTTTACCTGTAGCTTCCAGCCCAGAAGCAGTAGAGGACATATTAACAGAAGTAAATGTAGCGACGGTTACAAAATTTTTCGGACGTTACCAAGATTTTATGGAAATGCCTGCCCCAGCAGATAAGGTTGCTGAGTATCTTAATAATCACGCTTCATGGTTTTCGCGTTGCGCTGAACCCATGAAGGTGCAATCACTTGGGAAAAATGGCTATGCTCTAGTAATTGGTCGTTTTGGTGCTTTTGGTTATGATGTAGAACCTAAAATTGGTTTGGAATTGTTGCCTCCAGATGAGGGTATTTACCGCATACGTACAATCCCCATTCCTGATTACCATCCGCCTGGTTATGACGTAGACTATCGGGCATCTCTACAGTTAATAGAAAACAATACTTTCTGTAGCATTGGTGAGATTACCAGAGTTGAATGGGAATTGGATTTAATAGTTGATCTGCACTTTCCCAAGTTTATTCAGCGATTACCCAAGTCTATAATTCAATCTACAGGCGATCGCTTACTTAACCAAATTGTCCGCCAAGTCTCTCGCCGCTTAACTCGCAAAGTTCAGCAAGATTTTCATAAATCTTTGGAAATACCCTTTCCTGCTAATTCTAAGCAAAAGTAGTGATTAAACAGTTATTTGTTGTCATTTGTCACTAATTTTTGACAAATGACAAACTACTACTTAATCTATGCTTGAGTCAGAATTCTTTGGAAAATTTGCACCCCAGTAACAGCCTGCCAAGCAAAAAGTCCTAAAAGGATAAAATTCAACAAAATGTGAGTTGCACGCGCCCAATTTGCCCCTTTCTGCATGTAAGGAGATAAAGCAGCAGAAAATGCAATCAAACTCATCATACCCAGCCCTGCTAGTAGGTGAGATCCGAAAAATAACTTACCATGATTGATGTAAGTGACAATCATAGCACCGATCGCACCTGCCACCATCAAAGCTAAGAGTATAGACCCCATTTGGTAGTGTCTGACGTTATATCTACCTTTAATCAGTTCTTTCTTTTCTTCTCCCTTAGCATTTCTGGTATGCTGTACTTGCAGCCCCAAGTAAGCAGCATAAATTGAGAGCGCTAATAGCGCCCACATGAGTACTGGATGAATAAAGTTCAGCCAATATTTAATTGATGGAGTAAGTTGCAGACTCATTGTGTTCTCCCCTATTTATTAAATCTTCATAAAAATTAGCATAACTCTAGTTTCTGTGCCTAAAGTTGCACAGAGTAAAAGAGAATAAGAAAAATTCTGCTTTCTCATTTCCCTTACTATTTTGCTTCACCCTCTTGCCAAAGTGGATAAACAATCTCAGACTAAATTTTGAGGGTAGACGAACAAAACCCCCTGGTGGGATCTCATCCATGACTGAAAACGACGATACTTTGCTGGTACAAGCAGCTAAAAACGGGGATATTAAGCATCTGAGTGCGCTACTGGCTGCTGGTGCGAGGGTAAACGCGTGCGATCGCCAAGGCACGACGGCATTAATGTTTGCTGCCAATTTAGGCTACACAGAAATTGTCCGATCACTACTAGATGCTGGGGCAAATATCAACTTGCCTAGAAAACTCTATGGTTTGACGGCTTTGATGTTGGCAGCTAGTGCCAAACAGCTTGATATTTTGCAGCTTTTACTATCCAAAGGTGCTGATGTCAATGCCACTAATGAAGATGGTAGCACAGCTTTAATGGCAGCTGTAGTTAAAGGTTATGTCGATGTCGTGCGAGTCTTATTGGCTGCTGGTGCAAAGGTGAATATCGCAGATAAAGATGATGATACTGCGTTGAAACTAGCCGTTAAGCAGGGACAAATACAAGTTTTACAAGCAATTGTGCAAACTGGTGTCGATGTCAATATCCGAGATGAGGAGGGTGAGACACTATTAACATTAGCAGCAGATTTTGGACATCTGGAGGTTGTGGAAGCACTGCTAGCGGCGGGGGCTGATGTGAATGTGAGAAACGCCGATGGTGCAACAGCCCTATCGGCAGCTGCTGCGGCTGGACACAGTGCGATCGCAGCAGCTTTACTAGATCAAGGCGTTGAAATTAATCTTCAAGACCAAGATGGTGAAACAGCCCTACACCTTGCTGTTGTGGAAGGCTACATTGATGTTGTAGAAGTGTTACTTAACGGAGGTGCAAATGTCCAAATTAGGAACCACCTTGGTGATACGCCACTACTTGTAGCAGCATTGCAGGGACACAGCCATATTGTCGAAACATTATTGCATTCTGGGGCAGATATTACTGAGAAAAACCTCGGTGAAGTACCTTTGACGCTGGCTGCATCACAAGGACACACCCAAACAGTGAAAGTTTTGCTAGAGTATGGTGCTGATGCCAACACTCGGGGTGATGATGGCAAAACTGCTTTGATTAAGGCAACCGAACGCAAGCACACAGAGATAATACATTTGTTGCTAGCAAAGGGGGCAGATGTGAATTCTCAAGACTCAGCGAAGGCAACAGCATTGATATGGGCTGCCTCAACAGGTTACAGCGAAATTGTGCAGTTATTACTGCAAGCTGGGGCAGATGTGAATTTAAAAAACCGGGGTGGTTATACTGCTTTAATGATTGCAGAATTTAATGGTTACAAAAATGTGGTGCGGAGTCTGCAAAAAGCTGGGGCGCAAGAATAGCCATGTCAATTCTCTAACTATAGCAGTTCCCATTCAGATGCTGTACAACTTACATTACAAGGTGTTGGGGCACGGCAGCGCCCATTGGTGTCAACTTAATGAGCTAAAGCCCAAATTTGTTAGGTGTAAACGTTAATCTGTCGATGGCGCTTACGCCTGATTTTGACTAATTCAAACAGCTTTTGAAGTTCCACTACTTGCTTAAAAATTTGTGTAAATAATTAAATTGCAATACAGTTCAGTCAACGCTAAAAACCTTAGATAATTTTAGGGTTTAAAGTTGAGGGGAGATAGTAATGAAAATATTTGTTTTTCAATTCCTTCTATTGGCAGCACTGGTACATGTTGTTGTCGCCGACCTGGGTTTTCTTATGAGAGCTGTAATAGTAATTCGTTCTCTTCTTTTAATTATTTTTATTGATGATTTTGATAAATAATTATATTAGCTATTATCAATAGTTTTTCTTAAAGTAAAATTACCAATTTTAAATACGTGTAAAAGATATTACTCATGGAAAAGATTAATGCCATACCAGAAATAGTGGGTGAAACAACAGATGCAGAAATTTGGCTAATTCGAGCAGGGCTAAGATTTTCAGACTTAGGTAACGATGCTGCAAGTATTGCAATTCGTAAGCAATGGCGGGAGTACCAAGCCGCAGTGCAAAGATGCTGTGCAACTTTACACCAACCACCTTCACGTATTCAACTAAGCGGCGAGTATGCCAAGCTGAGAATACCTGGTGCGGCATCAACCAATTGTGCTGTAATATCAAGCCCAGGTGATTACTTGTAATAAAATCTATGAATGTAGGTTGGGTTGTAGCAAGATCCCCATAGGGGTACGGTAGTGAAACCCAATCTACATATATTATAAGTTTTGAAGCGGACATGATATAAAGCTGTCGAGTCGTACCAAATTCTTAGACTGAGCAAAAGATAGAAAATCTTAATAATCCTGTTGGACGCCGCCTACCACTGGCTTAACTTCAGAAAATGGATCAGTGCCGCCACCCCAATTAAAATCACTAATTCGGATGCTGATTCCGCCTAACTCCAACACCGGATTGTAACGCAAAGTGATACCATAAGTGCGACGGCTATATTCCACAATGTAGTCGGTGCTACTTTCTTTACCAGTATCCAAGTTAACAGATGTTTGAAAGCCTAAGCGAAAAGGGCCGTAAATTTGCTGTGATATGCCAGCACTCAACACTTTGTTATCAACGGAGCGATCAAACAAAAAGGGTGATAATCCGCTATTTAAGCCTTGAGAGTAACTAATATTAAAGGCAGTATAGTCTAAAAAAGGTCGAGAAAAATGACCAATTTGCCCTAGTAAACCAATTGTAGCAGTTAGGGTGCTTTGGTTATCGCCATTGGTGTAATAACTGCTAGTGCCTGTAAGTCCAGCGATCGCTTGCAAGTAAGGAACTACTGGGGTAGCAGTGTATCGTAATCCCTCACTGGCAGTGGCTGGTAATGGTTTTCCCTGCCACAGCAACAGCCCAGTACTGAGGGAAGCGCTGCCTTGTAAACGACCTAGTGAGATGCGATCA
Organism: Nostoc sp.; assembly: GCF_036916735.1. Lineage (GTDB taxonomy): Bacteria > Cyanobacteriota > Cyanobacteriia > Cyanobacteriales > Nostocaceae > Nostoc. The sequence goes on from NZ_JBALFV010000083.1 coordinate 15,992, forward strand.
TTTTCCCGCACTGGTTTTAGTAAGTCTTGGCGATCAGTGTTGGCATCGATATACCGAGCGCTTGCCTGATAGGTGAGGTTGATGCCACTCTTTCCTAAAGGAATCACAGGAGAGGTAATAATGCCGCCAAGACTGCTCTGGACGGTTTGAAAGCCAAGGGTACCGTTGTAAAAACGCTCACGGTAGCTATACTCCAGATTCAAAACATGGGGAAGGGAAGTCCCTAATATCTGGCGCAATCCTAACCTCGCCCGCAAACTATCTTCTAGGTTGTTCAAGTTAAAACTAGTTAATTCGCCTGTCCCGTCAATTACGGCTCGTGGACTCAAAACAGAATTTATCTTTGTCTTCACAGCAAACAGTGCGCCTAAATCACCCGTGCCTTCTTGCACAGCTCTCTGTATTAACAACTGGGGCGTGATCGTCCAGCGTGTCTGCTCTGTATCGATCACCGGAAAGCCACGCTCAATATACAAACCACCCCGATCTTTTCCATCATAGCCAGGGGAGACTATTGCAGGTGTAACATCCCGCTCCCGGCGGTCAATAGTCCGCTCATTCACCGGAATCGGCAAAGAGACGGTTTGATCCAATACCAAACGCTGCTTCTGTGTCCTGATGCGGTCTACCAAGGGTGATTCATGCGTTAGAGTTACTGTATTTGCACGCAACTCTAGTTCTGGGGGCGAAAAAGGATCGTTGGTGATGCGAACATCCCTTGCTTGCCAGCCTTGGGGATAAAAATCAATGTGTTCAGCTTCAAACCTGAGCCTATTCACTACACCCCCTCTTTTTGGGGGCGCGATGTTGCTAGCATTTGCCTGACCACCAAATCCCACATCAATTCCTCCAGGGCTGCTCACACCTGAAAGGGGCTGATTGGCTCTAATGCGATCGCTCGGCGGACGTTTTGGAACTCCACCAGCAGTTACACCCGTGGGTGAAAAAGCAAAATCTGTTTGTGCTGAGGGAACATAAATTTCTCCTCTACCATTTAGCAGTTCCCCACTATCTTGAACAAAGTTATACGTAAAGCGTTGTCCGCGCAGTATCTGATCACCCCGTGTTAAAGTTACGTTGCCTTCTCCTGCAGCAATCAAGTTGTCTAAATTGACTTGCAAGCGATCAGCATCTACCACCGCCCCATCAAAGCGCACAACTACATTACCAACAGCTGTAATAATTCGCCGTTGCTCGTCATACTCTTGCCGATCTGAAGTGACTTCTACAATTCTCGGTTTAGCTGGCGCAGTTGTATCAGCTGGTTGACTTTGTGACTGATTAGTGGTTTTGACATCTGGTGTAAGCGTTTGTGCTTGAGCTTGTTGTTGGGCTTGGGACTTGAATCCTACAGTGATGGGCTTTGAGAGTTGGTTTTTCGGGTTACGAGACTGGAATTTTATAAAATTTTGTATTAATTGAGAACTCGGTACAAGATCAGCAGCAGATACAGAGATATTGTCTCTTCCTGAAGACTGTGATGTAGTAATATCACTTTGCTGTTTTTGCTGGGTTAACTTTTCAGCTAAAATTCCCGCTTTGGATTCGACTAACTTGTTGCTGTTAGTAGTACTTGGGACAACTTGAAAAGGACGCAAAGACTGAGCAAGTTGGGGATTTGGGGAAACTCTATAGCTAAAGCTACCATCCAAAAAGGTTTGCTTTTCTCCACTAAAGTTGAAAGTTAGCGTAGACGCAAAGCAGCTTGTCGTCAGACATCGCTCACCAAGTTTTTGAGAAGGTTCACGTTTTACGTTTACAGAGGAAGCCTCCACTCCAACTTTTGTGGACAACGTAGTGGCTTCTCTTTGCCTCTCCTGTTTGCGTAACGCCGCTCTTAGTAGAAGTTCCGAGCGCCCAACGCCGACACTCAGACTTGTCTTTGTGTATTCTTTATCTTGGTAATTAGAGGTTTTAACCTCCTGTGTCGGATAACCAACGTTCGGCGATCGCCCCAAAAGTGCAGCAGTTCCAGAACTGTTGATCGGCGAAATTTCTGGTGGATGGGGTACAGAGGGAGTTTCGGTAACTACCAAGTGATTCTGAGTTGAGTTGATCGAAGTTGCCAATGGCGGATCGCTCTTGGTTTCACCGACAATTGCCAACCTAGCCAAATCCTTGGGCTGCTTGGATTTGTCTGTCTTTTTGTGTTTTCCAGTATCTACATCTAAAAGAAAATTTGTATGACTAGCAGATGAGGCGGGATTTACAGCTTGTAAAGATTCGAGGATAAAAGGCGGATTAGGCGGCAGAACTGGATGAAGCATATTTGAGCATAATCGGGCTAACAAACAGCCAAATGACGGACGGAAGGATTAAACTACATTTTGCCTTCCGACTGTCGCCTTCTGCTACCGGTAGCAAGCCACTTTGAGAAGGAAACTTACTAGGCGAAAGTTTAGTAAGTTTCCGTGGCGTTTAGTATCTTCCGCCTTCTCAGGTCGCGGATGATTTATCGCCCTTTTACTCTAAGTCCCGCCGACCGGGGTTACGGGCTGGATCATTTGACAAAAATCCGAATACGAAGATAGTTACGAAGAAGGCAACAACAATATAAACAGCGATTTTTAAAGTCAGCATAGAAATATCTCCAAGGAGTAAGACAAAGAAAGCTTTTCTTTCAGGATCTGCCATGCAGAAAAGATAACTACTTTATATTACCCAAATCTCGTCCCTTTTGAGAGGACTTTGGGGACTTAGGACTAGCGACTTGGAGATTAAGGGCTAGCAGTGCCTACCCTAAGTTTATTGAGAATGGTGCAAGATGTCAGTTGTCTGACCTTTAAATGCCCTGAAGAAATAGCTCAGAGACTAATTACTCTTGTGACGTTAACAGACGGCAAAAGTTTCTTTAAATAACAGTTATTTTTTCAAAAAGCGCTGACGTAGACGAGATATAAAAGTATTCACCTCTGGTATTTTCATTGATGAAGCGATCGCAGCAAACACCGCAATCCCCACAAAGCCTGATATACACAATTGCAACACCACAATTAGTAAACCCGTTTTATCTAAGAATTGCCGAGAAGCAATTAATGTTCCATAGCTTGCTACCCCAGCTACCAAGCTACCCGCAGTCAAACCCAAAATTGGCAAACTCCACTCACGCCAGGGTAAACCATTGAGCTTGCGATCGAGCAACCATAACAGCATCAATATTGAACTGCAATTTACACCCACTGTTGCTAAAATCAAACCGGGAGCGCCAAAAGGTTTAACGAAAAACCAATCCAATATGATGTTGAGCAAAATGTTAAAAATACTGATGCGAAAAGGTGTCTGTCCATCGCCTAAAGCATAGAACACCCGCACCAAAACATCACGTCCCAAATAGGCAAACATCCCAATTCCATAAGCGATTAGCAAGGATGAAACTAGCTGTGTGGCTTCTGGTTTGAAAGCACCACGCTCATATACCACCTGCACAATGGGTACAGATAGCGCCACCATCAGCGCCCCTAGCGGTAGCATAGTGAAGGCAGTAAGTAGCAGTCCTTGGCGAATGCGTAATTTTAAATCTGGCCAATTTTCGGGGCCGGCAAGTTTGGCAAATATCGGTAACAGGGGCAGTAAAATGATATTAGAAATAATCCCTAACGGAGTTTGGACTAATAAATTTGCATAGTTAAATCCTGCCGCAGCACCAGGAATAGGACTGGCAAAATAAAGGTCAGTGGCAACATTAATTGGCATCATTCCAGAGGAAATCGTTGCCGGAGTCATAATTTTAATCACTTCTTGAACGCCAGGAGATTTAAAACCAAATCGCAGACGTAATGTGCCTAATCCTAACCGCCACTGAACAATTAGCTGCACTAACCACTGGAGAACTGCTCCTGCCAAGGTTCCCCAAGCTAAAACCATTCCACCGATTAAAGCGTACTCCGGCTTAATAATGTCTTTGCCCAGTTGCATAGCCAAGATGCCAAGACCGGCAACAACGGTAATACTAGATAATAAGGGACTAATGGAGAGTAACCAATATTGATTGGCTGTATTGAGAGTACCAAAGCCAATGCCAATTAATCCGGCAAATAAAGCCATTGGTGCCATAATGCGGAGTTGTTGAATTGCGATGGCTCTGGTTGTCTCTTCCAAACCATGACCAACTAAATCAACAATGGCATCCGCAAATAAAACTTGAGCAGCTGTCACCAGCAACAGCGATCCAGCTACCAGCGTTGTCACGGTTTCTACTAAAGGAGCCGCTTCTTCTCGCCGCCGCTTGGCTAAAACGCTGACAACTGCACTATGTAATGGCCCATTGACACCACCGAGTAATATCAATAGAAAGCCAGGAATAATATAGGCATAACTATAGGCGGTGGCAGCAGCACCAACACCAAAAGCGGCAGCGATCGCTTGCTGCCGCACTAAACCGAAGACTTTACTAATTAATGTGGCTGCGGCAACAATGCCAGCAATTCCAGCGAAAGAACGAGAGGGTTTTTGGTCTTGTTGTGTCACGAATATTACCCGACAACTCTTGCAGAGTGCATACTTTAAAACATTTAACCTGAAATTACGCAGTCTGTCAGGTAAATTTTGACAAATTAGTTATTTTATATGCTTTGGCCCTATAGCCCTTTGGGCATCCTACCGCAGGTATTAGCACGATCAGACTTACGCAAAATATCTCTCAAACTCTGATTTATCCGTGTTGCGCCAGTTGCTACCCTTCTTTTGAGAAAGACGCTGTGCGAACAGGAACGCTAAGAGCGAACTAGTCTCTTAACCGCAAGGGCGCACTGGCTTCTGTGCGCCTCTGCGGTAGCCTGCGGCAAGCCGATGCAGCGTCTACGTTATTCCGTAACTCGTGCGTAAGTCCTAACTAACTTAATCATGTCCTCTGTTGGATACAAGCCAAAATTATTTTTAACCCGTTATTGCTAAGACATCTTAACTATCGACAACCTAAACTATCTCGCGTTGACATACCCGTAATCGGATTTACCCCATCAGCTCTTTCACACATTAGCGACACTTGATAACGGTCAATCAAAGCATCGGTAAAATCAGCGCCTGTAATTTCAGCATCGTAAAAACGGCTGCGAGTCAAAGTGGCTTCTGTAAAAATAGCATTTTTCAGATTAGCACTATCCATAGTGACGCGATCAACCAAAGCGCCTGTCAGATTTGCACCTTCCAAATTTGCTTTTAACAAAACTCCTTTAGTCAGAATTGCGTTAGTTAAATTTGCTCCTTGAAAATTTGTCCCCCGCATTTCTGCTGCTACAAAAGTCACACCTGCCAAATTAGCTTTAGAAAAATCACGATTTTCTAAATTTATATTATTGTAATTGATTGTGTTTATTTGAGCAAAAGCGGGTTTAGGATTAAGTATTAACCACAAAAATGCTAGTATTAAAATCGCAATCAAACCAAAAAAGCGCAGTAAAATCTTTTTCATAACTTTATTATTTGTTCTTTGTCATTAGTCCTCTCTTACAAAGTTCTGAGCGCCGGCTTCCGGTGCTCAGACTCTGCACTTTGTCATTTACCCTCTATTAGTTAACAATGACTAATAAGCAATGACTAATGACTCTTAGCTATTTCCAATCTTTACCAATCCGAATTGTGAGATCAGATTCTAAATCACCAATCGCCGCTACCTCAATTTGACCCAAGCCTAAGACTTTTTGCAAATCAACTCCAACTTGTCGGTTGCCTTTTTGGACAACAATCTGAGTTTGACGTTGGGTATCTGGCCAATCAGGCACTTTGTAAATATTAGTAAAGCCTTTCTGTTTTAGATAAGAAATAACTTTTTCAGTTAACTGAGGTTGATTGGAAGCATTTTGAATAGCAATTTTGAGGTTAGGAACCTGGCGCATATCTAGTTTGAGACCAGGGACATTTACCCCAACATAATCATTCAATAGGCTCTGTTGTCCAGTCATATTTAGCCAATAGCTATCAGGGTCTTTGCTAAAACGGCTAAACGTACCAGGCAGAACGGTCATTTGAAAATTATCCCGATCTAAGTTGAGGCCGAAGTTCACCAACGCCATCATTTCTTCCATCTTTAGGTTGGTATCAAAGTATTTTCGCATCAAGCGAGTTAATTGAGGCAACCTGGGTAAGACGGTAGGACTATTTAAGCGTTGGAGCAATGCTGCTACAAGTGCTTGCTGACGCTGCACTCTTGGCAAATCTCCCAAACCTGGTTCGCGGAACCGGACAAATTGTTCTGCTTGTTCGCCGTTAAGGGTTTGCCAGCCACTGACTAAATTAATCGACAGGCGACTGCTGGAGTCTTTATATTCCATTGATTGGGGAACAAAGACCTCTACTCCGCCTAACTGATCGACTAACTGCCGTAATCCACTGGTAGAAATACGAATGTAACGATCAATTGGAGCATTGTTTAGGGTACGGCTAACTACCCGTGCTGCCAAGACTGGGCCGCCTTTGGCATTGGCATCAGATACCTTAGTTAATCCCTTTTCTCCCTTTTCTGGGATGGCGATCATTGTATCTCTAGGAATGGAAAGCACCCGTACAGATTTGTCACTAGGATTAAGCCTTACCAGCAGCATGGTGTCGCTTTTGCCAGCAAAGCTTTCTGGTGAACCGTCAACAGTACCGCTAATTGGTTCAATCCCCATAATTAAAATATTCATGGGTCTTGATAGCTGATACTGGGAGAGTTTGCTCCATAACTCCCCTGGTAGTGGTATTTTTACCTCGTCTTTAGTAGAAGTTCCTAAATCTTCATCTGTTCGATCTAGATTGCTCCATAAGGGAGTCCACAAAGCTAATGTTGATACCAGTAAACCAGATAAGATGATGCCGATGACAACTGTCATGATCCACAACAGCCATCGAGGCATGGTTAAGCCCAGTCTCTCATAAAGCTGATTGGGAATTGCACCCACTGATTCGACAACGCTACGGTTGGGATTCGCTGGCGGGTTTAGTTCTACCTTCTCCTCTAAATCCTCTACTGGTGCTGGTGTTACTTGATTTTCTGTTCGTTGAAGTTGCTGCGATCGCACCTCAGTTTCAAATTCTGCAACTTGCTGAGATCCAAGCGGATTTTCCGACCATTCGACTTGTTTTATCACAATTATCTCCCCACTCAACCACTCCCTAAAAGTATGTTAATGCAAGCTATAAATATTGCCACTGCAAAAGCTCACTGTAAACTTGTAATGTTCTTCGGTAGGCGTGTATGACAACATGAATACTTTATTGTTCCCCGTAATCCTTGCTGGTGGTAAAGGTGAACGTTTTTGGCCCCTAAGTCGCAAAGACCGACCCAAGCAATTTTTAAGTCTTGATGGTAGCTCTAGAAGTTTATTACAAGCAACCGCCGATCGATTGATAGAACTCGGTGGCGGGTGGGATTCCTTGTGGGTGATTACTTCTAGTCAGATAGCTGAAGGAGTACGTCAACAATTACCTGATCTACCATCTGAGAATTTATTGATTGAGTCAGAAGGCAGAGACACTGCTGCAGCCGTTGCTTGGACAAGTTTAGAAATCAAACAGCGCTATGGAGAAGACGCTGTTATTGGCTTTTTCCCTGCTGACCACTGGATCGCTGATCAAGAGGCGTTTGCACACACATTAAGCGCGGCTACGCAACTGGCAGCAAGCACAGCAGCGATCATTACACTGGGGATCAAGCCTACTTTTCCATCAACTGGTTACGGCTACATTGAACAAGGTGAAAAAATAGGTAGCTTTAATGAGTTGCCAGCTTATCACGTCAACCGTTTTACTGAAAAGCCCAACCGTGAAACAGCAGAAACTTTTTTATCTACGGGGCGTTTTAGCTGGAATAGTGGTATGTTCCTTTTTCGGGCAGGGGTTGTTCTCAAGGAACTACATACCCATGCACCAGAAATTATCGAACCTTTAGAACAACATGGCCCTGACATCTATCCCCAGTTGCTTAAAAAGAGTATAGACTATGCACTAATGGAAAAGACCACTCTAGCATACGTTTTGCCAGTTGATTTTGGTTGGGATGATTTAGGAGATTGGAATGCGATCGAACGCTTACTGAAAAAACAAGAGACTCCCAATGTGGAACTTGCTACGCACGTAGGGCTAGATACGCAGGGGGCAATTATTTACGCCTCAAATCCAGAGGATATAGTTGTTACAATTGGTTTAGAGGACGTGGTGATTGTGCGCGATCGCAATATCACCCTCGTTGTCAAAAAAGAACGTACCCAGGAAATCAAGCAGATCCTTAAAATTCTCCAAAGTGATTCCCAATTTACCGACCTGCTATAAAAGTTAGAACCCTTGGCAGAGGCGAAAAAGTCTGTTTTCCCATTATAACTTGACAGTCTGTTATTTTATCTGACAGTTATGGACATTATTAGCTTTGAGCCTCTGGCCAAGACAATGGCAATCGATTCTATTACTGCTTATCAAAAATATATTTCTCCGTCCAAAGGATTTTCTTGTTCCCATCGCTTATAACACGGCGGGGATTCCTGCTCAAACTATGTCAAACGGATGCTGAACGAACACAAGCTCCACCAAACCGTACAATCATCCTTAAAAAGATTTCAAGATTGTGCGGCAGCTAGCAAAACTTGTGACTTGCATCAAAACTAGAGCCGATTTTCGTTGTATTGTCATACCCTGCTGCCTACCTCTTTAACTCCTCTGTATCTTTGCAGTTATTTTACAAAAATGTTCCTCACTCAAACTGTTCCCCGTCAACGAGAAATCCTTGAAGTCTTCCTTCGTAATGGCTGGGACTATATGCGAAGGTTACTTACTGGTGGCAAAACTGATGAACCTCAACTTCCGACACCTGCGGTTTTAAAAAATATTCTGGTAGACTTGGGCCCAGTTTACGTCAAACTTGGTCAGTTAATGTCTACCCGCCCTGACTTACTGAGCGCCTCCTACATTGAGGAATTATCAACTCTACAAGATGAAGTACCACCAGTTTCTTGGTCAGAAATAGAAATAATCCTTCGTAAAGAATTAAAACTTCCACTAGCAGAAACCTTCAGTACAGTTAACCCGATCCCAGTCGCAGCCGGATCAATTGCCCAGACACATCGAGCTACATTAGCAGACGGTCGAGAAGTCGCTCTGAAAGTGCAACGTCCGGGAATTGATCTGACTATTGCCCAAGATATTGCTTTAATTCAAGGTATTGCCGATTTAGTGGCGCGAACTGATTTTGGACAAACCTACGAAATCAAATCCATCGCCGAAGAATTTACCAAAGCCTTAGAAGCCGAGTTAGATTTTACCCGGGAAGCGGGTTTTACAGACCAACTGCGGCGCAACTTATCCCAGAGTCGCTGGTACGATCCTACACAAATAGTGGTTGCGGAAATTAACTGGGAATTGACCACACCAAAATTACTGGTAATGGAATGGCTGGATGGGGTACCGTTCTTGGAGGCAGATTTGAATAGTGACCCCAATGTTAAAGATCCTGCCGAAAAGCGTAAAGAAATAACTACTTTGTTATTTCGGGTATTTTTCCAGCAACTATATATTGATGGCTTTTTTCACGCCGATCCCCATCCAGGAAACTTGTTTTATCTCAAAGATGGTCGTGTTGCCCTCTTAGACTGTGGCATGGTGGGAAGACTCGATCCCCGCACACAGCAGATATTAACAGAGATGTTGTTAGCGATCGTTGATTTAGATGCTCAAAGGTGTGCTCAGTTAACTTTACAGCTATCAGATTCTGGTCAGCCAGTAATTTTGTCGCGGTTAGAAAATGATTATGATCGCATGTTACGTAAATATCATAATGTCAGCCTCACGGAAATAAACTTCAGTCAGATAATTTATGAAGTTTTACAAGTTGCCCGTAACAATAAAATTAGGTTGCCTAGTAATATGGGTCTGTATGCCAAAACCCTAGCAAATTTAGAAGGGCTAGCGCGGACATTCAACCCAGAGCTTAATTTTTTTGATGAAATCAAACCATTAATTACAGACTTGTTTCGTCGGCAGTTGCTGGGCGATAATCCACTGCGATCGCTATTACGAACAGCCTTAGATATTAAAAGTCTGTCTCTCCAATCTCCTCGCCAAATTGAACTGTTATTAGACCGAGTTACATCAGAAACATTACAGTGGAATTTATCGCTGCGGGGATTAGATGGCGTGCGGCGCACTATGGACGATGCAGCTAACCGACTATCTTTTAGTATTTTAGTGGGTTCGCTGATTATGGGTGCAGCAATAATTTCTACCAGAGCGCAGACAACTCAGCTATCTTTTTTAAGCACCACCCTGTTTGCAGTCGCTAGTTTATTGGGTTTGTGGTTAATTATTAGTACATTGCGATCAGGACGTTTACGGTAAAGTGCATGTGTTGTGCTTGAGTAATGCCCACTATAAGAAATCATGAAATGTCATTGGCGAAAATCCTTGCTTTAGTATTTGGAACCAGAGATAAATAGCGATAAACACCAATCATTATATGTGTGTTTACCTGTGTAATTTGTGGTTCTAGTATAAAAAATATGTCAATCATCATTGCTGAAAACCTAAGTAAATCTTATCCAGTGGCAGTTAAAAGTTCGGGTATTAAAGGTACAATCACCCACTTTTTTCGCCGTACCTACCGCACAATTAAAGCAGTTCAGGATGTTTCCTTTGAAATTGCCCCCGGTGAAGTAGTGGGTTTTTTAGGGCCAAATGGTGCTGGTAAAACTACTACACTCAAAATGCTTACGGGGCTGATTCATCCCTCTAGCGGTACAGTCAAAGTTGCTGGGCAAATTCCGTTTCATCGCCAAGAAGCTTTTTTGCAAAAAATTACCTTGATAATGGGACAAAAGCAGCAGTTACTTTGGGACTTACCAGCGCTAGATTCTTTGAGAATTAATGCTGCTGTATACAACATCTCTGATAAAGAATTTCAAAGGCGGGTGGGGGAACTAACAGAGATGCTTTCCCTAGAAGGTAAGCTTACCCAAGCAGTACGGAAGCTGTCTTTGGGTGAACGAATGAAGGCGGAATTGCTAGCAGCACTTTTGCACCGTCCCCACGTATTATTCCTAGATGAACCAACGCTCGGACTAGATGTAAATGCTCAGGTGGCAGTGCGAGATTTTTTGCGCGACTACAATCAGCGTTATCAAGCTACAGTGCTGTTGACAAGTCATTATATGGCTGATATCACAGCTTTATGTCCACGAGTGCTGTTGATTCATCAGGGAAGGCTGATGTATGACGGTAGTTTAGATGGACTACTAGAACGTTTTGCCCCATATCGGGAAGTCCATATAGAGTTAGCCCAACCTCTATCGATAGAAAAACTTATGGTCTATGGTGATGTGCAACTCTTAGAAGGGCGATCGGTGCATTTTATGGTATCTAGAGAGGCGCTCACCCGCACCGTATCTAAGATTTTGACAGATTTAGAGGTAATTGATTTAACAGTTACCGAACCGCCTGTAGAGGAAGTAATTGGACGAGTTTTTCAGGCAGGTGTTGTGTAGTACAGACGCGATTAATCGCGTCTGTACAAGAGTGGATAATTTTTGTAGCGGGAAGTGAATAAATGAAGCGGATAATCAGAAAAGCCTTAACTTTACTGTCAGTATACTACGCCTACATGCTTGAATATCGAGCAGAACTAATCTTATGGGTTTTGGCTGGCTCTTTGCCGATTATCCTTATGGGTATCTGGATACAGGCAGCACAAGGTGGGCAGTTTGGGCTATCACCTGTAGATTTTGCTCGTTACTTCATTACAGTTTTCGTCATTAGGCAATTAACAGTTGTATGGGTAATTTGGGACTTTGAAACAGAGGTAGTAGAAGGCAAGCTTTCGCCCAAGTTGCTACAACCACTCGACCCAGTATGGCATCATGTTGCGGGTCATGTTTCTGAAAGATTTGTTCGGCTAACGTTTGCTTTACTATTAGTGGGATTATTTTTTATTCTTTATCCCCAAGCTTTTTGGTTGCCAAGTTTGAGTAGATTTTTGCTGTTTACATTAGCGATAGTGCTAGCTTTTGCTTTACGGTTTACGATTCAGTACACCTTTGCCATGTTCGCCTTTTGGACAGAACGAGCTAGTGCTTTAGAAAATTTTTGGTTGTTGTTTTATCTATTTTTATCTGGTTTGATAGCACCTTTAGAGGTCTTCCCAGAACCTGTGCAGAAAATAGTATTATTTATGCCTTTTCCCTATTTGATTAATTTTCCTGCGAGTCTTTTGGTAGGGCTACCCGTGGATATAGGGCGAGGATTTGGGTCAATGGTGGGATGGATATTAGTGTTTTTGGGTGCGAATCGCTTTCTTTGGCGTGCAGGTTTAAAGCGGTACTCTGGGATGGGAGCATGAGCAATTTATAATTTATAATTAGGAAGTTTTTCACCCCAGAGTTTGGCTAAGTTGAGTAAATTTAAAAGCTGCGGATGAGTTCATCCATTTCATGTAAAGTATTGATCTTTAATACGTCTCGGTAAATTGTATTTAATTGTTCTAAAATTACCTACTATAATATACCAAATTATAAATTACTTGGTATTGTCTTAAAATTTTCTGGCGTACCCAAAGAATAATCTTCTAACTTAAAATCAGCAAAAGGCCTCTTTTCTAACCTATTCCGTAATGCTTCATCGAGAATTATACCTGGTGATTGTTTTTTAACACCAATGATTATAATACTTCTCTGATATTTAGTTAAATCCTGATTTTCCTGACAATTGCTCCGTTGAAATTGTCCTAGATTTAATATACGATAACCTTTAACGCTTGGTGTATTCATAAATAATTTTTTTCCTAAAAACTGTATTTGTTTGGAACGTTCTAAAGCCATTCGCTGTTGAACTTCTATATTACCTTTACAAGAAACTGTGCCTACAGAAATAATCTCACTAGGATCTTGCATTATATTCTGTATCCCTTCTTGTTCTAAGTTCAACTTTAAAAGGTCTAGACTAATAATTTCATCATTATATCTAATTTGAAAATTACTACCTAAAAGCCATTTATATTCTACTGATAAAACAGCTATATTAAATTCAGCTACTCTCCCTTGACTATCCCTACCTTCTTGATAAGGAAAATAATCAATATTACCTTTTTTTTCAGGAAATTGCCCGTATTTTTGCTTCACAGTAAATTTTGATGTCCGCGTTGCTAAGGCTACTATACTGAGTAATCCTAATATCACTAGCAGCGTTGCAAAAAATTTCAGTAATGGTACTTCTTCTGGTTGTTTGTGTGGAGCAAATGAAGTTTTAGTAATTGGTGGGAATTGTTCAATGTTATTATTCTCTAATAAATTAATATTTTTAGCCGTAGTTTCTGTTAGTTGAGTTTCAATTTCTTCTAAGCGTTGTAAAATTTCCTGAGTATTAACAGGACGCTTTTCTATATCCGCTGCTGTTAGCCAATCAATTAAATTCAATAGTAAGGGTGAGATATGGATAGCATGATGTTGCCAGTGCAATAAATTTTGCTGCACATTATACATATCTAAAGGATGGTATCCCGTGAGTAAAAAGACAAATGTGCGCCCCAAGGCAAAGAAATCTGATTGGGGTACTGCTTGAGCATTCATTTGTTCTGGAGCGCTGTAGCTAGATGACATCAGTACTGTGATCCCGTCGCTGTTGTTGAGTTTGTCTGGGTAGGTTCTATCAATTTCAGTGGCAGTGCCAAAATCAATTAGTACCAAATCCCCCCAGCCTTTACCAAGGGGAGAACGAATCATGATATTAGATGGCTTAATATCTCGATGCAGGTAGTGTTTACCATGCACTAAATTCAAAATTTCTAGCAATTGTTTTAACCAGGCTACAGCTTGTTCCTGCGAAATAGGGTAATTCTGTTGCAGCTTTAGCCATTGTTGTAAGTTGTAACCATCGATTTTTTCCATTGCAATGCAATGCAACACTAAACCATTTCGGGTTTGATATTGGAAGTAACTATCTTCTTTGGGAATGCCGGGATGCTTGAGTTGTCCTAATACGGTTACTTCTTGCTGAAATAGCTCTACTGCTTTGGCATCGCCTGATAAATCCTCTTTGAGTATCTTGAGGATTTTAGGGGTATCTTGTTCGTATGCTTCATAAACTTTACTAAACCCTGTTTTTTCACTCAACAGGCTCATCACCCGATAACGCCCTAGCAATTCTAAATGGGAACCACAACTTTGACAAAAGCGGTTTTGATGATTATTTGGGTGATTTGGTTTAGGACAAATGGGATTGATACAAAGGCTCATGAGTGGGGAGTGGGGAGTAGGGAGTGGGGAATGGGGAGATGAGGGAGATGGGGGGATGGGGGAATAACCAATGCCCAATACTTCGGCTCCTTTCGACTTCGCTCAAGGTAAGTCGCTTAGTACAAGTACCTAATACTTTGACTTACCTTGGCTTACTTCGACTACGCCCAACTCTACCAGAGGCTGCGCCCTAAGCGTAGCTATGCCGTAGGCTTTACGACTACGCCCCTCGGCTTTGCCCTTCTCTTCTTAGGCTGCGCCCTAAGCGTAGCTATGCCGCAGGCTTTACAACTACGCCCTTCGACAAGCTCAGGACAAGCTCAGGCTGAACTCAGGACAAGCTCAGTACAAGTCGCTGGGCACAAGTCGCTCAGTACAAGTGCTCAATACCCAATACTTCAGACTACGCTCAGTACAAGTGCCCAATGCCCCATGCCCAATCTCGCTAGACATCGCTCCTATTAATTCTTCTGTTGCTGTATGATAATCCCGTCTAATTATGAGATTTTCTATCTGTGTTCTGTTAAGAAAGCTGCTACAGTTTGGTTAAATGCCTGTGGTTGTGTCAAAAACGGCCAATGGTTGCCAGGAACTTGGCAGATGCGTAAGTTTTTAAGATAGGTTTTGTATGGTTGAATTTGCCAATCTTGGCGGTTCAATCCTTGTTCTGGCTGGACGAAGATGGCAGGGGTGTCAAGGGGAATTGTAAAACCAGGTACTTGCATTACTGCTTCAAAAATACCGTCACGGGCGGCTATGGTAAATTTGCTGCCCCAACTACCATCGAGTTTTTGTTCTATTCCTGCTTGGAAAACTTGTTGTTGCAAGGAACTCCATCCTTGATATTGCTTTAACTGCTGTGCTTGTTGTTTGGCTTCTTCATAACTGGCAAAGGGGCCCATGCTTTTGAGAAAAGGCAAGAAGCGATACAACATTGGAAAAGTTACCCTGAAAAGGCTGGGCATTTTCCAGATAAAAATTGGATCGACTAAAATTATACTCCGCAAACGCTTCGGGTTTTGCCTTGCCCAGATGGCGGCTAGTTTGCCTGTCCATGAATGACTTACAATATGGATAGATGTCCATCCGAGATGATCCATTAGTGCTTCGAGGTCTGCGATCGCACTTTCAAAGCTATAATCTTTCTCAGGCTTACTACTTTGCCCATGTCCTCGCATATCTGGTGCAACTATGTGGTAGTCTGCCGCTAGGTAATCTCCTAAACTAGACCACACTAGAGCATGGTCGCCTAAACCGTGTAACAGTAGTAAAGGTTCTTGACCTTGGTTCCACTCTAAATAAGAAAGTTGGATATCAGGCTTTGATAAAGTTTGACGTACAGGCATCATTGCACATCCACCAATGAAGAGATAGTTTCGCGTTTATATATTACTGCGAAAGAAGATAGACGTGGCCAGATGAGACTTGACAGCTATAACCAAGCCTTGTAAGTTATTGCCAATCTTAACTTTTCTCATAAGTCAAATTACCTGGATGCGATCGTGCATTTGGAGTCAGAGTAATTAAATCGTCAATATTACGTTTCATTGTCTCACAAATCGCATCTAGAGGTAAGTCGTTAGGGTCGTAACCAAAGGGGTTTTCTATCTCCAAGCCGATGGCTTCAATACCAAATACTGTAAAACCAACTAAAGCAGCAATTAAACCTGTCCACCAACCCAGAGTCTGCACTATTTGAAAGGGTAGCAGTAAACAATATAGTAATAATAATTGCTTAAGATGAATAGCGTAAGCCAATGGCATAGGTGTTTTTAAAATCCGTTCGCAAGCACCTAAATTATCCACAAGATTATTCAATAACTCTTGCATAGATGTTAACTGGTAGCTATTAAGGCAATTGCGATGATACTGCTCCTGTAAATAATCTCCTATCCAAAAAGCAACCTCTATGGGGGGATTATTCATAATCTTCAGTTTTATATACTTACTAGATGGCATTAAATCTTCTAACTCGTTATTGACTGCTTCTCCCCGCAAATGTAATTTAGTTGTCACAGCAAAAGCTACCAATAAATTTAATGCTGTAATTTTATTTTCTTTATCTTGTGGAGAAATTTCGTCAATTGATACCCAAATTTGCCGGGCCAGATTTCGGATGTTATTTACTAGAGAACCCCAGCATTTTCTCCCTTCCCAAAATCGCTCATAAGCAGTATTGGTACGAAATACAAGTAACAAACCTAAAACGATACTAGGAATAACACTTCCTAAAATAGGTTGGGATACAGGCAAATCAAAATGATCAAGTATAGAAATAAAAAATCCGAAAGCTCCGCACCATAAAATATGTTTATAAATTGCTCTGAGAACCGAACCTTTAAGTTGCAATTTTGTGCGTAGCCATGTGAATTTATCGGCTGTCATGCAGTCACCCTAAGAGAATATTTAGTGAACCGATAGATATAATATCTATACTTTAAAAATAATAACTATAGTAATAGCACAATTGGCAAAGGTATACTGAAAGAAATACTGTTGCAAAGTTACCAATATATGCCGACGGTAATGACTGTATATTACCTTCTGTTATAATCCTCTGAGGTAGCTAGGGGAAGCTGATCCTAAGTGTATTGTCTTCTATTATGTAAAACTCAAAAGCGATGCCTACGGTGGTCACTGACTTGTACTGAGCGCAGTCGAAGTAGCTTTGTCATACCCCTACGGGGAAGCAAGCTAGCAAGAGCGTCTCGTAGAGAAGTGCTGGCTACGCCTATGCGGCTAATTGTAAAAAAATGTAAAGATTTCTTGATACTGCATAAATCCTGCGCCTCACGCAGATAAATCGATAGAAAAAAAGGTACATGCTTATCAATGATTCTCAGTCGGTATCATGTACCCCAATAAATTAAAAAGTTCTAACCTGTACAATCCTGTGCTGTAAATTAAACTTTTAAACATAACTTATTTAGTTATGTTTTTTTTGTTAGTAGTCTCAAAACGTTGAATTTCAATTAAATAACCACTGGGATCGCGTAAAAAACAGTGGTAAATGTTGTACTTTTCATTTAGTGTAGGTGGTTTTTCAAATTCAACGCCACGTTCTTTAAGATATTCAAACCACTCATCTACCTGCTGTGTTACCAAGGTAAAAATGACACTTGATTGCTTTTCGGCTGGAGGAGTCGATATTTCGCTTGTTTGACACAAACCTAAGTATCCAGTCTTGTTAATGGTATAAATTATACAAGTTCCTTGATCGAGCCATAACTCCAAACCGAGTTTTTGTTCGTAGAATTCTCTAGATGGATTGAGATTATGGGTATAAAAGAAGGTAATTTGCTCGTCGATTTGCGGATGAACAGACATAAATACATTTGAGTATATACCCTAACGACATCGGGCGATCGCATCGGTCAAAATTGATTGATGTTAGAAACCTGTTACTACTCCAGATGCTTTTAAGGCATCTGGAGTTTCTTTTTGTAAATAAGTGAGCGCAATTTTCCAAATCATCCGGATATGCCAAAACACGGCTGAATAGGAATTGCATACTGAATTATCTATATCTAAACATGGGGCATTAGTTATTGATGTACCCCTCCAGCCAAACAACTCTCGCAAAACAGCCTCAGATTAACTGGGGCTTTTTTGCGTTACTTACAATAGAGAAGTTGTTAAAACTAGCCCTTTCAAGGTGACTGATAAAATCTTTTTTCTCTCTGCACTATAGGAAAAAATATTCTTATTTAATGCTAAGATTCCAATCAAATATGGCATTTGCACAGCTATGACACCCACGCTGCACAAATTAATTTCCTTAGCAGAGTTCCTCAAACTGCCAGAAACAGAACCTGCTAGTGAATTTATCGATGGTCGTATCTACCAGAAACCAATGCCACAAGGCAAACATTCCCGGCTACAACTAAAACTTTGTAACGCAATTAGCCAAATTGCTGAAGAACAAAAAATTGCCTTGGCTTTTCCAGAATTACGCTGTACTTTTGGCGGACGTTCAATTGTACCAGACGTGAGTGTATTTGCTTGGGAACGAATTCCTTTTAATGCTAATGGAGAAATTGAAAATACCTTTGGAATTTACCCTGATTGGACAATTGAAATTCTTTCACCAGAACAGAATACAACTAAGGTAATTATAAATATTCTTCACTGTCTAAAACATGGTACTCGATTAGGGTGGTTAATCGATCCAGATGAACGCTTAGTATTAGTATTTTTACCAGGACAGCAACCTATAGAAATGACTGGAGATGAAGTATTGCCTGTACCTGAATTTTTACAACTTAATTTAACAGTTAAGCAGGTTTTTGCATGGCTAAAACCAACGGAAGTTTATAAATATGATTAATATTCCGCTAAAAATGTAAAAGTAATATTCCTGAGCTTTTGAATTTAAAAGAAATTAATCGAGGAGTTTTAGGTGATAGAAAACAAAATAAGAAAGACTGTTACTCAAGCTATTTTCACTGCCGTTGCTCTGGGGTGGCTAATAATGCAAATGGAATCAGCACAAGCTGCTACCTTGACGGTTAACAATCTCAATGACAATGGCGTTGGCTCGTTGCGAGACACCATTAACATTGCAAATAACAATGACGTAGTAGAGTTATTATTGGGGAGTCATCCCAGTACAATTAGTCTAACAAGTGGGGCACTTGCGATTGCAAAAAATCTCACTATTAATGGCCCAGGTGCTAACTTACTTACCATCAGTAGCAATAATCAATTCCCTGTGTTTAACATTAACGCTGCCGATGTTAGATTTTTTGGACTAGCGATCGCAGGTAATATCAACGCTTACAATTCTAGTAACTTAACGTTTACTAATAGCACCATCAACAGCGACAATGTAAATATAGATGGTAACCTAACACTTATCAATAGCACTATCAACAGCCAGGATTTGGAGATTAATGATGGACTAACAGGAATCGATGATAGTAATGTAAAGGCTCTCGATAGGATCACCATCGGCGGCAATTTAACTAATCCTAGCGGCAATTTAACTATCTCTACTGGTAGCCTCTATATTAACGGTGGTAACATTATTAATTCAGAAGCAGGAGGCAACATAACTGTTACAGCCAGTGACGCTATAACTATTACAGGCAGTGAGGTTTTATCGACAAGAGTACCCGAACCAAGTGCGATCGCTGCTAGTAGCAATCATTCAGGAGCAGGAGGTAACATAACTCTTACAATCCCTGACCTTCTTATATTGAAACCAGTACGCAAACCAAGTCCGATCGCTAATGATAGTAATAATTCAGGACCAGGAGGCAACATAACTATCAACTCTGGCCCTTTGATATTGAGACCCGGTGCTATTATATCCAAACCAGTACCCGAACCAAGCGCGATCGCTGGTAGTATCCTTGGTGGTAGTCTGGCTTGGCTGGCGAAGAGAAAGCAAGCAGCATTTTGCAAGGGAAAGGTATAATTACGTATTAAAATAAATCCGCAAATCGTTTAAATACGAAGCCCGCTCAGACTTATTTCTGCGCGGGCTAATTATTTTATAGGCAATTAGTCGGACATAATATCAATTCCCTGAAATTAAAATACTTCCAGGAACCTTTATTAAGCTTCAACTTTTACACCTTTCCAAAATGCCACATAACCCTCAATATTTTTAGCTTTCTCCTTGGCGCTGGGATAATACCAAGCGGCATCTTTGTTGATTTGTCCATCAACTTCAATACTGTAGTAGCTAGCGACACCTTTCCAAGGACAAGTACTGTGGGTATTACTGTCTGTGAAATACTCTTTGTTAATGGTGTCAGCTGGGAAATAATGGTTGTTTTCGACAACTACGGTATTATCACTCTCGGCTAAAACTGCGCCATTCCAAATTGCTTTCGGCATAAGTGTGTTTGAAAATAAACTATACACTTAACATTTTGACACTATCAGCTTACCTTAAGCTGTTAATAGTGAAATAGGCGATCGCCTGACCCTCTCAACATAAAAACAGCATAGGCACAGGCCAACTTAGGCATCGCCTCACTTAACTATATGTAAAATTTTGCATTTGAGCCGGAGATAAGGCAATACAGTTCCGATAAGATAATTTGTCCATCGATAACACTTGTAGAGACGTAGCATTGCAACGTCTCTACACACTATAACAATCTGATTGGGCAAAATCACTGGATCGGCAATTTTGGGTGTGTAGTCGAGTACTTTGCCACTATGCCGGAAATCTCAGGGTTGTAAAGCCTCAAATAATTCCAATAGTTGCCAAATACTTGCCGCACGTAATTTTTGGTTTCATCAAAGGGAATTTGTTCAACAAATTCATCTGGATCTTGTGTAGTTTGAGTTTGCAGCCATTTGGAGACATTACCAGGGCCAGCATTGTAACTGGCGATCGCTAACAGCGAGTTATTGTTATATTGATCGTGGGTATGACCCAAATACCATGTACCCAGCATGATATTATCGTTGGGATCTTCTAGATTTATAGTTTTGATATCCACCTTGATTTGTGGGGCGATCCATTTAGCTGTACTCGGCAACACCTGCATTAAGCCAATAGCATTAACGATGGATTTGATTTTTGGTTCAAACCGTGACTCTTGACGTATCAGAGCAGTTACTAGCAGAGGATTAAGTTTACGCTCAATAGACCATTTTTCAATTTCTCGCAGATAGGGAAATGGATAACGCGCTTGCCAGTAGCTGATTTGTTTGCTCAGAGCCTGATATTGGGCAATTTCTGCTGGTATTTCCCGGTCTTCCAATTTAGAAATTTTATCAATTCCGATGAGATTATCTCCCTTTGCCAGTCGCATCAACCCTTCAGTAAATTGCTCTGCTACAGTTGGCTGAAGTTTATTTTGAAATTCTGTCTGCCATTGTAACCAGGCATCACGGTCTTGACCGAGCAGATACAATTCTTTGAAAGTCTCAGAACCAGCAGGCGGTAGTTGACGCTGGGCTGTGATTACTTCTGGGTTCATGACGCGCACGTTGTCAAAGTTGCCAACATCCAGCCCCAGCATCGTTGCGGCTCGCCATGCATAGTATGAGTAGGGAAACTGGCTAATCACATACCTATAAGCAGTTTGAGATTCTTGCTGTTTTCCTAGTGAAGCTGCCCATTTCCCTACCCAAAAGCCTGCTCTTGGAGCTAAAATACTATTAGGATTGTTGTTGACAATTGGTTCTGCCCATTGCCAAGCACCAACGTAATCTTTAGCATTGGCTTTACCTTGGGCGATTTTCCAGCGATACTCTGCTGCCTCGTCAGAATTACCATATTTGCCTATAAGTAATTGCCACGTCTGGCTAGCTGACTTTTGATTATTGAGAGCTTGGAGAGTTTTAGCTTTTTGTACCAGTGCAGTACTAGCTTGTTTGGGAAATTTACTAATTACCTGCTCAAGATAAGGTAAGCCGTCTTTAGGTATTTTTGCAGTTTCTGCTAACCGTAATAGTGCAGTCCCAGTTTCCTCAGCATTTGGAAATTGCTGCACTAGTTGTTTATAGGTGGCGATCGCTTTTTCTTTATCTTTGCCCCCTACCTGTAATCCCCGTGCAGTCCGATAGAGGTTGCGCGATGTTTTGGGTGCTTTGACATAAGCATTCGCGGCTTTAAGAAATTGACTATTTTCCCAATAGCTTGTACCAATAAGTTCCCAGTTTTCGGGTTTGAGGTTAGGCTGTTTTACTAGCTGATCTAAAACGCCTACTATGCCAGGTTGGTCATAAGCATATTTAGCCAAAATCAATTGTAGTTGTGGCTGATTGGGGTTTTCTTGCAAGCGTTTACGAATAATTTCCCAAGTCAGAGGGTTGGAAGGAAATTGAGCGATCGCTATTTCTTGTTGCTTCGGTTGAGCAATCAGATATAGTGCTTTGACTGTGGCCGCTTCTTTGGGATACAGTTTTACCACACTTCGTCTGAGATCCGAGGCTTTGCCGTTCTCGCCCAGCATGTCCTGAGCCTGTGCCTGTTTCAGTAAAATATAGGGCGCGAGGAGCGGATAGTCTTTATTTAGCCCGTCTAGTAAAACCAGCGCTTTTTTCCCTTGAGTTCTTTCAATGTAATCACTCGCCAAAAGATAACGAGCGCGATTTCGGTCTGGCGATCGCGACTCTTGGGCTATCTCTGCTAGTTTTACCGCCCGTTCTGGCAGCGATTGTGATATCAGTGGAAAGACGGCTGATTGAGCAACGCTACCCTCTGATGTTTGCTCTGCTTGATTTTGACTCAGTTTGAGCCATTTTCCCAAAGACTTGCCAATCTGAGGTGCTGATACCATTGCCCCAGCTAAAAAGGCAAACAGTGCCGCACCCGCAATTATCGAAATTTGCTTTTTCTGTAGTTTCTTCAGCATGAATACCCGCTGAAAAGTTCCGGTGAATTTCTTGAAACTGTAGCACTCCTAACCATCAGTATTACCAATTTTTAATTTTAGATTTTTAATTTTATGTAGAAAAATATTAATTTTCAATCTTATCGTTGGCAGTAATGAGTAATTACCACATTTTAGATGCTATTACATCTATCTTTAGTAGATGATGACGTTTCACAGCATTGAGGTAAGAGTCTGAAAATGTCTTTAATGCGTGAATTTTGAATTGTTTAAGACTCCACTGCATGTTTAGCTTTCTGCGCTTGGAGTTTTTTCTATAGCTTCTTAACCAAGCTTATGCGGGATCACGACAATCTGAGCAAGGCAATCTGGATTCGTTCTTCCCAATACTCTCGGATTTCTTCTGCTGTTTTAAAGCTACTTGGTACTCAGCTTCAATCTCAGTACGATTCGTCTCAATGTAGGATCAAGCTGACTCAAGTTGCTTTTTTGTGAGTTGAAGCCAATTTACAGCAGTTTTCATGTATTTGAACCACATCTGTCGTAAGGGCAAAGCAATGTTCCCTACCGCCTGGTCTATTTACCTAAAAATACTTGTAAGACTAACATAGGACTTACGCAAAAGTCACGGAATTACGTCATTATGAGCGAAGCGACGTAATCGCCTAAAATTCTGGGATTGCTTCCATACACTACGTTCCAGTCGCAATGACAGATTTTGCTTGCGTTCGCCAAAGTAACAAATGCGGTCGCCGATGTAACAATTGCGTTCGCCGAAATAACAATTGCGTTCGCCGAAATAACAATTGCGTTCGCCGAAATAACAATTGCGTTCGCCAAAGTAACAAATGCGAGCGCCGATGTAACAATTGCGTTCGCCGAAATAACAAATGCGAGCGCCGATGTAACAATTGCGTTCGCCGAAATAACAAATGCGGTCGCCGAAATAGCAAATGCGGTGGCTGATGTAACAAATGCGTTCGCCAAAGTAACAATTGCGTTCGCTGATGTAACAAATGTGAGCTTCCTAACTTGAATCTGACGCCAAACCAGATTTTTCAAGCTGCTGTAGTGTAGTGTTTATGTTTTGCCAATTCTGGAGTCCGCCCCTTCAAGCCAATCATCAACTTCAGCATAAACACTTTTAATACAGGGACTCGCTGCAAAAGCCATAAACCCAGGCGACGCACCACTACCACAGGTAAGAAGTTATTAGAAAACATCCGATCTAATAAATCGGTGAAACCTAAAATAGTCAGGTTTTCTAGCTTGCGCCAGCGTTCATAACCTTTGAGAATATGAATGTCGCCAATATCTTTACCCGCTCGGTGCGCTGTTTGGATTACTTGCGCCAAAGCTGCTGCATCCCGAATCCCCAGATTTAAACCTTGTCCACCCACAGGATGGCAATTGTGCGCCGCATCACCAATTAATGCCAGTCGGGGGAGAACATAGCGATCGCTTTGCATGAGTTGTACCTGGAATACAAAGCGATCGCCTAGTAATTCCAATTTCCCCATCTGATCGCCATAGCGACGGGTAAGTTCAGCTAAGAATTGCTCATCATTTAAAGCACATAAAGCTTTTGCTTCTTCATGAGGGGCTGTCCACACAATGCGGCAACGGTTCCCCGGTAAAGGTAAAATCGCAAAAGGCCCGCTAGACCAAAATCTTTCGTAAGCGGTGTTGTTGTGGGGTTTTTCTGGTTTGACAAATGCCACGATGCAAGACTGCCAATATTTCCAGCCAGATGTTTTGATACCAGCAGCTTGACGAATTGGCGATCGCGCCCCATCTGCTGCTATGAGTAATTTACTGCGAACTGAGTATAACTGATCGCCAACTTTAATATCTATCGCTACTATATCTTTCTGGTATTGTGTATTTACCACTTCAGCTGGACAGAAATAAGTCACATTTGCACAATTTTGGACAAACTCTTGCAAAGGCTGCAATAGGGCTTGGTGTTCTGCTACATAACCCAACTCTGCTGTATCTATATCATTTGTGGTAAATTCCACCACATTGGGATAATTGGCATCAGAAAGACGAACCCGGCAATATTTGGCTATTTGAGGCAATATTTTCTCCCAAACTCCAATTCCTTGGTAAATTAGCGCCGAAAGCTGATGAACTGCATAAGCTTGCCCTTTCGCTACAGCTGCTGATGCCACTTTTGCTTCAATCAGCAAGACACTCAAGCCAGAATCTTTTAAAGCAGAGGCTAGAGTTAACCCAGTAATCCCACCGCCGACAATTACCAAATCATATTCATACCCCTGCAAGTCTGGCGGTGTAGGTTGAGGGTAAATTTGCTCAAGCTGCGTTATGGTCATTGTTAAGTTAGGTTACAGCGTCTTAACTCTTATTTTGACGTGATCGCGCCCTCATGAGCAAGTTAATAAAAAAAACCTGCTGATTGATAGGGATTTCAGCAGGGTTAATAATACAATTAATTTTTCAGGGAAACCAACATTAAACATTATTACAAAGCTAGAAACTTTTTCAACTAATAGTAACTATTTATTAGTTTTAGGAGCTACGTTTTTAGGATGACCCTTGTGATGTCTCTTGTGATGTGTTTTATGATGAACTTTAGCACCTTTTACACTAGTAGTATGGACAACTGCTTGAGCTTGAGATGCAAAAACGGTCAAAGGTGCAGCAAATATTACAGCCAAAAGTAAAGCTTTAGTGAACTTATTCACTTGAAAATCCTTATCAGGTTACGAACAATCCAACTATCCACTAGACGTATGTCATAAGTTTGTAATTAATATGAACCTTTCATGTCTATTTTACATCCGTAAATTATAAGACTTAGGTGGGAGAATTGCTAGCATTTCCAATTACAATGTAAGATTTTGCACATAATTTAAAGAAGTGTCATTTAGCGATGATAGCTATGTGAGTTTTAATTAAGAAATGCTCAGAGCCATCAATTCTTCTGCTATATCAAAGTTAGCTGTGACATTTTGCACGTCATCCAAGCCTTCTAGAGTATCAATTAACTTGAAAAGCGATCGCGCCTGATCTGGATCTGTAACTTCTACACTATTACTGGGAATCCAGCGCAATTCAGCATCAGTTACCTTAAAGCCTTGATTTTTGAGTGTCTGGCTAAGGGTTTCTAAATTGCCAATGTCAGTACATACCTCAGCCATCTCATCTTCAGTCATCTCATAAGACTCAGCACCGCCTTCGAGGGATGCTTCTAAAAGCTGTTCTTCGTCAACTACACCCTGCACTACACAAACGCCTTTTTGGTCAAACATCCAGCTAACGCAACCTGTTTCACCAAGATTGCCACCATTTTTACTAAAAGCTACACGCAAGTCAGCAGCAGTGCGATTACGATTATCTGTAAGGGCTTCGATTAAAATTGCTACACCATTAGGGCCATAACCTTCGTAGCGAATCGCTTCAAAGGTAGCATTATCGCCACCAAAAGTACCTGCACCTTTAGCGATCGCTCGTTCAATATTATCATTAGGAATACTTGCTGCCTTTGCCTTGTCAATTGCCGTGCGAAGTTGAAAATTCAGCGCCGGATCTGGTACACCGCTTCTAGCTGCAACGATAATCGCCCGCGATAACTGAGTGAAGGTTTTTCCCCTTTTTGCATCTACTACAGCTTTTTGGCGCTTAATATTTGCCCATTTACTATGTCCTGCCATAATCTGAAATTATCAAAACTCTATTTAAGATTAAGATATAAACGCTTGCAATAACCATAACTTCAGATAATTGTGCAAGGCTAGATCGGACGTGTCTCTAAAATTTGGTAATTGAATTAAGCGATCGCATCTTATTTAAATCACAAAAGGTTCAAGTTCGCGGTTATACCATTCATCTTCAATTCGTTCAGCGATCAGTGGTCTGATGATAAACTTAGGTGGGCTACCATCCAGAACATCAATCCGCACACATGAGTAAGGCAAGCGGTTCTGGAAATTGTAATCATGACGACCTACAAAAAGCGTTGAATCGGCAACTTTCCGAGTGGATTTACCTGCAATTTCGGTAAAAGTCTCCATTAATTCAGTCCCCTCTTGCCGTTGATAACGGGGACGATGACCACTACCACCAGAGATAATACAGTTAATGTGAGAGTCAGCGAATCCGGTATCAGTTGTGCAAAGATGCTCCAAACAGTGAGCATGACCATTTAAAATCAAATCCACTATGGGACGTTCTTTAATTAAAGAACCAAGAGTTTCTGCCACTTGTTCAAACACCCAGCGTAAGCGGTGGCGAACCGCCAAAGTTTGGGCTTGATGCCACTTTGTCGCTTCTGTGACATAGGGTGGATGGTGGAAAAAGATAATCCGTCCGCGCACTTGGGAGTTGTTCCAAGATTCGATTAGTCTGGTACGCAACCATTCAAGTTGTTCAAAGTCGATCGCAGGTATTTTTTGAGATGCTAATTGTTTCTCAATGTCGATTTTGATCTCGTTTATTTGGTCTAATTTGGCGCTAAGTTCATCAAGTTGTTCTGCATCGGTCGGTTTATTAGGATTGAGATGATCGCATATTTCCAAAATCTGCAATTCTTCTCGATCTATTTCCTGGCGGCGCTTTTGCAATTGGCGGCGGTAAATTTCTGCCTCTTGAGTTGCAGGTAAGGGCGATGGTGTATTAAAGGTATTAGAATCCAGTGCGAAAAAATCAATGCCGCCGTAACAAAAGGTGTAATAACGATTGGGTAAGCGGGTAAACTGTCCAGGTTCGTAACGCAAACATCGCCCTGTGTTGGTTTTAGCAGTGTAATGTTGATCTAAATGACGTTGTAATTCTGGGTCAGACATCGCCCCTGTATAGTCCATAAATGCCCGTGCATAAGCATTACCTTGATACGAGCCATGCCAGCCAATCTCGATATCTTTGTAGCGCAAAAGGCGACGTAGTGAAGATGTTGTTCCAGTAAATAAACGGTACATCAACGGTACATCGTAGTAATCATGATTACCAAGTACTGGCAAGAATGGCAGATTAAACACCATGCGATCATAAGGAATGTCTTTCGGGTTTTTGCCACCTATAAGAAATTCCCGGTAAGGCTCAATAAAGTTTGTTGAATAATACTCTTGGGAACCAACCACATAAATTACATCGCCTGTGTGCAACACAAAACTGCAATCATCGCGGTGAGTCAGCATGAGTTCAGCAACTTTTCGTTGGGGGTGGTATCGAGAATGGGATTTGGTACCGGAATCACCGATAACCATAAAGGAAAATTCTGGACTATGTTCTCTGCGATCATCTATAACCATGCAAGTTTGGTCAATTCCCCGTTGCACAAAACTTGGATGCATCCATCGCACCCGTTCCTTCATCTTTTGAATTTTTACAGGAATAGGTGGATCGAAAATCAATTTCATGGCTGATAACTCTTGAATGCCTAACGCATATACCGATTGTAACGAAAGATTTAATTGTCATTAGTCATTTGTGAATAACCAATACCAATGCTCAATTCTCAATCTTTAAGGCAAATTTTCTCGTAGTAATGCTCGAAAGCCTGCTTGTTGAAAATGCTCATCAGCAGTCAGGGCTTCCGTGATTCCACTATATTGCATCACTATAAAAGATACGCAATCACCAAATCCCCATTCTTTCTCTGTTTGTTCCCGATATAGTTCGAAAGCACGTTCGTAGAGTTCTTGGGAAAGGGGAACAATTTCTACTTTGGAGTCTGCTACTAAAGAATTTAATAATATGATTGCCGCTTGACGATAAGGTTGTTGGGATAAGGCATTGCCAATTTCCAACATCACTGCCTGTGTTGTCACCAAACGAGTTTCTGCCGCTTGTAACATTTTAGCTAGATGTAAGGCTCGGTCATGCAAGCGATCGCTCGGTGCAGATAAGGCAATGGCAAATGATGTATCAAGAAAGACTTCAGAATGCATGGAAAGTTTACTTACCGTATAAATATTTATCTATATTGCTAGACCAATCAGATGGGCCATCTAAGTTGAGCGATCGCGCCGTTTGCAGAAATGATCCCGTACCATGTTCACTTGGCGGTAAAATTTCAATACTAATTCGCACGCGGGTATTGATTGGCAGTGCGATCGGTTCAGCCGGATAGAACACTTTGCCATTAAAGACAGCTGTAATTTTTTCTACCATTGTTTCCAAAAAATGCTTCTAGTCTATCCTAAGCTGGTTGTAGCAATACGGATAGAGTAAATGACGCAATAACTAGTGAAGATACTTATACCTGTCTTACGAATTATATCGGTTTTTCCAAATTGCGTAAGTTCTAAAAATGAGTGATAATTTTTATACAATAATATGTATAGACTGTAAATAAGTCAGCTTTTTATCGCTCTTTCATCACTCTGGTCAAACAAACATTTCAGCCAACTTCTAAACAAGGCATAGAAACTGGGTTTGTCGCTTTATTTTCTAACATTATGGCTACAATCATATCTTTTGTCTGAAAGTCTTGTGTAGTAAGGATTATTGTTTTATTCTCTTGTGAGAGTGATGAAAGAGCATTATCTCAAGTCCGGTTAATCACTTATGATTACCGCATCTGTGTAAAAATCGGAAAAACCTCTTTGGCGTTGCTGAATTGAACTATGAATCTGGATGTAGAGACGTAGCACTGCTACGTCTCTACAAGGATTTTGGTATTATGCAAAATCATTTTCATAGGTGGAATCAGCAACGCCACCTCTTTCCCCCTGCTTTCAGCAAGAACTGCGGTCTAAATGATAAGTCTTTAGCCGGACACGATATTAGAGGTGGCAGAGCTTAGACCCTACTTTGATGAGAAACTCCTGACTTAGTAAAAATAATTGAAGCCAAATGAGAACTTTTGTTCTATATATCCTATAATTTTTCATATTACGGTATTCAGCTAATAATACCGTAGATTTAGGGGTAAATTCTGATGAGTAAGTCGCAACAGCTGACACAATTAAGTAAATTTCTAAGTGAGAGTATCCGAGCTGATGTCATCAAAGCTTTGCAGACTATACAACTCTTGTATAAACACATAATTAAAAGTTGGTTCAATAGACACACTGTGCAAAGCTTTGTGACTCTGTTTCTCATAGGTGCTTTTTTGAGTATAGCAGTTGCCTCCTGCTCTGGAAGCAGTTCAGCTAGCAAAAATGATGTTAAGTTAAAACTCGTTTCTTTCTCTGTCACCAAAGCAGCTCACGATCAGATAATCCCCAAATTTGTCGAAAAGTGGAAGCAAGAACATAACCAAAATGTCACATTTGAGCAAAGTTATGGAGGTTCTGGTGCTCAAACTGCTGCTGTTATTGCTGGTTCGCAAAAAGCAGATATAGTACATTTGGCACTTCCTCTGGATGTCAGCAAAATTGCTCTTGCAGGTTTGATTAAATCAGGTTGGGAAACCAAAGCTCCCAGAAGTGGTATTGTTAGTAAATCGGTTGCTGCGATCGTCACCCGCGAAGGCAATCCCAAAGGCATCAATACTTGGGCAGACTTAGCAAAAGATGGCGTGAAAGTGATTGCCGCTAACCCAAAAACTTCTGGTATTGCTATCTGGGAATTCTTGGCTTTTTGGGGTTCCGTGAGTCTAACCGGAGGTGACGAAGCGACAGCATTAGATTACGTCACCAAAGTTTATAAAAACACTCCTATTCTGACGAAAGATGCTCGTGAAGCTAGCAATTTATTTTTCCAACAAAATCAGGGTGATGTCTTAATCAACTACGAGAATGAAGTAATTTTAGCAGGAAAAAATGGGACTA
This sequence comes from Nostoc sp., assembly GCF_036916735.1. Classification (GTDB taxonomy): domain Bacteria; phylum Cyanobacteriota; class Cyanobacteriia; order Cyanobacteriales; family Nostocaceae; genus Nostoc. The sequence goes on from NZ_JBALFV010000083.1 coordinate 46,217, forward strand.
AACTACCTTATGTTGTACCCCAAGTCAATATTTCCATTGATAATCCTGTAGCCGTAGTTGATAAAAACGTTGATCAACACGGTACAAGGGAAGTTGCACAAGCATTTGTTGATTTTCTTTACTCAACAGAAGCTCAACGAGAATTTGCTAAATTACAATATCGTCCTGTTAACCCCACTGTTACCCAAGAAGTTGCATTACAATATCAGCCAATTAAAACTTTATTCACATCTCAAGATTTAGGTGGCTGGGATATTATCCAGAAAAAGTTTTTTGCAGATGGGGCTATTTTTGACAAAGTTAAGGCTGCTAGCAAAGCATAATATCTATACTTTTCGTGCAGGATTATCTACTAGCAGATAGCCATGCATAAAAATTTTAAATCACTTTACTCAATTGAGAATTTATGAACTTTCGGAGCAGATTTAAGGATAGCTTTTTCCTTATATTTTTAATGATTATTGCCAGCACTATCGCTGCTTGTAGCAGCAAGGAAGAAAAGAAAAGTCAGGTGAGTATTGATGGTGCAGCTGTAGGTTTTCCTATTTCTTTAGCAGTTGCAGAAGAATACGGTAAAGTCAAACCTGAAGCTAAAGTAAGCGTTGCCTCAAGTGGTACTGGTGGTGGTTTTAGTAAATTTTGTAATGGCGATATTGATATAGCTGGTGCTTCTCGCACTATTAGAGATGAAGAAATTAAAAAATGTAAAAGTAAGAACATTGAATTTGTCGAGTTGCCTATAGCTTTAGATGGCATTGCTGTGATTGCCAACCGCCAAAATAACTTTGCCAAATGTTTAACTATTAAGGAACTGGGTAAGATTTGGGGTGGCAAATCAGACGGAAAAGTATTGACATGGAATCAAGTTAATCCCAAGTTCCCTAACCAAAAGCTGAAGCTATATGCTCCATCTTCGGATACGGGAACATTCGATTATATGACTCAAGCTGTGACTGGTAAAGCCAAGAATGGCCGTACAGATTACACTGCTACTCAAAATCAAAACCTTCTTGTACAAGGAGTCTCAGGTGATGTAACAGCTTTGGGTTATGTAGGGATATCTTACTATATTCAAAATCAAGAAAAACTGAATCTAGTTGCTGTAGAAAGTCCTACAGGAAAGTGTGAAAAACCAGTTCCAGTGGATAATGTAATTAAAAATATCTATACACCTTTGTCTCGTCCTCTCTTCATCTATGTCAGTAAAAAATCCTTAGATACTAAGCCAGCAGTCAAAGAATTTGTAGATTTTTATCTAGAAAATTCTTGGAAGTGGGTAGATAGTGTTGGTTATGTGGCACTACCGGATGAAGCTTATCTCAAGGTAAAACAAAAATTTGCTACTGGTGAAAGTGGGACAAAATTCAAAAAAGCAAAACCAGGTGAACCAATCACAAAGTTTATTTAAATAAAGTCTCAGTCATTGTAGTTCAATTGTAGTGATAACTTAATTGTTTATGCAGAGTACCAATTCTCAAGATGATGCTTATTTACTATCCAGACAGTCACTGGAGAAAAATGCATCTGAAGATATTTCAGAAAAGATTATTGCAGCGATTTTATTTGCTTGTGCTTTAGTTTCGGTTTTGACTACCTTTGGTATTGTCGTAATTATTTTTCAGGAGACATTCAGTTTTTTTCAAGAAGTCTCATTTGCGAGTTTTTTTCTTGATACTAAATGGACACCTCTATTTGCAGATAAACATTTTGGTGTTTGGCCATTGATTAATGGCACTTTATTGACTACAGCTATTGCGATGGCAGTTGCTATTCCTTTAGGTTTATCTTCTGCTATTTATTTGAGTGAATATGCTGAACCTAAAGTGGCAGCAATTTTACGTCCGGCAGTGGAACTTTTGGCAGGAATTCCAACGGTAGTATATGGTTACTTTGCGCTTTTATTCCTTACACCATTGCTGCGGAATTTTATCCCTCTGGAAATATTTAATGCTTTGAGTGCAGGGTTAATGATGGGGGTAATGATTACTCCTACTGTTGGTTCTATCAGCTTAGATGCTATCCGAGCAGTTCCCCGTTCTTTGCGAGAAGGAGCTTATGCTTTAGGTATCACTAAACTGGAAACCATTTTTAAAGTAGTTCTACCAGCCGCACTTTCTGGAATCATAGCCTCAATTATTTTGGGTATTTCTCGCGCTGTAGGTGAAACAATGACTGTGCTCATCGCCGCCGGACAACAACCAAGATTAACTGTTAATTTTATGGAATCAGTAGAAACCATGACAGCTTACATGGCACAAATTTCTGGTGGAGATAGTCCGCGTGGTAGTCTTAATTTCAAGACGTTATATGCTGTAGGCGCTGTTTTGTTTCTACTTACTCTTGCTTTGAATATTGTTAGTTACTGGATTGCTAATCGCTTTAAAGAAAAATACGACTAAATAAATATGGCTATAAGTTATCAACAAGATGATTCTTTAGAATCTGCGGCAGAATTTACCGATAATGTTGAGAGTAGGGATAAATTAGGAAAAGTATTTGAAGTACTTTTTTTGTTAGGATTGCTGATTGGTTTATTTATCCTAGCATTGCTACTTTTTGATATTTTGAAAGACGGATTAGGCAGATTTTTATCACCCGGCTTTCTCACAGAAACTCCTTCTCGTTTTCCTGAGCAAGGTGGTATTCGTCCTGCGATTATCAGCAGTATGCTTTTAGGAACTGTTGTGATTTTAGTAACTGTCCCAATTGGTGTCGGAGCAGCTTTATATCTAGAAGAATATGCACCTAAAGCTTGGTGGACAGCAATTATTGAGATTAATATCAGTAATTTGGCGGGTGTACCTTCTATCGTCTATGGATTGCTGGGTTTAGGGGTTTTCAATTATTTGCTTGGGTTTGGCCCCGCTTTGATTTCCGGTGCATTGACTTTATCCTTGTTGTCTTTACCAGTAATTATTGTGACAGCTAGAGAAGCAATTCGCGCTGTCCCAGATTCTCTGAGAAATGCTTCTTACGGATTAGGTGTCACAAAATGGCGAACTATCAGCAATCATGTCATACCTTATGCTGTTCCTGGTATTTTGACGGGGGTGATTATCTCTGTATCCCGCGCTATTGGTGATGCAGCTTCTCTGATAGTTGTAGGTGCTGTAGGTTTTCTTACCTTTAATCCTGGTTTGTTTCAGAGATTTATGGCATTACCCATTCAAATTTATAGTTACATAACTCGTCCGGAACCAGGTTTTTCTAGTGCAGCAGCAGCGACAATTATTGCGTTGTTAATCTTAATTTTAGTTTTAAATGGTGTAGCAATTTATATTCGACAACGCTTCTCAATAAATTAGATAATTAAATATCTAATTGGATACATTCACGGATATTAGGAGAACAGCCAAATGACTTATAGCAATAGTAGGAGTCAATTAGATAGTGCCACAATCGACCAAAACAAGGGTGTATTCAATGTTGAAGGTGTGAAGGTCTACTATGGAGGATTTTTGGCACTTTTAGATGTTTATCTAAAGATTCCTGAAAAACAAATTATTGCTTTTATTGGGCCTTCAGGATGTGGTAAAAGTACCTTACTGCGTTGCTTCAACCGGATGAATGATTTAATCCCTGGAGCTAGAGTAGAGGGTAGACTGAATTATCGCGATCACAATATTTACGATCCCAAGATAAATTCTGTCAAATTAAGACGACAAGTCGGCATGGTTTTTCAAAGACCGAATCCTTTCCCCAAGTCAATATACGAAAATATTTCCTTTGGGCCGCGTGCTAACGGTTATAAAGGTAACATTGATGAATTGGTGGAGGATTCCCTCAGACGCGCTGCTATTTGGGATGAAGTCAAAGATAAACTCAAAGAAAAGGGAACTGCATTATCTGGCGGACAACAGCAACGACTTTGCATTGCAAGAGCGATCGCGATGAAGCCAGATGTATTATTGATGGATGAACCATGTTCTGCTTTAGACCCAATTTCTAGCCGTCAAGTAGAAGAACTCTGCTTAGAACTCAAGCAGCAATACACCATCATTATGGTGACTCACAATATGCAGCAAGCTTCTAGAGTGGCAGATTTCACCGCTTTCTTTAATACAGAAATTGACGAACATGGTAAACGTCGCGGAAAATTAGTTGAATTTAATCCTACAATCCAAATGTTCAGTTCTCCTCAAACCAAAGAAGCTGAAGATTATATTAGTGGACGCTTTGGTTAAAGAGACATTACACTTTTAATGTTACGCATAAAAGATTGCATATTTACTTGTGTACTCTTTTGGGGAAGCAAGGCTGGGCGTAGCGTCTTTGATGAGGTTGCATTTCTTATAAAAACAAAGAAAAGCGTTTCGCCTACGACGGGAACCGCCTTTCCTTCTCTACCTTGGGCTGCGCCAACGGAACGCTTTGCGTTCGCAAAGCGTCTCGTAGAGAAGACTGCGATTTTTTCACCGCTTTGCGTCTACGTTTTTTCAAGTAATGTGTTTACGTTGACGCAGCCCAAGGTAGAGAAGTGACTTACAAAGAGTATCGTCTAAAATGACTGATAGCTGTGTATGTCAAAACTCCCAAGAAATTGTGCCTTGCACCGTAAATGGTTCACCGGGATAAACGCGCAATGTGGATTGGGCACTCTCAAAATAGTCCACGTTAAAGAGATTCCTGAAATTAAGCGCAGCACGGAAGTTATTTCGCTTGTAAAATATCGCAGCATCAGTGCGGAAGTAACTTGGTACTTCAAAAGTGTTGGCTAAATCGCCCTGGCGATCGCCCACAAAAAAGAAACCTACACCACCTCCGAAGCCTTGCAACGAACCTCGTTGAATTTTGTAGGTTGTCCACAGGTTGAAGCTGTGCTTGGGGACATTGTTTAAGAAGTTGCCTTCCAGATTAGGATCATTGTCTTTGGTAATTTCCGCATCAGTGTAGGCATAGCCTGCGATGATGTTCCATTCAGGTAAAATTTGACCTGCGATGTTCAATTCAATCCCCCGGCTACGTTGTTCACCTGTTTGGAGAGAAAAGCCTGGTGGTACACCCGGTCTAGTGTCAGTAGTCAAGACGTTCGAGCGAGTTAGGTTGTAAAAAGCAAGCGTTGCAGAGAGTTGATCGCTCAAATCAGCTTTGACACCTACTTCATACTGAGTACCGCGTTCTGGTTGGAATGAACCGCCACCAAATGGGGTTCCAGTGTTGGGAGTAAACGAACGACTGTAGCTGGCATAGAGGGAAATTGGCACAATGGGTTGATAGACAATTCCTACACGAGGACTAAATGCATCATCAGATTGACTGGTTTTTGTATTGGCTACAAAATCTTCGTCTGTCTGCTTGAAGATATCAAATCGCCCGCCCAATAGCAGCTTTAGATTCTCTGCTAGCGCCACTTGATCTTGAACATAAACACCCAATGTATCTGCTAAAGTGGAAGTATCGCCACTGAAGATAGCCGGCCCAGCTGGCTGACTAGGGTACACAGGATTAAACAAATCAAGCTGTGCAGAAGATCCCACAGAATAGCGGAACCTAAAAAAGTCATATCTATCTAGATCGAGTCCGAACACTAACTGATGTTTCAGCGAACCGGTTGAGAACTTACCATCAATGTACGTTGTCAAATCGTAGGTGTTGATATATATTTGCGAACCGCTTAAAGTGGAGCCAAGATTTAGGGTTCGATTGTCGTCTGCAAGACTGGTAGTATAAAAACCTCCGTTTCCATCATCACGATAGGACGACACTCGAAAAGCATTGCGTAACGACCAGTTATCACTAAACTTGTGTGACAGTGTGTATCCAACTCTACTCACTGTTTGATCGATCCTGGCGGACGGATTACTAATATTGCGGTTACGCGGTATCTTTCCATTCGGGTTCGGTAGCACTGTACCAATGGCTGGCAGACCCGTCGGCGAGCCGTCATATTCCGCGTCTATGTACTCCCCTTCCAGAGTCAGGTTTGTTCGAGGGCTAATTGCCCAACTGAGGACAGGTGCAATGAGTAGATTTTTGTAGTCGGTAAAATCGACGAAACTGCCAGAATCCCGGTAAGATGTATTCAACCGATACAACACTGTTTTGGAGTCATTCAAGGGTTCAGACAGATCCACCGCACCTCGGTAGAAGTCATAACTCCCAATCGTTGCCTCAACAGAGTAAAACGGGTCGCGCAGTGGTTGTTTTGTAATTAGATTGATTGTGCCGCCGGGAGTGCCTTGACCAAACAGAACCGAACCGGGACCTTTTAAGACCTCGATTCTTTCTATGTTGGAGAGTTCAAGCGAGGTCATTCCCAGAGGATCTCTAAGACCATTCCTGAGAACATTACCCGTACCATTATTGGTGTAAAAGCCGCGAATGGTAAAAGAATTATCTATTCGATAAGAAGCATCTGCTGAAGTCACTCCGCTAACGTTTCTCAAAGCATCGTCTAAGCGAGTTATTTGTTGATCCTTCAACACCTGTTGGGGAACTACCTGAATCGATTGGGGAATATCGCGTAGAGGAGTATCAGTTTTAGTTGCAGTTGAGGCATCTGGCACACTGTATCCATCTTGCTCCCCTGTCACCACCAACTCAATCGGCTCATCACCAGTTGATGGTTGAGTTGGCTGTGTCTGATTTTCTGGCTGATTTGGTTGAGGTGTTGGTGGCGTTTGTGGTTGGCTAGCAGCAGCCGCACTTGCAACACTAAAAATCAATCCCTCGTTCGCACTATCAAATAATTCAACAGTTGGTATAGCACCCTCACCTATCACCGTCACCCGAATAGTGTTGGCATCAAAGTTTGTAACATCTATCTCAGTAATCCCCGCAATTGGCTTGTCTGAGCGGAATGTAAATGCCTCGCCATTAGGTAAGCGCAGTTGAGCATTAGGAATATCAGCAATAAAATTGTTACCAGTACTGCGATTGATAATTTGTAATTGTTCTCCAACAGATGTCTGTAAAATTACCTCCACACCTTTGTTGGTATGATTAGCTTTAACTCCTGTCACTTGCACAACTTCTAATGCTGCCAACTGCACAAGCATTTCGGCGCTAGTAAGCGGAAGTTTTACCTGACGAATGCTAGGGATATTTTTCTTAACAGTTTCTGCCCGAACAGTCCCAACACCTAATACTAGCAGCGCACTTAACATCAACACCACTTGTTGCAACTGATTTCTCATCACACCCTATTAAAATTGATAAGTCTTTTCAAGAAGATTACTGGATAGACTAGTATGAGTGAAAGAAATTTTGTGCGCTAGACGGACTTTTTTTGTGCTTTATACGGACTTTTTCTGCTGCATCTGATATTCTTTAGGGCTAAGACCAAACTTTTTCTTAAATGCGGCTGTAAAGTAACTGCGGCTGGCAAAGCCGATACTATCCGCCACCTCAATTACTTTCATCTGACTGGTATTGAGGAGTTGGCGTGCTTTCTCTAGGCGATAGTCGTGTAGGTAGCCAAAGGCAGTTGTACCAAACACTCGGCGAAATCCTTGTTTGAGACTGCGATCGTTTAATCCTACTTGCTTTGCTAACTCAATCAAAGATGGTGGATTGTCAAGATTTTCTAGCAAAATATTTCTCGCATGGTGAATGCGATCAATATCATTTAACTTCAGTGCAGTGGGATTGTGCCTACCCTCTTTTGCTTCCAACTCCTCTTCTAGCAGCAGTGTCATTAATTCCAGCGTCTTGCTTTCAAGATACATCCGCTTGGTCAAACCTTGGTACGGACAGCACAGAATTTGCTGCACAAGTCCTTGCATTACTGGTGTAGTTGTTCCTAGACGCTGATACAGTTCTTGAGTAGGTTGCCGGAGATGCTGTAAGGACGAGGAAACTTCTTTTTGGGCATTGCCTGCAAATGAGCGAAATAGTTCCTGTGTCATCCAAACAGATATAGCAAGATGAGGTTGCGCTGTTGAACTGGTTCCAATTTGGCTTGGTACTGTGCCACCGCTAGAGAAAAGGTACTGTCCTGCTCCGCCTGCTAAATATTTTCCCGTATGAACGTCCCTGCCTTCGCCGCTTCCTGAAACCCAAAAGTCGTATGCTACAAAATCACCTCCACGTTCTGGAACTTTGATTGTTAAGCGATCGCGCAGTTGATAATTACTAATTAGTAACCCTAATCCCTCTCGCAATTGAATATCTCGGCAATATCCTTTACCAAACTGAGATGGATACTGCCAAAGAATGTCAAATTCGTCTGAAGGTTCGTAGAGTTGCTTGCTTGGTTCATCTTCAAAAAAGATTTCCCAAAAGTAATTCCGCGATATGGAGATGGTCATTTTGAGACTGAACGTACTATTTGTAATAGTTTCTCATGAAAGTGAGGTATGAGGTGTAAAGAGTTACGCTTCTTGTCATCAGACATCACTATTTGACACCACAACAAAAGGCATAAAAGTTAACGCGGTATTTGCAAACGCTCGGCATTGACCAGATAATTTATACCAATTTGTAATACTTCTCTTCTTAGGCTACGCCCTTCGACTACCAAGAGGACAAGCTCAGTACAAGTTCGCAATTAAAAGATAAATTTAGATGCAGCAAGGCAATCCCTGCTTATATCTATTGCCTTATTTTAGAGAATTGGTATTACCTAGTGAGTAATGTTAAGTGATACCTGCGGTGCTGACTGGGCTTCGTTGTACCACTTAATAGCGAGACGCTACGCGAACGTTCCACTCGCAATGACATATCGTAAATGATTGAGCGGACTTGATATGATCTCTTTTGTCACTCTCGGAAAACAATAATCGAAGCAAGATTCTGAAACTTTGATTTAGTCGAGCTTTGAGCCAATATTATCTAACAGTAACTAAAGTTGGTAGCCAAAACTGGAAAACTAAAGCTCCCAAAGGCTTTGAGCGATTGGCTTCTCCCAAAGTGACAAAAGAGGGCTAGAGATATCAGCCTTGGAAGTTCTCCCTTTTGAGTAGAGTTAGGGGAGTTGCTGTGCGTAAATTGTAGATTTCTATTTCAAGCTTAATTCGGGAAAATATGCTGAGGCTTGACAGTACTTACCTTAAGTAAAATTTTAATTAAGTACTTATACTGTGTATTATGTTTATATCTCTGTCGTTTGCCTTAATTGCAGTTACCGTTCTCATCGCATCCATTAATAATCCCAGTGCTACCCTGGCTGGAACATGTGCTTCTAAGTGTGGCCCGCACCCAATTCAGTTTACCCCTGGACAACGCATCCAGGTTGAGGTTCTAAATAGCACACCCAACTTGATTAAAATCCAAAAACCCTCTGGGACTGATGTAATATCCTTAAGTCCAGGACAGAAATTAAGTTTAGAACAAATAGAAGGTACGGAGCCAAATACATCTCTGATATTTTGGAGCGAAACGGGTTTGTCACTACAAGCAATTATCTCCAAACCTAACTTTGGCACATTGCGGCTGGAACTTCGTCCGACTTCGCGTTCTTTTGGCGATCGCTCGTTATATATTATGGATTATGGTAGGATTAACGTGTTTTAGATAGCAAATAGTGTTATTAGTTATGAGTTAAGAAACAACTTTTGATTCAACACTCATAACTGAAAACTCCTAACTTTTATTGTGCTAAACGGAGCTGTATCTCAACTATCAAAACCTAACAGGCGCTTACCTAATCAGCGTTGGCAAATTTATCCACAAAAACCAGAATTTGCCCAAAAGCTGGCGGTTTTGACAAATATTTTCCCCATTATCAGTCAACTGCTGATTAATCGGGGTATGGAAACACCAGAACAGGTACAAGCATTTTTAGAGCCAGAGTCTTTAGTCTTACCTTTGCCGTTGGAAGAATTCCCAGATTTAACGATTAGTTTAGAGTTGTTGCAAAATGCGATCGCCTCTCAAACAAAAATTGCTATTTGCGGTGACTATGATGCTGATGGAATGACTAGCACTGCTCTACTTTTACGTAGTCTCCGCACTTTAGGCGCACAAGTAGATTATGCTATTCCGAGTCGGATGCAGGAAGGTTACGGTATCAATAAACGCATAGTTGAAGAATTCCACAGTGAAGGTGTAGGATTAATTCTCACTGTAGATAATGGCATCTCTGCGTTTGAGCCAGTTGCTAGAGCTAGAGAACTTGGTCTTGCAGTGATTATAACCGATCACCACGACATTCCCCAAAAATTACCCCCAGCGAACGCTATTCTTAATCCCAAACTAATAGCTGAATCCTCACCTTATCGGGGTGTTGCTGGTGTTGGTGTCGCCTACATTTTGGCAGTGTCTCTAGCACAACAACTAGGGGAGACTAAAGGCTTGATCCAGCCGATGCTAGCACTATTCACACTGGGAACGATCGCAGATTTAGCTCCCTTAACTGGCGTGAATCGCCGCTGGGTAAAACGTGGTTTACAGCATTTACCCAAATCCAACTTGGCTGGGGTGAAGGCGTTAATTCAAGTAGGTGGCGTTCAGGCGAGAGAGGGGGAGCAGGGGAGCAGGGGAGCAGAGGAGAAAATCCTCAATTCAAAATCTAAAATCCAAAATCCAAAATCCCTAAAGCCTGAAGATATCGGGTTTCGCTTGGGGCCACGAATTAATGCTATTGGTAGGATTGGTAATCCCCAGACTGTTATTGAATTGCTGACTACGGATGATATGGGAGTGGCGCTAGAAAGAGCAATGCAGTGCGAACAAATCAACGCCTCTCGCCAGCTAATGTGTGAGCAAATTGAACAAGAAGCGATCGCCTATGTAGAGACACAATATATCACGTCTCTACAACAAGACCGTGTATTAGTTGTTGTTCAACCCAATTGGCATCACGGTGTTATTGGTATCGTCGCCTCTCGCTTGGTGGAACGCTACGGTGTTCCCGTGTTTATCGGTACTTATGAGGATAAGGAACATATACGCGGTTCAGCACGCTCAATTCCAGAGTTTCATGTATTTGAAGCTTTGGAATATTGTCACGATTTACTAGGGAAATTTGGCGGACACAAAGCAGCCGGGGGATTCTCTCTACCAGCAGCGAATTTACAGGTGTTGCGATCGCGTTTGATTGAGTTTGCTAACCAGTGTCTTGAACCCCAGCATCTCAAGCCTCTGCTCAAAATTGATGCCGAAGTCAACCTCAATCAAATCAATGAGCAGCTTTATCAACAGCTTAATGCTCTACACCCCTGCGGTATGGACAACCCCGATCCAATTTTTTGGACACCTAATGTTCAAGTGGTTGAGCAAAAAATCGTTGGTAAGGGTCACATTAAACTGACAATTGCTCAAACTATTGATAATCAGGAGTACAAAATTAAAGCGATCGCTTGGCGTTGGGGCGACTATTTCCGCTTACCGCCGCGAGTAGATGTCGCTTACAAGCTACGAGAAAATTACTTTAATGGTAACACCACCATCGAGCTAGAGTTAATAGGTGTTAGATTGCCAACTCAGCTTCAACAATTTTTTACTTCGCCACGTACCCCATCAATTACCACCTTTGAGTACAATCAGCGACAGTATACTTGTGGTTTCTATAAAAACGGTATTGAAGCAGAATTAAGAATTAAAAATAATGAAGGCAAAGTCTTAGCCATGCAGCCAGGACATATAATCGGTTTACTAGGCACTAATCGTCAAAACGCTAAAGAAGTTGATATCTCACAGCCACAATATGACAGTATTATTCAAGCTGCCCTTCAGGCGTTATCGGTATTGAGTGCTGAGTTATGAGTTATGAGTTATTAATTAACTTTTCATTCTTAACTCTTAACTATTAACTCCTAGTCAGCACTCAGAACTCTTATAAGTTGCCGTTGCGAAATGCCAGCAAAAAGATTACCACTGGCCCAGCAATCACAATTAGCGCCACGGACAGCAATTGGAAAATAACTTCCCAATTGATACTCGTAAAAGCGTTAAACAAATCAGATACAGCGTCAAACATTTTCCCTTTTCTCCTCCCAATTGTCTTAAAAAATTCAATAACTTAATTACAAAACACGCAATCGATCATATCTGGCCATGGGCTGTTAGATTTAATTTACTTAACAAAATTATAAGAAAAGACATAAAAACGTAAAATAAGGGGATTGGGGACTAGGGCAATACGCTTGGGTTAAGAAAATTTATCTTTTAAGGCAGGGGAAGCAGGGGGAGAAAAAAAGCAAGCTTAACAACCGTATTGGGGGCTGGCTTGCCGTAAGCGTAGCCGAACGGGGGCAGGGAGCTGGGGAGAGTTCATGTACAAGTTCTTTCCCCTCTGCCGCTTCTTCCCCTCAAGCTTGTGAGAAATGTGGGATTAGAACAGAGGCAACATTCAAAAGGATAATTACTGAACTAAAGCAGAAGATTTAATTTGGGATAAATTTTTATGATCTGCGTCTAAATACTAAAATACTACTTACCGATTGGGTTACAGTTGTTTTAATCTTTAAAAAAGTTGATAATAGTTGATAATATCTATACTGCAAAAGTTTTGGATTAGGACAGTAGATTATGACATTGAAAAACACTTTTGGTGAATATAGTTTTGTCACTAAAGTAGACGTTACCAATCTAGAAGCTAGTGTCGAGTGGTACAAGGACAAACTCGGTTTAGTTCCTGAATCCAAATATGACACGCCTAGCTGGAGACAGTTAAGTATCCCTGATATTGGGAATTTTGCAATTGGATTGAACTTAAGTAACTCTGTTGTTGCAGGTAGTGCTGTTAGTACCTTTGTTGTAAACAATATAGTTGCTGCTCGTCAAAGCCTTATTGAAAAAGGAGTTGAAGTTGGGCCAATTACAGATGTTGGCCACGGAGTTCAATTGTCTGTCTTCAACGATATTGACGGAAACTTGTTGGGGCTTCGGCAAAATCCGTAGTTAACACCCTAGCTTGCTGCACAACTTGGGAATTAGGCAGCAACTGAACTCATGTTCTTGGCTAATTCCCAAACTGTACATATACATATAGCGCAATACCGTTGAGTTAAGCTTTTTTCTCTTCCCCTGCTTCCCCTGCCTCCTATGCTTGCCTTAACAGATAAATTTCCTTAACCCAAGCGTATTGGGGATTGGGAAAATTTTCTCAATACCCAATCCTCAATCTTCAATACCTAATCCCTAATCCTTAATTCTTAATTTCTAATCCCTAATCGCTAGCCCCCAATCCCCACTTCCTAATCCAAAATGGCAACTTGGCAATGTGTGAAGCAATGTGGAGCCTGCTGTAATCTTGATCCAGCAGAGCGTCCAGATTTGGATGAGTATCTCTCACCACCAGAACTAGAACTTTACCTCAGTATGGTAGGCGAAGATGGATGGTGCATTAACTTTGATCATACCACGCGGGAATGCCGCATCTACCCCAATCGTCCGCGCTTCTGTCGTGTGGAATCAGAAGTGTTTCAAGATATGTATGGGGTTAAACCAGAAGAAGTTAACGATTTTGCTATTGACTGCTGTCGCCAGCAAATAGAAGGAGTGTACGGCGATCGCAGTTTGGAAATACTACGCTTTAAGAAAGCTGTTGGGCTGTGAACTCCCATTGCTCGTTTTAATATCTGGAGTTGCAATTTATTACAACAATTTGAGAATATGATAGAAATATGAAAACAACCTCACAACAAAACTATTGCCTGTGAAACTTGATTCTGCCCCTTTGGACATTTCTGGCATATCTCAGACTGAGATCGAGCTAGAACTGAAAGACAGCAATGATTTTAACTTAACTCCTGCGATCGCCCAACCAGTTCAGCCTGTAGTTGCCGATAGTCCTCAGAAGCAGCAATCACCACTAGTAGTTTTTGGTACAACTTTTATAACCATTTTTCTAGCAGAAATTGGAGATAAGACTCAGCTATCCACCCTGTTAATGAGTGCAGAATCTCATTCGCCGTGGGTGGTATTTATCGGCTCGGCGGCGGCGCTGATAACCACCAGCTTATTAGGTGTGCTTTTAGGTAGTTGGATAGCCAGCCGACTCAGCCCAAAAACTGTAGAAAAATCAGCAGGTGTAATGTTGTTGGTGATTTCCCTAATGCTCTTTTGGGATATATTTACTAGTCATTAGTCATTTTTGCCGTGCTTCTTCATCTCTTTCATTTCCCCTTTGCCCTTAACAATATGGATTGGCATCTTTTAGGACTGAGCTTTATTACAGTTTTTTTATCAGAATTGGGTGACAAAAGTCAGCTAGCGGCGATCGCACTTTCAGGGCGTTGTCATTCTCCGCGTGCGGTATTTTTTGGTGCAGCAGGCGCACTGCTGTTGACAAGTCTACTAGGGGCATTAGCAGGAGGTGCAGTAGCCGAATTATTACCTACATCCTTGCTAAAAGCGATCGCTGCTGTGGGATTTGCCATCCTTGCCGCCCGCCTGCTGTTATTTAACAATCAACCATCGGCAGATTTTGAAAAAACACCTTAAAGAAGAATTCAGAATTTAGAATCCAGGAATCAGAATTACTTTTTATGGATGATTGGAACCCACCAGAGTTTTCAAAAAATATCACCCATTATTTCGACAAGCTTAGTAAGCAAGCATCGGACTCGAATTCATACTGAATTCTGATTTCTAAATTCTTCTTCACAAAAGTTCCCAACCAGTTCCTTTGTAGCCGTATTGAAAAATTTCCGGATGCAAAATTTCTGCCAAAATTTCTAGAGAATCTACCAGTCGTGGCCCTGGACGATTGAAGTAAGAATTGCCATCAGCTATGTATACCCTACCAGTTTTGGTAGCGTGCAGTTTTTCCCAGTCTGAATGTTGAGTTAACAAACTGGCTTCTTGGCGAGTACGATTTAAAGCAAAGCCACAAGGCATAAAAACAATTACATCAGGATCAGTTGTTAATAGTGTTTCCCACGGCAAGACAGAAGAAGGCTGACCTGTAGCACAAAATAGAGAATGTCCTCCTGCTAAGTTAACTAATTCTGGAATCCAATTGGCGGCTACCATCAAAGGATTAGTCCACTCGATACAGGCGACAGTAGGCTGTTCATTTAACGAAAGTCCCTGGATTTTATGCTGACAAATTTTGACGCGAGCTTCTAAGTTTTCTATGACCTTAACCGAGTCTACGCCAAAAGTGTTACCGACTCGCTCAATGTCAGCCCAAATATCTTGGAGAAGATTAGGTTGTAAAGAAATAATCTGCGGTTTACTGTCAATAAGTGTAGCAACTGCCTTTTCAACATCGTCTAAGCTGACAGCACAAACATCGCACTGGTCTTGAGTGAGAATGTGGGTAGGCTGCAATTTCTCTAAAACATCCGTTTTGATTTGGTAAATACTCAGAGCAGATTGCAATAAATTGCTCACTTCATCATGAATTTGGCTGCTAGAGCTATTGGAGTTTAAGCGTGCTTCGGTACAAATAGGGCGATCAAGGATTTCTGGAGGGTAATCGCATTCGTGCGATCGCCCCACAATAGCATCAACCAAGCCTAGTGTCGCTAAAATCTCTGTTCCACCGGGAATCAGGGAAACAATTCTTACATTACTATCCGTCATCGCTCCACCTCCACAAAACCTGCCGTTACTTCAATTTTTGCAAAATTTGAGTCATTAGGCATCTTTCTCTAGGAGAATTAAACGTGTTTTGGTAGTCAACACTCAGCAATAAATTAAACTCAGTGTTCGGTATTCAAAAGAGTCTTTTCTTCTCCTTAGTTCCTAGACCTAAATTCAAAATATTATACTAATTAATAGTATAATTACTTAATAAAAATTATTTGAAATATTAATTATACCCTGGCAAAAATGACTGGAACGAAGTAATAGAAGCAATGAGCAAAATTTATTTAAAATTTGTTATCTAAAATCATAAATTTTCATTAAAAAAAATATACATTCCGGTAATTAAAATCAGAGCAAGTAGTTGTAGTTATACAAAGACAGTTCTACTTTTTTATAAAACTACAAGGCAAAATTATTTCTTCTTAAGGTCAACTAATGCAGGTGGTGTCAACTAGAGATATTACAGGGCATAACCAGTCCCAAAAGGCTTTGCAAATCAAAGAAAATCGTCGGCGAAAACAAAGCCAGGCGCTGGTGCAGCTGGCAAGAAGCAAGACATTTACATTTCAGCAAGGTGATCTCAATGCAGCTTTAAAAGAAATTACAGAGGCTGCTGCTCAAACGCTTTTAGTGAAGCGAGTTGGTGTATGGTTATATAATCAAGAACGTTCAAAAATTGAATGCATCGATTTATATGATGTAAGCACCAAGAGTCATAGCTTTGGTAACTCACTTTCAAAAAAAAATTATCCAGTTTATTTCTAGACTTTAGAACAAGAACGTACCATTGCCGTAGATGATACCATCAACGATACAAGAACCCAAGAATTATCCGAGTCTTATCTTTCAGTTTCGGGCATCACATCCCTGCTGGATGCACCGATTTGGCTAGAGGATTGTTTGATAGGCATAGTCTGTCACTAACACATAAGCGAAGTTCGTCAATGGACTTTGGACGAAAAGACTTTTGCAGGCTCGATTGCAGATTTTGTGACGCTGGCTATAGAAGCGAAGGAGCGAGACTTCGTACAAGAAGCATTGCAGCAGAGTGAGGCCAAATTTCGGGCGATTTTTGAGTGTTTTTCTATCGGCATCGGACTTATAAATATGAAAGCACAGATAGTCGATACTAATCTGGCACTGTGCAATATTTTAGGATATAGCCGAGAAGAGTTATACGGCAAGCGCTTTACAGATTACATTTCCACACAAAGGGGGGATTTAAAACTTTACAAACAACTAATGTAAGGAATTGACATAGACTTCAAGAGAACTTCGACGCTAGGGTTCGAGTCCTCCAAACATCAGGAACAGTTTGTCGAAAGATATCGGATTGAGATGGAAAGATGCTGCCTGCATCAAAATGGTAGCTTAGTTTGGACTCATATCTGTGTCTCTGTTATACCTAACAGCAATGGTGAAGCTGAGTTTTTTCTAACGATGATTGAAGATATTACTGAACGTAAGGAAACAGAGTTGAAACTTCGTGCCTCTCAAGAAGCAGCAGAAGCTGCCAGTCGGGCAAAAAATGAATTTTTAGCAACTATGAGTCATGAGTTGCGGACACCTCTCAATGCAATTATGGGTTTGTCGCAGTTATTGCAACAAGAAATAGTTGGCTCTCTCAATGAAAAGCAGAACGAATACGTAAGTTGTATATATAGTAGTGGTGAACATCTACTGGCGCTGATTAACGATATCCTTGATTTATCTAAGATAGAAGCAGCGAAAGAGGAACTGTCACTCTCACCTTTGCCAGTATCAGATTTATGTAATTATGCTATATGGACAGTGCGCGATCGCGCCTCAGAAAAGGGATTACAACTCACCTGTAAAATTGATGTAGAAGAGGATATTTGTGTTGGTGATGAGCGGCGCATTAAGCAAATGTTACTCAACCTGCTCACTAATGCGATTAAATTCACCCCAGCCGGTCAGGTATCGCTAGTAGTGAAAAAAGTACCGCAAGGAATAACCTTTACAGTTTCAGATACTGGAATTGGTATAGACTCAAATCAGTTTCAATTTTTATTTGAACCATTTAAACAACTTGATAGTCGGTTAAATCGAAAGTATGAAGGTAGTGGTTTAGGTTTAGCTTTAACACGCAAATTAGCGCGTTTGCATGGTGGAGATGTGACTGTTATATCGACTTTAGGAGAAGGTAGTCAGTTCACTCTATTTCTACCAATTCTACCAAAACCAGTAGATATATAAACACGACTTGATGAAGGATAAGCTGTTACGCATTTAAATTGGATATTTACTTGTGGGGGTTGTCATTTATCATTAGTCATTTGTATTTCATCAGATTAACAAAACACCAATTTAGACTGGAGCGATCGCATTCATATTTTTCGCCTTAAAGAGCTATTGTAAAATCATGCCAAGTGAAACAGTATAACGTAGGTTGATAACTTAAATTACTAAAAAATTGATTCAGGAAGGTAAAAGTTATGGCAAATATCGTTGGAACCAACGGTAATGATACTCTAGTGGGCAACTTCTTCGACGAGGATACAATTGACGGTCTAAAGGGGAACGATACCATCACAGGTGATACGGGCAATGATATCCTGACTGGTGGCAGCGGCAACGATAAATTTGTTTATGACTTGTACGACGGCATCGATATTATCACCGATTTCGGTGGCGTAGGTAAAGGCTCAAATCCCTCGGCAGCACTCATTGCCGAAGTGGATATTCTGATATTCCAAGATAGAACTGCCCGAAATCTGCTACTCATGCAAAATGGTAACAATCTGGAAATTACCTTTGAAGAGGTGGGTGATCTGGATAACTATCCGATAATGAGCTATCCAGACTTCATTGCGACGAAAGTCATCTTGCAAAACTTTACCCTGGAAAACCTAGATAACCTATCAACGCTGGGCAAACCAGCATCAGTGATAGCTTTGATGTCGTCAATGCCAACTCCACCCAAGAGAACCCGTTCAACAAGAACACAGTTACCTTTTTTAACGACCTGAATAACTATGTCATCGGCTTTGACAACTCAAATGATGTCATCAATGGTCAGGGCGGTAATGACAGCATCAACGGCAAAAGTGGCAACGACCTGCTGCGCGGTGGTACGGGGAATGATACTCTCATTGGTGATCTGGGCAATGACACCCTTGTTGGTGGTACTGATAACGACCTGCTGCGAGGTGGTACGGGGAATGATACTCTCATTGATGATAGTGGCAACAACATCCTCAACGGTGGCACTGGTAACGATACCTTGAATTTTGACGGTTCAACAGGCGATAACCTACTCTCTGGGGACAATGGCAATGATTATCTCAGTTCCTATACCTCCAACTATCGCTACCGCTTGTATTCTACTTCAGGGAATAACACCCTCAACGGTGGCGCTGGTGACGATACCTTGAATGTTGACGCTTCAACAGGTGATAACCTACTTTTTGGGGACGATGGCAATGATTATCTCTCTGCCTCTGGTTACTACGACCTTTATCACTTTGAGAGATATGAGACTTCAGGCAATAACACCCTCAACGGTGGTGATGGTAACGATACCTTGGATGTTCGATCTTCAACAGGCGATAACTTAGTCTTTGGGGGCGATGGCAATGATTTTCTCAGTTCCTATGCCTATACAACTAGCTCCGGTCTCTTTGACTCCTCAGGTAATAATATTCTCAACGGTGGCGATGGTAACGATACCTTGATTGTTGGTGGAACAGGCGATAACCTAGTCTTTGGCGGCGATGGCAATGATTCTCTCTCTGTCTATGGCTACTTTGAATCCTTCCCAGAATTCAATAATGTTCCTGGAAATAACACCCTAAACGGTGGCGCTGGTGACGATACCTTGAATGTTGACCTACCACAAAGCAATAACCTTCTAAATGGGAGCGATGGTAATGATTCTCTTTTTGTCTCTCGCCAGTATTATTACAACGATGATGGCACTTTTGGAAATAACACGCTAAACGGTGGTGCTGGTGACGATACCTTAAATGTTAACCTATCACGAAGCGAGAACCTTCTAAATGGGGGAAATGGTAATGATTCTCTTTTTTTCTCTCGCCTGTATAATGACGATGATGGCGCTTTTGGAAATAACACGCTAAACGGTGGTGCTGGTAACGATACCTTGAATGTTGACGGTTCAGGGGGTGATAACCTACTCTCTGGGGGCAATGGCAATGATTATCTCTTTGCCTCTAGCTCCTACTACAACTATAACATCGAAAACGACATCGAGAACTACATCTATGAAGCTTCTGGCAATAATACCCTCAACGGTGGTGCTGGTAACGATACCTTAAATGCTGACAATTCTACAGGCGATAATCTACTTGATGGGGGCAATGGCAATGATTCTCTTAGTGCCTCTAGCGCTTCTGGTAATAACACCCTCAAGGGTGGTGCTGGGAGTGATTTCTTGATGGGTGGGAACGGTAATGATACCCTCTATGGAGGAAATGGTGCTGATACCTTTGCTTTCAATAGTTATAATGAAGGCGTTGATAGTATTTATGACTTCAACGCAAATAATGAATTTATTCAGGTATCGGCTGCTGGTTTTGGTGGGGGGTTATTAAGAGGTTTTCTCTCTGCTAGTCAGTTTACCCTTGGAACATCTGCAAAAACGATCGCTCAACGATTTATTTATGATAACAATACAGGTGCATTGTACTTTGATCAAGATGGCAGTTTAGATGCGTTTACTCAGGTAAAATTTGCACAATTATTTGGTTAAGTGTCATTAAGCGAAAACGATTTTTATGTGACTGGTTAATCGTAATTAGCACTTGATGATTCTAGCCAGATAAAAATAACAAATTATGCAAATGCGAGGTGCTATTATAGGCATTTCACATTCGATTTATTAATTGCGATCGCTGGAAATTCTTCAGCTAAATCAGCAACTTTATTAAAGTGAAATGCGCTTGCTCGATTCCACTTATGTAGTATTTTTTGCACTACGTGTCACTACATAGATATTTTTATTTTCCATAAATAAATTTGGCGTTGCATATTTGCGGGATGAATTAGGCTGAAAGGGTGATAAAACCGTCATGGAGGTAATGAAGTAATAATTTAATTGAAAGCCTAAGCA
>NZ_JBALFV010000084.1:0-80638 GCF_036916735.1 Nostoc sp.
ACGTTGTTTTTTGAAATTAATTGACTTTATGAATAATTTTCGGGCGAGTCCAATCAGTTTTCCTATTGCTAGTTGAATAACATTACCGTTTTTTCATTCCCCAAAGTAACAAAAGAGGGCTAATACCAATTTTTTATGAAGATGCACAGAATATTAAACGAACTGCCCTTCGGGTGACGCTCCTTCATCGCTTTAAGCAAAGCCATGCCAAAGGCTTTACGCTGCGCTAACACCAGTCGCTTACGGTGGGAAACCCGCTTACAGCGCTGGTTCACCAAGTACGCCAAGAATAGAGAGTTACTCATTTAGTGCAGCTTCACATTAAATTGGTATAAGCCCTCTTTTGTCACTCTGGGGAAATAAAAATTGAAGCTAAATAATGAAACCTAGATTTAGTGAGAAGATTAGCGATCACAAACTAATAGAAACAACCAAACAAAGTTCTATAGGCAAAATCTTGTCTGGGCAAGAGTTACAGATTATTCTCTGCCGAAAGTGACAAAAGAGGGATAAGAATTAATGACTGGCAGATTAACTGGAATACAAACATCCGGCGCACACAATCCAAAAAACTCTAGCGTTTTCACTTCAAAAGTATTCAAATCTACGCGGCGGATGGCATGATTATTGGTATCGGCAATATATAAAAAAGAAGCGATCGCACTCAATCCTGAAGGTTCAAAAAACCGAGTGTTTTTACCCTGGCCATCTTGTAAGCCACTACTACCATTACCTAAAACTGTTTGACAATTCCCTGTACTGGGACTCACTAATTTAATTTGGTGATTGTAAGTATCTGCCACCCAGAGAAAATTTTGAGCGTATTCTACTCCTAAACAGTGCTGCAAACGGACATCTTCACCTTGTCCATCTAAATTACCAAAACCAAATAAACTCCCACTACCGCAAATAGTTCGCACTTGATACGGTTCTACAATTCCAACACCGCGAATTGAGCTAACTTCACTATCAGCAATATATAATTCATTCCCATCGGTGCTGATACCACTAGGTTGAGCAAAGGCAGATTCGGTAAGTGAACCATCAACGCAAGCTTCTGCACCAGTACCAGCATAAGTTTTGATGATGGTAGTTTCTAAGTCCATTTCCCAAATTTGATGCGACCCAGCCATTGCAATAAATAAGGTATTTCCCACTTTGACTAAATCCCAAGGAGAATTTAGCGCAGTTTCTAAACCAGCACCGCCATGAGGATGGATATTGCGGCTTTGTTCACCAGTTCCTGCGATCGCTTCCACCACTTGATGCTTCAAGTCAACTCGCCGCAGTGTATGATTTTCTGTATCAGCAACATAAAGAATTTGATTTTCGGCATCATAAGCCATTCCCTGTGGTGCAAAAAATTGCGCTTCGCTAAAAGCACCATCAGTTAAACCAGATTTTCCAGTACCAATCAAATGTAAAATTTCCCCATCAAAGCTACTCATAATCAAGCGATGATGTCCAGAGTCAGCGATGAATAAACCCGTTGGAGTAGCTAGAACTTTACCAGGAAAAGCTAGAGGTGTGATTAATGGTTGGTGCTGTTTTTCTAAAGTCAAGCTGAGTTCTTGAAAATTAATTGTGCCTTTGTCTTGATGTTGATGAATTAGCTTTTGAATTAACTCGTCTAAAATGTCACGATTTCCTTCACCAGAAATCTGATCAATCACGTAACCTTCTGGATCAATAATTATTAATGTAGGCCAAGCACGCACAGCATACTCTTCCCAAATCCGAAAACCACTGTCAACTACAACTGCATGTTCAATGTCGTAGCGCAGGATAGCTTGACGAATATTTTCTATTTCTTTTTCGTTGTCAAATTTGGCAGAATGGACACCAATAACAGTAAGGCTATCTTTATATTTCTGTTCTAAATATTTCAGGTTTGGCAGAATATGCAGACAATTGATGCAACAGTATGTCCAAAAGTCTAAAATTACGACTCTACCTTTGAATTGTTTAAGAGATAAGGGTTTTTCGGTGTTGAGCCAAGAATAATTTTGCGGTAATTCTGGCGCTCTGACACGAGGAATCATCTTTACTGCCTACCTCTGATAATTTAGTAAAATCAATACTTATTGACCAGCATTAAAAACTTGTTCCACCGTCAACTTTAACTCAGGTAAAGTAGGAGATATTATTTTATCCCTACCCCGAAACTGACTGACTTGGTATTCCCCATCAATTAGTTGATAAACTGAAATAGTGGGTTGTTTAGGATTACCAATAAATTTTATAGCTCCCAAGGCGGCATAATCAACAATCCAATATTCAGGAATGCCCATCTCTTCATAATTGGCAAGTTTCAGATAATAATCATCGCGCCAATTGGTACTGACAACCTCAATTACTAAAGGAATTGATGTACCCTTAGTCACAGTAGAATATTTTTCCCAAAGAGGTTCATCAACCAAAGCCACATCATTTAGTATTAATACATCAGAGAAATAACCTGATTCTCTTTCCGGTGGTTTTACAATTGCTTGATTGGGGATAAAGTAGGCAAAATTTAATCGTCTAAACTCTAAAGTCAATTCAGCAGATGAAAATCCTTTTATCCTTTCATGTTTCCCGGTTGGCTGTGCCATTTCGACAATTTCCCCATTATGTAGTTCGTAGCTTACCCCAGAGTTTTCGGGATACCAGGTGATAAATTCATCAAAGGCAACTATTTTCGCTAAGGTTTGGGTCATAACAGTTGATTACTGTAGGTTGTATTTTTATTCTAGAAGTACTGTACCTTCTTCAGTTTCTTCTTCCTAATTTTCTAAAATAAGCCGATGAAAAATAATGATATATTACCCTATGTTGCTATTAGAGGCTTAGACAAGCGTACGCACAATTACAAGAAATCATTGATGAGTTGTATGAAGCTCATGAGAGGGCAATGATCTGTGATTTTACCAGAAGGGCTAAATCCAGACAGTTCACAGTCAAAAAGTGCCAGTGGCGTACCATTAACTGTGCCAGGATCTGCTAATACATCAAGGCACTTGTTTGATAGTTCGTTTATGATAAACATTCCCCCTACTTGGGCAATAGCATTTTGATTTTCCATTACGCAAGTTGCTCCCCATAACAACGAGCCAACGAATCCAACTATATCGCTGTATGCTTTTTCAAATTAGGTTTCACAAGTTTTTTATCCTTGATCTCGTGTTTCTACGTATTACAAAGCCTTGAGCAACATCAGAGTATACTGTTAGTTGCTATTTAATCAATGAAGTTTTATAAAATTTACACTTTGAAAAGACTTGACAAACTAACTACTACAGATTTGTCAGCCTGGGTGCAACTAGCTAAAATTCAGGCTAAACAGGGACAAGTTGCCGATCGCATTCCGCAATTAGCTAAAGTTAATCCTAGTTGGTTTGCAGTTCACATCTGCTATGAATCTGGAAAAACTATCAGCTTTGGGGATACAGCTTATATTTTCCCGTTAATGAGCGTTATTAAGACATTTTCCTTACTTTATTTGCTAGAACACTTTGGTGCAGAAACGGTTTTTGGGTGGGTTGGAGTGGAACCATCGGATGCACCCTTCAATTCTTTAGAACAACTGATTGCTGATCGCGGATACCCCCGTAACCCGATGATTAATAGTGGGGCAATTACCCTGTCTGATAAATTACCAGGAAAGAACCCTAGTCAACGCACTCTTTTATTTTGTCAATGGCTCAACCAATTAGCAGGTTGTCAACTAAGCTTAGATGAGGTAATGCTGGCCTCAGTGCGATTAACCCGTTCAACAACCAATGAAGCGATCGCAAACTATCTCACCCAAACAAATCATTTAGAAAATCCCCAAACAGCACTTGAGACTTACGAACAAATATGCTGTTTATCTGGGCGAGTTGAAGATTTAGCCCTGCTAGGAAAACTGCTAGCTTATGAAAATGGCTGTTTACTATCACAAAACTGTCGAATTGTCAATGCTGTAATGTTAACTTGTGGGTTATATGAAGCTTCTGCCGAGTTTACAGTCAGAATTGGTCTACCGATGAAATCAGGGATTGGTGGTGGACTTATAGCAATAGTACCAGGTGAGGGAGCGATCGCTTGTTACAGTCCTGGATTGGATAATATCGGAAATCCTGTAGGAGCGATCGCATTTGTTGAGGCTTTAGCCCAAGAGTTACAATTGAGTGTCTTTGGTTAATTCTGTTGTTTTAGGTAGCGGTGTTAATTTAGGAGTTGGGGTTACCGTTGGCTGTGGTTCTGGTGCAGGAGACTCAATAATCTCTGGCAGTGTGGGTGGCAAACTGGGAGACGGCGCAACTGTTACTTCTGGAGTAGGTGTCTTGCTCGTTCGACGATTGAAAAATCCACCAAACTTAGATTTTTTTGGCTGAGGGACTACTTTTTCAGGTAACGGCGTAAATTTGGGAGTTGGTGTTACCTCTGGCTGTGGTTCAAGTGTTGGCGTAATTATTTTTGGTGCCGGAGACTCAATAATCTCTGGCAGCGTGGGTGGCAAACTAGGAGTGGGAGATGGTATAGCTGTTGGAACTTCTAACTTTGGTTGTTCTGGCTGTGTTTTGGATTCTTCTGGAATTTCTGTTTCAGGAATCGACTGTTTTTCTACCTTTGGTTGTATTTGGGGTGTTTTTTCAACGGACGGCGTAGGTGTAAGTCTATAATTCTGGTCTACAATGGGGCGCACCTCATCTGCTGTGAGTTCTTTGCGGACAATTCTCGACAAAGTATCTTTACCCTTTGGCTGGTAGTCAATCAATCTAACTGTAGTATTAAAAGCATTTTTGATAGGATTTCCCTGATTATCGATAAATTCTAGTTTGACCCAGTTTTTTCCTGAACGAAAGCCTTTAAGATAAACTGCTTGCCAGCGATCAAAAATAAAGCTTTCACCATTAATTGTGGAGCGGATGCGCCAATCACTGAATTGGTCGTTAGGGTTTTCTTTACCAACGAGGTGCAGGGGAGCATTAGTTAGGTAAAAGTCTAGTAAGATTGGTTCTGCTCCATAGCTACTTTGAGGGCGGCTATAAGTTAGCAGGGGTAACTTGGGATCTGGATTGTTGTCGTCGGTTTTGGTGAAGACATGAAATGTTGTTTGGGCATAAGCGCCTTCATTCTTAAAGCTTTCATGCCAAGGACGGGAGGCAAAGACGCGCAGTGTATGAGTCCCTGGAGACAAGTCTGGCAAAACCAAGGGCTGATTCAAGTCGTAAATAGCAATATAAGGTTGATTATCCAGAATTACATGTAAATGGGGCCCCAGTTGTAATTGTGAATCCTTAAATATTGGTAGATCCTTAACCTGAAAACTGGCTGTGGCTTTGTTGTCTTGGAGAACTTCATCAGCTTGTGGAGTAACAATTGTCACTTGTGGCTGATAAACTTCCAAAATTGTCCGCAGTTCTTGGATCACAGATGGTGGGGAAACTTCCGAAAATTGCTTTGAAATTTGAGAAATTTGTGCAGGGTTTTCTCTATAGTCAGTAGATACTTCCTGGCTAGTGACTTTATCGCCACAACTAGTCAAAGTTAATACCAGCACCAATGTCATTACCCACCTGAAAATCGGGAACCTCTTAGGGAAGAGCTTCTCTAACACCCTTTTCTGCCACGAGTTCATGCGTTGCACCCAGTGATAGTTCTTCGACAAATTACAGATTATTTTGCCTCAAACTGTCCATCTGGAACTATAGCCCAAAAGATGAAATCTGCCTCAAATCCCATAATTTTTCTTGTGTATCTCAGTAAATTCTAAAATAAGTCGTATTCTTTACAGCTTTTTACTTACAACAATAGAAATATGACACAAATATTCATGAGCAATAGCAGCAAAAGCTGGAACATCGGCCTATACAGCCAAACTATAAAATTTGCAAATTGTTATTCTTTGTAAATTAAATGAATAATCTATTGACTTTTGGACAAAGGCTTTACCAGTTAAAAGGCAGTTAAGGCAGTAATTCCAGCAATATTTCAGCAAGTTTGAATTATTGTTAAAATATCTCCAAGTATCTCCAACAAAGTACAAGTTAAGACTTTATAATTCAACGAGAAACAACTATCCACATAGGTCTTCATGGCGGCTTCAGCAAAATGGAGTTTGCGGTAATGGTTAACTTTGTGGTATTCATGATTCCTCATTCCTTATCAAGAGAGGAGGTCGAATGACAATAAGTCCTCCGGAGCGAGAGGAAAAAAAGGCAAGAGTAATCGTCGATAATGATCCAGTTCCAACCTCATTCGAGAGATGGGCGCAACCTGGACACTTTGACAGATCCTTAGCCAGAGGTCCCAAAACCACCACATGGATTTGGAACCTGCACGCACTCGCCCATGATTTTGATACACATACAAGCGATTTAGAAGATATATCCCGCAAGATATTCTCAGCCCACTTCGGCCACTTAGCCGTTGTTACTATTTGGTTGAGCGGGATGATTTTCCACGGCGCGAAGTTTTCTAACTACGAAGCTTGGCTAACCGACCCATTGAACGTTAGACCTAGTGCCCAGGTCGTTTGGCCCATAGTGGGACAAGACATTTTAAACGGTGATGTTGGCGGTGGTTTCCACGGTATTCAAATCACCTCCGGTTTGTTCCAAGTATGGCGTGGCTGGGGGATTACAAACTCCTTCCAGCTTTACTGCACAGCGATAGGTGGCTTGGTATTAGCAGGCTTATTCTTATTCGCTGGCTGGTTCCATTACCACAAACGCGCTCCCAAACTGGAATGGTTCCAGAATGTGGAGTCGATGCTGAATCACCACTTGCAAGTATTGCTAGGTTGTGGTTCCTTGGGATGGGCAGGTCACTTAATCCACGTATCCGCACCAACTAACAAGCTTTTGGATGCAGGCGTTGCTCTCAAAGACATACCCTTGCCCCACGAGTTCATCTTGAACAAAGACTTGTTGACCGAGTTGTATCCAGGCTTTGCTGCTGGTTTAGCACCTTTCTTCACCTTGAACTGGGGTCAGTATGCTGACTTCCTCACCTTCAAGGGCGGTCTGAACCCAGTAACAGGCGGCTTGTGGATGACTGATATTTCCCATCACCACTTAGCGATCGCAGTTCTCTTTATCGTTGCTGGTCACCAGTACCGTACCAACTGGGGTATTGGTCACAGCATTAAAGAGATCCTAGAAAACCACAAAGGTCCTTTCACCGGTGAAGGTCATAAAGGTCTCTACGAAAACCTGACCACATCTTGGCACGCTCAGTTGGCTACTAACCTGGCCTTCTTGGGTTCGCTGACAATCATCATCGCGCATCACATGTACGCGATGCCCCCCTATCCATATTTGGCAACTGACTACGCTACCCAGTTGTGCATATTCACTCACCATATTTGGATCGGTGGCTTTTTGATTGTTGGTGGAGCGGCTCATGCTGCGATCTTCATGGTGCGAGATTACGATCCAGTTGTTAACCAAAACAACTTGCTTGATCGGGTGATTCGTCACCGTGACGCGATTATTTCTCACCTGAACTGGGTATGTATTTTCCTCGGCTTCCATAGCTTTGGACTATATATCCACAACGATACAATGCGTGCATTGGGTCGTCCTCAAGACATGTTCTCTGATACGGCAATTCAGTTGCAGCCAGTATTTGCCCAGTGGGTACAAAATATCCACACATTGGCTCCTGGTGGCACTGCTCCCAACGCATTAGAACCAGTTAGCTATGCCTTTGGCGGCGGTATCTTGGCTGTTGGTGGTAAAGTGGCAATGATGCCCATTGCTTTGGGTACAGCGGACTTCCTAATTCACCACATTCACGCCTTCACGATTCACGTCACCGTACTAATTCTGCTCAAAGGTGTGCTGTTTGCCCGTAGCTCTCGTCTGATTCCAGACAAAGCAAACCTGGGCTTCCGCTTCCCCTGCGATGGTCCTGGTCGTGGCGGTACCTGTCAAGTGTCTGGTTGGGATCACGTATTCCTCGGACTTTTCTGGATGTACAACTCCCTGTCTATTGTAATTTTCCACTTCAGTTGGAAAATGCAATCAGATGTCTGGGGAACGGTAGATGCAGATGGTGTTGTGACTCACATCACTGGTGGTAACTTTACCCAAAGTGCCATTACCATCAATGGTTGGTTGCGTGACTTCTTGTGGGCACAAGCTACACAAGTCATCAATTCCTACGGCAGTGCGCTATCTGCTTATGGACTCATGTTCTTAGGCGCTCACTTTGTTTGGGCATTCAGCTTGATGTTCCTATTCAGTGGTCGCGGCTACTGGCAAGAATTAATTGAGTCCATTGTTTGGGCGCATAATAAACTGAAGGTAGCACCAGCAATTCAGCCTCGTGCTCTGAGTATCATTCAGGGTCGGGCCGTAGGGGTAGCTCATTACCTGTTGGGAGGAATTGCCACAACTTGGGCGTTCTTCCATGCACACATCCTTTCAGTAGGGTAGCAATCAGCAAAATTTTGGGTTTTGGATTTGAGATTTTAGATTCAATCCAAAATCCAAAATCTAAAATCCGAAATTGAACTGATACTTGATGGCTAAAGGTCAGAGGATTTATTAAACCTATGGCGACAAAATTTCCCAAATTTAGCCAGGATCTCGCACAGGACCCGACGACTCGTCGGATATGGTATGCGATCGCTACAGGCAACGATTTTGAAACCCATGATGGCATGACGGAAGAAAATCTTTACCAAAAGATTTTCGCAACTCACTTCGGTCACTTGGCAATCATCTTCCTGTGGGCATCCAGCCTCCTGTTCCACGTAGCCTGGCAAGGTAACTTTGAACAGTGGATTAAAGATCCCCTTCACATCCGTCCTATCGCTCACGCGATTTGGGACCCCCACTTTGGTAAACCAGCGATCGAAGCTTTTACTCAAGCGGGCGCTAGTAATCCGGTAAACATTACCTACTCTGGTCTTTACCATTGGTGGTATACCATCGGTATGCGGAATAACAGTGAACTGTACAACGGTTCAGTTTTCTTGCTTTTATTCGCTGCTGTATTACTGTTTGCTGGTTGGCTGCACTTGCAACCCAAGTACCGTCCTAGCTTGGCATGGTTTAAGAGTGCTGAACACCGCCTAAACCACCACTTAGCAGGTTTGTTTGGTGTTAGTTCTTTGGCTTGGGCTGGTCACTTAATTCACGTTGCTATCCCCGAAGCTCGCGGACAGCACGTAGGTTGGGATAACTTCCTATCCACCCCACCCCACCCAGCAGGTTTGACACCTTTCTTTACCGGTAACTGGGGTGTTTATGCTCAAAACCCTGACACTCCTGGGCATATATTCAGCACATCCCAAGGTGCAGGAACTGCAATTCTGACTTTCTTGGGTGGTTTCCATCCTCAGACAGAAGCTTTGTGGCTGACTGATATAGCTCATCACCACTTAGCGATCGCAGTTATCTTTATCGTCGCCGGTCACCAGTACCGGACTAACTTCGGAATTGGTCACAGCATCAAAGAAATGCTGAACTCCAAATCCGGTTTAGTACCTAATACCAAAAGTGAAGGTCAGTTCAACTTGCCTCATCAAGGGTTGTACGACACCTATAACAATTCACTGCACTTCCAGTTGGGTATTCACCTAGCTGCTCTGGGAACTATCACCTCTTTGGTGGCACAGCATATGTACGCCATGCCTCCTTATGCATTTATTGCAAAGGACTACACGACTCAGGCAGCGCTGTACACGCACCATCAATACATTGCTGGTTTCTTGATACTTGGTGCTTTTGCTCACGGGGCAATATTCTGGGTACGTGATTACGATCCAGAGCAAAATAAAGGCAACGTTCTTGAACGGGTGCTAAAGCATAAAGAAGCGATTATCTCCCATCTTAGCTGGGTATCCCTTTTCTTAGGCTTCCACACCCTCAGCTTGTACGTCCACAACGATGTAGTGGTTGCTTTCGGTACTCCTGAAAAGCAAATACTGATTGAGCCAGTGTTTGCTCAATTCGTCCAAGCTGCTCACGGTAAAGTACTGTACGGCTTAGATACCTTGCTGTCAAACCCAGATAGCATTGCCCATACAGCATGGCCCAACTACGCTAACGTCTGGTTACCAGGCTGGTTAGATGCCATCAATGCTGGTACTAACTCCCTGTTCTTGACAATTGGCCCTGGCGACTTCTTGGTACACCATGCGATCGCTTTGGGTCTGCACACCACCACCTTGATCTTGGTCAAAGGTGCTTTGGATGCCCGTGGTTCTAAGCTGATGCCCGATAAAAAGGACTTCGGCTATGCCTTCCCTTGTGACGGCCCAGGTCGTGGCGGTACTTGCGACATCTCAGCTTGGGATTCCTTCTATCTAGCTGCATTCTGGATGCTGAATACCCTTGGTTGGGTTACCTTCTACTGGCATTGGAAGCATCTAGGTATTTGGCAAGGCAACGTAGCTCAGTTCAATGAGAACTCTACATATCTCATGGGCTGGTTCCGCGATTACCTCTGGGCTAACTCTGCTCAGTTGATTAACGGTTACAACCCCTACGGCGTGAATAACTTGTCTGTCTGGGCTTGGATGTTCTTGTTTGGACACCTAGTTTGGGCAACTGGCTTCATGTTCTTAATCTCCTGGAGAGGTTACTGGCAAGAGTTGATTGAAACCCTTGTTTGGGCACACGAACGCACTCCTCTAGCTAACCTAGTTCGCTGGAAAGACAAGCCCGTGGCTCTGTCTATCGTTCAAGCTCGTGTAGTTGGTCTAGCTCACTTCACAGTTGGCTACATCGTCACTTATGCCGCATTCTTGATTGCTTCTACTGCTGGTAAGTTCGGTTAATTCGGCTGCTAGTTTTGTAAGTAAGTAATAAAAATCCCCTGCCGCAAGGTGGGGGATTTTTATTACTTAGTCCAAGTAATGACTACACACAACATTTCGTCTTATTTGTTACATTATATAAAAACTATGACTATGCAGCCTGAAAGTACATCATTAGGAGATTTGTTTTGTCGTCGAATTCCTTTTAAAGTACCAAAATACCAAAGAGCTTTTGATTGGGAGCAAGAAGAAATTGATGATTTTATCAAAGATTTACTGGTGCTATATAATGCAAGAAAAATTAATCCTAGTCAGCCAAGAAAACATTTTTTTGGTGGCTTAGTAAGCATAAAACAACATATACCCAACAGTTATACGGGAAATCTTTACGATTTGGTTGATGGACAGCAAAGGCTTTTTATAGAAATATCAGAACGACGATGGCCTTATCGAGATGCTACTGCTTCAGATTGGCAACAGGAAAGACTACAACGTTTAATAAAAGTATTAAGGCACACACTTTGTATACCACTTTTACTTAGTGTTTATAACTGTCTTTCGGAAAAGGAATTTATAGAAATCATAAACATTTTAGAACGCTTTGCCTTTCGCTATATTACTATTGTAGGAGGACACGCTGAAAAAATATCTACTATATATTACGACCACGCAAAATTGATTAGACAAGCACCGCAAGAATATAAAATTCCTACTTTAAGAAATGAATTAAAAACAGTACAGGAAAAGTATGCTTCTGATGAAGCTTTTGAATCTTTATTAATACAAAAGTTAAGCTATCAAGATAATTCTTCAAAAAAAATAATTATCAGGCACTTTTTAACTACATTAGAGGATCATATTGAGTGGTACTCTAATGGCGCTAATGGCAGACCAAAACCAAATGAAATAAGTATTTTTGATCTAAGCAAAGTTACGATAGAACATATATATCCGCAGAATGCTAGCAGTACCTCACAAATTGAAGAGCTTGAACTGTTGAAAAATGACATTGGGAATTTGTCTTTTTGGCCTGGACGTAACAATACTAGTGCAGGTAATAGGTCATTTTCTGAGAAGAAAACTCTTTACGAACAGTCCAATGTAACACTCAATCGAGAGTTAGCAAAATTTATGGACTGGGATAAGCAAAACTTTCAACAAAGAAGAAATAAATTACTAAAGATAGCGAAAAAGATTTTTACTGTTTAGAAAATAGTCCAGTAGCGTATAATCAGCTATTTAAGTTTATGACTACAAAGTTACGAGTCTAGAAGTGTAGAAAATATTTAGCACAATCTAATTACCAGCTTAATTAAAAGTGCGAACGCCTAAAATTAAATTAAGTCTAAAACTCCGAATCCTAAAGCAGATCACAGAAAAGTTTTAAAGCCCTATAGCCAAAGTATCAAACAATTACTAAAAGATGGCTATAAAGCAAAAATACGTCTTAGTGGACATGATATTTCTGATAAATTCCAAAAAGATAACCAAGGTGCAATTCCGGCAAATTTGTTAAAAATTGCTAATACTGAATCGAATAGTGCTTATTTACGACGCTGTAAAACAGCAGAAATCAAGCCTCATCCGGCACGTTTTCCTCAAGGGTTTGCCGAGTTCTTCATCAAATTCTTAACTGATGAAGGTGATATGGTTTTAGATGCACTTGCAGGTTTTAACACAAGCGGGTTTGTGGTTGAGATTCTGCAACGCCGATGGATATCTTTTGAAATTAACAAGAATTATGTAATAGGAAATCGTTATCGATTTCCTTAATAATTATATTAAGTAAAGGTCAGGATTGAGGAGTTAAAATCTGAAATTCATAACTCCTAACTCCTAACTCATAACTACTTAAATTTCTCCATTCACCTGCATTTGATGAACTTGATCTGCTAACTCTTGACGACCTTGATCATCTAGTTTGTCAATTGCTAACATTCCCATGAGAATAACTTCTTTCAGGGTCAAACGTGTCGAATGTGCCTGTTTTTGCACAATCTCTTTAATAATGGGACTCACACCAATCGCTGTACTAGCTCTAGCCACAGAATAAAAGGAAAATATTAATGATTAAGCCTAAATCTTACCATCTCCCATGAAGTTATTTTCTTTAGTTAAAACTTAATTTCAATATGTTTCAACTCATACTTCAATAAGTAAACATTAATTTGAAATTAGGTATGTAGAAAATAACCTTTTAAGTGCGGGGCACTGTTCCACAACTGGACAATTTATATCAAAACCTCAATGATGGCATCAAAGGTAAGAGGCTACTTTTAGATGAAAATAAATTTAACTTTTATTATCCCAGAATAACGGGTATAGTGTCTAACAGTGCTATAAATAGCTTTAGAGTTATCCCAAACCTTTTTGATTAAGGGTCTATGGGTATAACTTCTAACTGTGCTGTAAATTAAACCAAAATGGTCAGAAACTTCTTTGAGTGTCGATCCTTGTCTGATGCTAGTTATCGAATCTTTAATCTGACTAATTCCATATTTGATAACTGACGCTTTTGCAACGCTCAATTTCATCTTAAAAATTAAAAAGCTATACCCCTTGTTTTAGTAAAGTCTCATGTGATCGCCATAATTGACTGACATTTTTAAATCCAAAATCAAATGGTTATTTTTATATGAGCAACGGCAAAAGCCAAAACCTTTGTCCTGAGATACTCAAAAATAACCTGCTAATTGCTGAGTTCGTACACACTTGCAATATTTGTGACAACTGAGTTATAAAAAATAGTCAGCTTGTGAAAATAGGACTTTCAGTATAAATATCCTCACAAATAAAATTTGTATACCATCGGTAAAACCGTAATTTAAAGAGATCGTGAATTGTCAAATATAATCTGGTTAACACACTTTACAGAACTATACAGTTTAAATAAGAATAATAACTTAACCGAAGTAAAATTTTCCTGAATACAGGTAACTAATGCTGTGAGATGGAAAAGCAGTGAGTAGAGGAGAGACAAAGCGATGAGGGACCCTTATCTGTTGGCAGCAGGCTTGTTAACAGTATTAGCAATACCAGCATTGGCTCTTCCACATTTGTCGATTGTGCTGCGAGAAAATCCTAGATCCCTGTGGGATTTAAAACAGGGTTCTCAGGCGATAGTCAGTACAAAAATTATCAATAGCGTTGATATCACCTTACCAGAACTCAGCGGCCATGCGTTCCAACCCCTAAAAAGTTTGCAGCCAACAGCAGGTGAGAAAAATATTCAGAGTTTGGCAGAAGTCAGTAGTCAAGGATTACCAGCCCCAACAGAGTCATCACTCAACCCCAGCGCCCAACCAGCTGGTCTTTCGCTGACATCTGGAAATCAACTTTACTACCAAAGATTAGCAGCTTTGAAAACAGGTCAGATTTATACGCGTGTAGATAGTGATAATTTGCAATCATTGTGGGAGTCGATCAAGAAACGTCAATTAACTTATGATGACTGGAAAAGTCTATTAGCTTTAGAAGCCAGAGCGATCGCTCAAGGTCAAGGTGCAAATCATCTAAGTATTTTAGTTGGTGATTCTTTGAGCATGTGGTTTCCTAGAGAAAAACTGCCTACTGGGAAATTATGGCTCAATCAAGGCATATCTGGAGATACTTCCAGTGGCGTTTTAAAAAGATTGGAGGCATTTTCGGCAACGCGGCCCGATGTGATTTACGTCATGGCTGGAATTAACGACTTACGCAAAGGCGCTAGTGATGACACAATTTTGCGTAATTATCGCCGAATTGTCCGTCGCTTACGGCAGACTCACCCAAAAGCTCAAATCATTGTTCAATCAATTTTGCCTACTCGCCTACCAAAACTTTCCAATAGCCGCATTCGTCACATCAACATACAATTAACCGTGATTGCCAAACAAGAAGGCGCTAATTATCTAAATATTTATAGCTGGTTTACCGATATGGAAGGCAATTTGCGCCCAGAGTTGACCACAGATGGGTTGCACCTGTCTCAAGAGGGTTATGATGTGTGGCGATTGGCACTACAGCAAATAGAATACAAGCTAACTCAGCGCCAGAAGTGAGCGATCGCTTTGCGAAGACTTGGAGCGATCACATCACCATAAGTTATGGAATTACGTAGGCAGGCTGCCAAATAGTGCCTGTAAATATAAATATTTGTAATTTCAATAGTAAATTTGCGTAAGTTACAGTGAGGTAGGTGAAAAAAGCACAACTGTGTCTACGGGCTAGGAAAATACTATGGTTTAATGCTCAAAGCTTCTCGATTCAAAACCTGATTTAACTTCCCACTGCGATAACCTTCTAAATCCAGGGTTACATAAAGAAATCCGAAATCCTGAAATGCAGAAACTACTTTCTGTAAATCCGTAGTTAACACAAACTCTTTAATTTGTTCTGATGCCAATTCAATGCGTGCTGTATCTCCTTGTGATCGCACGCGTAAATTCTGCCAACCTAGCTTTCTTAAGAAAATTTCTGCTCTACCAACTCGTTGTAACTTAGCAACAGTAATCTCTTCACCATAAGGAAACCGGGAACTGAGGCAAGGTTGAGCGGGTTTATCCCACCAAGGTAAACCGAGTTGTTGGGAAAGTTGTCTAACTTCAACTTTGGTAAGACCCACTTCTGCTAAAGGCGATCGCGCACCTCTCTCTTTTGCTGCCTGAATTCCTGGGCGATAATCATGCAAATCATCCGCATTTACACCATCCACTACGTAGGGATAACCCAACTGTAAAGCTAAAGGTTTGAGAGTGTCGTGTAATTCACTTTTGCAAAAATAACAGCGGTTAACCGGGTTAGAGGTGTAATTGGGATTTGCCATCTCGTCAGTCTGGACAATTCTATGGCCAATTCCAATAGTTGCAGCTTGAATTTTGGCATCTTCCAACTCTTCTGGTAACAGCGAAGGAGAAACAGCCGTCACAGCCAAAGCGCGATCGCCCAAAGCATCATAAGCAATTTTGGCAACCAAAGTACTATCAACGCCCCCAGAGTAGGCAATCAACGCCTGCTCCATTTCTTGAAATAAAGCTCTTAATTGCTCAAATTTTTCTGTCAGCATCATTTCCCAATCTTGCCCAAACCCTATAGCACCCAACAGTTTCTATTCTAGTCATTACTTATGGGGCATTGGGCATTGGGCATGGGGAAGAGGACAAAGAGACAAGAAGAATTAGGGACAAGTGGAAAGACTTGTGTAAGTTCTCACCCCTTGTCCCCTTGTCCCCTTGTCCCCTTGTCTTTTCATCTCCCCTTGCTTCCTTCACTCCCCACTCCCCACTCCCCATCAACCAAGGTTGGTGCTTTACTGTACTTGCCCACCAGACTAGCTAAAAGTGGTAAATCAATTGGTTTAGAAATATAGTCATCTACTCCAGCTGCTAGACAAGTTTCGCGATCGCCTTTCATTGCCATTGCTGTTTGAACAATTACCGGAATCGTCCGATATTGCTGATTTTCTCGCAGTTGCTGTACCAACCTAAGACCATTTCCATCTGCCAGATGAACATCCATCAAAATCAACACTGGGTCTAACTGTCCTAAAGCTTCCCACATCTTGGCAGCATTCTCAACCCAAGTCACCTGATATCCCAATTCACGTAGATAAATTTGCATCAAATTAGCGTTGCGTAAATCATTTTCTACCAGCAAAATATCTACAGAATAACTAGGGGTGAAAGGCAAAGGAGATAAGGAGTATGCCTCCCCTGGCTCCCCTGTTCCCCCTGCCTCCCCTACCTCTTGCCTAAAGGGAAGTACAAGGGTAAAACGGGAACCGCGATTTACTTCAGATTCCACTTTCACGTTACCACCGTGAATTTGGGCGAGTTTTCGAGTCACTGCTAAACCCAAACCAGTACCTTCACCATCGGCGACAGCCTTAGCAATTTGGAAATAGGGTTCAAACAGTTGAGCCTGGTCTTCTTGGGAAATGCCAGTGCCAGTATCCCAAACTGTAAAATACACAAATAGACCTTTGGAAACAACCTCTAAGCCAACACTTCCTTGGCTCGTAAATTTTAGGGCATTGAAGAGTAAATTCAACAGCATTTGCTTGAGTCGCAAAGGGTCAGCTACTAGAGTTGTGATATCGGGGTCAAGTTCTAAACGGAGTTTCAAACCCTTATTAGCGGCTTTTTCTTTCACCAGTGCGAAAACATTGCTACATAGCATTGGCACATCAATTGTTTCCCACTGCACTTCCAGCTGATTTGCTTCAATTTTAGAGAGATCCAAAATATCATTAATCAAAGCTAGCAGGTGCCTGCCGCTAGACTGAATGATATTTAAATACTCTTGCTGGCGTTCTTTACTTGGTTCGTACCCTTGGGTTAAAAGCAGGTGGGTAAACCCAATAATAGAACTAAGGGGTGTGCGAATTTCGTGGCTGGTGTTTGCCAAAAACTGATTTTTGAGTTGATTGGTGCGCTCCAATTCCTGATTAGAGTTACTTAACTGTTGATACCGTTGCTGCAAAGATAGAATGTGTCTAAGTTGTATCAGGGCTGTAGTACAATGCTTAGCAGACCTAGCCATAAATTCTGACCTGAGTTTAGCAAGTGATTTTATAAACGAATCACGATCTGAGTTTAGGGGTGCTGCGGCAATAATTAGCCAGCCCATGACGTTGCCAAAATCATCAGCTAACCGCCAAGCGCTCGGTGGTTGTTGATTTTCAAGCTGCTGCAAATCTTCGAGTTCTATGACCTCTTGCAATCTCAACAGCAGCTTTTTTTCTGCTGTCAGCAATTCTAGAAATAAATGTGAGTTTGGGGATAGAGAAGACGAAACATGGCAAACTGTGGCAACAGTTGCTTGTGGTTCAAACAAAGCGATGCCTACAGCACAATCTGTAACCGCCAAATCACTGCTGTTGACAGCACTGTTAATCTCGTTTATCACAGTTTGGAGAATTTTTGCTTCTGCGGTTCCTGCCTGTGGGACTGTTTTACAAGCAGAAAGCAGGCAATCATTAAGGCGACTTTGCAACTGGTTCAAGCTGCTCTCCAGGCACAACTTGGCGCGAAGTTGCTCAATTGTTGTCAAAGGTTTTGGCCTTGCATCTATCTGTGAGTTATGGTCTGGTAAGCTTGAGTACTGCTGCATGGTCAACTAGACCGTTGAACTAGTTTAATTTCGCATCAGAATCCGAAGAGGATTCTATGTATATTAACTGACAATTCTTTTTTATTTATAAACCATAACTTATGTTGTTATAAACCATAACTTATGATGTTAAATTTAGCAGCTATTCTAAAAAAATTATTATCCGAACCATTGACGTAAAATTTTTTAAAGCAACTTAAGGCTTATGGATACACAATTCGCCCAACTAATCGTTAATGGGATTGCGGTGGGGAGCATTATTGCTCTAGCGGCAGTCGGACTCACTCTTACCTACGGAATTTTACGGCTATCTAACTTTGCTCACGGTGATTTTCTCACTCTAGGAGCCTATCTGACCTGGCTGATAAACACTATTGGAGTCAATATTTGGCTGTCGATGAGCCTGGCGGCGGCGGGAACTGTGGCAGCAATGCTGTTATCGGAAAAGTTACTGTGGTCAAAAATGCGCTCTATTCGTGCTACTTCCACTACGCTGATTATTATTTCTATCGGACTTGCCTTATTTCTTCGCAACGGCATTATTTTGATCTGGGGTGGCAAGAACCAAAATTATAATTTACCTGTTACATCAGCTTTAGATATCTTTGGTTTAAAGGTGCCGCAAAATCAATTATTAGTATTGGGTTTGGCAGTGTTAGCAATTTTGGCACTGCATTATCTGCTCCAAAATACCAAGATTGGTAAGGCGATGCGAGCAGTTGCTGACGATTTGGACTTAGCCAGGGTTTCGGGTATTAATGTTGATCGAGTAATTTTATGGACTTGGGTAATTGCTGGCAGTCTTACGTCTTTGGGTGGCAGTATGTATGGATTGATTACAGCTGTGCGCCCAAACATGGGATGGTTCTTAATTTTACCTTTATTTGCCTCAGTAATTCTTGGTGGGATTGGCAACCCTTACGGTGCGATCGCAGCAGCTTTTATCATTGGCATCGTCCAGGAAGTCAGCACCCCTTGGCTGGGTTCACAGTATAAACAGGGTGTAGCACTGTTAATCATGATTCTGGTGCTGCTCATTCGTCCCAAAGGTTTATTCAAAGGAACGATTTGAGCAGCACCACCCACTTCTAACTACTCAATAATGTGGAAATAGTAGGCTGCTACCAGAAAATTGATAGCTAACAAGAACAGTGCCCAGCCTGTGCGAAAGGCGTAGGGAGGTTTAGCTCCACTATTGGCAACTGGTAAATCTTTGCTTTTAGCAGTCATAATCCGATTCTCCTAATGTCAGGACTTTTTAAGAAATACCAAACTGGTGTACCAAATATTCAAATTCTTTAAGAATATTTGTGTGAAGTTGGAAATTGGGAACTGGGGAATGGGGACTAGGGATTGGGCATGGGGCATTGGTTATTTCTTCTCCTGCTCCCCCTGCTCCCTCATTCCTCCTCTCCAGCATGATAGGAACTGCGAACCAGAGGCCCAGAACGAACATGGTTGAATCCCATTTCCCATGCTAATCTGCCGAGTTGATCGAATTCCTCTAGAGTCCAATATTTTTGGACTGGCAGATGTTCTAGAGAAGGACGCATATACTGCCCGATAGTCAAGCGATCGCACTCCACTGCCCTTAGATCAGCCATTGCTTCAATGATTTCATCAAGTGTTTCTCCGTGTCCCAGCATCAAACCTGATTTGGTGGGAATTGTCGGATCGATTTCTTTAACCATAGCTAGTACCGAGAGGGAGCGATCGTACTTGGCTCCCCGGCGCACTGGCGCAGTTAACCGTTTCACTGTCTCGATATTGTGATTGAAACAAGCTGGTTTGGCTTTTACAATCATAGCTATTCGCTGGCGTTGACCTGATTCCCCAACACCAGCACCACCCCAAAAATCAGGGGTCAGCACTTCAATTTGAGTCTCTGGGTTCAATTGGCGGATAGTAGCGATCGTCTCCACAAAGTGCCCTGCACCTTGATCGGGCAA
The DNA here is from genome assembly GCF_036916735.1 of Nostoc sp. Classification (GTDB taxonomy): domain Bacteria; phylum Cyanobacteriota; class Cyanobacteriia; order Cyanobacteriales; family Nostocaceae; genus Nostoc. The sequence continues at coordinate 19,777 of NZ_JBALFV010000084.1, forward strand.
GTCATCACGGGCTACAGAAGTCAGCACCACATAACGCAATCCCAAAAGCTGCACCGCCTGTGCTACCTTTTGAGGTTCTTCTAAATCAAGAGGCATTGGTGCATGACCTTTATCTACTTGACAGAAAGCACAAGAGCGTGTACAAGTAGGCCCCATTAGTAAGAAAGTTGCAGTTTTTTGGGCATAGCACTCTCCCCGGTTGGGACAGCGCCCTTCTTCGCAAATTGTGTGAATTTGGCGTTGCTTAATAATGCGTTGTACAGTAGAGATTTCACTGGCTTTGCCAATAGGACGACGTAACCAGCTAGGCATTGCCGTAATTTCAGACTTTAGTTCGGCTCGTTGTGACCAAATCATAGACATCTAAGCAAGATACGGATATAGAGTAACAGTCTGTTAATTAACAATAGATAAAAATAGACGTGGGGATGCTCTTAATGAAGTCACCATGTCTCGGTATCACTATGTCCCTTATGCCCTTGAACAGAGCTAGAGCCTTAAATATCACCATGACATAAATTGAAAATAGTACATGCAAAAGTTTTACAAAACACCTCTAGCAACATTATTTATACCGAAATCTACTATCCCCCAATTGCTAAAAATTTTGTATATAGTGGGGGAATTCTCAATGACAATCGGCAAAGCCGCTATTTACACTTAAAGTTTCTCTTAGAGCAAACAGTCGTGGCAAGCAACAAAATTTTAGTTATCGATGACACTACAGTTGTCAGGGTAAAAGTACGAGAAATGTTGCCTCCGGGCAATTTTGAGGTACTGGAAGCAAAAGACGGTTTGGAAGGACTAAATTTCATTCTTCAGGAAAAACTTAGCTTAATTATGCTGGATTTCCTGTTGCCTAAAATGAGTGGCTGGGAGGTTTTCCAGAAAGTTCAAGCCGATCCTGAATTAAGAAAAATTCCTTTGGTGATCATGTCTGGTCGCAAGGAAGAGGTGACTGAGAAAATCACAGAACCCTTTGAATACTTTGAATTTCTGGGTAAGCCTTTTGATCAGAAGCAGCTAATTAACGCAATTAAGTTAGCTATGACCAAGGCGAAACTGCCACGCCCAGAACTAATCCCACTAGGAGCAGGAGTTGCTGTCAAAAATGGCACAGTTGCAACTCCTAATGTAGCCACTGCTACGGTAGCAACTCCTAGTGTAGCCACTGCTACGGTAGCAACTCCTAGTGCTGCAAATACTGCGATCGCAACTCCTACTGCCAAAGGAACCTCCGACGCAGAAATTAACGCATTGAATGAGAAAATTGTCAAAATGCAAGCTGAAATCGATAGCTTGAAGAAACAGCTAACTCAGGTTGTGACCTTTATTAAACAAAAAGTCAAGTAACATTGGTACTCATTGTTATTATCGCAGCCAAGAATACCTCGTTTATAATACACGCTTGGCTTTGTGAAAAATTGCTTTGTTGGTTTAAGCAAAGGCAACTTAACAAAGCCCCGGAAATGTTGGGTTACCCTGGTGGATCTTGCTATGTTCCTCAAACGCCACTTGCTACCCTACGGGAACGCTAAGAGCGAACAAGTCGGGAAACCGCAAGGGCGCAGTGGCTCCCCAACCTACACAGGTTAAGGTTTTTAGCGTTAACTGAACTGTATTGGTTTACAGTAACGGGTGTCCGATTAAAAGCGGGTAAAAATAGTTAGTACAAAAATACTTATGTTGATAAATCATCGTTGACCACAAAATTCAAAAGCAGGAAAACATAACTAGCAATTATCTGCACCTCTAGAAATTTTGAATTTTGAATTTTCCAAACGCGAATTTATATTGAGTGGAGTCGAAACATAGCGTCTTCACAAAAGAATGAAGTTGACAGTCTAGAAAAGCAGCTAAATACCCACTAAACCTGCCGCAGTTTGCTCTTAATTTAAGAGAGCGGCAGGCTTTTTTCTTATTTGTAGGACTTACGCACTGTACAAATGCGTCGTGATGTGAAACAACTCGTTGAGGTTGTTTCAGGCTTTTCTAAATTATCCTGCGATCGGAAAGTACCTAATTTTGTTCAATAATCAAAGCAGAATCATATAGTTTAATATGAAATATTTACTTAAAAAGGATATAAAGCAATACGCTTGGCTTTGTGAAAAATTGCTTTGTTGGGTTAAGCAAAGTGCAATCCAACAAAGCCCCGGAAATGTTGGGTTTCGTTCCTCAACCCAACCTACACAATTTAAGGTTTTTGGCGCTAACCCAAGCATATTGGGATATAAGGGTATGTTTAAATTTTATTTAAACGTATAAAATTTCTATTTCATGATGCATATAGCCTTTTCAGGGGAATACTAAGCCATATAAACAAGAATTATGAGCATACCCCGTAATGTTAGTATTATTAGATACATTGTTTGAGTTTCCTGGCTATCGCATCACTGAGCAAATCTACTCAGGCAGTAAAACCCTAGTTTATAGGGGTATTAGAGAACAAGATCAAAAACCAGTCGTTCTCAAATTGATGCGGAATGAATATCCTACGTTCGCAGAAATCGCCCAGTTCCGCAATCAATATATCATCACCAAAAACCTCGATCTTCCTAATATAGTCAAAACCTATAGTTTAGAAAACTACCGTAACAGCTACGTTCTAGTAATGGAAGATTTTGGTGGTATTTCCTTACAAGACTGGCGAGTGGAAGACAAGGGGAAGAAAAAGAACTGGCATTCCCTCAACGAGTTTTTTCAGATTGCGATTAAAATTGCTTCTACCCTTGAAGGATTGCACTGCGATACCCACGGCGAGATGCGTCTACGGATTATTCATAAAGACATTAAGCCTGCCAACATCCTGATAAACCCTACCACAGGTGAAATAAAACTCATCGATTTTAGTATTGCTACCCTCCTACCAAGAGAAATTCAATTTCTTACGAATCCCAACGTATTAGAAGGCACCCTAGCTTACATTTCCCCAGAACAAACCGGAAGAATGAATCGAGGTATTGACTATCGCACTGATTTTTACTCCCTCGGTGTCACATTCTTTCAACTCCTCACCGGACAGTTACCCTTTACAACAAAAGATCCGATGGAGTTAATTTACTCTCACATTGCCAAACAACCGCTAAAAGCCAGTCGGATTAACTCTAATATTCCGCCAATTTTGTCTGACATTATCAGCAAGCTGATGGCCAAAAATGCCGAAGACCGCTATCAGAGTGCTTTAGGGTTAAAGCATGACTTGGAGGTGTGCCAAAACCAGTGGCAAGAAACAGGAAGTATTGCACTTTTTGAACTAGGCGCCAGAGACATCTCAGACCGTTTTGTAATCTCTGAAAAACTCTATGGTCGCCAAAGTGAAGTTAAAACACTACTTGCTGCTTTTAAACGTGTGACAGAGGGGGCAACAGAAATTATATTAGTCGAGGGTTCCTCTGGCATTGGCAAAACTGCTGTGGTCAATGAAATTCACAAACTTATTGTGCATCAGCGTAGTTACTTCATCAAAGGTAAATTTGACCAGTTTCAACGTGACATTCCTTTGTCAGGATTGGTGCAAGCTTTTCGGGACTTAATTGGGCAACTGCTCTCGCAAAATGATGCCCAAATTCAACAATGGAAAGCCAAAATTATCTTGAGATTGGGTACACAAACTCAAGTGATTATTGATGTACTTCCTGAACTAGAACAGCTTATTGGTAAGCAACCTCCGGTTACAAAACTTTCTGGCAGTGCTGCCCAGAATCGGTTCAATTTATTGTTTAAAAAATTCATCCAAATATTTACAACGAAAGAACATCCCCTAGTTGTATTTCTCGATGACTTGCAGTGGGCAGATACGGCATCTTTGAAATTAATTCAGTTATTAATGTGTGAAAGCAAGTTGTCTTCTCTTTCAGAAGAAACAGAACAGATGTGTGAAAATAAGGGAGGTTTATTGTTAATTGGTTCTTTTAGAGATAATGAAGTTTCCAAAGCACATCCGCTTTCATTGACACTAAAAGAAATTCAAAAAGCAGGAGCAACTATTAATACGATCACCCTTGCACCCTTAAATCAGGGTGATTTAAATCATCTAATTGCTGATACACTGCATTGCTCTGAAGGAGTTGCGCTTCCTCTTACCCAGATGGTATTTGCCAAAACTAAAGGCAACCCATTCTTTTGTGTCCAATTCCTTAAGTCTTTACATGATGATGGGCTAATTGTATTAAATTTTGATGTTGGTCATTGGCAGTATGATATTTCCCAAGTCCAAGAATTAGCTCTTACAGATGATGTCGTACAATTTATCACTTTGCAAATAGAAAAGTTGCCAATATATACTCAAAAGGTTCTGAAACTGGCTGCCTGTATTGGTAATGAATTTGACTTAAAAACTCTGGCGATCGCTAATGAAAAATCTGTAGCAGATACAGCATCAGACTTGTGGCAAGCATTAATTGATGGGCTAGTTTTATCACAGACTGAAAATTACAACATCTTTCCACAAGATAATATTAATCAAGGCTTGATTGGTAATGAGATAGAATCTACACAATTTTCAATTTCTAATTTACAGGCAAGTAGGTATAAATTCGTACATGATAGAGTGCAGCAAGCCGCCTATTCTTTAATTCCCGAAGAACAAAAAAAGTCAATTCACTTAAAAATTGGGCTACTGTTATTGAACAATATTCCAGTTGCAGAACAAGAAGAAAGGATTTTTGAGCTTGTCAATCAGTTTAATATCGCAGTGGAATTTATTTCCCCTCAAGCTAAACGAGATCAACTGGCACAGATGAATCTAATTGCTGGACGTAAAGCTTTAGCATCTACAGCTTATCTTGCAGCCGTTAAGTATTTAACTACTGGCATCAAACTGCTAGCAGGTAATAGTTGGGAGATGAAACATCATCTCACCCTGGCTTTATATGAAACTGCGACAGAGGCAGCATACCTGGCTGGCAACTTTGAACAGATGGAGGAATTGGCAGAGGTGGTGTTGGTACGCAAACCACTGCTAGAAAAAGTAAAAGTTTATGAAGTCAAAATTCAGGCTTATGGGGCACAGAACCAAGCACTGAAGGCTGTAAATACTGCCCTAACCTTTTTGAAACTTTTGGGAGTAGAGTTTCCTGAACATCCAAGCCAGTCAGATATTCAGCTAGCAATGGCAGAGTTAACATCAAATCTTAACGGCAGACGTATTGAGGATTTAATTGACCTGCTTGAGATGACAGAAGAGCAAGCTTTAGCATCTATGCGTATTCTATCAAGTGCCCTTGGTCATGCCTATCAAGTTTTTCCTGTAATTTATCCCTTGTTTGCTTTTAAACAGATTAATTTATCGCTTAAGTACGGTAACACTTCCTTATCAGCCTATGCCTATGTAGCTTATGCGGTAATACTCTGCGGAGTAGTAGGAGATATTGAGTTTGGCTATCAATTTGGGAAACTGGCTGCAAGTTTATTAACTCGCTTTAATGCTAAAGAAGTCAAAGCTAAGGTCATAGAAGTATTTAATGCTGCTATCCGGCATTGGAAGGAACATGCCAAGGAAAACTTAAAACCTCTGCTGGAAGCATACTCTGCTGGACTAGAAACAGGAGATTTAGAATATGCAGCCTATGCTCTTAATGTTTATTGCTACTGTTCATATTTTGTTGGTAGAGAACTGACGGGACTGGAACAGGAGATGGCAATTTACAACAGTGCAATCGGTCAAATCAAGCAGGAAACAGTATTTAACTGGAGTACTATTTATCGGCAGAGTGTCTTGAACTTGATAGGTACTGCGGAAAATCCCCATCTTTTAATTGGTGAAGCCTACGATGAGCAGAAAATGTTGCCGACTCACCTTGAAGCAAACGATGGCATGGGACTGTTATATTTGTATTCAACTAAACTGCATCTCTGTTGCCTATTTCAGAAATACTCTCAAGCGGTTGAAAATGCTAGCTTGGCAGAAAATTATTTGCATGGTGGGATAGGACAGTTAGTTTTTCCTATTTTTCATTTTTATGAATCACTAGCTAGACTGGCAGTTTATTCTGATGTTGAGGAATCTGAACAAAAACAAATCTTAAATAAGGTTGTTGTCAATCAAGAAAAGATGCAGCACTGGGCAAATCATGCCCCGATGAATTATTTGCATAAGTTTCATTTAGTTGAGGCAGAGCGATATCGAGTTCTTGAGCAATATATAGAGGCAATGGATAATTACGATCGCGCGATCGCCTTGGCTAAAGAATATGAGTATATCAACGAAGAAGCTCTTGCCAACGAACTTGCCGCTAAATTTTATCTAGAACTGGGCAAACAGAAGATTGCCCAAACCTACCTAACTGATGCTTACTATGGCTATATTCATTGGGGAGCGTTAGCCAAAGTTAATGATTTAACAAAACGCTATCCTCAATTACTTACTCCTATACTCCAGCAAAAAAAATTGAGTATCGATTCTAGTGATGAAAGCACTTTTGTCAATAACATATCTATATCATCTTTACCTACCTTAAGCGATCAACAAACTGTTATTGGCTTGAAGAAAAGTATTTCTGACTCTCTGGATTTAGCCGCATTTATTAAAGCATCTCAAGCCCTCTCTGGGGAAATCGAGCTTGAGCGACTACTTTCTACTTTAATGGAAGTTGTTATGGAGAATGCAGGAGCCTCTAAATGCGCTTTAATTTTGAGTGAAGGTGATAATTTAGCATTAACTGTCGCAGTGGTGTGTTCAAATTCGCATTTTGATCGTATCTACACTGAGTTTCCATCAACTGGTCTTGAGTTAAGCTACGATGTTCCTATTACTTTGATTAACTACGTTAAACGCTCCAGAGAAATATTGGTTATTGATGATATAAATACTGTTCATTTTTTAGCATGTGATAACTACATTATTACTGAAGAACCTAAAAGTTTATTGTCTATACCTCTTCTAAATCAAGGTAAATTGATTGGGATTCTTTATCTAGAAAATAATCTGACGACAGGAGCATTTACACGTGATCGCGTAGAAGTTCTCAAACTCCTCACCACTCAAGCAGCAATATCCCTAGAGAATGCTATCCTCTACAAAAATTTGGCACAAGCTAAAGAAAGATTGGAAGATTACAACCATACTTTAGAACAAAAGGTCCAGGAAAGAACGCAGGAAATCAACGACAAAAATCACTGTTTACAAGAAACTCTACAGGAATTGCAACGTACCCAAATCCAATTGATTCAAAGCGAAAAAATGTCTTCTTTGGGAGAAATGGTGGCGGGAATTGCTCATGAAATCAATAATCCCATTAACTTTATTCATGGCAATATTAATCATGTAAGTGAGTACGTCCAAGACTTGCTAGATTTAGTAGCTGTTTATCAGCAAGAATATCCTCAGACCTCGTCCTTAGTTGAGGATAAAGCTAAGGAGATTGACATAGATTTTCTAGTAAAAGACTTACCAAATATTCTAGATTCAATGAAAGTGGGAAGTTCGCGGATTAGAGATATTGTTTTGGGCTTACGCAACTTTTCTCGCCTAGATGAATCTGAGATAAAGCCTGTAGATGTTCATGAGGGAATAGACAATACCTTAATGATTTTACAGCACCGATTTCAAGAAAATAGCAATTTACCTGAAATTGAAGTTATCAAAAAATACGGTAACCTTCCAAAAGTTATTTGTTACCCTGGTCAACTAAATCAAGTGTTTATGAATATCCTAAATAATGCGATTGATGCTTTAAAAGAGACATTTATTATTGCTCATGAATCTTTGGGAAATGACGAAGAACAAATAACAAAGGATATAAACGTGTCAGTAGTTTATCGTCAAGTAAAACAAATTCATATCTTGACTGAATTAACAGATTCTAATACAGTGATAATTCGGATTGGCGATAACGGTTCTGGAATGACAAAAGCGGTGCAGCAGAAAATATTTGACCCATTTTTTACCACAAAGCCCATAGGAAGTGGCACGGGGTTGGGGTTGTCGATTAGCTATCAAATTATTGTAGACAAACACAAGGGTAGTTTAACCTGTGATTCCACATTAGGAGAAGGGACTGAGTTTGTAATTGAGATACCAATGCAACAGTCAGATATCTAGACTAGTGGTCTGTTTCATTAATTTTGATAAGTTCGTAGTAAGCACTTCAGTCCTTAAAAATCTAGAACTAAAGCCCTTGTTTTCTAAGCCTTAAAGTGCTTACTAAAAACCTTCAAAAAAGCTTGACAGACTACTAGTCCCGTAAGGCGGAAGTCAACCCCTTCCCTACGGGACGCTGCGCGAACAAAGAAGTCACGCATTCACGCATTCAATAATTTACCAAGCCCATACTTCGGCTACGCAGTTAGACTGCGGTTCCATCGAGCAAAGCCGAGATGCTCACCGTAAACTCAGCAACCATAAATAAATTTACTTGCTCTGTACCTTTTTATTTATAGTCAGTAAGATGCAGGAAGTGAGGGGAAGGGAGCAAGAACTGCCTCTTGTTGACGCGCACGTTGCCCTGTAATTACCATTTTGACTCCACTGGCTGGTGCAAGGGTAAAACCTCGACGCTGAGGCAGTTCTGTTCGTCGATCAACTAGCTCTAACTGATAGCGTGACAGAATAGTTGCTAATACTAGCTTCATTTGAAATATAGCCAAAGCCTCGCCGATACAACGACGGACACCACCACCAAAGGGTAGAAATTCATAGGGAGAAAATTGCCGTTCTAAAAAGCGCTCTGGTTGAAACTCTTTCGGTTGAGGATATAAATCTTCACGCTGATGAATGAGATAAATGTTGGGAAGCAGTACAGTCCCAGACTCTAAAGAATGTCCCAACAGCTTGGCAGGTTCTTGTACTACTCTGGGAAAAGAGAACATGACAACAGGGTGAATTCGCAAGGTTTCATTGCAGACAGCACTTAGATATGGCAGTCGGTAAATGCTCATGGGATCTGGAGAATCACCGAGGGTATCCAGTTCCTGAAGTAGTTTTTCACGGACTAGGGGCTTTTGGTGAATCCAATACAATCCCCAAGCGATCGCTGTTGCTGTGGTTTCATATCCAGCAACGATTAGAGTCATCAACTGATCGCGCAACTCTTGATCTGTCATGGGTTGACCAGTGTCATCCAGTGCTGATATCAGCATGGATAAGATATCGTTGCGGTCTGAATCATTTTGCTTTCTGCGTTCGCTAATTTCAGCATAGATCAATTGATCAATTTGCTGGCGATTGCACAGGAATTTTCCCCAAGGACTCCGGGCTCCTAAATCCTTTTGCAAGAATGAGAAAAACAATAAACTAGAACTCAAAGGTGACCGAAAAAGATCCAACATCTGCAACAATAGATGCTCAAGTTTTTGAAGTTTTTCTCCCTCATTCAAGCCCAAGACAACCTGTAAAATGACTTGTAGGGTTATCTCCTGTGTTAAGTTCCGAGCCAAGAAGTGCTGATTTAGTGCTAACTGATGAAAAACTTTTGTACACAGACCACAAATCCGTTGACCATAGGCTTGCATTCGCTCTCTATGAAAGGATGGCATGACCAGTTGTCGTTGACGTTTGTGACGAGTACCCTCTATTAAGGCAACTGAATATTCCCCTACTAAGGGTTCCCCAATTTTGTTCATCTTGCCGACAGCAACAAATTTATTTCTATCGTTGGTTAAAATTTCCTGGATTGCTTGGGGATGATTCACGAATACTACAGTATCACCAAAACCAATTATCTTACCAGTAAAAATGTCGGGATACTGTTGAGCAGCTTTTTCCATATACCGAACAGGATCAGCAATCCATTGAAGCTTTTGAAGAAAAGAAGGGGTTTTAAGAGGATTAGGTAGTTGCATTTAATGGAAAGGGGTAAGGAGATACTATGAGATAACAGTTTGCTTCTTTGTGCTATAGGATTAAAATCAAAATTTTATAGGAACCTTTAAAAAGTAAAAGGCCAACCAATATAATCAACATAGTTGTATTGATTGGAACTGATGAAGGAGCGAGAGAGCCAATCCAACTTTCCTTTTTTATTATTTAGCTAGCTCCAGCATTTCTACACTTTTGTAGCGAGCAGTGAAAGAATACCAATCGAGGTTTCCACGTATCCAAGCATGAATCCCTAATATATATTTTGTAAAATCTGCATCTATTTCTTCTCCAAAAGATGGAACGCTTGCTTCTAAATCTATCAACTTTCGTATCTCATTATCATGCATTTCTATAGCAAGCTTGATTGCTTCTTCTAGAGAAATTTTGTGCTGATAATGCAGTACAAATACTAAATTATGAACATGACCAGTTGCCAATTCTCTAGATAATGAAAAAATATCATTAGACCAGCCAAGAAGATTATTTGTAATCTCATTAAGTTGTTTAAAAATATCCTGTTTTCGTAAAAAATCAGGAATTGTCAACTGATTACAAAGTTCAATTAATGGCAAGGCAACATCTGCACCTGCGCTTAATCTACGCATTGCAATATAAGTATCGGTATCGGGTACAATCCCATATACACGGTTATTTGCTTCCTCAAAACAACCGTATAAATATTTCTCAAAGCCGTAGATAAAATAATTTAACCATTTCACGCTTGCTTTTTCAAGCATCCGCTCTCGTAAGTTACTTAAAGCACGACTAAGAGGTATATCGTAGCTCGTAACTTCTGCTCCGTTCAATATTTCTAGAAATCTCTTATGAATAGCTTTTAGAGATTCAGGTTTTGTTTTCAACTCTGATAAATCGCATTGATCATCCCAAATAAATAGCCAACTCAACCAGTCATTTGCTATTTTCAGTTCTTGAAAGTTGCAATAGGGATAAGTAGTAGCTGCCATCAAAAAAAATTTAGACTTGCAGAAACGCTGATAAGATGATTCGTTTGCCAGAAGATTGAAATCAAGTACCCATTCAAGACTGTACTCTTCCAAAAAATCAATATTTTTATTGATTTGTGATGAAAAAGGACAGTACAAATCTGAAGAAACTAATTTTTCCATAACTAATAGAGTTATTCAAAATCTACAACATCAATTTTTGAAAATAAATTATTTAAATACCAATTTTTCTACAGGGTGTAAATTATATTTACGCCACAATCTTGATATTTAAAAAATATACATTTTTTCCAACACTTAACTGTTTATTGTGATTTTATTTTCTCAAAAAGATATCCGAAATCATACTGGATTAATATTTTTCCAAAAAATATTATTTAAGTAAATATGTATTCAGGATAAATACAGATAACAAAGTTACAAAGTCAGTGAGAGGTTTGCAGCAATAATTTTATTTTTACAAAACAAACATTACTTGTCTGAAACAACAAGAGTATTAATAACTAAATTCATAACGTTCGCCTTCATTAAAAAGATTTTTCAGTAGCAATATTGTGCTGAATTAACACTACTTTTTTCAAAAGGCAAGGGTAATAATGACTAATTTAAAGCCAATCACCTTCATGAAAGAGGATGTTCAGGTGTAGTCAAAATGAAGATTGGGTTCATTTTCATACTGTAGCAATCGCCCCCGTGGTCGCATACAAGAATTTAGTGTGAGAATGTTGCTGTTGTCAGAGTTTTTGGGAACTATAAGATTGTCTGGCTATAAATTTATTTATCAGTCAAATCGCCAAAAAAACAAAGGTGACTTAGCTGCGATCCCAGAGCCAGCATTGAATAAGTAACAAGGAGTTAAATTGATTTAAATACATGAATTATAAAAGAGATATAAAAATGCTTGATTTACCAAAAGATAGTTTAATTTTAGTGGTAGATGATACTACTACAAACTTAGAAATTGTTTTGAACATATTAACTAACATAGGTTTTGACGTTATTACAGATAATAATGGAGAAAGTGCAATTAAACAAATTGAATCTCGACTCCCTGATTTGATTTTATTAGATGTAATCATGCCGGGAATAGATGGGTTTGAAACCTGTAAAAGACTGAAAAACAACTTAGCGACTTGTGATATTCCAGTAATTTTCATGACGGCTGATTCTGATACCGATAGTAAAGTAAAAGGTTTAAATATAGGGGCAGTTGATTACATTACTAAGCCTTTTCATGAAGAAGAATTATTAGCTAGAATTAAAACCCATCTTCAGTTACGAAATCTCACAAAAACTTTAGAAAAACGAGTTGCAGAAAGGACAGCAGCGTTGTCTAAGGTATTAAAAGACTTGCAAGAGTCTCAAATTCAGCTTGTACAGACAGAAAAAATGTCCGTCCTTGGTGAATTAGTAACAGGAGTTGCTCATGAAATTAATAATCCAGTTGGTTTCATTCATGGCAATCTCGGACACGCTTCAGTATATTTCCAAGACATGATTAATCTCATTAACCTCTATCAGCAGCACTATCCTAATCCGGTTCCAGAAATTCAACAGGAAATTGCAGCGATAGATTTAAAGTATATGCTTGCCGATTTACCTAACTTAATTTCCTCAATGAAAGAGGGTGTTCAACGCATTCGCAACATTAGTAACAGTCTGAGAACCTTTTCTCGAGCAGATAGCGATCGCAAAGTTTCTTGCAACATTCATGATGGCATTGACAGCACAATTATGATTCTCAAATATCGCTTAAAAGCATCCGAGGATCGTCCTGATATTCAGGTAATTAGAGATTACGGGAATTTGCCAGAAATAGAATGCTTTATTGGACAACTTAATCAGGTATTTATGAATTTATTAGCTAATGCTATTGATGCTTTAGAGGAGTCTAATCTAGGGCGCACCTATATTGAAATTGAAGCAAATCCCAATCAAGTTTTAATTCAAACTAGCCTCACTGAAAACAAAAAACATATTTTGATTCGGATTAAAGATAATGGCGTGGGAATGTCACCTGATATCCAGCAAAAAATCTTTGACCATTTATTCACCACCAAGGGTGTGGGTCAAGGCACAGGATTAGGGTTATCAATTGCTCGTCAAATTGTTGTCGAGAAACATGGAGGAACTCTGGAAGTAAATTCAGCACCAGCACAAGGTTCAGAGTTCATCATTAAGCTTCCCGTTTGAAAATCATAGTAAAAATAATTCTCCATATAGATAAATTTATGTTTAAGGCAGTAGTTGGTCACAGTAACGATCCAGATTCTCTATCAGCAGTTGAAGAAGTTATTCAGCAATGTGTCAGTTCTCTTGCAGGAGATATACCAAAAGCTGGGATTCTTTTTGCTGCAATTGATTTTGAACATTCTCTCATTTTGCAGCAAATTCATCAGACTTTTTTGGGGATTGAGTTGATTGGTGGAACAACAGATGGAGAAATTTCTTCAGTCTTAGAGTTTCAGCAAGACTCAATTACTTTGATGTTGTTTTGCTCAGACGAAGTTGAAATTTATGCAGGAGTTGGACGCAAAGTTTCAGGTGATCCAATTACTGCAACTAAACAAGCTGTGGAAGAAGCCAAAGCAAAAAGTAACACAGAGCCAAAGCTATGTTTAACTCATCCAGAGAGCTTGACAACTAGCGGTGTATCTATATTGAATGGCTTAAAACTAGCTCTTGGGCAACATGTGCCAATATTCGGTGGTTTAGCAGGCGATCAATCAAGATATCAAAATACATATCAATTTTTTCAAACAGAAGTATTAAGTGATTCTGTACCAATTCTTATTTTTTCTGGCACAATATTATTTTCCCATGCTGTTGCAAGTGGTTGGCATCCCATAGGTCAAACAAGCAAAGTAACTAAAGTAGATAAAAACATACTCTATGAAATAGATGGTAAGCCAGCTTTAGATTTTTATCATCATTATCTAGGTTTGCTTCCTCCTTCAATAGAGTATCCGCTAGCAGTCTTTGATCAGAATGAAGAAAGTTTTTATCTCAGAGCACCTATTGCTTACAATCAGGAATCTGGTAGCATAACCTTTTTTGGAAATATTCCTGATCAAGCAGTTATTCAAATTTCAGAAGCAGCTTATGAAGATATTTTGGCAGCTTCCAAAGCATCATTCATGAATGCTTTAGATAATTATCCAGGCACAGAACCGAGTGCTGTGTTGTTTTTTTCATGTGTAGCTCGTCGGCAAATACTTGGCACGAGGGCACAAGAAGAGTACCAGAATACCAAACTTTCTCTGACTAGCTATTTACCTGCCTGTGGATTTTATTCTTACGGAGAGATTGCTCCTATAGATCGAATTAGCCAGGCGCAATTCCACAATGAAACTTTTGTTACTTTAATTTTGGGAAATCGGTAAAAGCTGATGAACATTGAGGATTATCAACAAGAAATTAAGGAACTCCAAAAAGCAAATAGAATTATCCAAAAGCAATTAAAGCGTTCTGAATTAGACCGGATAAAACTTGAAGATATAAATCAAAAAAAAGAATGTTTGCTTAAGACAGTAATTGAGGAGTTAAAAGAATATCAAAATAACTTAGAGGAAAGAAGTCAAGAACTAGAAATGATGCTGCTTAATCTTCAGATAATGCAGAATAAGATGTCTAGTTTGGGAAGCCTTGTTGCTGATGTAGCTCATGAAATTAACAATCCAGTTAGCTTTATAGCAGGTAATCTAACTCCGGCTCAAGAGTATATTGATAATTTGTTACATCTCATCAACCTTTATCAGCAAACCTATCCCAAAGCATCTCAGGAAATTCAAAAAACAATTGAACTGATTGACCTTGAATATATGCGCGAGGATTTGCCTAAACTAATTTACTCAATGAAAGAAGGTACAGATCGTATTTGTAGTATTAGCAATAGCTTGCGAATTTTTTCTAGAGCAGATACAGAGCAGAAAGTTCTTTTTAACCTTCATGAAGGTATTGATAGCACTCTTATTATTCTCAAGCACCGTTTAAAAGCTAATAAGATTCGTCCTGATATTCAAGTAGTTAAAAATTATGGTGAATTGCCTCTATTAAAATGTTTTCCAGGACAACTGAATCAGGTATTTATGAATTTATTGGCAAATGCTATTGATGCTGTAGAAGAGTCTAACTCTGGACTGAGTTTTTATAAAATTAAGGCAAATCCTAATCAAATTACAATTCATACTGACTTAATTGAAGAGACAAATCACGTTTTGATTCGGATTCAAGATAATGGTGTAGGAATATCTGCTGATGTTCAGCAAAAAATTTTTGACCATTTATTCACAACTAAACCTGTAGGAAAAGGGACAGGGTTAGGATTATCAATCGCCTATCAAATAGTTGTCCAAAAACATAGAGGAACTTTTAAAGTGAATTCTTTGTTAGGGGAAGGCTCTGAGTTTATAATTACTATTCCAATTTATTAAATTAACAATTATTCAAGTTAATTTTAGGAAAAATAAATATTCAATGTGATAGCAGTCCATACGTAATTAATTATAGTTTCAGAGCGGCAAAATTTATTTATGAAAAATAGCAAACTTTGATCCTGATTATAAGCAAGCGGATTTATCAGTTCCTAACTCTTGCCTCTTGACTCAAAACCTGTAGCTTTGTACTTCATACAAAAGAAAACTGCTTTATGATGACTTTCCTCTTGATTAGAAACAAAAACAAGCATCAAATCCCCTAAAGAAAGAGATTAAGCAGTTATTTTAGATATATTTTGGGGAACTCTAAAACTGTAGTTCCAAAATTATGCCCTCAAAATTATGACCAATCCACTTAACCACTCAATGGCTACACTTAATCTTTCTTTAGAACGCGATATATTTTTACGTACATTAATTAGAGAATTATCTGGTACTTTACAGGAGGTAGTTGGCTTAGAAGAAGCTTCTGGATTTATTAGTGTAGTTGGCGAAAGGATGGCTAGGCAGCTAAACCAAGATTACAAATCTGCCCTGAAAGTCTCAAATCTTTCGCCTGAACAGTTAGCTGATGTCTTAATTGATTTAAAAAAACGAATCCAAGGCGATTTTTATGTCATTGAGCAGGATGATGAAAAAATTATCTTTGGCAACCGCGTCTGCCCATTTGCTGAAAAAGTGGTTAATCGCCCTGCCATGTGTATGATGACTTCAAATGTTTTTGGAACGATCGCAGCTAATAATCTGGGATATGCGAAAGTAGAATTGCAAGAAACCATAGCACAGGGTGCTTCTGGATGTAGAGTTATTATTTACTTAAAACTTACACAAGAGGCAGAAGATGCAGAAGGTCGAGAATACTTTAAAGGACTAGAATCTGTGTAAACCCTTAATCACTAAACTAACCCCAAGATACAAGCTTGAGTGCAGATATGTAAAGTAGAGCCGAGCCGTGAAATTGGAAGCCCATGACTCCTGAACAATTTCTTGAAATTGCTAGAGTTTTACCAGAACCTTTACTCCTAGTGAGTAGTGATGGTCAGTTGTTAGCTACCAATCAACCAGTAGCAGATATGCTGGGGTTACGCCGTCAGCAACTGCGGGAAAAAACGCTTTTTGAATTTGTAACTGAGTCTGCTAATGATGTTGTAAAGTACCTGCAAGCTTGTTCAAGTAGCAGGGCAATGGTTATTGGCTCTTTAACTTTACGAAAAAATGATGGGCAAACATTAATATGTCGTAGTCAAGGAGCAGTTATTCAACCTTGGTCGCCTGAATCTTCGGCTTTAATTCTCTTACGCTTGGAAAATAGAATTTTAGCTAGCAGTAATTTCGTCCTCCTTAACGAGAAAATCGATGAGTTAGCAAAAGAAGTTCAGAGACGTAAACAGGCGGAGGAAGCGCTATGGAAAGCGAATCAAGAGCTAGAAATTCGGGTTGAGCAACGTACAACTGTTTTACAAGAAACATTAAATGAACTACAACTTACCCAAACTCAGCTTATCCAAGCTGAGAAAATGTCTAGTTTAGGACAGATGGTTGCTGGTATTGCCCATGAAATTAATAATCCCGTCAGTTTTATTCATGGAAACCTTCACTACGCCCATAAATATACTCAAGATTTAATAAAATTGGTGCAAATTTATCAACATTTTTTTCCAAATACTCCTTCAGAAATTCAAGAGTATGTAGAAGAAATAGACTTAAATTTTATCATTCAAGACATAACTAAACTCTTCCAGTCAATGAAAGTAGGAACAGAGCGTATTCAAGAAGTTGTTCAATCTCTACGTAACTTTTCCAGACTGGATGAAGCAGAACTTAAGCAAGTTAATATCCATGAAGGAATTGATAATACTTTAATGATTTTAGAGCATCGGTTGCAAGCTAGGCATGAGTACCCAGAAATCAAAGTCATCAAAAAATATAGTCAACTACCTAATGTAACTTGCTACCCTGGTCAACTTAACCAAGTGTTTATGAATATTATTGCAAATGCGATTGATGCGCTAGAGGTATCGGCGGTCAATGGTCAGTGGTCAAAAGTCAATCCACAAACTAATCACAATCAAACACTTACAAAGAATAATCCCCAAATTGAAATTAAAACTGAGGTAATCGATGAAAAATGGATAACGGTTAGTATTGTTGATAATGGTTTGGGAATAAATGAACAAGTTCACTCAAAGCTCTTTGATCCATTTTTTACTACTAAACCTGTGGGCAAAGGTACTGGACTAGGACTATCTATAAGCTATCAGATTATAGCTGAAAAACATAATGGACAAATTAGCTGTTTTTCTGTTCCAGGAAAAGGTGCAGAATTTGTAATTAGGATACCTGTAGCTCATTCTGATGAAATTTAATTGATACAGCAGAATGTAGAATTCAGAATATTGTAATATAAGTAGTAAATTATATTTTATGTTAAAAAATATCAGAAACGCCTGTCAATACAGTTCAGTTAGCGTGTTTATTCCTCGAAGATCCCCCCAACCTCCCTTAAAAGGGGGGCTTTTTTTCAAATTACTTACCCCCTTTTTAAGGGGGTCACCACAGGCGGGGGGATCTTATCCGAACCGTATTGAAACGCCTGTCTGCTAATGAGCAGACAGGCGTTTCTTTAAATACAAAGTTTGGTTGAGACTCGGTTAAATCTTAGCGGTAGAATCAACAGAGGGTTGAGATTGACTAACCGCGTCTAACTTTGGTAACAGCAGTGGATTTTCTGCTTTTACATTAGTGTTCATTGTTGCTTGCAAAATTGGGGTATTAGAGATAGAATTGTTAGCCAATGTAAACAGTGGATTTGACAAAATCCCTGCTATGGATGTGGCAATTAATGTTACCACCAACCCGACCTGCAAAGGTCTTAGTCCAGGCAAATCCCAACGCACTTGTGGATAATTCTTCACCGAGTCGGACATTTCATGAGGTTCTTTGACTACCATCATCTTAACTACGCGAATGTAGTAGTAGATGGAGACGACGGTGGTAACTAAGCCCAGCAAGACTAACCAATAAAGACCTGCTTGCCAACCAGCCCAGAATAAGTAAATCTTGCCGAAAAACCCAGCCAATGGTGGAATACCACCCAAGGAAAGCAGGGAGATACTCAACCCCAGTGTTAAGAGTGGGTCTTTTTGATATAAACCAGAGTATTCGGCAATCTGGTCGGTTCCTGTCCGCAGTGAGAACAGGATGATGCAGGTAAAGCCGCACAGGTTCATGAACAGGTAAACCAGTAGGTAGAATATCATACTGGCATAGCCCGCTTGTGTACCAGCAATCAAGCCAATCATCACAAATCCAGCTTGGGCAATGGATGAATAAGCTAGCATCCGTTTCATGCTGGTTTGGGCTAAGGCAACTACGTTACCCAAGATCATGCTGAGAACAGCTAGAGCTGTGAAGACAAACCTCCACTCGTCAGCAACAAGGGGGAAGGCTGTTGTCAGCAAGCGAATGGCTAGGGCAAACCCAGCTGCTTTGGAACCGACAGATAAAAAGGCGATGACTGGGGTGGGAGCGCCTTCGTAAACGTCTGGTGTCCACTGGTGGAAGGGTGCTGCGGAGATTTTGAAGCCAATACCTGCGATCGCAAAAACCAACGCAATCACTAAACCTAAAGATTGACCGACTTTAGCTGTGGCAATGCCATTAGTGATCGCACTTAGTTCAGTTTGTCCTCCAGATAGTCCATACAGCAGCGATACACCGTATAAAAATACTGCTGTACTCGAAGCTCCAATTAACAAGTATTTCAGCGCCGCTTCATTAGAACGGGGGTCACGCTTGGTATAACCTGTCAAAAGATAAGACGAAATACTCAGGGTTTCTAGGGAGATGAAAATCATCACCAACTCACTAGCCCCGGATAAAAACATTCCTCCCAGAGTAGCACTCAGCAAAATAGCGATAAATTCTGCTAAAGCTGTGCCGCTCTGCTCAACGTAGCGAACTGACATCAGTATAGTGGCGATCGCAGACAAGGCAATAATACCGCGAAAGACGATACTGAGGTCATCACTATTAAAGCTACCAGTAAAACCGATGGGATTAGGAGCGTCCCATTGAAAAGATAGGGCGACAATCGAGGCAAATAAACCTGCGATCGCTAGATATCCAATCCAGCGTCCAGATGTACGCCCCAATATCAGATCAACAATCAAAACCCCCAAGAGGGTGAGAATAACAATCCCCTCTGGCAAAATCGTTCCAGCGTTTAGCTGGGATGCAATATTAGCAAAATCCATGAGATGTATAGGTTTTGGGGATTAGACATTAAGGCTAACTCTACGTTCACTCTAGCAAGTTTTATAATCCCCGGACTAGCTCTTTTAACAAGAGCTTAACAGCTTGGGTGCAGATGGTGATTGCACCAATTTCACTGGCTTACCAGCAGGTTTCTCAGTATCTAGGAATTTACCTAACAGCTTTCCTACCTCGTTTTTCAGACGTGACCTTCAGCAAATATCTTGATTATATAAATAATCATGCCGCAGCCAGCGCGAGCGCGTAGCGTGCGTAGGCAATCGCCACGGACAAAAAACTGATTAAAATTAATAAGGGCACAGCATTGCTGTGCCCCTAAAATATTTATAGCTCCTAACTTTATTAAAAATCGACTGATGGCAGCTTGCCTTGTAGCGACTGAAATTTAGACTGAACACAGTTGGCACAATTGCAACCAACTCGATCGATTATCGGATTAGATGTTGGAATCAAGTTTGGTGTTGCCAAATCAGGAATTTGTTGTGTAGATACTACCGTCATAATTTGGATAGCATAACCAGATTTCAGGCTGGATGCGTTTGCTGGATTGACTACCAGCAGCATGGATACCAGAAATGCAGGACAGGCAAGTAGAATCAGTTTGATAATGTTCATAATTTACAAAGATACCTTTGCTGATACAGCATAGCCAATAAATTGTCGAGGTTCAACTTTAATTAGTGAGTATTGCTTAACTACGCCCGAATCCCTGACCCCGCAAAACCTTCGACCATACAAGTAATTCGCCCTGTTCGCCGCCTGCGGCCAGTAACTTGCCTTGGGGATGCCAAGCTAGGCTAGAAAATCCTGCTGAGACACCTGTGATAATTTGGGATACTTCCTTGGCTTTATTCCACAAACATAACCAGCCGTCAGCAGCAGCAGAAGCGAGAAGGAAGCTTTTGGGTGCAAAGGCGATCGCATTGATTACACCCACATGATTTGTTAATACTCGTGCTTCCCAACCTAAGGAATCATCCTCTAGCTTCTCCCATATTACAATACCTTCAACGCTAGAAGATGCCAGTATTGGCGCACCACCTACTTTAGTCATAGCTTCTGACCATGCCAATTGGCGAATTTTACCGGGGAAGCCACGCATTACCCAAGGATCGGGGTTGTTCCATTCCAAAACGGTGACACTACGATCCATATTGCCAGAAGCGAGGAATTTGCCATCGGGCGACCAAGCCATAGCTAAACTGACAGTAGTCATATCTAAGCTGTATGGTTCTTCATCCCAGCTTTGACTATGCCAAATTTTGACTCCTTTATAACCACTTATGGCTAAGTATTGTCCGTCAATCCGCCAATCTATACCCAATACTGAAGAGTTGTCGAAATTCAGCGTTACAACAATTTCATGAGTATCTGCATCCCAGACTTGGACATAACGCCCTAAACTAAAAGCTAGTTGGTTACTGGTGTAATTCCAAGCTAGCTTGTCAACCCATGCAGGGGCATTTTCCAAGGTGGCGATTAATTCAGTATCGCGCCAAATTTTCACCTGTCCATCTTGTCCACCAACGGCTAAAAATTTACCATCTGGCGAAAAAGCTAGACAGTCTACCGATTTACCGTTACCAGTTTGTAAGGTTGTGAGTTCGCCATCATTCCACAAAACTACTTCACCGGCGGCGGAAGTTGCTGCTAAAGTTTTACCTTGTGGCGACCAAGCGATCGCAGTTACATAATCTGAAAGTGTCCCCGAATAGTGTTGTTCAAATTCCTTAGATTTGGTTGTGGAGTTCATAGTTATGTAGAGAAGTTAGGAGCTAGGAGTTAGAAGTTAGGAATTTTTAACTCATAACTCCTAACTCACTTTTTATGCTAGACAGGCGAGAAAATCTTGCTTGAGTTGGGCTGCATTAAGGTTGCGACCAATAAATACCAGTTCGTTTTTGGGGGTTTCACTTGGTTTCCAAGGGCGATCAGGTTTGCCATCAAATATCATGTGTACTCCTTGGAATACAAATCGATTATCTTCTCCAGCAATATTTAAAATGCCTTTCATCCGAAAAATATCTGGGCCTTGGGTACGCAGTAACTCGGAAAGCCAAGTGTTTAATTTTTCTCCATCGACTGCACCTGCTTCTACTAAAGCCACAGAAAAGACCGTTTCATCGTGTACGTGGGCATCTTCGCCTAAGAAATCTGGATCAATTTCTAATGCTCGATCTAAATCAAAGGCTTTTACACCTAATAAAGCATCCATCCCTAGTTCAGAATTGCGGGTACGGTAGATTTTTGCGATCGCATTCATCGCCCGAATCCGTTTTTCTAATTCATTTAACTCTTCCGGCGCTACCAAATCTGTTTTATTAAGTAAAATTACATCGGCAAAGGCAATCTGTTCTTGGGCTTCGTCTGCATCCCAGTGCTGTGAGATATGCTTGGCATCTACAACTGTCACCACTGCATCTAGAGACAGTTGGCTTTGCAAATCTTCATCAACAAAAAATGTCTGAATCACTGGGGCAGGATCGGCTAATCCAGTTGTTTCAATTACTAAATGGTCAAATTTATCGCGCCGCTTCATCAAATTGCCAATGATGCGAATCAAATCGCCGCGTACTGTACAACAGATACAGCCATTGTTCATTTCAAATATTTCTTCATCTGCATCGATAATCAACTGATTATCAATACCCACTTCCCCAAATTCATTGACAATCACAGCAACTTTTTTGCCATGTTCGTAGGTAAGGATGTGATTGAGTAGAGTCGTTTTACCTGCTCCCAAATAGCCTGTCAGAACAGTAACGGGAACTGAATTATTGATTACGTCAGCCACCATACTCTAAATTCCTCTTGTCTCACCTTATGGATAATCATTATCGCCTATGATAAATCTTTTTATATTTTTGTGCGACCTTGCTGTTCTTTTAGGTTTTAGCAAAATAATCACATAATTTAATCAACAAATATTTCATTTTTCTAATTATTAATTAAAAAGAGATAGGTTAGCCATAATAGAGTTATTGTCTCTCAAAACGACAACTCAAAAACCACTCTTCAGCCCTGGGCCCACATCTTATCACTATTACAATGCCTGTTACCGCAGATAATAACTTGTGATAATTAGGGTGTAGAATGTGGAATGTTCATCTCTGATTAATTATTTTTGATATAACAAAAAATCTTGAACTGCTTCTAAAACAACTGCTGGATATTCTTCATGTAGTCCCAGAGAACCACGAATGACAACGCTTTTCACTCCTGGTAAGGCTACCAAAGCGTTCATTTCTTCTCGTGATTTGGGGGGGCTGGATTCTCCAATTACTACCATGAGCGGTACGGTTAAAGACTGCACAAGTTCCAGAAAATCAGATTGTTTGTGTACAGCATCAAGATTACCTGTTACAAAGGCAGCAGATGCAAATCGCGCTCCTGGTTGTTGAGTCGTGTGCCACTTCTTTTCAATGAAACTGGGTGTAATTTTAGCCGCATCAGTAAAGACATGACGGCGGTACATAAAACTTAAGAAAGATTGAGTAGTGTTGAGTTTGTAGAGAGCTTGACCAAGTATAGGCGATCGCACCAATTCTCTCACCATGCCAGCTATTTGCTGACTTGCCCCCATTGTCGGCAAAGGCCCACGCCAAGTAGGAGCTAATAACACAATTCGTGAGAAAGCAGCTTGCTGTTTGACAGCTAATTGTAAAACGTAACTAGCAGCATGACCAGCCGCTACCACAGTAATGGGAGTATTAAAAATAGCTTTGACAAAATCTTCCAGAAATTGCTGATAAATTTCTGGTCGGTAATTCAAGCTAGGGCGAGAAGATTCACCAAAACCAGGCCAATCTATCGCTACAACTTGAAAATTAGGAGCTAGTAACTTGGCAAGTTCGCCTACTTCCAAACGCGTCGAAACACTGCTGAAAGATGGTAGCAGCAATAGCGGTGAACCTTTACCAAGGGTTTCATAAACAACGCGCAATTGCTGGTTTTCCCAATTCCACAGATATTCTTGAACCAATCCACCAAAGCCAGTAGTAGCAGAGGTAGATAATAAATTTGTTGACATGAGACTAAATTTAGTATTAGGAGTTAGGAGTAGAGACGCGATTAATCGCGTCTGTACAGGAGTTAGGAATTCAAAACTTATCACTCTTAATTTTTGAGATTTACCTGGACTTATCTGTTTAGCTAGGTAAATCTAACTTACATTCCAACGCTTTTTTTTGCATGGTTTTGAAAATGTTGTAAAACCCATTAGCGCGGGAAGGTGTTAGGCTAACATTTAAACCTGTTTCTTGAATAAAATCTGGGGTAAGTTGGACAATCTCACTTGGTGTTAATCCATGTAATCCTTCAACCAGAAGCCCTACTAATCCTTTGGTTAATTGGGAATCAGAATCGCCCTGAAACACAACCTTACCGTCATCCAAGGCTGCTGTGATATAAACTTGAGATACGCAACCAGGAACTTTATTTTCGGGTAATTTATCAGCTTCTGGGAACTCATTGAGCTTCTGAGCATACCAGATTAGCTGTTCGTAGCGTCGCTTCGGTTCGGAAGCGCGTTGAAAGCGCTGGACAATTTTAGCGAGCGCAGGTGGCAAAGAATCTAGAGTTGAGGACATAACAGAAGCTGCAAACGATCGGTCTTACCTTGAGTGTAAATTATCTGGAGAGGGATGCCTACGGCAGGCTGCGCCTACGCGCCTCTTCTTTACCAAGGCATATCAGCTAGCTATAATATGTTAAATCTAGACAATTAGTGCGATCGCATTCGCATCAATCAGATTTTTTAATCTGTCTAATTACAAAAACTTAATTTTTTCTAAGTAAAAAATATAATTACTTGGTAGCAAATTCTTCGCGTAGCTCTATACCCCTAGAGCGTTTAAATTTTAACCGTCAATTCTCGACGATTTGGCAATGCGATGCTTACGGTGGGCTGCGCCTACGCACTTATAAAATTAGCTGCAATTAGCCTTCAACTAAGCAGCTAGGTAATAATTAATAATTAAAAATTAAAAATCAAAAAAATTCTGATTTTTAATTTTTAATTTCTCCCCCTTAAGGATTAATTCGTAGTTTGTGCAGCTAACATCTGCTTGAGCTTTTCTAATTCCGAAGCCCAACGAGGATCTGGACGAATAGCGTCTGAATCGGTGGTTGTAGTGTTGTTTTCACGAGAACCTCCGCCGCCACCACCGCCACGACGAGGCTTCTTAGAGCTTTTCTCACGGCGGCTACCTTCTCTATTAGGGCTAGGAGTGGGGGTACTACTAGCAGCAGTAACTGGTTTTGGAGCTTGCTCCTCACCCTCATCACCTTTTGTCCGAGGTAATGCCTTCTCTAGCTTAATCGGAGTGTCTTTGAACATCTGACCATTATATTTTTCAATAATTTCGTCAGCTTGTTCGTCGTTGTTGACTGTAAGAAAACCGAAACCACGGCATTTGCCAGTTTTACGGTCTTTGATTAATTTAGTAGTTACAGCATCACCTTCTGCTGCAAAAACTGCTTGCAGATCCTGACGATCTATTTCTTCTTTAGGCAAATTACCTATATATAGGCGAATGGACATGAACTATACCTCCAGAGTTAAATGAACATGGCAAGGCAAGAAAACAATCACTTGGCTTTGGCTTTTAATTAAATAGATGCTATTGACCAAGACTGCCATCAACCAATTTTTTTGATCGAAACTGTCAACCTATATAACAATACAGTTTTTCGTCGGGATCAAGCTTGTTTAATCTAAAGGCCCACACTATGTATGGTGAGCTAATAACACCTTAATTCTAAGAATTGTAAATTTAATAGCCTATTGCCTGCTAAAGTACACGCTTTCTTCCATGCCTTTTTTCGCAGAATCAAATACCATTCCTTACATTACCACGGTATTTTCTACGTAGCTAGTTTAGCGTATACATTTCCAACATTATTATTACTGTATCGTAACATAAAACACATTTTTTTATTCAAGGAAGCATATTTTGAAACAAAAACCAGCCACTGGCTGGTTAATCTCCTGCTGTGTTGGGAGAATAAAAGGTATGGAGCGGGGGAAAAAGCATTAGAGTTCACAACTAAGCTGTAATGCTGAGTTATGCCGCCTGCTATTGTTTGTGTAAATAAATGTAACACTTTGAAAGAAAACCTGCAACTTTTGTTTACATTCTGATTTGTCCTTAGTCTTTTGCTAATGACAAATGACCAATGACCAATACTTCGGCTTACCTCGGCTTTGCCCTTCGGCTACCAAGAGGACAAGCTCGGCACGAGTCGCGCGCGGTTCCTGAGCGTAGTCGTAAAGCCTGCGGCATAGCTACGCTTAGGGCGCAGCCTAAGAAGAGAAGGGCAGTACAAGTGCCCAATGCCCAATAACTAACCAGTGAGAAAAATGTATGCGCCCCAAGCCTGTGCTGCAACTACTAAAAAAGTAGACCAAATGGGATGAGGGCTATGAATGGTTTTACCACTTTGGGTTTCCAGGGTTTGGATATCGATCCAAGGTGTTGCTCCTCGGCGGAACCAACCTGTGACGATAATTTGCCTACCAATTAGATCCTGGTGATTGACTGGCTGTCCTAGCCAAGAAACATGGTGTAATTTCACTAAACCTGCGCTCGATTGAAGGATTAAATCTTGCGCTAGGGAGTTGCTAGTGCCTTGACGACCTAATAATTTACCTACAAGACGCACCCTGATACTATCAATTGGTAAGGCAGAAGGGTCAGCTAACAGGTTGGGCAGGTAATCGTCAGTTTGCACACTGGCAGGTTTAATATCGGGGAAGAAAGAATTAATCCGCATCAATGTACCGATGCTAAAGCCAATCAGAAGGCAGCCTGTAATGAAAGACCAATCTTCATATATCCACTTTAGATTTAAAAACTTGAGTGCGAATGCTAATTGCCAGGTTAGCCAGACGAAAGCTGCAAACAGAACCCCTAGAGGAATTCCCAACCAGGGAGCGATTTGTAATAAGAAAGACTGACGCTTAACTTTTGATGGTTCGCTTGCAAAATGTAGTTCGGTGTCTAGATGCCAGTGACGGGCTATTTGGCAGAGGCGTTCGATGCGATCGCCCATTAAGGGATGACTATTATTAATTGTAAACCATCGGCGATAGGGATTGGCAGTATCCCACTTCAAAAAGGATTCAAAAGATAAATTGCTGGCAATAGTGCCCAAAGAAAGGCTCTGTTGGTGGCTAACTGGTGTCAGCAGATTTAAGCTTTCTAGTTGCCAACTGGTTTCTTCCTCTTTTTGGATATCAGCTGCAATGCCAATGGCGATTTTGAGTAAAGCGCGAATCAGGGCATTGGGATTACCAGTAATTTCAGAGGCGACGCGATCGCTATAATAAAGCCGCAACCGCGACAACCATAATGCAGTCCCAGTCAGCAAACACCAAACTCCATAAACGAGACTAGCCAGAATTGTCACCGGCGAACGCCAAATTTTCCCTGATATTTTGTCTCCCCACTGCGATACTTGCTGATATAGCTGATGAATTGGTAGTGTCACCAGCAGTAACAAAGACAGCACAGCAAAATCCCAGTGAGCAATATGCCCTAGCTGCGTGGCGTAGATAATGGCGATTTCATCATCAGCTAGTTGCTCTAATAACCCCTGACTTACAACAATCCTAGCGTTACGTGGTAAACTACCATAAGTCAGGATAATTGGTGCAGCCATTGGTAAAATCCGCAGTTTGGGTAATGGCCAGTGCCTCTGTTGGCAACAACGTTGTAGCACCCGAACAGCTTCGCGGCTATGGGCATTCAACACATCTTTAGAAAATTCTCGCTGACCATACAAGTTCACCAGTAGCAGATCCAGCAACCAAGGTGATACTCCGAGCAAAATCACCAATACTATTAGCAACAATTTAGTAGGGTCGCTGTATAAAAGCTGCAATGGCTCCAGATAAGGTAGTTTGACTAGAGTCTGGTTGATGAATCCCATTGCTAACTTGAGCATTTCTCGCATCACCCAAAACAGGGCAATGAATGTTCCAGCTGTCAGCAAGCGTAAAGGGATTAATTTTGGTTTGCGTAGGGGTTGCCATGCTCTGGCGCGTTGTGCTTGTCGCCAATAAATAACGCCGAATAATTTAGCTTGGGTGCGGGTAACAGAACCCATGAAGCCGCTTAAGGGCACAGATGCTGCTGGCAATGATGTCGCTACAGTAGCTTTGAGTTTAGCTAGTGGCACCATCGGCGGTGTATCCTCGGTTTTGGTTTCTATTACTTGATCTTTTGGCTGTTCCTCTGATGTTGGAGTTTCTGGGGGAGTAACTGGGGTTGAATCTGGGGTTGAATTATCAAAAGCAACAAATCCAGTTTCGACATTTTTTGGTTCTTGATCGCGTTTTTGACGTTTTGTCAGGTGTTCGAGTGCGCGTGTTGCCCACTCTTGAACTTGCAGATTGTTACTCTCAATGAGATTCTGAGAAATAGCGATCGCTTTGGAGGCTTCTCCAATCCGTGCATAAGCCATCACTAAACCAACCTGGGCTTGTAAGCTAGCAGTAGCATTGCTTTGAATACTAGCAATAGGTTCTAGTTGAGCGATCGCTGTTTGGTAATTTCCCTGCTTGAGGGCAACTAAACCAGCCTCCAAAGACGATTTGGCATGTGAAGGCATACAAATTCTGGCACTCCAATCTCTTCTAGGTGATCCACGTTTGTGCAAAAGCGCGAACCTCGGATGCCGTGGAACTCAACCGCGCCCAAGTTTTGCTTGTCAAGTGAATGAGCAAGAAAGAATAAAGGCGTCAGTCGTCAGAATTCAGTTGGGTCTTCTGTAAGACTAATTCTGAATTCTGGATTCTGAATTCTATATTCTTCTTTATTTCTCCACTGGTTGTTGACTAGAAAATACTGGGGCAATCGCGCTTAATTTTAACTCTGGATGGTCGCCTAATAACTGTTGACAATTCCATTCATTACGGAATAGCAACACTGGCCGTCCCATACTGTCTTTAACTGTAGTGGTATTGAATATTCGTCCCACTTTTTCTAATGCTTCCCAACCACCCTCAACCCAACGGGCGACACTGTAGGGCAATAACTCTAATATGGTTTCTACACCATACTCATTTTGTAACCGAAACTGTACTACCTCGAATTGCAACTGACCCACCGCCGCCAAAATTGGATCGCGCTTGGCTTCATCAGTTGAATACATAATTTGCACAGCACCTTCTTCTCGCAATTGGGCAACGCCTTTTTGGAATTGTTTAGACTTTGAGGGGTTGGGATTCCTCAGAGATGCAAACAGTTCCGGCGAGAAATACGGAATCCCCTCATATTCGAGCTTTTGTCCCGTGTAAATTGTATCCCCGATTGCAAAAACACCGGGATTGTTCAAACCGATCACATCGCCAGGATAAGCGACATCAATCGATTCTCGCTCTTGGGCAAAGAGTTTTTGCGGGCGAGATAGACGGATGAGTTTACCAATGCGGGCGTGATTCACCATCATATCTTTTTCAAACTTACCAGTGCAAACCCGGATAAATGCGACGCGATCGCGATGTTTCGGGTCCATATTCGCTTGCAGTTTGAAGACAAACCCCGAAAATTCTGGGTATGTAGGCGGAACTTCACCAACACTGCTGACATGAGAACCGGGTTTGAGGGCATAGTCGAGGAAATACTTGAGGAATAACTCGACCCCGAAGTTAGTCATGGCGCTACCAAAGAACACAGGCGTCATTTTGCCTTCGTGTATCAACTGTAAATCTAGCTCTGGGCCAACTCCTTCTAAGAGTTCTAGATCATTTTTCAGTTGGTAGTACAGATTTTGTTCTAGCTGTTCTTCGATTCTTGGATCGCCTAATTCGACAATCGTATCACGGACTTCTCGGCTGCCGTGGGCGCTGCGTTCAAACAGGTGAATTTGTTGCTTATGTCGGTCAAAAACACCTTTAAAGCGATCGCCCATACCAATTGGCCAGTTTACTGCATAGGTTTGCAATCCCAATTCTTGCTCAATTTCATCCAACAGTTCTAGAGGTTCCCTACCTGGGCGATCAAGCTTGTTAATAAATGTAAAAATTGGGATACCCCGCAACTTACACACTTCAAACAATTTGCGCGTTTGAGGTTCCAAACCTTTTGCCGCATCAATTAACATCACGGCATTATCGGCGGCGGCAAGGGTACGATAAGTATCTTCACTGAAATCTTGGTGTCCGGGAGTGTCTAACAAATTGATTTGACAATTCTGGTATTCAAATTGCAACACTGTAGAGGTAATAGAAATACCCCGTTGTTGCTCCATCGCCATCCAGTCAGAGGTAGCCTTACGCTGTGCCCGTCGCGCTTTGACTGCCCCAGCTTCGTGAATTGCACCCCCATACAAGAGTAGCTTTTCAGTTAGTGTAGTTTTACCAGCATCGGGGTGAGATATAATCGCAAAGTTGCGGCGAAGTTCAACTGCTTGAATAAGTTCAGACTGAAGTTCAGTAGACATAAATGTATTTGTTTGTCAGCTAACTTAATTTTTTTGACTCTGGCAAGTCTTTTAATCTTAAGACAACGATGCTCATGATAGGGTCGTAGTATAACCAACAATCTAACTAAATAGGAGAAAGTAATGTACGATACAGACAAGCGAAAGCTTCTATCTGCCTTGTCTCATGGAGCGATTTTTTTCAGTACAACATTGGTATCTGTAGGCATACCTATTGCCATACTGTTTGTATCTGACGATCCTGTTGTTAGAGAAAACGCCAAAGAATCTATCAATTTCCACTTTAATGTCTGGTTTTATGGTGCGATTCTGGGAGCGCTATTTTTTCTATTCGGCTGGTTAGTGTTACCTCTATTGTTGCTGGGGCCACTAGCTGGTCTGGGATATCTATTACACTGGGGATTAACAATTTGGGCGCTGATCAAAGTTTTCGGCAATCCTGATATACCTTTCCGTTATCCCTATATTTTCAGAGTTTTTTAACACAATTTATTATTGGGCACTTGTACTGAGCTTGTCCTGAGTTTGTCCTGAGCTTGTCCTCTTGGTAGTCGAAGGGCGTAGTCGTAAAGCCTGCGGCATAGCTACGCTTAGGGCACAGCCTAAGAAGAGAAGTATTGGGCATGCGGCATTGGTAAGCTGTTAAGCATTTAAGCAAGCACATCGAGACCGCAGGGGTGGCAGTTCTTGCTGGGGGCAAGGGAGAGGGTTTGTAGCTTTTTTTGACAATGAAAATAGTGCAACTTGTCGGCGCGACAGCTTAATTGTCTGCCAAGTTTTGCCAACAGAGGGTTTTACGATTTTGAATTTTGAATTGGTTACTATGTTGTTTTTTTTCCAGCCCGTCGGATAGATGCAACCAAGCTGTAAAATACAAAACTGCCCCACAACTTGATTAAGAGTAGGGCAAAGGACAGTTAAGCACTGTTTGTAGTTTGTCTGACGGCAGGAAAATTTTAGCCTGCTTTTGTGACGCTTTGTTTTGTGTCCATTTGCGTTGTTTTTCTTGATAAAATTTTATGTTTCCTATACATCGCCCCCGTCGTCTGCGTACTCATCCTCAACTGCGTCGGATGATTCGTGAAACTGTTTTGACAACAAGCGATTTAATTTACCCACTATTTGCTGTACCGGGTGAGGGAATCGCTAACGAAGTAAAATCGATGCCCGGAGTTTACCAACTTTCGGTAGATAAAATTGTCGAAGAGGCAAAAGAAGTTTACGACTTAGGAATTCCTTCTATTATTCTATTTGGTATTCCAGCTGATAAAGATGTGGATGCCACTGGCGCTTGGCATGATTGCGGTATCGTTCAAAAAGCAGCGACGGCGGTAAAAGCAGCAGTGCCAGATTTGATTGTAATTGCTGATACTTGTTTATGTGAGTACACTAGTCACGGTCATTGTGGTTATTTACAAGTTGGTGATTTAACAGGACGAGTTTTAAATGACCCAACTCTAGAATTGTTGAAAAAAACAGCAGTTTCTCAAGTAAAAGCTGGTGCTGATATCATTGCGCCTTCTGGGATGATGGATGGCTTTGTCCAGGCAATTCGTGTAGGTTTGGATGAAGCCGGATTTCAAGATACGCCGATTTTGTCTTATGCTGCTAAGTATGCTTCGGGTTATTATGGGCCATTTCGGGATGCAGCAGATTCGACACCGCAATTTGGGGATAGAAGAACTTATCAAATGGACCCAGGTAACGCCAAGGAAGCGATTAAAGAGATTGAACTGGATATCGCTGAAGGTGCTGATATGCTCATGGTTAAGCCAGCCTTGGCATACATGGACATTATTTGGCGGGTGAAAGAAGCGACTAACTTACCAGTTGCGGCTTACAATGTTTCTGGTGAGTATTCGATGGTGAAAGCTGCAACTCTCAATGGTTGGATTGATGAGGAGCGCGTAGTTTTGGAAACTTTAACTGGGTTTAAACGGGCTGGGGCAGATTTGATTTTGACCTACCATGCCAAAGATGCGGCGCGATGGTTAAAGTAGGGACAAACGTCGCTAATCTGACAAGCAGGTAAA
The DNA here is from genome assembly GCF_036916735.1 of Nostoc sp. Classification (GTDB taxonomy): domain Bacteria; phylum Cyanobacteriota; class Cyanobacteriia; order Cyanobacteriales; family Nostocaceae; genus Nostoc. The sequence goes on from NZ_JBALFV010000084.1 coordinate 51,734, forward strand.
AGTTTGGTTGAGAGGCGGGGTGGATACCCTGAATATCTGCTAGGAGATGTACCAATAGATTTGTTGGAACACTCAAACCATAAAAAAGCGATCGCTAAATACTTAACAAGCGCTACCCATGACCTGCTATCCGTTTATACTCACGCATAGCAGGTTCTTATTCATCTTAAACATCAAATTGAATTCAAAATTAATAGCTTTTTTAATTAAATTTAATAGCTATTTTTAATAAAATTAAAGTGCAAATTGGGAAAAATAAACCTACCATTTCATTACTGCCAGAAAGCCCAAAATTAAAGCATAGGTGAATTTTTACTTTTGACTTCCGCCTTGCGGTACTAGCGCCCAGTGCTGATGTGGTTAAGTTAGTGGCTTCTGTGCCGTAAATGCAAAAATAGCAACCTAATTGCCAATTCCAGACATGTTACTCCTGTACCTAAAATGCGTAGGCGCAGCCCGGCGCAGGCATCGCCAATATTTAGGTGCAGATCTAGAAATCTAATGCTGCGACAAAAACTTCATCTTATGCAAGGTTTTAGGAGAACTTTTCCCAGGATTGGGCAACTAATTGGGTCAACCAGCGACGTTGTTGCTGATCCAGCAGTGGATCATCTGCTAACAACTGAGCGGTTAATTCTTCCAAAGATTGACCTTGAGCGCGGACAATTTTAATAACTCCAGCTATGGCACTGGCAACTAGTTCTTCATCAATCGGCTGTTGTCGTAGGGCAACAATTTCCTGGGGACTGTCTGGAATGGGATAATTCATGGCGTGGGTTTACAGAAATACAAAATGAACAATAAATTTGACAAATTCTTAAAATTTCTTCACTGAATCTTTACAAAAGTAATAGGGCGGAGTGTACCTTATTTTGTGCCTTCATAAAATCTGTCTTAGTGAGTAGATTGATCGGAGATGTCAGGAAACGATGAGAGAAATTCTTTATTTAGAAATTCCAACTTCGGATATAGGAATTGTTCGTAACTGGTTACAAACAGATTTTGAACCTGGAAATGGAGAAAAAGTGGTTACCTCGGAAGGCTTTCGCCTCAAAATTCCCACTGCAACTACAACTGCTACCGGAGCAATTTCTGAAAACTTGCCTGCGGAACTTTCGGTATTTGTCTGGTCGGTGCAACGAACTACTTATTTAAAAGTGTTTCGTTGGGCAGAACAGCCCTTTCCCAAGGAGGAGCAAATTCTGCAACGTCTAACCAAAGAAATTAGAAGCCGTTTTGGGCATCATTACCCAGAACCACCAGCAATTGATTTATCTAAGCAATCAATATTTGCAGCATTAGGCTCTGCTTACCCTCTCACCGTCAAGTATTTTCAAAAAATGCCTAACGGTGAATACGATCTAACGCGTGCCTACTGGTGGGAACAGCGATGGCGCGAAGGAGTACGGAATCCGCAGCAGCCACGTCAGGTGGTGTTTTCTGGTAAAGGGGACTGGGGACTAGGGACACTTCGACAAGCTCAGTGCATCGCTGGGGACTGGGAAAAAGAAAATCTTAATCCCCAGTACGACATCATCTATATCGGTGGCGCACTAGGCGCGATTCATGCAGCACTGATGGCAAAACTCGGATATAAAGTCTTGTTGGTGGAACGAATGCCCTTTGGGCGGATGAACCGAGAATGGAATATTTCCCGCGATGAGATTCAAAGCTTAGTTAATCTGGGTTTAGTCACCCCCACTGAGTTAGAAACCATCATTGCTAGAGAATACAAAGATGGATTCAATAAGTTTTTTGATGCGAATAATCCAGCCAAACTGCGATCGCCCGTCCTCCACACACCCACAGTCCTAAATTTAGGTTTAGATTCTGAAAAATGGCTGCAAATGTGTGGGCAAAAACTGCAAGCGGCAGGCGGTGAAATCTGGGATGAAACAGAGTTTATCCGTGCAGATATTGATATATCACAAGTTATTTTGAAAGTCAAGCACTTACCCAGTCAGGTTGAGAAGCAAGTAAGTGGACGACTGCTAATAGATGCAATGGGAACTGCGTCCCCCATCGCTTGGCAATTAAATGGTGGTCGTGCTTTTGATAGTGTATGTCCAACAGTGGGAGCGGCAATTGAGAGCGGATTTGAGCCAGAGGTATGGGATTCCCAATATGGGGACGTTCTTTATAGTCATGGGGATATTTCGCGGGGAAGGCAGTTAATTTGGGAATTGTTTCCTGGAGCTGATGATGAACTGACGATTTATTTATTTCATTACCATGAGGTCAATGCTGAAAATCCCGGTTCCTTGCTAGAGATGTACGAGGACTTTTTCACGATTTTGCCAGAGTATCGCAGGTGCGATATGGACAAATTGGTGTGGAAAAAGCCGACATTTGGGTATATACCGGGGCATTTTAGTACGGGAAGTAGCGATCGCACAGTTGCCTTTGATCGATTGATTGCGATCGGTGATGCTGCATCACTCCAATCTCCCCTCGTCTTCACTGGTTTTGGTTCGCTAGTTCGCAACTTAGAGCGTTTAACAACACTGTTGGATATTGCTCTCAAACATAACTTGTTGAGTTTTTGCCACTTGAACCAAATTCGCGCCTACCAAAGCAACGTTTCCGTGACTTGGCTATTTTCCAAAGGCATGATGGTGCCTACTGGGAAATTTTTACCACCTCAACGGATTAACTCCATGCTCAACACCTTCTTTGGGCTGTTAGCAGACGAACCCCAAGAAGTAGCAGATAACTTCATCAAAGATAGGTGTGATTGGTTAACCTTTAACCGCCTAGCACTCAAAGCAGCTAGAAAAAATCCTGCCTTACTTTTATGGATTTGGGAACTTGCTGGGCCAAGGGATTTGCTCAGATGGCTTGGTAGTTATTTCAACTTCGGTCGTCATGCCCTGGTTGGTAGTCTACTGAGTCCGTGGTTACCGTGCTTCTTGAACCGGGTAGGTTTTTGGCTAGAACCCCGGAACCCGGGATTGTGGCTATGGCTGTTAGCAATTAATTATGCGATCGCCACAGGCAAACCGCGATCGCCCACTCAAGTAGTAAAAGCCAACCCAGAAGCCATAATTCCGAAGTCAGAAGCAAGAATTCTGAATTAGGCATTGGGTACTTGTACTGAGCGAAGTCGAAGTATTGGGCATTAGTCATTAATAACTTGACTCCTAACTCCTGTACAGACGCGATTAATCGCGTCTCTCCTAACTCTTGGGGCGAAAATTTGGTAGTTCCACAGATGCCAATGACTTACGCCCCTTGGGTGGACGCTGGGGATAAACCACTGGTGAAGGTGAACTTGTATCATTGGTGTTATCACCTAATAACTCTGGAGGCAAATCAGTTGCCGACAATTCCAACTGTGTCAATTGTGAAACTTCTGACCAGTAATCTTCAATCCCTTCAGGCTGCGTCTCAGTGTGAGGTGAACTAGAAGAGACTGGTAAGTTATTGACTGGTGAGACTACAGAATTTATTGTCCAAGAAGTGGAGGTAGTTGTAGGAGAATTAATTTCTGCTTCCAACTGCTCTTCTTGTGGATTCTCTAATTCCTCATCGTCTTCTAGGATTGTTGCCAAAGTCTCCCAAATAGGTGCATCACCCTGATTACTATCTACATTCGTTTTCACCGCAGGTGGTGGCGATCCAGATGCAGGCTGGGAGGTGAAAAACATTTGGATAAGACTATCTAATTGCTGATCTAAATTTGATGATTCTGAAGTTGAAACAGCTTGCGGTGTCTCTGGGGAATCATCAATTTTTGGAGGAGGGTCCGATTCTGCTGGTGTTGACGAATCTTGCTTAACTGACCAGTTCCAAGAAGATGATGGCGTCGGAGTCGGTTCATTTCTTTGGAATGGGATTGGTGCTGACGGTTCGCCCCAAGAATTATCTAGATCATCAGTCAAGGATTCTGGTTCTGCTGACCAAGGTTGAATTGGTTGGGCGTTAGGAAACAAAGATCGAGCTTTTCTAGAGAATCTCCCTTGTCCACTAGTTATATCTTTGGGATGTTTAGCAGCATCTTCTAGGGAGTCATAGTTAGGAACTGATGTATCTAGACATTTTTCCAAAGCTGCTTTAAATTGCAGCGTCTGGCGTTGTTGTCGCATCAGTCTGGTACGCAACTCCCGACAAACAGTTTCTGATTGCAATAACTGCTGAGACTGTTCGCTGCTGTTAGTGTGTAACAAGGTACATTCTCGCTCTAGCTGGGCAAGGCGTTGTTGGCTGATTTGTAGCTGTGCTTTATAACTTTCGCTGAGAATTTCCTGGCGTTGAACAGTTTGTACAGCAGTTTCTAATTGTTGAAATAGGGATTTTATTTGTTCTTGAGCCGCAGCCAGTTCTTTTGCGTGTTGGTTGAGCATCGACTCACTAACGCTAGAACGCGTTTTCTGCCACTGCAAAACTTTTTCTGACTCAGCTAGGTTGTCTTTTAACTGCTCCACTTGTTCATACAAGTTATTGTTAGCCGCACGCAATTCTTCGTTCAATGCCAGCAGGTTCTGAAATTCCGAGTCAATAAGTGCTTGTTTGCCGCTTTCAGGCTCTGCAACCCAGTCTTCCTGGGTGGTATCTTTTGAAAATTGTGTATCTTCAGCTGGCATAAGGAATGGCAGTTTGCTGACTGTCATGTTGTCATTAGGCACAACTGAGTAAAAGGGACAACTCGCCTCCTTTGATTGTGGCGAATTAGCAGAATTTAGGGATTCCATGACAACCCCCTTGTTTGAGGTGTTAGCTTCATTCATCACTACTTGACTCACCTGCTTAAAAATATTCAGCAGTGCTGGCATTAGCATTGCTTATTAACTGTGTCTAATCAGGGTTTGCTCTCGAAGCTAAGTTTAACTCTCTCCAAGCACCAGCAATTAATCATCAATTGGTGTTCCCCATTTTGTATTTAGACTGATGCCGTTATAACACTACGATACTCTTACCCGTCAAGAAGAGACGGAAGGGGAATTCAAGCCGCCTTTGGGGATAGGCGGCAGAGAAGAGAAACCCGATGCTTAAAAACTAAACTGTATTGGCTGATGAAGTTTTTCTCTGTAGAAAAACTGCCTCACTACATAAATTATTGTCTATAATCGCATCCCCCTTAATATCTAAATTAAAAATGTATTCTTCAATACTTTTTTCTGCTGAGTTTTTTATTACTTAGGATAGATGTTAGTACAAGTATTTATTATCAGATACTAATTTTATAGTACTTACGTATTGGCAAAGACAATCAACTGTGAGTTACCTCTAGTTAAAAGGCAGAGCTTTGTAATCTCTTGTAGGAGGTACCTGCCGTTAATCCAGGAGGCAAAGCCTGTGAACGAGGTAGAGTAAGACTTTTAGCTTAACAAGCTTACGATTAACATGATAGTCAATATGTAAAGTACTTAATTACTCTTCTGTTATTTTGGGCGATCGCTATATATACCTGCTCTAGGAGTGCTGATGATTCTGCTGACAAGCGATACTGAAACAAAGCCGACACAGGCGATGCGACAAGCGATCGCCACTGCTGAAGTTGGAGATGAGCAAAAAGGAGAAGATCCGACCGTTAACCAATTGCTAGAACGGGTTGCAGATTTACTAGGCAAAGAAGCCGCTCTTTTCTTTGCCTGTGGAACCATTTGCAACTTTGTAGCAATCAAGACCCATACTCGCCCTGCTGATGTGGTGCTAGTAGAACAAATGGCACATATTATTCGAGCTGAATCGGGGGGTGCAGCGATGACTTCTGGTGTGCTGATGGAACCGATTGCCAGCGATCGAGGAATTTTTACAGTCGATGCTCTGGCTCAATCACTTGAAAGAGTTGCGACTGCTCCTTACCTTTACTCTGCAATTCCTCGCTTATTATGTGTTGAGCAAACCCACAATTTTGGAGGGGGTTCGGTTTGGCGGCTGAATGAACTAAGTGAGGTTTGCGAGTTCTCCCGTCAAAAAGGTTTAGCTACCCACATGGACGGGGCACGACTTTTAAATGCAGTTGTTGCATCTCAAACTACAGCCCAGGATTTTGCTGCCTGTGTTGATTCTGTCTGGATTGACTTTACTAAAGGACTGGGCGCACCAATCGGTGCTGTTCTTGCAGGTACACGGGAGTTCATCGCACAAGCACGTCGATATAAACACATTTTTGGTGGCGCAATGCGTCAAGCTGGCATTATTGCAGCAGGTTGTCTCTATGCGCTTGACCATCATGTTGAACGTCTACAAGAAGACCACGACAACGCAACTTATCTGGCTCAACGACTGAGTGAAATCGAAGGAATTACAGTTCAAGATCCCAAACCTGAGACAAACATTGTTTTCTTTGATGTTTCAAGACTAGGACTCGACAAAACCATGTTTCTGACTCTGTTACAGCAGCATGGTGTGAAAATGGGAGCCGTTGGTCATTTTATTCGGGCAGTCACTCATTTAGATGTTTCGCGGGCTGATCTCGATTTTGCACTTGATGCTATTTCCAAAATTGCAAAATCATCGTCGCACAAGATAATGGAGTAGCATTCCCTTACTAAAATTCTTAACTATTCTGTTTTATCTCCCTTGCTCCCTTGCCTCTATTTCAAGGTAGCCATCGCGGATGAAATCCAGCTAAGGGGAGTTGTTCTGGTCTAATTTCAACAGTCGCAGCATCAGCGATGGGCAACAGAGGCATTAACCACAGACTACTAGTAGCAATAACATCTCCATCATCAGTTTTCAAAGTATTTGTGGGTAATGATGCTGGGGGATTTGTCTGCGGTACTACTTGGTCAAATAACAAGCCCAAACCGTCAGATGATAAACTCATTTGCACATTCCGTTGAGCGGGAGGCAGTACTAGCAGTGGTTTCTGTCGCCCGGTTTTCAGATCAATTGCCACTACATAAGGCTGTTCTATGTATTGTTCCTTAGATACTAGCTGTGTCAGCAAGCAATAGAGCGTGGGTGAGGCAATATCAAATTGGCAGCTAAGAATTGAGCCTGTAGTTTTTAATAGTTGTTTCTGCACACCTTGGTTTGTCACTAAAAACAAATCTCGCGTGTAATCTGTATTAAACTTTACCATCGCTGCTTGAGAGCCATCTTTAGAAAAAGCTTGTACCAAACCAAACTGTGGCAGAAAATCTAAGGGTTTCCTGGCATCACCTTGCAGTGGTAGGATGGCTGCTCCTTGTCCTTGAGCAACTGCTACGGCTTGACTATCTGGTGTGATCATAAAGTCTCCCCCAGGTTGGCTTTGCAGACGTTTAGGGGTAGGTTTTTCTGCTGAACCGTCACTGGTTGCTGGCATAAACCATAGTCCAAAGTCGCCGGGATTAGTTTTATTGCCTCGTTGAATCACAATAGTTTGCCCATCAGGTGATAAGTCAAATTTCAGGTTTTGATAATCTTTACTATCTAAAACTAAGTCAACTTTGCCTGCTGGTTCTACTTCTTGCCTAGATTTACCAGGAACGCCTGTTGTCACTGTGTAAAGTTGGGCTGAAAGTAAGTCTTGGTTCTTAGCCGCGCGAGCCGAAAATAAAATTTTCCCTCCATCAGGAAAGCACTCAAAGTCTATTACTATCAAGTCTTGAGGGGTAAGTAGCCTTTTTTGCTCTTGGCTTAAGTTGTAAAGAACTAATCGTCCCTGTTCTTCTTTATCGGTTCCTATGTAAAGGATGACGCGATCACGTGTGCGAAAGCTACCAACAAAGGGCTGTATCACCCGATTTTTGCCTTCTTCCTTTGCAAATTTATCTTTAGCTCCCTGTAACTGCACTTTATAATTTGTGCCATAGGGTGCTGGAGTTACCAGTGTATAAACCATCCGCCGCCCAGCCCAACTGAATTTACCTGCTAGGGGTGGCTCGATTTTCAAGTTATCCTCTACGCTTTTAACTTCCATTGGGCGGCTGAAGGTGAGGGTGAAGGAGTTATCTTCTGCTCCAATTTGTTGATTTTGCCAAGTGAATTCCCGGACACGAGCAGTTACCATATCACCTTGTAATATGATTAACCCAATCAGCACACTCAGCAGTAGCATTAGTGCGATCGCGATGCGATCTAGTGGTTGGATAAATGCTTTAGATTTTGTCATTGGTTATTGAGCATGGGGCACTTGTACTGAGTTTACGGTGAGCGCAGTCGAACTGCGACTTGCCTTGAGCGTTCGCATAGCGTCTCGTAGAGAAGTCGAAAGGAGTCGAAGTATTGGACATGGGGCATAAACAAATGACTAATGACTAATGACTAATAACTATAAGGATTCTGTGGTTGAGGAATCTTTTTGAGAGAGGTAGCGGCAATGGTAAGTTGGCGTTTACCTGCCAAATTTTCTGTTACCATTTGTCCTTCTACTTCCAGCCATGTGTCAGGGGAATAAGTTTCTTGATTGTTTGGGAGTTTGACGGGTAATCCCACAGGGTAAGCATCTGCTGCACAGCAAGTTAAGACAAATCGCGCTAAAAACAAATATTCTTTTCCTATATCTGGCGGGTGGATGACAAATCCCTCTACCTTGACTTTTTGCCCTGTATATGTATCTGGTTCTGGATAGACATTAACAGTGCGTACCCAGTCTACAAGCGATCGCTCCTCTGGACGAACAGTAGCTCGAAAGGCTTGGGGTTTGACGCGTGTGCTTCCCAATAAATCAGCTGTCACACCCCTTTGAAGTGCTTTGTCACTAGCAAAAACTTGCGGTGTAATGAGAAAACCTAGAATCGCTGTAGTCAACAACAAACTACTGCCCCAACCAGGGGGAAATAAACTAATATGCTGAGTATTTGGCATAACATCACGGCGACGCCGTTGCCAAAGTTCCTGCATCTTAAATAAACCTATAATAATGAAGCTAATACCAGTCACGATCGCCAACCAAATGTAATTTGGGTGAATTAACAGGTTCAGCTTGTTAGTTAGCCAATATCTCAACATCAAAATGCCCCAAGCTGTAATTGCTAAAGCATCCAGCCAAGGGAGTAACAGATTAGGAATTTTAGATTTGGAATTTTTGTTAGTCATTGGTCATGAGTCATTGGTCATTAGTCATTGGTCATGAGTCATTGGTCACTTGTAACTTGTACTGCCCTTCTCTTCTTAGGCTGCGCCCTAAGCGTAGCTATGCCGCAGGCTTTACGACTACGCTCAGGAACCGCGACTTGCCTTGAGCGTAGTCGAAAGGAGTCGAAGTATTAGTTATTAAACAAAGGACAAAGGACAGATGACTAATGACAAATAGTTTTTTAAAAGACGTGCAAATTCAGAAAAAGTGTGAATACAAATGTCAATTGTGCTGCTAAAGCAAATAAGTAAAAGATAGTTTTGGGTTTAAAAATAGATAACATCAAACCAACACTTTTGATGTCAATCATTGGGCCAAACACCAGAAATGCTAACAATGAACCACTGCTAAAGGTTGAGGCAAAAGATAGTGCAAAAAAAGAATCGACTGTAGAACAAATTGACACCACTACAGCTAATATCAGCATGACCACAATTGAAGTAATCGGGCCAGCACCCAAACTGAGAATTAATTCACGCGGAGCTAGCACTTGAATAGCAGCAGCGATCGCACTTCCTAAAATCATCACTCCGCCTAATTCTCGCAATTCTTGGATGCTATTATCCACAACTAGGCGCAGTTTAGCTGCAATAGGTTTATCGGAGGTAGAGATTAAGGTAGGCGGTACTAAATTCGCATCTATTCGCAGAGGTATACCTGCTTTTCCTCCTAAGATATAAGTCCCAGACTGTAACAGATTCAGTACTGTTGCTTCCTGTTGTACTTGGGAACGTTTACCACGGCCTTTGGTTTGGGGCTGTGTGGGCGGATTATACTTCATATACCGAGCGATCGCAGGTTGGACTATGGGATTTAAGTCCTTTTGAAAACTGAAAACAAACCCGATAATTGTAGCAATTGCTAAAGAAAATACGACTCGTAAGACTACTATTTCTGGCTGATCTCGAAATGCTGTCCAAGTTGCCCAAATTACAACTGGGTTAATTGTTGGTGCTGCTAGCAAAAAACCAATTGCGACTGGCATAGGTACTCCCTGAATTAAGAACCGCCGCGCTACAGGTACATTCCCGCACTCACACACCGGAAATAAAAAGCCGATCATGCTGCCAACTAAAGCACCCAACAACGGATTTTTGGGCATTTTTTCTACTAATTTGCGCTCATTAACAAAAAACAGCAGCAAACTGGAGAGTAAAACCCCAAGAAGCAAAAAAGGCATCGCCTCGACTAGCAGACTTAAAAATATCGTAAAACCATTGTTCAATTCATTCATGGGCGTCGCAGTCAAAAGCGGTTTTTAGTTTTAGGGTTCTGCCTAGTCATTCTATCGAAATGGGGATCAAAAGCAGTTCGGGAAAATTAAACATTATTTGAGTAGCAAGTTGTCCTACGTTTCAAGTAGCGTTTAAACGCTATAAACCTTTGCTTTAGCCAAGATAACAATATTTACCTGAGTGCATTTACTGACGATGACCATTTATAAGATTGTCTCAGTTCAATAATTGTTCCATTTTAGAGGGCAAGTAGCTGCATAGATGATTTTAAATTAAGCTATGCTTATACTTACAGTAATTTGCTGGAGAAGATATTAGCTCGGCTGGATTTTCATCAAGGATTCACAATTATTCAACAATTAAGGAACACTCTTGCTTGCAACCAAGATTGATTTTGGCTGGTTTTAGCAAAATTTGATCTGGGCTTTGGTTGATTTTTTACTATAAAAAATCTAAAAATGCAAGATTAAATTTTAGCAAACAATCTAAAAATCACTATCAGGCTAGAAACCTGGACGGTAGTCACTAGTACCGCAAGGCGGAAGTCAAAAGTTAACACTGAGCGACTTGCCTTGAGCTTGTCTTGAGCTTGTCCTAAGCTTAGTCGAAGGGCGTAGCCTCTGGTAGAGTTGGGCGCAGTCGAAGTATGCCCCCTGCCTCTAAAACGATGGGATATTTTTTTATTTGGAAGTCCCTTATCACCTTAATACTACTAGGATGCGATCGCACTTTTTAGCATGTATCATTCAATTACCCGACTTCTTGAAATGGTTGAGTAACTGGTTTTCGCTGTTAATTACGTTTTGTGGAGTTCCCCAAATCTTGATTTGTCGATCAAATCCACCACTGGCAAGAATTTTACCATCAGGACTAAAAGCGATCGCACTCACCCAGTCTGTATGTCCGCTCAGTGTATTTATTAACTCACCTGTAGTTAAATTCCACAATTTAATTCCATCTTTACCTGCACTAGCAAGAGTTTGTCCATCGGGATTAATGGCGATTGCATTCACCCAGTTATTATGTCCTGTGAGGGTGCGGACTAATTCTCCAGTATTAATATTCCATAGTTTAATCGTGCGATCGCGGCTTGCACTAACTAATGTTTGTCCATCTGGTGTAAAGCTTACACTGCTAACAACATTATCATGAGCGACAAATTCACTGATTAATTTACCAGTACTCAAATTCCACAGCTTGATTACACCCTTATTGTCACCACTAGCTAAGGTCTGCCCATTAGGACTAAGGGCTAGGGTATAAATCAGATTATCAAAACGTACTAGAATACCAAGTGGGCGCTGCTGTAGCAAATCCCATATCCGAATCCCATCTAAAGCTCCACTAATGAGAACTTTACTATCAGGAGACACCACTAAAGATAATACGTTACTGGTATGTCCGACAAAAGAGCGGGTAAATTTAAAATTTTTCAGGTTCCAGAGGTTAATCGTATTATCATCACTACAGCTAGCGAGGGTTTGCCCATCTGGTGAAATCACTAAAGATTCTACGGCTGTTTGATGTGCTTTGTTAATATTCGCCAATTTTTTGCCATTTGCTGGGTTCCACAGGCGAATTACACCCTCGTTTTCTGCACCTCCACTGACAAGAACTTTGCTATCTGGACTGAAAGCGAGAGATTTAACAGTTCCGTTATGTCCTATGAGTGTGTGAAGTAGTTGGGCATTAGCAAAGCTGTTGGTAGTTTGGGAGTTTGGCGTTACCTCAATGGCAGCATAAGCTTCATGAATATGAAACCCTTGCCAGGTAGCTACTGGAAGGGCAGCAGCTGTTATAAACGCCAGGATAATATACGGGCGTAGAAAATTACCCCCACCTCTTCCCTCACTACTCACTCTTTTTCCTCACTTTTATAGATACGGTGACTCCAATCAATTTTGCAGAGTTATTTCAGTAATAATTCTGCACTTCCTACAGAGGTGGTTTTTTCTTAGAAACGCTTAACATTGGTAAAGGCGCACTACTAGAAGAACGAGAGGGCAAATAATGTTGCACTACAGGTTCCTCTGGTAGAGGACGACGTTGCTGAAAACGCCACAACTTAAAAGCCAGCGCTATCCCTGTTGTTCCCAAACCAAAAGCGAACAACGACCAGCTATCATTCAATCCGCCAATCAGGGCATCCATAGCGCCCATCGTCATCAATACACTGATTAGTGGCTCTTTTCGGTAGGTTGACTTCAAAAAACGAGGTAATACAGCATTCATCACAGCTTGGTTGGTTCCAGTTCACCTTTTGTGTATATTTACTAAGAATACCTCACCCATAATTTGCCTTTCTCATCCAAGGCAGCTAGTAATTAGATTTTTTTTAGTAGGGGAGGAAGTGGACTTCATATCGCCTTGTATATATTAGTAGACAATGGGGGAACTTTGCCTACCTTTAACTACGGGATTTTACTCCTTGTCAAATCTTGTTAATTGACATAGTAGCTGGATGGATTTTTGCCCTACCGTAGTAGTTGCAAGTCTATAATATTTGTATCACTAATAAATAGTTCGATTCCTCTCTTGCTTACATTCTAGGGCAAGAATTTACGAATAAGTCTAATTTAAAGTATCTAAGGTAAAGTATTTGGCTATCAATTGTTAAAGTCAAAACCAACTGGTTGTTCCAGCTGGTTGAAATACTTTTAATTACTAGTTTACAACTCCTACCTTGTGCTTGTTAATCGCATTACTTCAGACCCAGCCATGATAGCACCCCTTGATTGGTGACGTATTCAATCACCAGCAGCAAAGCGAAGCCAATCATTGCAGCTCGACCATTTAAGCGTTCAGCATATTCATTAAAGCCAAACTTAGGCTCCTCTAATTTAGGTGTAATCGTTGGTTGTGTTTGTGTCATTTTTAAAAAACCTTTTTTCGGCAAACGGGACTTGATATTAGCTTCGCAGCAGTTGTCGAAGATAAGCGGCAAAGGTTAAAAGAATGGAGTTGTTCTTTTACCTTTAACTCTTACCCTACACTTGGTAGTTTATCTGACTTTTCACGCAGGAAAACCTCTCTCTAAATCTTTCTCCTAAAAGGAGAGATACTTTGAATTTTCCCGTTCGCCATCGAGAAGGGAGTTAAGGGTTGATTATTCTTGGGATTTTCCAGATAACGTGAAAAGTTAGGGTAGCTTAAAAGCTGATTGCAGTGCTTGAATGTCAAGATGACTTGATAAATTCAGCAAATGCTTTCTAGTAGGGAGCTATACAATCACACTTTTAATAAATTGTTACTATTCTTTATATATTGTATAAATACTGGGGCAATAGTCAAGGGTAAGAGTTTGCGGCTACTCAAATTAAATTGAGAAACTTAGGACACAGATTAATTATCTCTAATACAGCTATCTGTAATAGACCAGTCGTAATCCGAAAGTAGAAAGCTTGAAATTCGCAGGCTACAGTTAAACAAAAAAATTATCAGAGGCGATATATGGAAATAGGTGTTCCCAAGGAAAATAAAGATCAAGAATTTCGGGTAGGTTTAAGTCCTTCTAGCGTGCGGGTACTTCAAGAAAATGGTCATAGTATCTTTGTCGAGACGCAAGCAGGTAATGGTGCTGGATTTTCAGATGACGACTACAGAAGTGCTGGAGCTGAAATTGTCCCTACATCAGAGACGGCTTGGAATCGGGAATTAGTTGTTAAGGTCAAAGAGCCTCTAACATCTGAGTATAAATTTTTGCAGAAAGGGCAGATATTATTTACTTATTTACATTTAGCAGCCGATCGCAAATTGACAGAGCATTTAATTGATTGTGGCACAACTGCGATCGCCTACGAAACTGTAGAACAACCTGGTGTTAATAGACTACCCTTGCTCACCCCCATGAGCATTATTGCCGGTCGGCTAGCAGTACAATTTGGGGCTAGATTCTTAGAACGTCAACAAGGTGGTAGAGGAGTTCTTTTAGGCGGTGTACCCGGAGTCAAACCAGGTAAAGTAGTAATTTTAGGTGGCGGTGTAGTTGGCACAGAAGCAGCTAAAATTGCTGTAGGCTTGGGTGCGATCGTGCAGATTTTAGATGTGAGTGTCGAGCGCTTATCTTACCTAGAAACCCTCTTTGGCTCTAGAGTTGAATTGCTTTACAGCAACTCAGCCCATATTGAAGCCGCAGTCATTGAAGCCGATTTGCTCATCGGTGCAGTTTTAGTATTGGGACGGAGGGCACCAACACTAGTATCCCGCGAGTTGGTCAGACAAATGCATCCTGGTTCTGTAATAGTTGATGTAGCCGTTGACCAAGGTGGTTGTATAGAAACTTTACACGCCACATCTCACACAAACCCGGTATACGTTGAAGAGGGCGTGGTGCATTATGGCGTTCCCAATATGCCAGGAGCAGTACCTTGGACAGCAACCCAAGCACTCAATAATAGTACATTACCTTATGTTGTCCAGTTGGCGAATTTGGGAATTATGGCATTGGAAGTTAACCCAGCATTGGCTAAGGGTGTGAATGTGCAGAATCATCGCTTAGTTCATCCTGCTGTGCAACAGGTATTCCCTGATTTAGTGAATTAAGGTATGCAAGTGTTAGGCGATCGCTTATTTTAATAGTGATAGCTCTCGGTAACTAAACTAATTTTCTTGCCAAATGCGCGGATGGGTAGGTGTACAAAATGAGAAGGGGTAAAGAAGCTGTACGCTCCATCTATACAAGACTTTGAGGGCAATGGTACTTTCAACCCATCCGCGCACCTTATGGAGACTGGTTTTCAGCGTTTTGCATCTTGTAATATCACTATTCCCTGTGTTATGATTCGTTCATTCGCGCAACTGAACCTTGAAAACCAAATACAGCAGCGCTTTCAGAAGCCAGCGATTGCAATTAACTAAAATCCCTATTAGGGATTGAAACCATAATCAGTTTGGGAAATAAGTACCTGCCTAGAATTGCAATTAACTAAAATCCCTATTAGGGATTGAAACAAAGAGTAACTGGAGAGCGCATCTGGAGGGTAAGGGATTGCAATTAACTAAAATCCCTATTAGGGATTGAAACCGGTGAGCGAGTTGTGACCAGTGAGGGATTACCGATTGCAATTAACTAAAATCCCTATTAGGGATTGAAACATACCTTCCTTCATCTGTGCCAATTTCGCGAATTTTAGATTGCAATTAACTAAAATCCCTATTAGGGATTGAAACGAAAAAACTTTCTGAGCGTGAGGACAATCCACTGCAATTGCAATTAACTAAAATATGTATTAAATGGATCGCCTTTTCAACCCAACAATTCGTCTACAGCTACACTAAAACCCAGTAATACTTTTTGAGTGCTAACAACATCACCAGCTTTAAACCCGCAAATCTGATTATCAGTCATTACCAAAACTAACCGACTTTCAGGAAATAGTAGCCAAACTTCCTTACAACCTGACTGCAAATACTCCTGTGCTTTAAGAAATAATTCTTCAGCTAAATCGGTGGGTGAAACTATCTCAGCAATCAAAGGGAAACTCTGTGGCAAAGTGGGAACATCACCAAACTCAGTTACCAACTCAGGCGTTAGATAAGCTACATCAGGACGACGACCCTGTTTATATGTACGACAAGGTACTTCAGTGTAAACTTTCCCGCCTTGTTGATTGGAGTTAATGTAACTTCTCCAGTAAAAACCAATATTTAATTGAGTTTCGCTATGTTTTAATGTCATCCCTGTTTTTTCTACTAGTTGCTCATCTACCCACTCCATACCCTCTGGAGGATTTGCCATGAAGTCTTTTAATGAGAGAATTTCGGGGACAGTTACAACATCATTGTATTTGGAAACTAACATTGTGAGCCTCCATTTTGGCTTGTTAAACATTCAAAAATCAAAATTAGGGAAACTTAGATAAGAAGATTTAAACCCTAACTGAAATAGTAGTATCGAAGCGATCGCCTCACTTTTAGTAATCAACAATATTACCCCAAGCTAGTAGTAAAATCAACTTTTTAAAGCATTACTAAACTACTTTGTGCTTCTTCTTCTAATTCATAACCATTAGCCAATTTTTCAATTGCTTGGTCAATCATTGCCAAACCTTGATCTACTCTTTCAACTAAACTTAGCTGTCCTCGGAGTTCAGCAGCACCAACGAAACCTTTAGCATACCAAGTCATGTGCTTACGGGCTTGACGCACACCGCGATCGCCTTTATATTCCCACAAGGCTTGTAAATGATCTCTTGCACATTCCAAACGCCCAATTGGGGTAGGTGGTGGTAATATCTCCCCAGTTTTTAGGAAGTGATCGATTTCTCCCACCAAAAATGGATAACCTAAAGTTCCACGGGAACACATCACACCATCAGCGCCAGTTTGCTCTAAACATTTCACTGCTGCTTCAACAGAAAAAATATCTCCATTCCCAATCACAGGGATAGAAAGCACTTCTTTTACACGGGTAATCCATTCCCAACGGGCATTACCGTTGTACCCTTGGGCGCGGGTGCGTCCGTGGACTGTGATCATTTTCGCCCCGGCATCTTCCATGCGCTTGGCAAAGTCGAGAATAGTAATTTCGTTATCATTCCAGCCAATACGGGTTTTTACTGTCACAGGTACATCAACAGCTTTCACCACTTCCCGCACAATTGCCTCTGCTACTTCCGGTTGTCGCAACAACGAAGAACCGCCACCATTTTTAGTGATTTTATTTACCGGGCAACCCATATTAATATCAACAGTATCAGCACCTTCTGTAACTGCTTTTATTGCTGCTTCTGCCAGGAAATCTGGACGACAATCAAATAGTTGAACGCTAATTGGGCGTTCATTTGGGTCTACCTCCATGATTTTGGGTAACTGCTTGACATAATGCAAACCCGTAGCATTCACCATTTCGGTATACATCATCGAATCTGGCGCATAGCGACGCACAAGACGGCGAAATACCAGATCCGTCACCCCAGATAGAGGTGACTGGAGAACCCGACTTTTTACCTCAAATGAGCCAATTTTTAAGGGTTGAGAGAGTCTAGCTTGGAGAACGGGAGAGAGCGAAATCATAGAAAAAATTAAAAATTGTAGGAACCAAAGATAGCTAGGATATTTAAAGATATTGTTTATTTTCGTTGATGTATCTTGACTTAGAGGCTATTTTTGCAGCTTACCGAACTTATTCAACTCTAAATCCAACGCCTGCACGATTTGTTTGGCTGTTAACCCCAACACCAATAATTAAGATATAGCTTCTAATTTAGCTTTCATGCGTCCTTTTTACCATGCCTTCCTCTCTCAATACAGTTTGGATAAGCTCTTGAGGAAAGAGAGTTAAGTAGTTGGACAGAATTAATTACACAACATCATTGCGAATGGAGCGTAAAGCCTTCTCTACGAGAGGCTGCGCCAACGGCATAGCTTCCCTTGCAATCACTGTAAATAATTTTGTCTAATACTATTTCTTTGTAAGGCTGCACCAAATCCTTTTAACTCCATTCTTTCTTTGTGTCCATATCCTACGGGAAGCCACTTCGTTTCGTGTCTATGCGTCCTTTGTAGTAGCCTGCGGCAAGCCAATGCAGCGTCTACGTTTTTCTTTCTTATCCTTAAACATGGTTTAGCGCATCTTCATACAGAATTAATATAACTACTTATTAAGCAATTTCTCTTCCCCTACTTCTCTTCTCTCCCTGCTCAAGAAGTGCTCGCCTCAATAGATAACTTTGTTAACCGAACCGTATAATCTTTGAGCGGCTCCTTAAAGGTTTTGACATTATCAGAAACAACAATTCCACCTGGTCGGATCAACGGATCGAGAATTTTTAATACATCCAAGGCTAAGTGCGTCCAACCATCGATCAATACCAAATCAACTGTTTGATTAAAGGTTTTTAGTGTTTTTAAAGCATCGCCTTCTTGAATATTCACATAGGTTTCTAGTCCAGCTTCGGCAATATTTTTTCTGGCTTGCACGACTTTCTCATGCACAATTTCGGTACCAAGAACAATGCCGCCACCATTGTCTTTTACAGCAGTTGCTAGATAAATTGTAGAAATTCCAAATGAAGTACCAAACTCAACAATAGTTTTGGCATTAATTGCACGGGCTATTAAATACAAGAATTCTCCTTGGTCTGGTTCAATGGGAATGTATTTATCGTTGTAATATTCAGTTTTTGTCCGATCCCACTTAATGCCCTTACCCAAAAATAAGCCTGGAAGCTTTGGCAAGTAGTGGAGAATTAATCCAGGAAATTGCTTATTAGCTTCTGCGTGCAATCGATTTAAAACAGTTTTAACTTTCGCGTCGTTGAGTGCGCTTGGTTTGGATAATTTGCTCATAGTTATCAATAATTAGATTATTTTAAGGTAAATACTCCGTATTTCTTGAATACTTTACCTGCTTCAAGCTTGTCTACACCCTCAACGATCGCAATTAAATCACCGCTAGCAGTTAAAATGCGAAAGTTTCCTTTTACAGTCTCAAACTTGTATTGTTGTGGTTGCCCTGCCAAGGAAATTCTATCCTGAGACTTGGTGAAATTTTGAATTCGAGCATAATCAGCATCTCCTTTACCAACATAAAACGGTTCAGCTTTGGGGTTAGCAACAGTAATGAAGCTACCCAACAGAAATTCATTCCTTGAACCTTTAGTTGCAATTAAAGTATCGACCTCACCAACGCCCAAAGTTTTCGGACGTATGGGAAACTGACCTTTCTTATTTGATACAATTTGAAAGTTTACACCAGTCAGGTCAGGAGATTGACCAAAGCCAGTCACTGTATCATTGCCACTAGTGCCTGTGAAGTATCCTTCAATCGCTTCTCCTTGGGGATTTTTGCCATACTGCCCTACTTTTTCATAGTGATCTAAGGCAGATTTGAATTTTCCTGCTTGAATTAATTTGACAACATCGGGATTTGCCAGCAGATAAATTTCTGAGTTGAAACCAGCTTTTTCCTGATTCTCTATCTCAGTTGCGGAGATTTGACTTGCAGTGGATTGATTCGCTATAGGTGGTTGAGGTGTTGATTGACAAGCAACGGCGATCGCACTACTGGTAATTAACAAAGCACTGAATAAAAATGGTTTCATTGTAATTATCTGGTTAATGATTAACAACTAATAAAATGTTTGAGCAGCATCAATGATGGTGAAGGATTATATACACATCAGCCTAATGACAGGGCTAAAACTTTGGTTTCAATAATCAAACCTGCATTGCGAAAGTAGGGCAGTTTGGCAATCCAAGGAATCCATCGCAGGGCATTAAGTCGATGGGGATAACGATAATTTTCCTGCACTAATGAAACCACCTGGGCGATCGCTAATCCCATTCCATCGAGATCGTGTTCATTTTTAACAAACCACTGCATTGGCGCGTTTAGTTCTGCCAACCATTTAGCGACTTTTCCTTTACTCGCACCTCCCACGACATCAAACATGAATATGGCGTTAGGAAACCGTTGACGTAATTGATTAATTAATTGCTGGACTTGCTCAACAGTAAAGTACATGAGCAATCCTTCGGCAATAATTAATAGATGCTCGGATGGGCAATTTGATAACTCGTCCATCCAGCCAAAATCTAAGGCAGAACGACTGATGAAACGATGCTGTTGTGTTTCACTATCCAACTGACGACGCAGATTTGTTACTTCAGGCAAATCTAGATCAATCCAGCATTTGCAGCCTCGCCCAACTCGGTAATAACGGGTCGATAATCCAGCGCCAAGTTCGACTACAACGGCATCAGCATAGCTGGCAATGTGTCGCCGAGCAACTTGATCGAACGCATTTGCCCGTACTGCCCAACTGAGTTGAGAAAGCGGTTGATAAAAGCGATCAAGAGCGGTGTCCCAAGCGATCGCTTGCCACCATTCAAACACTTTGGGATCGCGAAACAACGCACCAACCTCGCGTTGATGTTCATCCACCCGCGCGCGGGTAGTCATCAGCATAGTACGCGGAACACCTGTAAGTTTTGTCTTAATTTGAGTCATATTAATAAATGGTTCCGTGGGGTTAAAACTGCACCGAAACCGAGCCAATCACTGTGAATGGTTCACCAAAATTGTTACCTCCGCTTCGCAGATTCCCTACACTACTTTCGATGTAATTGACATCAGTAAGATTTTTGAAGTTAAGGCCAAATTGCCAATTATAACGCCGATAAAAAACTGCTGCATTGGTAATGAAATAACCATTTACCTGATAGCTATTAGCTAAATTTCCCTGTCTTTCACCAACATAATTAAATCCAACTCCCACCCCTAAACCCTGTAAATTACCGCGCTGAATTTCATAAGTTGTCCACACACTGGCACTATTTTTGGGAACACCATATAACCTATTGCCAACCAATTCGGGATTGGTATCAGCAGTGACTTCAGCATCAATGTAGGCGTAGTTAGCGATGATCTTCCATCCCGGCAATATTTCTCCTGCGACATCAAACTCAACCCCACGACTGCGCTGTTCTCCAGATGCGATAGATGCAAGGGGGAAGTTGGGATCTGTGACCGGCACATTTTGTTTGGTAATGTCAAAATATGCCAACGTGGCAAACAGTTTACCGTCTAGAAACTCGGTTTTGACGCCAAACTCATACCCCTTACCCCGTTCCGGTTCCAGGAGTTGACCTGTTTCTGTATTTGTCGTATTGGGGGTGAAGGATTCTGAGTAACTGGCGTACAAAGATACAGCTTTGCTCGGTTGGTAAAGAATCCCCACACGCGGAGTAAAAGCATCATCATTTTGAGTCGTCTCACCCGGTTGTGTCACCTGCCCCGGCAGGTTGACTGTTTTTGATTCTATAGTGTCGTAGCGGATGCCTGCTAAAAGCTTTAAATTCTCAAACAGCGAAATCTGATCTTGCACATAGAATCCCCAGCGATTGGATGTTGTATCAGTGCCGCCAAAAGGCGGTAATGTATCCTCGCTGGGTTTAGCCACTCCGTAAACCGGATTGAAAAGATTCAACGGTTGGGGAGTAAAATCAAACACTGTGAAAACGTTTGTAGCACTATGAATGTAGTCTGCACCGAATAAAAGAGTGTGATTGATAGAACCCGTAGCAAACTCACCCACGACGTTGGCTTGCAGGGTATAGTTATCGTCCTGCCCTTCTTGCTGGGCAAAGAAGCGATTTACCGTACCTGTTGCCTCTTCAAAAGAAAGGGGAAGGGCAACAACGTTGAAATCGTAGTCATAGGAGGAATAGCGAAAAGCATTCATTGCGGAATTTCCAATTCCGACTGAAGCGATGTTCCAAGTTATAGCCAACATTTAGATATTCATTTGTCACCGCATCACTAGGTTCGGTGGCAATGCGATCACGTGGAACATTAACAATCCTGTTGCCAATAGCTGGCAGATCAAAATCAGCAGGGCGATTATTGTCGAGATATTCCAGCGAAATTCCTAAATCGGTGCGATCGTCTATTTTCCAAGCAAGTGTCGGCGCAATAAAAATTCGCCGATCTTCCTGATCAAAGTTGCTAAAGCTGTCCAATCTCTGATACAACCCATTCAGGCGGTAGAGTACTTTACCATCAGCACTTAAAGGGCCAGAAAAGTCAAAGCGGGGTCGAACCAAACCCCGGCTTCCCACTTGTAATTCTGTTTCGTAAAACGGCTGGGACAAAGGCTGCTTAGACACCGCATTAATCAATCCTCCGGGTTCAATCGCACCATACAAGATGGATGCCGGCCCCTTGAGAACTTCAATCCGCTCCAAATTCGCTACTTCTAAAGGCGCTTGAACAACGCCATAGCGTCTAAATCCATCGTGCAGAATCGCGGCATCAGTAAAGCCTCGAATGCTGAAATCCGCACCAGCCCTGTTGCTTGCACTTCCTTGGTAAGTGACACCACTGACATTGCGGAGCGCTTCTTCTGTGCGTGTGACTTGCTGATCTCGAATTATTTCTTGAGGAACTACCTGAATTGAGAATGGAATATCCCGGATCGGGGTATCAGTTCCAGTGGCAGTAGAGGCATTTGGTACACGATACTCGTCTTGCTCTCCCGTCACCACCAATTCAATAGGTTCATCAGTTTGTGAGTTAAGTGGTTGCTCTGGCTTGGTTTGAGTTCCTGGCTGTTGTGGTGCTGGCGGTTGCTGTGGCGTCTGTGCTGAAGATGTAACTGGTGTTAACCCGAAAATCAAACCTTCATCGCTATCAAACAACTCAACAATAGGTAAACCCACCTCACCCGTTACTGTTACTCGGATAGTATTGGCATCCAGATTTACTACTGTTATCTCACTAAGGCCAGCAATTGGCTTATCCGAACGGAATGTAAATGCTTCGCTTGATGGAAGGCGCAGTTGAGCATTGGGAATATCGGTGATAAAGCTATTGCCAGTACTGCGGTTTACCACTTGCAACTGTTGACCAATGGAAGTCTGTAAAATAATCTCCACGCCCTTATTAGAGGTAGGATTTGCCTTGACTCCTGTCACTTGCACAATTTCATTGGTAGGCGCTGTTTCTGGGGTTGACGATTGAGAGAGCAACTGTTTGACATTCCTAATTGGGTATGAAATCTCGCTCAATTGCTTAATTTTTGTTGTAGTGGGGTTTGAATTTTGCCCACCCTGCATTGCTTGGTTATTCTTCTGCTCGATCACGCATACAGATTGTGCCATCAACAATGGCAAGAAACTCATCACTAACGACAATACAACATTAGACGACAACCGCTTAATTCTCACAATTATTCCTCACACTCCAGTATTTAACTCTTAATTTAAGTGCGATCGCATTATTAACGAAGCCTACCAAACTATGGCGATCACGTGATTACATCTATCCCTCATGCCAATTTTATATGAGGGAGCATAAAACTATAGAATACGGTGAGAATTTTCAGAAATTCCTTAATGCTCTATCCCAACAACTGCATGATGATATGGCCTTGATGCAATGGAATTTTCATATAATTCATCCACACAAAGACAGTTAGGCGTATAACGATCAAGTTGTATGATCAACAAAGTGCCAAACTGCCCAGTTGCGATGTCCAGTAGCCAAATTTGCTTGATTGACTACCGCACAGGTAGACTCTTTCCCTCTGCTCCAGAGGGGACAGTGCTATATTCTAGTGCTAGCGCAGGTTGGCGGGGTATTATGGTCGAGTTTCATCGCATTCCATCGACTGAATTTCCCCAACATTATATCGAGGGACATCGCTTGATGGTGCATATCGGCGCACCCACAATTTTTGAATGGAAAGAGGGCAATAAATGGCGGCAGACGCGATTGCAGGTGGGAGATTTCTGCTTGCAAAGTCATGGCGAAATCAATACCCCTCGCTGGCACAACCCTTTAGAAATTCTAGCGATCGCCCTTGATCCAGAGTTTGTCAACCAGATTTTTCACGATACTAAAGCCCCTGATAAAATTGCTTTTCAGCAGCAGAGGGGTGGATTTGATCCGGTGATTGCTCAGTTTGCAACCCGGATGAGCCGGGAGTTGGAGTCAGGATACGGTGGTGTACTTTATAGCGAATCAATGGGACTAGCTTTTGCGTTGCACCTGCTCGAACAGTATAGTGATCGCACGGTCAATCTGACTCGACCGCGCGGCAAACTGTCATCGGTGCAACTGAGGCAGGTACTTGACTTTATTCACGACCATCTTACAGGTGAACTGAATTTAGTTGATCTGGCAGCCCAAGCGAATCTGAGTGCCTATCACTTTGCTCGCTTGTTCAAACAGTCGATCGGACTGACTCCCCATCAATATGTGCTGCAAAATCGCGTGGAGCGGGCAAAGAGGCTGATTGAAATTTCAGGTAATCCAACCTTAACTGACATTGGCTTTCAAGTAGGCTTTTATGATCAGGCGCACTTTACTAAAGCCTTCAAGCAACTAGTGGGCGTTTCCCCTAAAGCATTTGCTAAAGCGATTAGCACTTCGGATAACTTTGCAGATGCAAACTGAGCAAGAATTTACAATTTCTCAAACGCGGCTGCTTGTTACTTTGATTTCAAGTGGATGAACAAACTTGAGACAACAGTAAAGGAAAGCAGCGATGACAGACAACATGCGTCGTCGAATTTTGGCTTTGGGAGCTGTGGGTGCAGCAAGTCTGGTAGGTGTGTTTACTTCTAGTAAAGCAAACGCCAACACTCAGATTCCGCCTGCACCAGAAACGACAACTCACTCGAATGGAAAATTTGCACAGAAGGTAGTGTTGATCACAGGCGCAACCTCTGGTATCGGCGAAGGTACTGCTTATGCATTTGCCCGCGAAGGCGCAAAGGTATTCTTCTGTGGTCGGCGCGAGAATTTGGGCAAACAGGTCGAAGCCAAAATTAAGGCTTTTGGCGGTGAAGCCACATATATGCGAGCTGATGTCCGACGAGAACAAGAGGTCAAGGCATTAGTTGAAGCTTGTGTGAGCAAATATGGCAGGTTGGATATTGCCTTCAATAATGCTGGCATTCTCAACCCGAAGTTTGCCAGACTGCATGAGCAGCCCACAGCAGACTTTCTCGACACTCTACAGACAAACGCTGTAGGTGAATTCCTTTCGTTGAAGTATGAGATTGCACAAATGCTCAAGCAGGGTGCGGGCTGCATCGTCAACATGGCTTCCGTTTCAGGACACAAGGGATATACAGAAATTGGCCCTTACAGTGTCAGTAAGCACGCTGTTGTTGGACTAACCAAAGTTGCAGCATTGGAATATGCTAAAGACAATATTCGGATTACTTCAATCTCGCCTGGTGGTGTTGATACACCGATGTTGCGTCGAGCGCGTGAACAGCGTGGACAGACATTTGAGCAAGGCTCAAAGGCAATTCCCATCGGGCGCACCAACACGGTCGAAGAAATGGCACGGGCTGTGATGTTTTTAGTATCTGATGAAGCTTCGGCATTTCATGGTTCGCTGGTCGATGTCACCAGCGGAATCTTAGATTAGCAAAAGTGGCACTGAATGGGATTGGGGAAGCGATGAAACCACCGTACACCAAATATTTAATACCTACGTTGATGCAGGCGGCAACTTTATTGACACGGCAGACTCATATACAAACGGTATAACCACAAGAAAAGCAGTGCGATCGCATTATCATCGAAGCCTACTAAACTATGGCGATCGCTTTACTAACATCAATCTCTTACTTTCGGTAAAACAATATAGCTGTTCAGTTGTTTATTAAATATCATCACTTATTTAGAAATCCTCTCTTGATTTAATCAGAATAATTATTGATAAAGCAGGACATAAGTGGTTATGCAAAATTATTTATGTCATTGCAAACGAAGTGAAGTAATCCTAAAACCTTGTGATTGCTACTCTTCAAGAACGCTTTCAGCGAACGTTTTGCTTCGCTACAATTGTCAAATTTTATTTACAAAGAGAGATGACAGACAGCAAGATTTCACTTTTATGGTTCACTCATGATGTATTATTGGGATTTGCCCGTTGCGATTTCACCGTGAAATACTACTGATAAAAATTAGTAAGCCGACGGCAAATCAGCAGTCGGCTTGGCAAATTCATAATGATTCAGTTGCAATTTAGCCGTGAGTTGCACCTTGAGGAGGACGCGAGACAACCTTTTTAGCTAAACCCAAAGTCTGCAAAACTAGGATGCTCCACCAAGTAACATCAATTTCCCACCAAGAAAACCCAGATTTTGCCATGTGGGGATAAGTATGATGGTTGTTGTGCCATCCTTCTCCGTATGTGACAAGGGATACCCACCAAAGATTACGAGCGCCATCATTGGCATCAAAGGTGCGATAACCCCACAGATGTGATGCGGAGTTCACAAACCAGGTTGAGTGCCAAAGCAATACACACCTGACAAACACTCCGTAGAATACAAAAGGCCATCCCCCTAAAGCATAAAGCAGCAGCCCGAAGGGTATTTGTAACAGCAAGAAGTAGCGATCCAGCCAACAATAATAGGGTTGTCTTGCTAGGTCAGGGGCATATTTTTTATAGGTTTCATAGTCGAAAAATTCTGGGCGCGGGTAGAAAATCCACAGGATATGGCTCCACCAAAAGCCTCTTTGGGCAGAGTAGGGGTCTAAATTGATATCTTCTGTGTGGGCGTGATGCTGGCGGTGTCCACCTACCCAAAAAATTGGCCCCCCTTGCAAAGCCAGCGCTCCAATGAGGGCGATCGCATACTCTAACCACTTGGGAACCTGGAAACTCCGATGGCTCAGTAGTCGGTGATATCCCAAACAAATACCAATGCTCCCGAATAACCAGTGCAGAAACACTAGCAAACCTAATGCTGGCCAGGAGAAAAACCAAGGAGCCAGAAGTGCTAAAGCATGAAATGCAGCAAAAAATACTACATTTGTCCAACTGAGTTGAGGTGAGTTGCCTCTCTCAGGAGCGATGGCTTTGCCAACGCCTTTGGCGAACGCCCCAAAATTTGCGGTCATAAAAATTCCTGTTGATGGATGATAAAGCGATTTGCTTTTTCTTGGGCATAATCCCACAGAGATTTACCCGCCCTGTATACTAGTTCGTTACAGTAAAGTAAAGCAAGTATCACTTACATTTGTTATGCTAGCAGAACTCTGATATCCGTGCAAGTGCCACTTGCATTTTTCTATGTCATCTCAACTCCTTTCAACTCGTCAACGCCTGATTCAAGCTGCACTTGAGTTGTTTTCTGCTCACGGAGTCAGCGCTACCACAACCCGCCAAATTGCTGAAAAAGCCGAAGTCAACGAAGTGACTCTATTTCGGAATTTTGGCAATAAGCATGGACTGCTTTTAGCTGTGCTGGAAGAGTCCGCAGCCTTCAAGGATTTAGGTGAGTCGCTGGTGCGGCGGGCAACGCCTCCTGGCAATGTCTACCAAGCTCTTAAAGATTATGCAAGTGATAGCTTACATGCATTAGAACAAGTACCAGAGTTTGTCCGATCTGTGGTGGGTGAAGCCGACCAATTCCCGGCAGAAAATCGCCGCGCACTAGGTAGGGGAGTAACTGAAGCAAACCGTTATGTAGCTCAGTATTTAGCTACTGTAATCCAGCAAGGACACCTAAATACCTATTTACCCGCAGAAAAATTAGCAAGTTTGCTCAACGGGATGATTTTGGGATATGCAGTAATTGAGTTCACCAGCGAATTTCACGAACTTTGGGAGGATCGGAATGATTTTCTCGAAAATTTGGTGGAGTTGTTTTTACATGGAGCCATGTCACCCTCAGCAGAATCAGCAATAAATTCCTTACAAGGCGGGTTCACCACCACAGAAGTAGCTGATTTGCCAGCTAGTTTAGTTCACGAAATTCTGCAACAGTCTAAAAAATTTGGAGTACGAGATTATGCCTTGGCTTACGTATTATTTGGGGCTGGGTTATCCGCCACAGAAATAATTAGCTTGGAGCGATCGCACCAAATCTACGATACTCAAGGGCACTTCCTGCAAATCACAATCCCCGGATTTGTCCGTCAAGTCCCTGTGAATCAGTGGATTTTGGGCAAACGCTACGGTTCTTTTACCAATAATCCCTTAATCAAATGGCTGAAAAGTCGTAAAGATGCTCAAACAGCGATGTTTCTGAATGAAACAGGTACACCCATCTCAGAATCAGAGCTTGAGACACGTTGGCAAGTATGGAGTGAAGGGCTATTAACTCCCCAAGGACAAACACCAGTGATCGTCCAAGCACAACAAACCTGGCGCGTAGAAATGTTAATGCGGGGGATTACCTTAGAAAACCTGAGTATTTTCACAGCTTGCGATCGCACCCAATTACAATCCTATGCCCGCCGAGCCAAAGAAAAAGCCGCCCTAGAGCAAGCGACTCGTTTGGATCATAAGCCAGGATAGGGAGTGGGGGACTTCCAATTAAAAAAATATTCCATCCCTGCCCCCTGCCCCCTCTCCCCCAATCCCCACTGGGCTTCGCCCCGCTTCGCTAACGTGGGGGCCCCGAGTCCCCCTGCCCCCTGCTCCCTTGCCTCTTTTGACTGATTTAATTTAACTCTCAGATGAGGATTGGGTGTTGCTCGAACGGCGTGATAATTTCTTGCGTGACTTGCCTCCCGCCTGGACATATTGCAAACTGTCTTTGCCATAATGCGTTCCCACACTCATTAACATCTTTTCAGAATAGCCGCCCAATTCTTCTTCAATTAGAGAGAGGCGACCTGCCATTTCATCTATGCTAGAGAGTAAAGTGTTGTAGGTTGATAGCTGGGTTTGCAAGTTTTGGATGTGGCTGTCGTAGTTTGTCAAATTTAATCCGTTGCCAAATTCTAGCGTCGGGCTAATCGATCGCATTCCTGCAATTCGACGGAGAGCCTTTTCTAGAGTGGGTGAACTGCGTTTTAGTCGTGCCATAAAATGCGCTCCTGAAGGAAGTTATAGGATTACTGCATGTACTCTAGCCAATGCAACAATAAACTTCTCTGAGAAATAATTCGGAAAAATTAAAGCAAATTAAGATCGACCATTATATTTTTAGTGGATTGTACTGAGGCATTTATTTAAATTGTCAAAAAAGTAACATTAAATAAGCAACAGATACCTCAAAGTCATGTTGAGGTACTTCAAAGTTGTGTTGAGGTACTTCAAAGTTGTGTTGAGGTACTTCAAAGTTATGTTGAGGTACTTCAAAGTTGTGTTGAGGTACTTCAAAGTTGTGTTGAGGTACTTCAAAGTTGTGTTGAGGTACTTCAAAGTTGTGTTGAGGTACTTCAAAGTTGTGTTGAGGTAC